>JANQFR010000005.1 GCA_028277745.1 Phycisphaeraceae bacterium
GGCCGGGGCTTCGCGGTCGTCGCCGACGAGGTCCGCAAGCTCGCCGACCGCACCACCAAGGCCACCGAGGAGATCGCCGAGTCGATCACCGCCATCCAGACCGAGACCAGCCAGGCGGTCGAGCGCATGAACGCCGGCACCGAGCAGGTGCAGGTGGGCGTGGGCAAGGCCCAGGAAGCGGGCGAAAGCCTGGAGAAGATCGTGGCGTCGGCTCAGGAAGTCGCGGCCATGATCCAGTCGATCGCCGCCGCCGCCGAGGAACAGTCGGCCGCCAGCGAGCAGGTCAGCAAGAACGTCGAGTCCATCTCGGCGGTCACCAAGCAGGCCTCCGAAGGCACCAACCAGGCCGCGTCCGCCGCGACGCAGCTCTCCAAGAAGGCCGAGCAACTGCTGCAGCTCGTCGGCTCGTTCAAGATCGACCGGGACCGGCGCGGAGCGTCGGCCCCGCCGCCCACCGACCCGGCCGACCCGAATGACAAGCTCAAGGCCGCGGCCCGTGCCTTTAAGCAGCAGGCCGCCTGACGCCGGACGCCACCGGACACTCTCCATCGTTTGAGCCGCGGCCGTACGGGGCCGCGGCTCATTCTCTTTTTCTCAGCGCTCATCAGAAGCCCGGGGATCGCGATCTCCGGGCTTCGAATTCATATAATGCCATTACCGGTCCCCCATGACTTGAAGGTGGATCGTGTGGTTTTGATGCGTCGATAAACGCCCTATTCATGCACTGCCTGCCCGTCATGCTGTGTGTCCGTGAACGGCGCTGCGTCATCATCGGCGGCGGGCCGGTCGCGGCGCGACGCGCCGACGCCCTGGTCGATGCCGGCGCCGACGTGCATCTGGTCGCTCCCGAACTGGACCCGGCGATCGAGGGCTTGCCGATCACGGTGCATCGCCGGACGTACGAGCCTGGCGATCTCGACGGCGCCCTGCTGGTGATCGTCGCGACCGACCGCAAGCAGATCAACCAGCGCGTCGCCGACGACGCCCGCCAGCGCGGCGTCCTGGTCAACCGCACCGACGTTCCGGACGACGGCGACCTGGTCGTCCCGGCTCACGCCCACCACGGGCCGGTCACCCTCGCGGTCCATACGTCGGGGGTCTCCGCCGCCGCCGCCTCCACGATCCGGCGGGAGCTGTCCGACCGGCTCGACCCCGACTGGCCGACGTTGCTCGAAGCCGTGGCGCCCTACCGCGCCCTGATCCAGCAACGCTTTGCCGACGCCGAACAACGCCGGGACCGGCTGCGGCGGCTGACGGATAAGGCCGCAATGCGTATCCTTAAGGATTCAGGCGTCGACGCCGTCAAGGCGCACTGCGACGCCCTGCTCGAAGGCACACCGTGAATCATCCGATCATCAGCATCCTCCTGAGCGTCCTGGCGGCTCTCTCGATCGCCGCCGAGGTGCTGGCGCTGCGCCGCCTCCGCCGCGCCGAGCCGACGGCCGGGGAGGACCGCGCCCAGCGCGGCATCGTGGTCGCCGTGGCCGTGGGCGCCGGCACGGTCTTCGCCTACCGCTACGTCTCGTCCGGCCAATGGCAGCCGCTCACCGCCCACCTCGACGGCCTGCTGCTGATCAGCGCCCTGCTGGCCATCACCATCGCGTTCATCCAGACCCGGCCGCGGCTGTTCGGGCTCTCGGCGTTCGGCCTGCCGCTGCTCACCCTGATGCTCGCGTGGGGCGTCTGCTCGGCCGCGTGGACCTACCGCCCCTTCAACCTCGACACGCTCCACCCGGTGTGGATGGGGTTCCACCTCACCTGTGTCTATCTGGGCACGCTGTGCGCCGCGGTCGCCGCCATCGCGGGCGGCATGTTTCTCTATGTCCAGCGCCGGCTCAAACAGAAACGCGACCTGCCCGGCCTCGGCAAGCTCGCCAGCCTCGAACGGCTCGAACTGCTGATCATCCAGACCGCCAGCCTCGGCTTCACTATCCTCACCCTCGCCCTGATCACCGGGCTGATCCTGCTCATCGACCAGCCCGGCGGGCTACCCGCCGGCTGGTGGCTCGATCCGAAGATCGTGCTCGCCACCGCCGCCTGGCTGGTCTACGCGGTCGTGATGAACGTCCGCTACGCCACCACGTTCCGCGGACAACGCGCCGCCTGGCTCTCGATCGCCGGCTTCGTACTGCTGCTGCTGGCCTACGGCATCGTCACCTCGATGCCCGGCCCGGTCGTCGTCGCCTACGGAGGACCCGGCTGATGCGCATCCTCCTGCTCGGCGTCAACCACCGCACGGCCGACGTCCAGCTCCGTGAGAAGCTGGCGATGGCGGGCGGCCCACTCAACGCGGCGCTCGCCCGCCTCCGCGAGACCTACGCCGACGCCGAGTTCGTCCTGGTCAGCACCTGCAACCGCACCGAGCTTTACACCGCCCGCCCGTCACACGCCGCCCCGTCGATCGAAGACCTGCGCAACGTGCTGGCCGACCTCAGCGGGGTCGAGGTCGGCGCCGTCACCGCGGCCACCATCCACCGCGAGCAGGAGCAGGCGGTCGCCCACCTCTTCCGTGTGTGCAGCGGGCTCGACTCCATGGTGCTGGGCGAGACGCAGATCCTCGGCCAGGTCAAACGCGCTTATGAAGTCGCCAGCGCCGCCAATGCTATCGGGCCGGTGTTGCACCGGGTGTTTCAGTCCGCCTTGTCCGCCGCGCGCAAGGTCCGGGCCGACACCGGGATCGACGCCGGGCGGGTGTCGGTCGGCTCGGTCGCGGTCGACTTCGCCCGGCAGGTGTTCGACGACTTCGCCGACAAAACGATCGTGGGTGTGGGCGCGGGCGAGATGGCGAAAACGACTCTCAAGCACCTCAAGGCGTTGAATCCCCACCGCCTCTGGCTGGTCAACCGCACGGCGCAGCGTGCGGCTGAACTGGCCGCCACGATCGGCGTCGGGCACCCCGGGGGCGGGCCGCGGGCGTGGGACGAGTTGGATGAGCTGATGGTGGACGCGGACGTGATGGTCACGAGCACCGGCGCGACCGAGCCGATCATCACCGCCGAACGGTTCAAGCCGCTGGCCAGGCGGCGGCGCAACCGGCCGCTGTTCATCATCGACATCGCCGTGCCCCGCGACGTCGACCCCACGGTCGGCGGGCTGTCGAACATCTACCTCTACAACGTGGACGACCTCGAATCGGTGGTGGAAGCCACGCGCGATCAGCGCCGCGACCTCGTCGCCCAGTGTGACGGGCTGCTGACCGGTCACGTGGCCGCGTGCATGTCACAATTGCAGAACCAGGATATCGGGCGATTGGTCCGCGAACTGCGACGCCGCCTGCTGGACATCGGCGAAGCCGAGCGCGAGCGGACCCGCCGCAAGCTGACCGCCCAGCTCAACGGCGACGCGGAGCGGGCCGAGAAGATCCTCGACGAGCACACCCACCGCCTGATCAACAAAATCCTTCACCTGCCGTTGTCTCAGTTGGACCACGGCAACCCCGACGCGCCGCTGGGCTTCTACGCGGCGGCGCTGCGAAGGCTGTTCGACCTGTCGGACACGCCGCCCAAATCGTGACCGGCCGACCCCGCCGGGCGCGCCCAAGCTAAACTATGCGGCGTGTCACGACCACGTTTTATACTCCATAACCTGATCGTCCTGGCCACCGCGTTGGTGTTGCTGGGGGCGACCATCGTGTTGGCCGCGGGCCGTGGAAGCGCTGCCAGTCTTTACCTCATCACGGAGTCGCTGCCCTGGTTGGCGGCGATGTGGCTGGGCGCGGCCGGTCTGGGTTACCCGCTCCGGGCCTGGTGGCTCAACAACGCGCGGTTCGCCGGGGTGTTGCAGACGATGCTGGGCATGACGGTGCTGCTGATCGCGGGCCAGGTGATGGGGGTGATGGGCTGGCTGACCGGCCCGACGGCGTGGGGGCTGTGCGGGGTCGGGGGCCTGCTGCTGGCGGTCCAGCTCGCGCGGCGACCCAAGCCGGACGCCGAGCAACGCACGCCATGGCCTTGGTCGCTGACGCTGGCGGCGCCGGGGCTGGGGCTGCTGCTGGTCGCGGCGACCTGTCCGCCGGGGACGCTTTGGCGGGTCGAGGCGTTTGGTTACGATGTCACCACGTATCACCTGCAGTTGCCGCGTGAATGGATCGAGCTGGGCCGGATCAAGGGCCTTGAGCACAACATTTACGGTTACCTGCCGGGGCTGATCGAATCGGCGTTCCATCAGCTCGCGCTGATGCGCGGGTCGGTGCTGGACGCGGTGTATCTGTGCCAACTTTTCGTGGCGTCGCTGGCGGTCGCCGCGGCGATCGCGATCGGATGCGCCGTGGCGACCTTCGCCACCCCGGTCGCCGGCGCCGTGGCGGGAGCGGTTTTTCTCAACGTGCCGTGGGTGATGATCACCGGGTCGATGGCGTACAACGAGATGGGGGTCTGCGCGCTGGGGGCCGCGGCGTTGCTGATGGCGTTGCAGCCCGGGAGCGAGAGGCTCCGCGGCGCCGCGGCGGTGGGCGTGCTCGCCGGCGCGGCCACGCTCTGCAAGTTGACCGCCGGCCCGATGATCGCGCTGCCCCTGGGCATCCTGATGCTCACCCGGCTCAACCACGCGTTGCGGTGGCGGCGGCCGCCCCGATGGGGCAGAGCCATCGCCGCGACCACCGCCTTCGGCCTCGCCGGCCTGGTCACCCTGAGCCCCTATTTCGTCCGCAACGCCGCCTGGACCGGCAACCCCGTGTTCCCGTTCGCCGCTCAACACCTCGGGCTGGCGCACTGGGACAAAGAGTTGGCCGACCGCTGGGACGCCGCCACCGGCCTGAAGTGGAACGACGCCAGCCGCACCGAGGCGATCATGCGGCAGTGGCTGGTCAACACCGGCTACGGCGCGATCGGCGGCGAGCCGACGCCCGTCGAAACCCGGAACATCGCTCGCTTTACCCGGGAAAACGGGGCGCCCATCCTGTGGATCGCGGTCCTGCTCGGCACGCTCCTGGCGGCGCTGCACCCCGCCACGCGCCGGGCCGTCTACCCGATGCTCGTCCTTCTTGGCTTCCAGTTAGTCTTCTGGCTCGTCTGCACCCATCTGCAAAGCCGGTTCCTGATCCCCACGCTCCTGCCGGCCTGCGTGCTCGTCGGCCTCGGCGCCGGGCGGATCGAAGCCCGGCTTGAACACCGCATGTGGTGGCTGATGCCCACCTTCGCCATCGTGCTGGTCATCCTCCTCTGGCAGACGAGTTTCATCACGCTCTTGAATCAGACACGCAAGGTTCCCGGTGAGGACAGACGCCCGGTGAACGCCCCCGTCTGGCTGATGGTCGACGCCCTGAACGAGGGATTCGCCGAACACCCGATCAATGCCTTGCCGCCCGACTCCAAAACCATGCTCGTGGCCGACGTCGGCGCCATCCTCTACCTCAAGCGGCCGGTCGGCTACCACACCACGTTCGACCCCAACCCGCTCGGCGGCATGATCCGCCAGGCGGAGGGCGACCCGCAGGCCGTCAACGCCCTGCTCCAAGACGCGGGCTACACCCACGTCTACGTCGGCTGGTCCGAACTCGACCGCCTCCACGGCACCTACGGCTTCGACCCCGACGTCACCCCCGACCGGATCAAGCAGTTCATCGCCACCGGCTGGCGCCCCGTGGCCCCGCAACTGTACGCCCTGCCCCGGAAACCGAAAAAGTAATCCCTACATGCGGGCTCACTAGCCGGGCCGCTACGCGGCCCCGGTCCGGTTACGGTCATCGATGCGACCCCGTAAAGAATACGCCGCGGTTACCATACGCCGATGTTCGGTTCTCACCTCTCCATCGCCGGCGGCCTCCACAACGCACTGCTCGAAGCCCAACGGCTCGGGATGGAGACCGTTCAGGTCTTCACCGCTAACCAGCGCCAATGGAAATCCAAGCCCCTGACCGAGGAGCAGATCACCGAGTGGCGCCGCGTCCGCCGCGAGACCGACATCGACCAGGTGGTCAGCCACGACAGCTACCTGATCAACCTCGCCAGCCCGAAGCCCGAGACGTGGGAGAAATCGGTCGCCCTGTTCCGGGACGAGTGGCTGCGGTGCGAATCCCTGGGCATCCAACACGTCGTGACCCACCCCGGCTCCCACCTGGGGGAAGGCGAAGCCCAGGGCCTGCGCCGGGTCGCCAAGGCCCTCAATCAACTGCACCGCGACCTGCCGGGGCTCAAGCTTGTGACCTGCCTCGAGGTCACCGCGGGCCAGGGGACCAACCTCGGACACACCTTCGAGCACCTGAGACAGATCATCGACCAGACCAGAGAGCCCGAGAGGCTGGCGGTCTGTCTCGACACCGCCCACATGCTCGCCGCGGGATACGACCTGACCAGCGAACGCGGCGCCCGGCGGGTCCTCCAGGAACTCGATGAGGTGCTCGGGATCGACCGCGTGCGGGTGATCCATATGAACGACTCGAAAACCCCGCGCGGCAGCCGGGTCGACCGCCACGCCCATATCGGCCACGGCCACGTCGCGCTCGACGCCTTCCGTGTCATCGTGCGTAAACGCGCGTTCCGCCTCGTCCCCAAGGTCCTCGAAACCGCCAAAGACGAGGCCCCCGACGGCCGGCCGTGGGACGTCGTGAATCTCGAAACCCTCCGGGAACTGGCCGGCAGGCGGCCCAAACCCCGCAGCGGCTCCGCTTGAACCGCCCGTTCTGGAAATAATATGAAAGACGCGGGGGAAACAGCCTTGCAAGCGCCCACACCATCTAAAACCGCCTCCCCCTTGACCCCCCGCCCCGCGGTGGGGAAAATACTATTAGACAGATGGTTCAAGAAAGGAGGTGCCTCGACGCGTGAAACACATCAAGTGAGTGGGGAAATCGCCGAGCGTGCGCCGAGTACCGATTTCAGACCGTTATTATCATTTGTTTCCGATTCTTTATCAGGCCTCGCTCGGTTTTTCTATGCGCGGAGCACACGATGACGGATGCTGACGCCCGGCCTCACCCCCGCCACGAGGCGATCCGCGTGGTGGATCATCCGCTCATCACTCATAACCTCACCCGTATCCGGGATCGCGACACGCCCTCTCAGCGATTCCGCGAACTGGTCGGACAGGTCGGGGCGCTGCTGGCCTACGAGGCGACGCGCGACCTCAACCTCACGCCGGTGCAGGTCCATACGCCGCTGGAGCGCTGTGAAGGCGCGCAGCTGAATCAGCCGATCAGCATCGTTCCGATCCTGCGGGCGGGGCTGGGGTTTGCCGACAGCATCCATCGGCTCATCCCCGACGCCCAGGTCGGCCACATCGGCATGTTCCGCGACGAGAAGCGGCTGACGCCCGTGCCTTACTACCAGAAAACGCCCCCCGCGATCGCCGACGGGCCGGTGCTGCTGGTCGATCCGATGCTCGCCACCGGCGGCAGCGCAGCCGCGGCCATCGATCTGCTGAGGTCCTGCGGCTGCCGGGACATCCGATTCATCTGCCTCATCGCCGCTTCCGAAGGCGTCGCCAAGCTCGCCGCCCACGCCCCCGGCGTGCCGATCTACACCGCCGCGATCGATCGTCAGCTCGATAAGAACGGCTACATCCTCCCCGGGCTGGGCGACGCCGGCGACCGCATCTACGGCACGGCCTGATACGGCCCAGCCGCCGCAACGCACCAAACGCCGGGTGATTCGCGTCGGCAGTGGCGCCACCACGTTTCATCTGACGCCACGTGTCCGCGGGGTGATTCGGACAGTCATCTCCTGTATAATGCAGTGCTCACCTGATCGGTCTGGTCCGGGGCGGGGGAAGCCGATCTTAAGTCGAGGTTTTCAATCATCTTATGAAGTATTTTTTCCTTATCGTCTTCCTCCTCCTGATCCTCGCGAGCGTCGGTCTTCGGCTCTCCGCGCCGGACGTGCAGAGCGAGGTGCCGGTCACCTACTGGGTGACCGATCCCAACCCCGCACGGATCGAACAGATCAACCGCTTTCATCGATGGCTGATCAAGAACGGCCACGTCAAGGAAGTGACCGTCACGACGCCCACCGAGGCCCGGCAGTTACGAGCCCGGGTGCCGGAGACCTTGGCGGATGACGTGATCGCCATGCAGCCCGAAGCGTCGGCCGTGTTGGGCCCTGACCCGGACACGTCGAAGCTGCCGATGACGATCCGCCTGCCGATCTGCGAGATGCGCACGGACGCGGCGAACCGCGACACCGGCAAGCAGGTGATCCAAGGCGTCTCCGGCGTGGCGGGAGACGTGATGGACGTCTGGACGGGCGCCGGGCAGGTGCAGTACTTCGAGGCGATCGGGCTCATCGAGAACCTCACCGAACACGCCACCGCGATGGGGTTCGACCTGTCTCAGACCTTCCCTGCCCTGGAGACCGAGCTGAGCGCGAACGGGGAGCAATACGCGTTCCCCTGCAACGTCGCCACGCAGATGCTCTGGGTCAACCGCGCGACGTTCGCCAGGTTCGGCCTGCCTGCGCCGCCGCAGCAGTGGACGTTTTCGGAATTCGAGTCGTTCGGCAAGCGTTTCGTCGATGCCGCGAATCCGGAGGGGCAACGGCGTCTGTTTTTCTTCTGCAACCACGTCGACACCAATGACATGATCCGCAGCCTGGGCCTGTCGTTTTACAACGAAACGATGACCCGGTGCGACCTTGACGACCCGAGATACGCCGAGGTGCTCGAGCTCAAGTACAAGTGGACGTACGTCGACCGGCTCCTGCCCACCAAGGCCGACCAGAACTCTTTCGACACCGCGTCGGGTTATGGGGGCGTTTCGGCGCAGTTGTTCAACCGCGGCAACTACGCCATGCTCAAGTCGGGCCGCTGGATGCTGATCCAGCTGCGTAAGTTCGGCGAGCTGGACCTGGCGTTGGCGGAGCAGCCGCACGGCGGGTTCCGGAACATGCGGATCGGGTCCCGCGCCGCGGTCGTCTACAAGGGCGGGGCGCACCGCGACAAGGCCAGGCTGTTCCTCGCCTACCTGGCCAGCGCCGATTACAACCACCTGATCGTCGACGACGCCGACGCCCTGCCCCCCAACCCCGCCTACGTGGACAGCGAGGCCTACCTCAAGCCGCCGAAATACCCCAACGAATGGGACGTTCACAACGTGTTTTCCCGGACCGCTCAAACGATCGCGATCGGCGGCTCGTTCAGCCCGTATGTGCTCGACAGCATCGCGCGGCGGCACATCACCCAGGCCGAGGATGCGTTCATGAACGACAAGCTGACCGCCGAGGAAGCCGGCGAGCAGGCCACGGCCCGCGTCAACGCGGAGATCGAGCGGACACTCAAAGAGAACCCGGCCCTGCGGGATCAATACGAGCAGGACGTCGCCCGTCAGAAGAAGATCGACGCCCTTCGGGCTCAGGGCAAGCCCGTGCCGTTAGACTGGATCGACAACCCATTCCACCGCGTGTACTACCAGGCGCAAGGCTGGGCGGAGTAACGGATGGCTTCTTCGATCAAGCAACGGCGCAACACCCTCACCGCTCTTTTCTTCCTCGCCCCGAACATCATCGGCGTGCTGACCTTTGTCGTGTTCCCCGTGCTCTTCAGCATCCTGCTGGCGTTCACGAACTGGGACCTGCGCAAGCACAACATGTTCAAGGACGAGTCGCTCGAATTCGTGGGGTTCGAGAACTTCGTCCGGCTGCTCACCGAAGCCGATTTCATGCGGTATCTGGGCAACACGCTGTTCCTGATGATGGGGATCCCGGTCTCGATCGGCGGCGCGCTCTTCGCGGCGCTGCTGCTGAGCAAAGACTCACACGGGGGCAACCGGCGGGTGTTCGCCTGGCTGGCGACGTCGGCGGTGCTGGTGGCGAGCTGCGCCATGCTGGCGGCGGTCGGGATGGCGGGCACGGGCATGGTCATCCTGCTCACAGGCGTCGCGGCGGGCATCATGATCACCGGCGTGTTCGGGGGCATGACCGTCTACCGCACGTTGTTCTACACCCCGCACTTCGTGGCGGGCGTCGCGACGTTCCTGCTCTGGAAAAAGCTCTATAACCCGCAGACCGGCCCGATCAACGCGGCCCTGCAGCCCGTGCTCGATGTCCTGGCGACGTCCGTCAACGCCGTGCCGCCCCCAACCGTTTACGCCCTGACATGGGGCTGCCTGGGCCTGATGCTGGCCCTGGCGGCGTGGTGCATGAACTGGCTGCGGGCACAGTGGCGCGACGGCGAGATCGGCACGCAGGCCGCCATCGTCCCCTGCGTCTTCGTGTTGCTGCCGACCGTGATCGGCCTCCTGTGGGGGCAGACGCAAGGACTCGCGTGGGTGCTGCTGATCGGCCTGGCAGCGTTCGGCGGGTGGCAGATGATTCAGATCACCACCCGGGGCCGCGACTTCACCTGCCCTCGGGGCGAAGGGTTCGGCAGCTCGCTGATGATCTGCCTGGCGGTGATGGTCCTGCAGTTCATCGCGCTGGGGTTTGCCGCGGTCTTTCTGAACCTGCCCGGCATGGCGGCCGACGGGCTGGACGCGCCGGAGTGGATCTCCAACTACGACTGGGCCAAGCCTTCGCTGATGATCATGGGGCTCTGGGCCGCGATCGGCTCGAACAACATGCTGCTGTACCTGGCGGCGCTGACGAACATCCCGCCCGAGCTTTATGAGGCCGCGGACATCGACGGCGCCTCCCGACGCCAGCGGTTCTGGCACGTCACCTGGCCGCAGCTGGCGCCCACCACCTTCTTCATCTCGGTGATGGCGACGATCGGCGGCCTGCAGGGCGGCTTCGAGATGGCGCGCACCATGACCCAGGGCGGCCCTGCGGGCGCCACCACCACGCTCAGCTACTTCATCTACATCGAGGGTTTCGAGACCGGCCGGCTCAGCTTCGCCGCCGCCGTCGCCTGGGCGCTGTTCATCCTGGTGTTCGGCTTGACCCTGTTCAACTGGAAGTTCGGAAACAAGTACGTCAATGACTGATCACCACGCCGCCCCTCCACGCCGCTCGGCCAACACCCGGCGCTTCTTCAATAGCGCGGGGCTGCATGTCGTGCTGATCGCGCTGAGCTTCACCCTGTTCCTGCCCTTCGTCTGGATGGTGCTCACCAGCCTCAAGTCGCTCGAAGAGGTCGGCCTCGAGAGCTGGCTCCCCGGCGAGGGCGGCTGGAACTTCAGCAACTACATCGAGGTGTTCCGGCAGATCCCCTTCGCCCGGTACTTCATCAACAGCATCTTCGTTGCGACCTGGGTCACGCTGCTGCAGGTCTTCACCAGCTCCATGGCCGCGTTCGCGTTTGCCCGGCTGAACTGGCCCGGACGCGACAAGGTCTTCCTGCTCTATCTCTCCACGATGATGCTGCCCGGCCTCGTCATGATGATCCCCAACTACCAGATCATGATCACCCTCGGCCTGGTCGACACGCTGCCCGGGCTGATCCTGCCCGCCGCCTTCTCCGCGTTCGGCACCTTCCTGCTCCGACAGTTCATGCTGACGATCCCCAGCGCCCTCGACGAGGCCGCCGAGATCGACGGCGCCAGCAAGTGGAGGTTGTTCTGGGACATCATCCTCCCGATGACCCGCCCCGGCCTGATCACTCTGGCGATCTTCACCTTCATGGGCAACTACCACAGCTTCTTCTGGCCGCTGGTCATGCTGCGGACCCAGGAGCGCTACACCCTGCCGATCGGCCTGCTGTATTTCGACTCCTCCGCCGGGCAGGAGACCAACCTGCTCATGGCGGCGGTCACCATGTCGATCGTCCCGCTGCTGATCGTGTTCGTCGTGCTGCAGAAGTACCTGATCAAGGGCATCCAGTTGGGCGCGGTGAAGGGGTGAGGCGGAGCCCCGCATGCGCATGCGGGGCTTCGGGGCAACGAGATGCGTCCGTTTGAAGTGAGATTCGGATCGGCGCAGGCCTTGCCCGGCCCGTCCGCCATCATCCATCTCACATCTGCCATTACAATGCCTGTCCGATGAAATACGTCATCCTGATCCCCGACGGCGCGGCCGACGTCCCGCTCGATGAACTGGACGGCAAGACGCCGTTTGAAGCCGCCTCAATCCCTCACACCGATCGGCTCGCGAACGAAGGGCGCCAGGGGACGGTCGCGACCACGCCCCGGGGGATGCCCTGCGGCAGCGACGTGTGCTCGATGAGCCTGCTGGGCTACGACCCGGCTCAGTACCACACCGGCCGGGCGCCGCTGGAGGCCGCCGCGCTGGGGATCGACCTGGGCGATCACGACTGGGTCTTCCGCGTGAACCTGGTGACGGTGATCGACCAGAACATGGCCGACCACTCCGCGGGGCACATCTCAGACAAGGAAGCCCACACGTTGCTGAATGATTTTGCGGCGCGGGTGGATGCCCCGGGGATGATGCTGTATCCGGGCGTGAGCTACCGCAACATCATGGTCGACCGCGACGCGGAGCGGGACTGGTCCGAGGTGGCGACGACCCCGCCGCACGACATCCCGGGCGAGCCGATCCGCAAGCACCTGCCGGTCGGGGGGCAGTACGCCCCATTGCTCCAGCAGCTCATCGCGGAGAGCCAGGCGGTGTTCGCGGACCACGAGATCAACCTGACGCGTCGGGAGATGGGGGAACTGCCCGCGACGCACCTGTGGCCGTGGGGTCAGGGTCGGCGACCGGCGATGCCGAGTTTTGCGGAGAAGTACGGCCTCAAGGGGGCGATGATCACCGCGGTCGACCTGCTCGCGGGCATCGCGTCCTTCATTGGCTGGGACCGCCTCGACGTGCCGAACCAGACGAGCTACCACGACACCGACTACGCCGCCGCCGGCCGACACGCGATCGCCGCGCTGGACACGTACGACATCGTCTGCGTTCACGTCGAAGCCCCCGACGAGGCCGCCCACGCCGCCGACGCCGCCACCAAGGTCGCCGCGATCGAAGCGATCGACGCCCATATCGTCGGCCCGGTCCATCAGCACCTGACCGAGCGCGGCGATTACCGCATTCTATATCTGCCCGATCACTACACCCGTGTCGACACCCGCCGACACGACCCCACGCCGGTCCCGTTCGCGCTCTGCGGCAAGCAGGTCCGCGGCGTGCTCCAGCACCCTTTCAACGAAAACAACGCCCAAGCCGCGGACCTGCGCATCGCGCACGGCCACGAGCTGATGGAATACTTCCTTCACAGCGGGCTGAGTTAGAAGCCCCGCATACGCGGGGATTATGCAAGGTTGAGCCTGATCCTGGCCGCGTTGATCAGTAGTTTGGCGTGCACGTAACGCCGGACGCGTCCGAGCCGCCGCACCCAGGGCGGCAGGTGCGTCAGCCCGGCGCCGAAGCTGGTGAGATTGCCGAAGCTGGTTTCGATCTGGCGACGCAGGTGCAGCAGGTGTCGGCCAAAGCGGTTGCCCACCCGCGGCCCGGCCTCCAGCAACGCGATACAACTTAAACGCTCGACGCTGTGAACACGATGCCCCAAGCCCGCGCCCGGCTGGCGACGCGGACAGATCAAGCGGTGGGTCTGCCTGGCCGACAGCTCATGCAGGTCATTGGCCTCATAGTTGGCGTCGGCCACCAGGTAGCCGGCGCCACGCAACCGAGGGATCATCCGACGGGCGACGTCCTTCTCGCCCACGTGCAGCGGCTGGACTTCAAACGCACAGGGCATGGCCGAACCATCGATAATCGCGTGCAATTTGTAGCCCCTCACCGGCTGGCGGGCCCCGCGGCCCCAGGTCGCATCGGGGTCTTGGGAATGAGCCGCCACGGCGATGGGCTTGCCGTCCATCAGCTTCAGCAGGAACCAGGCCGGCGCCAGGCGACCGGCCAGGCGTCGGCCCAGCCGTTGGAGGAACTGCTGGACCGCCTCGGTCCGCAGGCGCCGGCTCATGGTCGACTGCGACGGCAGCGTCTGGGGCCGGGTGGGTGGGGTCCAGTGCCGCCGGTCACACGCCCAGACGATGGGCCGGTCGTGCAGGACCGACCAGAGGTAGACGCGTACGATCAGCGCCGTGGCGTGGCGGTGGTAAGCTGTGTCGTGTTGCCCGCGGCTGACGTCGCGAAGCGCACGCATTAACAGAGCCCAAAGTTCGCGTTCCATGCTGCTGCTCCTTTGTGTTGAAGGGGACTTTGCAACAGGAGTATGGACGCGAACTGCGCTGGGCGCAAGGGTTTAGGGCAACCGCGCATAATGTCCGCGTATGCGGGGCTTAGAGCAACGATACGCAGCCGTTTTGAATGAGATTCGTACTACGCCGGGGCCGGCAAGAGCGGCAGCGCCGGGTCGTCGATCGCCTTCATGTGGTTGCGCATCTGCTCCTGCATGGCTTGGACGGTCTTCACCACATCGTCCTGCGTCGGCAGCGGCGCCGCCTCTGGCGCCGACCAGTTGGATCGCCGTTTGATCTCCTCGGGGCCCAGGTAACGCCAGGATTCACAGAGGTCACGCATTTCGTGCGGGTCGGCGTCCAGGTCGAAAAGCTGGAAGCGTGACAGGTGCGGGTAGAACACCAGTTTCCACCGGCCGTCGCGGATCATCCGTTGGGTCTCGGCTACCCCGGGGTCCGCGCCGCAGACGCCCGTGCTGCGGGAATAGTGGTCCTGAGGACGGCGGAAGGCGCCGTACATCTGTTCGCGGACCGGGCGGTCTGCCTGAAGCATCGCCATCAGGTCGAAGCCGTCGGCCGCGGTGTCGGGACGCTCGATCCCCGCCAGGCGGCACAGGGTGGGGATCAGGTCGACATGGTGCGCCAGGTGGCCGCATTGCCTGCCGCGCGGCACGCCCGGGCCGCACCAGACCTGGGGGATCCGCATGCTGTGTTCGTACATGTTTTCCTTGCCCAGCAGGCCGTGGCTGCCGACCGCCAGGCCGTGGTCGGAGGTGAACAGGACGATCGTGTGGTCGAGTTGCCCGGAGGCTTCGAGTTGGTGCAACAGCCGGCCGATCTGCGCGTCATGGTGTGAGATCAGCCCGTGGTAACAGGCGCGGTATCGGCGCATCGCGTCCTGCGTGCGGGGCCAGGGTTCGAGCAGTTCGTCGCGGATCTGCATCTCGCCGTTGTCGAAGGGATGCTGGGGCATGTAATTGTCCGGCAACGGCGTGTCGTCGGGGCTGTACATGCTGGCGAACGGTTCGGGGCTGTCGAACGGGTCGTGCGGCGAGATCAGCGCCAGGTAGAGAAACAGCGGTCGGTCGTCGGGCGCGCGCTCCAACTCGTCGAGCGCGGCGTCGACGAATACCTCGGTGGCGTGGCCGCTCACCCGGCCGTGCTCGTCGTCGAAGACCACCTGCTTGCCGTGCTGGGCGTAGGCGGCTTGGTTGTCGTGGTGGAAGACGCAGCGTGTCTGGCTGAAGCCGCGGTCGCGGGGGTGGCCGTCGTTGTGCCACTTGCCGACGTGGACGCTGTGGTAGCCGTGGCCGCTCAGGTGCGCCGGCAGCAAGGTCAGCTCAGGGTCGATCGGATGGCTGAACCAGGTTACGCCGTTGGCGAAGCTGTGCCGACCGGTGAGGATTTCGGCCCGGGCCGGCGTGCAGATGGGGACGGTGCAATAGGCTTGCGTGAACGCCGTGCCCTCCTGAACCAGCCGATCCAGCGTGGGGGTCCGGACGGTCGGGTTGCCCAGGGCGCCGATCGTGTCGGCCCGCTGATCGTCCGCGACGATCATCAGGATGTTCGGACGGTTGATGGACATCGTTAATCCCCGCGGCGGCCGATCCGCCGCGCTTATTGCAGTCGATCGCTTTGCAACCTTAGCCGGCGGGCTACGCCCGCCTGGGCCAGGGCCGCGTAGCGGCCCGGCTATCGGCTAAGCCCAGTGGACACGCTCTAGACCGCGGCGATCGACTGTTGTTGATAGCGGACCCGCGCCAGAGTTTCAACCGGCCATTCATCGGTGTCGTCCTCCAGCGGCAGATCGATCCGGTCGCGACGCAGCGAGCTGAGATACGCCGCGAGGTTGATCTCCGACGACGGCGCGACGGCGTTCAAGGATGTGCAGGGCTCGGGGCCGCCTTCGATCCAGGAAACCAGGTCGGTCACGAGCCGGTCCCACGTCTCGGTGAAGGGCTGCTCAAAGCGTTCCTCGGCCTGGCCCGATGCGTTCTGGAGCACGAGCCGGTGCCCCGCGTGGCCGTAGATGCGCAGCGTGCCCGTGGTCCCGGTGAGGGTCATGTGCATGGGCGCCTCGTCGCTGTGAAACGCGTGGCCGCCGTCGAGCAAGGCCTTGACGCCGTCGTCGAACTGGTAGTACGCGATGGCGTGGTCCTCCATCGCGTGGCCGTAGCCGCGCGTCTCGCGGACCCGCGCCTGGCCCATCACCCAGGACACGGGCCGGTCGTGGCGCAGGAAGCGGAACATGTCCAGCCAGTGGCTGCCCCACTCGGCGAGGTCCCACCCTTCGATGCCCGCAAAGAACAGGACGGGCCGACCGATCGCGCCCTCGTCGATCAGTTGTCGGGCGCGGCGGAAGCCCTCGCAGTAGCGTCGGACGTGCGCGACCACCATTTTGACGCCGGTCCGTTCCACGACGCCTCGCACTGCATCGAGTTCGACCGGCGACGCCGCCAGCGGTTTCTCGCAGATGATGCCTTTGACGCCCGACTCGGCCGCGGCTTCGATCATCTCGCGGTGCAGGCCCAGGTGGGTGCCGATGCTCACGAGGTCGGGCCAGGCCTCGTCGAGCATGCGGCGGTAGTCCTCGTATCGCCCCGCTTCGGGTAGTTTGTATTTCTGTGCGAACGCGTCGAGGTTCGGGCGGGAGATGTCGGCCGCCATCGACAAGGCGACCCGCGGGTGGCCGCGGAACGCGTCGGCGTGCCAGTACCCGATGCCGAAGCCGCCCGCCTTTTTGTCCTTGCGCTCGCCGGATTCACCGCAGCCGATGACGGCGGCGCGGTAGGGGGCCCGGGTCTCGTCTTCGGGCGTTTCCAGGGCCCAGCTCACGGTGTTCCGCCAGAGGCGTTGCATCATGGGGTGCTCGAAGACGCCCATGTCGTGGCCGTTGACCAGGTAGGCCAGTCTTCCGGCCCCCGGCGCTCGCCCGCCTTCGCCCTCGAGGGCGAAGATCATCGGCAGCTCGCGGCCGTCGTAGCGGGTCGACGCCAACACGCGCGGCTCGACGCCGGGCATGACCTTGATGTCGTAGTAAGCCTCGTCGGTCAGCTGGAAGTCGTCCACGCCCCGGGTGATCGGGTGGGCGCGGTCGGTCAGCCGGATGTCGAGCTCATGGATGGGCGAGTGCTTGGTCACCCCCCACTCCCAGGTCAGGCCCAGCAGTTCGCCGAAGCGGGGCCAGTCGTCATAGCAGCCCGACGCGCCGTGGTGGATGATGATCGGGCGGCCGGAGCGGACATACGCCTCGAACGCCTGCTTGTGCCGGTCTTCCAGGGGGACGTAAGGCATCGGCCTGCGGATATGAGGCAGCCCGCTCCAGTGCAGGCCCATCAGTACCAGCAGGCCGCAGTTGTCGAGGACCGCCGGCTCCAGGGCGTCTTTGCCTTCAAGATAGTGGTAGCGGTAGTCGTCTGGCCCCAGCCAGCCGGCGATCCGGCGGGCCTGGGCCTCGACCGGGTGAAAAGCCGGCGCCCCAAGCAGGAAAACAATGTGAGTCGGCCCAGACAAAACAAGCTCCAATCATCTATCCGTGTCATGCATGACAAAACGCGTTAAACGGCTTACAGTGCCAAAACGATTTATCTTGATAGAATAGCGTTTTTCGCCCGCCAATCAAGAGACCTTCCGACGCCAGAAAGCCCCCGGGGTCCACCTCCGCATGGCTCGCGACTGGGTTGAGCACATCCCCCCATCTTTTGTGGATTGACGGAGCCTGGCCTAGCCTTTTACCCCCGACGTCGCGCCGGTGTCGACGAAGTAGCGCTGCGCCGCGAAAAACAGGGCGATGCAGGGCAACATCGTGACGAAGCTGGCGGCCATGAGCAGCTGGACGTTGCTCACGCCGTACCGTCCGTTGAAAACATTGAGCGCCAGGGCGAGGGTGTTGTTCTGGGGGTCGTTGATGTAGATCAGCGGCCCGAGGAAGTCGTTCCAGGTGAACATGAAGGTGTAGATCGCGACGATGGCGATGACCGGACCCGACAGCGGCAGCATCAGCCGCCAGTAGATCATCCAGTTGCCGGCGCCGTCGATGCGGGCGGCCTCGATCAACTCCTCGGGGACCTGGCTGAAGAACTGGCGGAACATGAACACGTAAAACGGTGTCCCCAGCCAGAGCGGGAGGATCAGCGGCCAGAACGTGTCGATCATCCCCAGGTACCGGAACCCGATGAACAGAGGGATCATGCTTACCTGTGGGGGGAGCATCATCGTCGAGAGCATCAGCAGGAACAGGAAGCCGCGCCCGCGGAAACGGAACCGCGCGAAGCCGAACCCGACCATGCTCGACGAGAGCACCTGCCCGATCACGCACAGCGTGGTGATCACAACCGTGTTGGCCAGCGCGTTGGTGAAGCCCATCTTCGCCAGCGCGTCGGGGTAGTTCGACCAGAGGAACTGCCCGGGCAGCAGCGTCGGGGGGATGATGCTGGCCTCGGCCTCGGTCTTGAGGCTGTTGCTGAGCATCCAGTAGAAGGGGATCAGCAGCAGGGCGGCGCCGGCGAGCAGAAGCGTATAGGTCGGCCATGCCCCGGCGCCGCGGCGCCGCCTCCCGCGGGTTGTGCCGGTTGCCGTCATGTCTACCGCAGTCCTTCGTAATGCACCCAGCGTTTGCTCGACTTCACCACCGCCAGGGTCAGCGCCAGCAGCACGATGAACAGGACCCAGGCCATGGCGCTGGCGTAGCCCATCTTGTGATACTCAAATGCTTCGCGGTACAGCTTCAGCACATACACCAGCGTGGCGTCGCCCGGCCCGCCCCCGGTCATGACGTAGACCTGCGTGAAGATCTGGAACGACCCGATGAGGCTCATGACCAGGTTGAAGAAGATCAGCGGGCTGAGCATCGGGATGGTGATCGTGAAGAACCGGCGGACCCGGCCGGCGCCGTCGATCCGCGCCGCTTCATAGAGCGAGGCGGGGATGTTCTTGAGCCCGGCCAGGTAAATCACCATCCCTGCGCCCACGCCCCACAGCGCCATGATCACGAACGCGGGGATCGCAAAGGCCTCCGCGTCGGCGCCGAACCAGTCCGGGGCCGCAAACCCCAGCGGGTTCAGGAAAACGTTGAGCACGCGGTTGAGGATGCCCTTGTCGGGATCAAAGATCATCACCCATAGCGTCGCCAACGCCACGCCGG
Source organism: Phycisphaeraceae bacterium (assembly GCA_028277745.1). Taxonomy (GTDB): domain Bacteria; phylum Planctomycetota; class Phycisphaerae; order Phycisphaerales; family Phycisphaeraceae; genus JANQFR01. The sequence goes on from JANQFR010000005.1 coordinate 19,098, forward strand.
AGACGACCGACGGCACAAAAAAGATCGTGCGGAAGACCGTGATCCCCCGCACCGCCTGGTTCATCAACACCGCCACCAGCAGCGCCGCGACCTGCAGCACCGGCACCGCCAACGCCGCGTAGTAGAACGTGACCCAGAGCGACTTGATAAAGCCCACGTCGTGCGTGAACAGGTGCGTGTAATTGCTCAGGCCGACGTACTCGGCCCGGCTCAGCGGCTGCATGCTCGTCCACCGCGACACGCTCAACAGCAGCGACACCACCATCGGCCCCAGCGTCAGCGCCAGGAAGCCGACGATCCACGGCGAGATGAAGAACCAGCCCGCCCGCTCGTGGGCCCGGTCGATCGACCCGAGTTTCTCTTTGCGAAGCCACGCAAAAAGCAGCCCCCCCGCCAGCAGGACCACGCCCGCCGCGACGGCGCCGATCACGTCCCACCGCATCACGGGAAACGTGTTCTGGCGCAGCGGTGAGCCCAACTCGTCCAGCCAGCGCCGCTCGACATGGGCCGCGGCGGCTTCCGGGGTGAGGCGGTTGAGGCGGATGGCCTGATCGATCTCTTCGTTCAGGTATCGCGCGAACTCGGTTTCCTGCGGCATCTGCGCGACCCGAGCGTTGTCCATCAGATCGATAAACAGACCCGCGTTCGCGGGCGGCAAGCCCGGCTGGAGGAAGTCGTCGGACTCGGCGGCCGCGCGGGTCGGCGGGATCGCCAGGCCCGAGCGCGCGGTCAGCTTTTGCCCCTCCGGGCCGCAGAGGAACCGAAGCAGGCGGAAAGCTTCATCCTTGTGCCGGCTCGCCGACGCCATCGCCCAGCAGACGGTCACGATCGCCGAGCGCGGATCGACGCCGGGCTCGTGCGGCAACGGCACGACGTCCCACGCAAACGTGTCGATCGATCGGAAGCGCGGCGTGCGCCATCGGCCGATCGGCCCAACCACGCCGATGCGCCCGGTGTAGAACTCCTGTTCGCCAAGCCCCTGCGCATCGCCGGTGGTGGCGTTGTAGATCGTCCGCTCCTCGAAACGCAGCCGTTGGATCCGCCGCAGCGCCGCCTGCGCCCCGGGTTCGTCGAGCGTAACATCGGTCAGGTCCGCGTCCGTGAAGAAATCGCCGCCGTGCGACCAGACCAGTTGCCGCAGCACGTCCGGCCAGGTCGCGAGCACGCCCCCGTACACCTTTCCGGAAGGGTCTGTGAGCTGAGCGATTTTGCGCATCGCGTCGTCGAATTCCTCCCATGTCCACCCGTTGTAGGGCGGCGCGACGCCCGCGCGGTGGAAGAGGTCGAGGTTGATGTACATCACCATCGTGGTGAAATCTTTGGGAATGCCGTAAAGCGGCCCCGCCCCGATGCGCTGGCCGTCGTAGCGGAACGCGTCGATCAGCACGGGGAAAAAAGCGTCCAGCCAGGGCGTCTCGGCCGCCCGTGCGTCCGCCGCGATGCGTTCGTCCAAAGGCTCGAGCAGCCCCATGCCCGCCATCTTGGGCAGTTGGCCTGAGCCGAGGTAGAACAGGTCCGGCGGGCCGCCCGCGGCGAACATCGTGTTCAGCTTGGCGTCGTAATCGCTGGCGTGGATGCGGTTGACCCGGATGTCGGGGTTCTCCGCCTCAAAGGCTTCCACCAGCGACGCGACGATGTCGGTCTCGGCGTTGTCGCCCCAGTGCAGGACCGTCAACTCGGTGCGCTGATCGAACCGGTCCGCCCCCCATTGCCGCAGCGTGCGCGTCCCCACGTGGATAAACGACCAGACCACCGCCAGCCCAGCGGCAAGGGTGAGCAGGATGCGAAGGGCGCGCGTCAGCTTCATGCCGTGATCATTGAGCCGAGGCCCGTTCGCCGGAGCCGGCGCTTAGAGCCCGCGCGGCTGGCGAAGGATCATCATGCCTCCCAGCCCAATCAACGCGAGGGAGGCGGGCTCGGGGACGATGCTCAAATTATTCACGTAAAGGTCCTGCTCCGAGCCGCCCGGGCCGTTGAAGTGAAAGAGCTCGAAGCGTTCCGCGACGCCGGCGTAGGTCCCGCTGTCGAAATCGTTGATCCCGCCGCTGCGGGTGATCGACCACGTGCCGCCGCCCGCGCTGGTTTGTGTGATCATGATGCTGAACGCGGTGTTGGCGTCGTAAGCGTCGCCGATGCTTCCGTTGCCGGTAGCCGCGTTTTCGACCGTGTAGTCGTCGCCGCCGCCGAGGTTGCCGATCGTAAAAGAGAACAGCTTGTTGGCGTCCGCGTCGGTGAGATGGAACCCTTTCAACCCACCCCGGAAGTTCACGGCAAGGTCGAGCGAGAACGTCTGTCCGACCGACAGCGCCGATCCGAAAGAACGGGCCATGTTGACGAAGCTCCCGTCGTCCCCGAAGGAGAACAGCGCGAAAGACTCGCCGGCCATATTGATATCCGCGCCCGCGCCGCTCGCCAGGTTGGTCGAGTCGCCGATGAATTTCCCGGCCCCCCCGTTCTGGGTCTCGCCCCAGGCGCCGAACGCCGCGTCGCCGGTGATCGACCCGTCGTCGCCGTTGTCAAAACCATCGTCATAAGCGGCAGCGCCGGCGTGGTCCGTGCCGATCACCGCGGCGCTGGACGTGCCGGACAAGGCGAACAGGCCAAACGCGACAAGCCATATCTCTGCAATCAGAAGTTTCATACGTGGACCTCCATCCAAAGGAAACAAACGATGTGCCCCGTCTGCCTTGAAGCGTCAAGCCAGACCAACGTTAAGCGTGCGTCCGCCGTCGCGCGATCTCGTCGGGCGGCGCGCCGGCGGACCTCGATGCGACAGGCGAATGGTTCGGTTTGCTCGTGAGATCGGGTCATGGTGGATCGTCCCTCAGCGTGACGGCAGGACCGGCTCCAGCGCGTCTCGGGAGCCGCCGGGCGCCCGGATATCCAGGACCCGAAGGGCCGCGGGCTCACTGCGCTTGGTCCAACCGGCGTCGCCCGGCTTTTTAATCTCCTGGTCGCGCAAGGCGGGGCCTCGCGGCGCCGCCGGGTCCGCATGACGCGGCTGGTCCGCCGCCGCCAACCGCTCGCGGGCCTCGGGCGTCAACCGTTCCAGGTACCCGACGAAAGGGGCCCCGTCCGCCGCCCGGAAGACATGAGCCCGGTACGCCGGCCGGCCTTCGTGATCGAAACCGCTGATCTTGTCGGCGTCGTCGAGGAAGTAAGACCGGCCGTCATCCACGCTGTAGAACGCCTTGTCGGTCGCCCGGTCGGGGCCGGCGTTGACGAACGAGCGGTAGCCGATCGCGCCGACCAGGATGGCGATGATCGCCAACAAAACCGCGGCGGCGCCCCCCTGGTTCTGTTCAAGGATCTTTCGGATATTCATCACGCTTACTCGGCTTAAAAACCCGTGCAACGTTTTGGGACGCCCTAGAACTACGGGCTCTGGTTGGTTAGTGGGTTGCCGCTGTTGTAAACACTCGGCATATAAAGCATGCGCCACATCGTCAGCGGCTGGGTGGTCGAGCCGCCCAGTTGCTCCCACGTGTCGCCCCACCGGATGACCGTGGCGTGCCCGTCGAGGAACAGAAAATTCGAGGCGCCGTCGTTGACATTGCTCCCGCCGCCATGACGGTTGTAATCGACGTTGTCAACCGTGAGCCGTCCGACCCTGATGTCGCTGTCGGACTTCCAGGTCGAGAGCCACTGCTGGGGGTATTGCGCAGCGTTGATGCCTTCCGCGATGATCATCGTGTCCGAAGGCTGCGGGACATGGTCGAGTTTCAAGCCGGTTTCTTCATCCGCGTAATGGCTCATGTTCCAGACGTAAGAAGCGTGGATATTGTCGTCCTCATGGTTGGGCCCGGCCCAGGCGCCGGTCCATTCCCCGTAGAAGAACTCTCCCGGATCGCTGGGGCATCGGAACACGTCCTTGACGCCGTTCATCTGTTGAGAAAGCACATAGTTCCAGCTGTAGAGCGGGTCCGTGAACTCCCATGACGTGTCACTCATGTTTGGGCCCGTATTGGCCCAGCTCCGGACAAGCCAGCCTTTGCGTTCGGTGGCGAACGCCTGGTTGGCCAGGCCGATCTGCCGCAGGTTGGACAGGCAGGCCGCGCCCCGCGCCGCATCGCGGGCGGCGCCCAGGGCCGGGAGCAGGAGGCCGATCAACAACGCAATGATCGAGATGACCACCAGCAATTCAACGAGCGTGAAGGCAGCCCGACCCGGCGTCTTTCGATTTGTGATGCGATCTGATGCGTTCATTTCTCTGACCTGTAAATGAAAACACTCATGACGGGCAGGGGCCGGTGGTCCGGCCGACGACGAGCCCGCCTCCGGGGACCAGGCGGTGAATCGGGTCCCGCTTCGGATTCTGAATGATCTGCTCAAGACACGCAGCGCAGGCCTTGCCTTCCTCCTCCACCGGGCACGACACGGTGGTGATCTGGTGCCCCGGCGCCGAGACCAGCGGCGAATCGCCGATGGTGGCGACCGAGACATCCTCGGGGCAGCGCAGCCCCTGGGCCCGGAGGATGCCGAGCACGCTGATGGCGATATCGTCGTAGAGCGCGAAAAAGGCCGTCGGCCGGTCGGGTCCCGCAAGCAGTTGCCTGACCGGCGCCTCGAAGTCCGCGCCCGGCTCGTTCAGGACGATGTCCCGGCGCGAGCACGCCAGCCCCGCCTCCTCCAGGGTGTCACGGTAGACCCGGCGCCGGGCCGCGGAGATCGTCCGGCTGTCGCGCACGCCCAGGTACGCGATGCGTCGGTGCCCCAGCTCGATCAGATGCCGGACCGCAACCCCCACCGCGGCAGGGTCCCACGCCGCGTAGCTGATCGCGTCCAGCCCCTTCGGGGCATCGCCCAGAAACACCAGCGGCACGCCCCGGTCACGGACCTGCAGGTAACGGTTGAAGCCGTCCGCCAGCGGGTTGCAGATGATGCCGTCCACCCGACGCTCGACCAGCGACCGGAGCAGCTCACGCTCCAGCTCGCCGGACCCGTAATGGCACACGATCAGCGGAACCGTCTTGGAATCGCCGAGGCCTTCCGCGATGCCCTGGGTGATGCGGTGGGCCCAGTCTCCCTTGAGGTGCGGGAACACCACGCCGATCGCGTGGGTCCGCTTCTGGCGTAATCCGCGCGCCAGGGCGTTGGGGACGTAGTCCACCTCTTCCGCCGCGGCCAGGATCCGCTTGATCGTCTCCGGGGCGATCTTGCGCGCTTCCGCCTGGCCGTTGAGCACGAACGAGACGGTCGTCGGCGAGAGCCCAAGGTGCTTGGCGAGCCCGCTGAGCGTGGTCACCCGTCCGGTCGGCTTGTTCTTGATTTTGGCGGTCATCGGTTGTGTGAGCCTATACCGAAACGGAATTACGCGGGAGACGGATCGTAAGCCTGAAACTAATTCCTTTTAGTTGACAACCGGAGTGTAGATGACTAAAACCATTTAGTCAACCCTCGATATCTACTACTTCTCGAAAATGCTGAATTTCCGCCCCGCTGAACCGGTCTTCAGGAGTTGAAACAGGTCATGCAGTTGTTCATAAAATCTTGTTTTTTATTGGCTTGCGCATCTTTTCCCGCCTGTTTTCCTGTGGTGGGCGCTGCACAAGGCGTCGGTGATCCACGGATTCAGCAAGGCTTGCGGGTGAGTGTGTCTTCCATGGGTGATAAGTACCCCCACGCGGTCCGTCTTGAGATCACCGGGGTTGAAGCCGGTCAGGCCGACCCTGCATCCGAGGATTGGAGTCGGGACGTCGGGGAGTGTCATGTCTCCTTTGAACGCAGCGCCCAGACGTTGACCGTGTCACATCGTGACGGAGGCCGATGGATCGCTCGTCTACGCGAGTTGGAGATGTTCGGCCGGGCGCAGGTCCCCGGCCTTGAGATCGTGTGGGAAGCCCGTCCCGACGAGGCCATCTATGGTCTGGGCGAGCGGTTCGATGCCTTGAACGTCGCGGGCCGACGCGTCGAGATGTGGATCGAGGACCGCCCGGGCCAGGGCGATGGCAGCGCCAGCTATTTTGTGACGCCGATCCTGTTTTCGACCGCGGGGTATGGGTTTTTCGCAGACGACAACCCCGAAGGCGTTTTCGATCTCAACAGCACCGGTGACGGCCGAAACCGTTATCAGCGTGCGGGGCGGAACGCGTCGTTCGTGTTGACGTTCGGCGAGGATGTGCCTTCGATGATCCGCGACCGCACCGCCATGATCGGCGGGCTCGAGCCGGCGCCGGCGTGGGCGTATGCGCCGTGGATCAGCCGCAACAGCTACGAGACCCAGGCCGAGGCCGAGGCCGCGATCGACGGCATGCGGTCCCGCGGCCTGCCCTTCGGCGTCATCGTGCTCGAGGCGTGGAAGGGCCATAGCAAGTCCGGCGACTTCAACCGCTTCTCCACCGAACGCTGGCCCGACGCCCGGGGTTTCCTCGAACGCTGCCGGCGTGAAGGCGTCAAGGTCATCCTTTGGCAGGTCCCGATCCTCCACCCCTCCTCGCCCTGGTTCACGCAGGCGAAAGACAAGGGCTACCTCGTCCGCGATCCGGCGGGCGAGGTGAGCCTGCGGGAAGAGTGGATGGCGGGCTACGGCAACATTGACTTTTTCAACCCCGACGCCGTGGCGTTCTGGAAAGACATGCTCCGGCCGGTCGTGCGCCTGGGCGTCGCCGGGTTCAAGGCCGACGACGGCGAAGCGATCAAGCCCACCGACCGGCTTGGTGACGGGGTCCCCGGCTGGCAGGCCCACAACCAATACTCCGCGCTTTACAACAATGCGACCTACGAGCTTTTCAAGGAAGAGGGCGTCGACGGCATGATCTGGGCCCGCAGCGGCAGCCTCGGCATCGAGTCGGCTCCGGCGCTGTGGGCGGGCGACCAGGGCGCGAGCTGGGACCAGATGCAACGCATCGTCACCGCCGGGCTCAGTTCGTCGGTCTCCGGCATGCCCTATTGGGGGCATGACATCGGCGGCTACTACGGCACGTGCAGCCCCGAGCTCTATATGCGCTGGCTCCAGTTGGGCGCGTTGAGCCCGTTCATGCAGTTCCACGGCATCGAGCCGCGCGAGCCCTGGCACTTCGGCGACCGGGCGGTGGACGCCTACCGCCTGCTGGCCAACCTGCGCATGAACCTGCGTCCGATGTTGATCGAGCTTGGCGCGGAAGCAGCGGAGACAGGGATGCCGATCATGCGGCCGATGTTCTTCGCCACCGGTCAACACGACGGAGAGACGCTGGCCAACCAGTTCATGCTGGGCGAGGACCTGCTGGTGACGCCGGTGATAGAGGAAGGCGCCGCGGGCCGCGTCGTGCGGTTCCCGCCGGGCCGCTGGCTCCATGCGTTGTCGCCGATGGCGTTCGAGGGCCCCGGCGAATTCAGCGTGCCGATCGGCCTGGTCGATGCGCCCCTGTTCATCCGTCAAGGCGCGACACTGCGGCTCGAACTGGCGCCGGGACAGCGGCTCGGGCATTGGAAACAAGGCGAACCGACAACCACGCGGGAAGCCACGCCCCGGGCGCTGTGGGGTAAGGCTCCCGTGCTGTCAGACCTCCGTGCCCCGTTACGCGGCGACCCGTTGGGCGACGAGGTCGTCATCGACTTCAAGCTCCATCAGGAGCAGGGCGAAGATTTGCACGCCCGCTGGTGGTTCGAGGACGCGCCCGGCCAAGTGTTCGCCGCTCCGGTGGCGGTCACGCCCGAAGGCGTGGGGCGGGTGGACCTGGCCCCGCCGACGGTCGCCGACGCGGCTGGGCGACGTCAGGTCTACGAACTCCGTGATGCGGCGGACCCGGACTCCAAGACGCTGGTCCGTGGCGAGGTCGACTGGAACGACCTGGTCCGCGTGACGCTTGACAACCCGTATCTCGATGTTGTGACCGAAGGCGAAACCGTCATCCGCGGCCGGGCGGTCAATCGGTCGGCTGTGACCTGCGAGGTTGAACTCAAGCTCGTGTTGCCCGAAGGGGTCGCCGCCTCCTCGAGCACACAGACGCTCCGTCTCGATCCCGGTCGGGAGGCGGGATTCTCCTGGGTGCTCCGGGTGGGGGACGCGCGGGGGATGGTCGGCGACAGCCGGGTGGTGGTCGAGGCGCGCATCGGCGATGCCGTGTTGGATCGTGCGGACGCGGCGCTGATCCGTTCGCCCCGGTGGCTGCTGGCCGGGCCGTTCCCCGCTGGATCAAAGGGCCAGAGCTTCGGCGCGACGACCGCCGCCGAGTGGGCCTTCGGTCCTGAAGCCCGTTTCCCGACCGCCCGGGGCGCGGTCCGCTGGGAGGCGCTGGACCCTGAAGCCGTCGCCGAGATGAACGGCATGGACTTCAACCGGATCTTCGGCGAACGCGAAAACGCCTTCGTCTACGCCACGGCCGTGATCCATAGCGATCGTGAGCAGCCGGTGCAGCTGCGCGTCGGCAGCGACGACACCCTCTCGCTCTGGGTCAACGGCGACATGCTGATCGCCGAAGAATACGACCGCCCCGCGTTGCCCGATCAGGACATCATCGATGCCGTCTTCAAGGAGGGCGAGAACCGTGTGCTGATCAAGGTCGCCCAGGGCGTCGGGGGGTGGGGGCTGGTGGCCCGCATCACCGCGCCGGACGGGGGCCCGGCTTCGGGGCTCACCGATGCCCTGACCGACGCCGCCGCGTATCGCCAGGACCGCCCCGGGCAGGGCGTCCGGGTCGACGCCGGCCCGCCCCTCGCCTGGCAATACCTCGGCCCCATCGTCTATGACCCCAAAACGGACATCCGGGGCATCCCTGCGCTGGAACAAGCCATCGTCGGCGGCAAGCCGATCCCCCAGCGTGTCGGCGGGCTCACCTGGCGGGAACTGAGGCCGGGTGACCGTGGCGTTTGGACCGACCTTAAAACCGTCAGCGAAGACGACCATGTGGTCGTTTACTGCATGGCCCGGTTCACACTCGACAAGCCCACGGAAGTCGAGCTGCGCTGCGGCTCCGACGACGGCCTGGTGCTTTGGGTCGACGGCCGGCGGGTCATCGATTCCGAAGTATTTCGGGCGTTTCAGCCCGGGCAGGACGCCGCCCGCGTGAAACTGGACGAAGGCCCCCATCAGATCATCGCGCGCATCAGCCAGGGGCAAGGCGACTGGGGCTTCGATGTCCAGCTCTGGGACAGGAGCCGGACGCCCCCTGTGCCGCTGGGGGCGCCTGACTGAGCGCCGAGCGGGTCCTGTACGTGCCGACGAAGGTGATGCTCCGCGTTTAGCGCCGGCCCGTAGGGCCGGACTGTTGCCGAATTTAAATTCCTTTATTAAAAGATTTTAAAAGCGTTTGGCCGCCTTCGATGTCGCTTTATCACGTCACATCAAGGGTTCTGAGGAATCTTCGGCCTAAATAGATTCAAAAATAATTCATAAAATAGTGAATATATATTGAATCTAACTCATAAATATGATTATAATTCAGGACTGAATTCATGATTCAAATGACGATGACTAAGGCTATTCCTTTCAAAGGAGGTTCCAAATGATGATCGGCAGTAAGTGTTTGAAAGTGATCGCAGCGACTGGGGCGGCAACACTCGTGGCGTCGGCGCAGACGTCCGCGGCGAACGTGGGCGTCCCCTTTCTGGAAGGATTTGATGATGCCGCGACGCCGGTCGTTTTGAACTTCAATGACTTCGGAGGTCAGGTGAACCCGCTCGACACCAGCCCCACCAACGGGGTCGCCCCGGGATGGACGGTCACCGGGGGCGAGGCGCTGTTTTTCGATAACACCGACTTCGGCGATGTGGCGACCGCGCTGGTCCAGACCGTGGTGCCGCCCACCGCGGACTTTTCGGTCTCGGTCGATGTGGATATCGACGTCATCGACTTCACCAACACCAAGGTGGGGGTCGTGGCGATGGGGATCGATCCCACCAACTTCAACGAGGATTTCAGCGGCTTTCAGGCGCAGGTCGAGAATGTCAGTGTCAGTGGTGACCAGTATCAACTGGTGCTCAAGAATAATCAGAACACCCTGGCGACCAGCGCGGTGTTCGACCTGACCGACGGGACGCCGAACTTCAATCTCACCCTCGCGGGCGTCTTCCAGCCCGACGGTTCCGTGGTGGTGACCGCGACCTTCCTCGACGATGGCGGCGAGAACGTGATCGCCGCGTTGAGCGATACGGTGGCCGGCGTCGATATCCCCGGCGGCAACCAGTTCGGCGTCCGCACCCAGATCGGCTTCAACGCGTTCGAGGCCTCCTTTGATAATCTGGCGGTCAACGTCGTGCCCGAGCCGGCCTCGCTGGCGTTGCTCGGACTCGGGGGTCTGGTGATGCTGAAGCGTCGCCGCGGCCGTTGCTGATTTCGCCTGTATCCTTTTTGACGTCGGCGTGAGCCGGCGTCGAGCCTCGCGGGCGCGTGTCGCCCGTTTCCCGCACCGCGAACCAGGTCGCCCCATGAAATCAACCACCGACACATCACCGCCCGCCCTCGACGCCCGCCAGGCGTTAAGCCGGCCATACCCCGCCCGCGGAGCCGTGGAGGTGTTGAGCGATCGGGTCTGTCACCTGCTTAGCCACGCGGGCTACACGGTGGGCGATCGCTTCCTGACCGACGATGAACTGGTCGAGCTGACGGGCCTGAGCCGATCGACCGTCCGGCGGGCGTTGGCGGCGTTGCGGCAGCGGGGGTGGCTGCAGAGCCGAGCGGGCATGGGGACCTACGTCGGCCGCATCGACGGCGAACGGCCCCGGTCATCCCACGTGAAAACGCCGGTGGGTCGGCAGGCGATCCGGATGGGGGTGCTGGCGTTCAACGGCAAGATGCCGGATCACGACTGGTACACCCCCCAGGTCATGCGGGGCGTCAGCGAAGCGAGCGCGGATCACAACGTCCGGGTGGAGATGCTCACCGGCCTTACGGGCCCGCTCTCCGAATCCGTCGTCAAGCTCGAGTCGGTTGCGCCGGACGTGGTGATCAGCCTGTCGGCCGATCCCAACGACGGCCCGCTGCTGCGTCTGGCCTCCGAGGGGGGGATGCGCTGCCTGCTGGCGGGCACCACGTTCCCCGAGCTCGACCTGCCCCGGGTGTGTGAAGACAACCGCGGCGGGATGGACATGGTGGTGCGGAAGCTGGCCGAGCGGGGCCACGAGCGGATCGGCCTGATCATGCGCCGCTGGGTGGGGTCCTGGCTGTTCAAGCGGCACGAGCAATGGCACAACACGCTGCGCCGGTTAGGGCTGGCCCATGATGAGCAGCTGATGCACTGGCTGCCGATGCAGGACGCCGAGCTGGTCGCGCCGCAAGCTTTCACGGACGTGGCGGACTGGTTTGAGCGGGCCAGGCCCACGGCGATCATCTGCGGCCATTACGCGCCCGCGCTGCACCTGGGCCATCTCATCCGAGAAGGGCGGCTGCGGGTTCCCGAGCAGGCTTCCGTGGCGGTGATCGACCTGCACCCCGAGGTTCCTCGGATGCTGGGCATGCCGCCGGCCAGCGCGGCGCTCCCGCTGAGGGAGATCGGGCGTAAGGTCGTCGAGCTGGCGTCCGCATGGTGTGACGGGCAGGCCCCGGCTTCGCTGACCCGGCTGCCCCTGACGTGGATCGAAGGCCCGACGCTCGCGGACCACAAACCCGAGGGCCGTTGAATCCGTAAGACTCTTGCGCTCGCAGGCCGACCGTTCCCTGCATCCGAACGCATCATGAATCATCAGGAAGCCACAACCCCTCATCGATCAAGCGGCACGCCCGCCTTCTGGGCGCTGATCGTCGGCGCGTCGCTGTCCGCCGGCCTATGTTCGGCCGGCGCCGAGGCTGCGCCGACCGAATCGTCGGACGAGGCGGTGCTGTATCGTGAGACATTCCCGAACGACGGTGACCGGGGCCGACCGCTCGCCGACGCCGGGTGGCGTTACTACCTCGGCCCCGATGGGTGGGATGAGAAAGATAACCCCGCGACGCACGGCCTGTTGAATGAGAACCCCGGCGGTTCGCCCGACCTCAAGCCGGTGGCCTCGGAATCCGTCACCGAGACCGATCACGGGTTCGTGGTCAACGGGCTGGGCCCCAACGGCGACCACCCCGATGATTACTGGAACCAGCTCACGCATTACGCGACCAACGAGTGGACGCTGGATCTGTCTCAGACCGAGCTGACGGCGATCACGTTCGACCTGGCGTTGAGCCAGCCGGATGAGGTGCGCGTCACCGTTCAGGTGGACGGCAAGTGGTACGCGTCAGAGGAAACGTTCACCGCCCCGCCCATCGCCGGCTACGGGGTCTACGGCGGGTTCAGGGATGGGCATGTGACCCGTACGCTCTCCCTGGGTGGCGCGGGGTGGCTGCCGTTTGGCTTCAAGCCCGGCGTCACGATGAGCCTCGACACGACCCAGAAGCCCGTCGAGCTGCCGGCCGGCCGGCTCGAAGGCTTCGGGCTCATGCTCCAACCCACGGGTTTCGAGGCGTTCGACACCTATACGCTGATCGGCCGGCCGCGCGTCATTGAACCCGAATGATCGATTGCAACGACGATGACCATCCTGGGAGACCAGAAATGCGATACCGCCTGCCTTCCCTTCGTCCCTCAACGGCTGAAAAAACGATAGCCGGCTTCACGCTCATTGAACTGATCGTGGTGATTGCGATCATTTCTTTGCTGATCGCCGTCCTGCTGCCGGCGCTTAGTGCAGCGCGGGCGACAGCGCGTGATGCTGCGTGCGCTTCAAACCTGCGCCAGATCGGCTTCGCCACCATGGCGTACGCCGTGGATTACGGCGTGCTCCCGGTCGGAGTCGAAAGCACCTCGCCCGATTATCGCGACTGGACGTTTACCCTACCGGATGGGTACATGGGCGGCAGCACGAGCGGCGCGTCCGCGGCACAGCAACGGGAAAAGGTCCTGCAGTGTCCCACCGCCAGAGCGTTGGGGTATCCCGGCGATCAACCTAACCACTACTCGGCGCATCCCCGGCTGTTTCCGGATATCGGAATGACCGATCCTTTTACCGGTCATACGACTCAGCTTCGACCCTATCGTGTGGAAGAGATCGAGCGGCCGACGGACGTATTTCTTGTTGCAGATGGATCACAGCAGGCGTCGATCGATGATGGAGCCCAACCCTTGGCCACCTCGATCGATAGTTTTCGGATTTTTTGGAATCCCGGTTACGGCCTTGTCAAGGAGCCGTGGGTGAATCTTGAGGACACAATCGATCAAGGGCCGAACGCGGACATCGACTCGATTAGCAGTTCGCATGTTCGTTTCCGTCATGGAGGAGACAACGTCGCCAACCTGTTGTTTGCCGACGGCCACGTCGCAACGATTCAATACGGTGAATTGCGTGTGAAGCATACGCGCGTCAATCGGCCATGACCGTGAGCGTTGGTCCGCCGGGCGGACGATGGAGCAGATCATGTTGGAAGCGACGCCCCACAAGCGGGGCCGTTCGAGTGGTATGACCCCCCGATGGCTGGTTTTTTTAATGACGGTAACCATCGGTCCTGCTTGTGTTCTGGATGCCGACACGCGGCAAACCCCTCCCGGGAGCCCGGCGGGGGCTTCCGACGCGGCGGCGGGCTGGCGCCCGATGGCGTTCGTCACCGAGGAGGCCCGGGACGCGGGCGTGCGGATCGGCGGCGAAGGTGCGCAGTGGCCGCAGTCGATCGACGTCGATGAAGTCGACGGCTCGTTCGTGCTGTTCGCGACCGACGTGGGGGGGATCTGGCGGAGCCTCGACGGCGGCGAGCGGTGGGAGCCTTGCAACGTGGGCTACACGCCGCGCGGCAGCTGCGGCATCGCGATCGATCCGCACTTCCCGGACCGGGTGATCAGCGTCGGCAGCAACTCGATGGGCTCGAAATTCAACGGCCTATACCTCAGCGAGGATCGCGCGGCTTCGTGGCGGCCCGTACGGCTCGAACCGATCTCCGGCCGTGAAGACCGCAGGCGGCAGGTCGTCTTTGATCCGACCACACGCGACGAGGCGGCGGGGCTGACGCGGGTGGCGTATTGGTCGCGCACCGCGGAAGTCCAGCAAGACAACTGGGGCGACCTCGAGATCAACCCCGGGCTCTACCGCAGCGACGACGGCGGCCGGACCTGGAAACGCCTGAATGATGAGGCCTCGCGCATTGCCGGGCACAGCGCGTTGGCGGTGCATCCCGCCTCCGGCCGGCTTTACGCAGCCAACGAACGCGGTGTCTTTATCAGCGACGACCGGGGAGAATCCTTCGAGCGGGTGCTCGATCGGCCGGTAACCAGCATCGCGGTGAGCAAGGCCCGGCCTGAGTCGGTCTGGATCACCCACGCGGGTGGGCTGCGGGTTTCGGATGATGCCGGGCTTCACTGGCGTGAGATCGAGACAACCGGCCTGGAAGAACCGATCGCGGGCGAGAGCGGCCGGGATGCGCAGGCGACGCCTCGGACCAACGTCGAGTTCGGCGCCTTGCGCGTGAATCCTGTTGATGCCGACCGCATGGTGATGCGTTCGCTGGCGGACGACTGGCGCTGGCTGCGCCACGTGTCGGACGACGGTGGGCGGACCTGGGCGACGGCGCAGGTCGATCCAGGCCGGGCGTTCTTTCCGCAGAATGCACGCCAGGCGATGTTCAGTTGGCACCCGACGGACGTCGGACGGGTGTGGTCCTTTGGCGGCGACTGGCCGACGTTGAGCACCGATGGCGGGCGGACTTATCGCTGGGCCGGCGACGGCCAGAACGCGGTTTTCGTCGCCGGGCTTTTTAACCTTAACCCACATCATCCCGGCCTGTTGTTCTTATCGAGCCAGGACTACAACGGTGGGGTGACGCACGACGGCGGGCGCACCTGGCGATACACCAACGTCTCTAGCAACGGCTGGGGCGGGTTTACGTACGGTGGGACCGCTTTGTCGCCGCACGTGCTGGCGGCGGGGCACGCGGCGGGCGGCTGGTCCGCGCCGCGCGTCCTGACCATCAGCCGGGACGGCGGCGCGACCTGGACCGGCGACCACGCCCTGACCTGGACCAGCGACCGGCAGACCGAGACGTTTGGATTTGATGTCGGGCTGGTTCACCCGATTGACGAGAAGGCCGCTTATGTGGCGCGTTTCCGCACCACCGATGGCGGCCAGACCTGGCGGGCGATGGAGGGCTGCTCTGGCGTGTTCGCCGCCGACGCGTCTGGCCGACTCTTCGGCGTTCGGCAGCGCGCCGATAACGCCGACCTCGTGATCAGCGAAGACCTCGGAGAGACTTGGCGCGTCATCTGTTCCGTGAAAGGCGGGATCGATGATCTCTCGGTCACGCCCGACGGCGGTACGGTCTACCTCTGCTCACGCAATCGGCTGTGGTCCGTCGATACGGAGTCCGATCGCGCGGCGACGCTCGGCAATCCACTGCGGTTGATCGACACCCCGCCGACCTCGACCGGCTGGACCCGCATCGCGACCGTAAGCGTCGACCCGCAGCGGCCGAATGTCATCTATGTCGGGCAACGCATTGATCTGCATGTTGCCGACAAGGGCGTGATGCGCTCTGACGACGGCGGTGAGATCTGGACCAACCTCAACCTGGATCAGCCGATCGATGATCAAAGCGGGCAACGCGACGGCGGCCGCGAGCCTCAATGCGTCCGCGTTGATCCGCATACCGGCGCCCTCTGGGTGACCACGGGTTGCTACGGCGTCTGGCAATTCTCGTCAGAGTGATCATGCAGGCCCGAAGCGGGAATCGCTTCGGATCGTGAATGATACGGTTGTCTCGGGGCCGGCGGCCTTGGCGCAGCTCTTTGATCAGTGCGGCCCGTTCTGTTGCAGGTCATCCGACGTGCGGATGTCACGGCGGCGGGATTGCGTCACCTTGTCGAACATGAGCGGGGGTCGGGCGTCGGAACGATCGTTGTCGAGGTTGACGTTGTCCAAGATCAATCGGTCGACGCGTCGGGCGTACAACCCCCACGCCGGCAAGGTGCGGGCGCCTCGCCCCGGCTCTGTGATCTCGCCGGGCTCGCCGACCGACCCCGGCGGGTATGAGAAGCCGACGCTGACGTCCCGGAAGGTTGCGCACCCGACCGGTTCTTCAGCCCAACTCTCGACCGAACACGCGGCGCCGTATACGCCCGTCGCGGTGATGCGTTCAGCATGAACGCGGCCGATCCGGCTCGGCGGTTTCGCAAAGATCATCAAGGCGCACTCGACGTTGTGCATGGTCACGTTCGTGATCCGAACGTCGTCCAATTCTCCGGGCATGGCGCTCCACGCGCTCGGCTGAAGTGTGACGCCGACCAATGTGTTGTGCCGATCCTGGGTGATATGAGGGTGGCGCCCGGGGCCCACGACCAGGCACTGATCGATCGTCATGCGTCGGGCCGGCCCGATCCATCGGATCCCGTTGCAGGAGCTGTTGAGCACACAGTTATAGACCAGCAGATCGTCGACCCACGCGCCGGCAATGGCGTCGTCGCCGGTGAAAAACCGGCAGCCGGTCACGGTGACCCGCTGACAAGACCGCTCCGCCGAGCCGCGGATGTGAAACCCATCCCACCCGCCTTGGACGGTAACATTATGGATGTCGATATCGTCGCCTTGTTGGACCAGGATCGCGTAGTTTGCTGAGTCGACCACTGTGACATCACGGACCGTGAAATGCCGGCAGCGTGCGGCAAGAATCGTGTGCGGCCCGCGCATCTTCTCCTCTCCCAGCGGATCAAACACCCGGCCTCCGTCGATCACCCCCGAGCCCGCGACCGCCGCGTTCTCCACCTGATCCGCCAGGATCAATGCACGATGCCAGCGCGCCGGTTTGCCCTGCGGTTCGTACCCGTGGTAGGCGTCCGGGTCTTCGATCCCCCGCAGCACCGCCCCGGCTTCCAGAAACAACGTCACTCCCGACCGCATGTGGAGCGTTGACGTGAGATACCGGCCCGGAGGCAACCGGACTTGGCCGCCCACTCCCCCGGCTGCGGACGCGTCGATCGCCCGCTGGATCGCCTGCGTGTCGTTCGAAACCCCGTCGCCGATCGCGCCATGATTCAGAACGTCCGTGCCGGCTGCCACATCGAGGCTCCTTTTCGTCACAGCTTACTTCGTCGCGGTCGGCCGCGTCGGCCTCCGATGTGGAGCACAGCGCCCAAGCGTGGCGCCGGTTGTTCGGGTGGCTTGTGGCCCCGGGCGTCGCATCGGATCGGGCTTGTGCGCATTTGGATAACATATATACCTTAATAGATGTGCGTGCGGCTGTTATGGTGACTGTCGCAGCGGAAGCGCAAGACGACGCTGGATTCTGATGAGAGGTGTTTGCGTAATGGCTTTCCTCGATGATGTGCACCGCCGTTCGATTCGCAGAGGCGCTGCCGTGGCGCGGCTGACTCCGGCTCACGCGACCTGTGCGGCCGTCTTGCTGACCATCGGCCTCACGACGCCGGCCGACGCCCAATCGCCCGACGGCAGCGCGACAACGCCTCGGTCAGATCCCGGCGAATTCCGGATCCCCTCGGTGCTTCCTTTGAACCCGGATCAACGCGCGAAGCTGGCCCAGCTCATCGCGGATGATGAGCAAGCCCGGGCGCTGACCGATGCGGTGAAAGCCGAAGCGCAGCCGGCGCTGGGACGTCCGCCGCGGCCACTGGCGGTGCTTCATTATGAAGGGCTGGTCAACACCGACCCACGCCGGGTTCGGACCGTCGCGCATCTCAACCAGATGGCGGACGTCGCCCGGCTGTTCCGCGCCTGGCAGGTCTCGCCCACTCCTGATGTGGAGCAACATCTCTGCGAGATTATTCTCGCCTGGGCGGACACCTATGTCGTTACCGGCAACGATGTCCATGAAAACAAGTTCTTCCCGTTGTTCACAGCGTATGACGCGTTGCGAGAGCGGCTGGCGGAGAACGAGCGGGTGCGCGTCGACCGTTGGGTGCGCGAGATCGGCCGACGGCACCACCAACGCATTCAACAAGGCGCCGGCCGAAACAACCGTTTCGCCAAGTCGATCCGGATCGCCGCGATCTGTGGTCGGGCCCTGGGCGAGGCCCGCTGGATCGACGACGCTCGCCGCGCGGCCCAACGCTTGATCCAACAAAGTCTTGATGCAGACGGCGCCAGCTATGACCTTAAAGAACGCGACACATTAACCTATCACAACAGCACGCTTAAGCCGCTGATCGAATTGTCTATTATCCTCGACGGCAATGCTCCGGACGCGCTGTACTATTGGGTCAACGATAAGGGCGGCTCCATTCAGAAGTCGGTTCGTTACGTCGTGCCATATGCTTCAGGCGAGAAGACCCGGCAGGAGTGGCTCAACAGCCGGGTCGCGCTGGATCAGCGCCGAGCGGCGGCGGGCATCGAAAAATATCGCCTGGGACGTCAGTTCCAGCCCCGCCAGGCCCTCGCGATGCTGGAACTGGCGGAGTATTACGAGCCCGATCTCACCCCGATGATTGCCGACCTGACCGGGTCCGATGCGGACCGTTTCCCGAGTTGGCAAACCTTGATCAATGACGCCTGCCGTGATTGAGCGCTGCCCGCCGGCTAAGAGGGCTTCCAGAATTGATGCATTCTTTTCGCTCGCACGACGGGGTCAGGTTCCTGGAGGCAAATCGAGGTCGTCGTCGAAGAAGCCGTCGTCTGGCTCAGAAGCACCTTGGGCGGCGTGCGTTTGGCTGGGGGAATGCTTCAGCCGTTCGAGGATGCGCGGAGCCAGGGAGAGGATCAGCAGGAGGACCAGGAAGAGGCCGGCCGTCCAGGCGGCGGTGGGACTGACGCCCGCGACGCCGGGCGGGTCGGCGTCAAAGGTGACGGTCATGTCGGCGTTGGGCTCCACCTGGATCGCGCGGCCGAACTCGATCACGTGGCCGCGCAAGGGCATGGCGATCACTAGGGGGACGCTCGCGGCGGCGGCGGCCTCCTGCGTCTCGATGAGTTGCGAGATGATCAGGTCCAGATTCTCGCTGTCCGACTGACTGAGGCTGGTGCGGATGCGGTCGGCTTGAGCCGCGTCGAAGCCGGCGTCGATGGGAGGAAGCGCCTGCTGACGGACCATATCGGGGTCGGGTGTGGGGCCGGCAAGTTGACGGAGCCGGCCGCGGGATTCGACCAGGCCGAGCAGCGCCTGGTCACGGTTGAGCCGGTGTAGCTGGACGCGCGCGTCTTCATTAAAGGCTTCGTCACCGAGGGAGTAGTTGTAGGCGTTTTCGAGGGCTTGTTTGGCGGCGCGCAGGTCGCCCCGGCCGGCGAATTGATTGCCCTTGGCCTGGAACGCGGCGGCTTTGCCGAGGTTGCTGCGCTGGTAGCGGCGGACCGCCTGCTCATATGTGGCGGCGTCGTATTCGGTGATCACGGGCCGCGCCGTGTCCCGCGGTTTTACTGCAAGCGTGCCGTCAAAATTGTCATAGCGGTAACCTTCGGGGAGGTAAAAGACCCAACTGAGGTTCTGCAGGGGCAGGTCGAAGCGTGGGCCTTGGAAAGCCGGGCTTGTCCATTGGCGCGTCGGCCCGGAGGGGATGATATAGACCATGTCGATGTTGACCGGCAGCTCGCCCGAGGCGCTTTGTGAGAGGGGCACGAGATAGACCTCCGGGTTGCCGGTGCGGTCGCGCCGGATCGCGGGGGTGGCGGATCGGCCGTTGACCAGCAGCGACCAGACCTCGGCGCCTGGGGGCAGCCGGGTTTCGAGGTTACGCTTGGCGCCGACGCTCATCGCCATCTGGACCCGGTTGATCGTCTCGCCTCGCTCGGTGACGACGCTGGTGATCTCGGCGCTGAGCACCTCGGCGTCGAGCAGTTGGGCGGCGTCGAGCCGCTGGGCGCGTAAGACCAGGGCATAGTCCGGCGATGCGGCTCGATACGCCAGCGCGGCATCGGAGAGGTTGCCGGCCGCAAACGAGCGGGGAATGGTGCGGGCTTCGGCGATCTGGAGCGATGGGCTGAGTTGCTCCGCGGTCAATTCCACCCGGTCGTTGGATTTGGCGACGACGTAGCACGATTGCAGGTCGGCGTCGTTGGCGATGACCGGCAGCAACTCGACCCGCTGATCATTGCGGTCGAATCGTGTCTCGTAGCGGACAGTCAATGGATACGGCCGATCGTACCACTTGCCGGTCAGCTCGATACGCCAGCGCCCGCCGCCAGGCTCGATCTCCTCCCGCCGGGCGATATTGGGCCCGGTGATCAGCAGCCCCAAGGCGTCGGGTTCGATGGTGATCTCGAGTTGCTTGATTCCGGCATGGCGGAGGTTGTAACGGAGGTTGTGAGTATGACGAACCAACCCTTCACTGACGGTCGCGACGTGCAGCGATTCAACGGTGATGCGTGGTTCGATCACCTCGGTGTTCAGCGCCAGCGACCAGGCGGGGCGCAGCAGGCTGAACGCGAGCGTACCCTGTTCGCGGATGCCCAGGTCGGTGGGATTCAGTTCGCTGACGCCTTGCCGTTCGACGACGGTAAGCCGTACGCCGCGGTCGGCGGAGATGATGATCCGTCCGCTGTGCTTTAACGCATCGGTTACCGAAACCCGTGGCGCGTCGAGTTCGGGCGGCAGCCCGGAGATGGGGCGGCTGAGCGCGAGATGGACCGGCGTCGGGCCGAGGCGTTTGTTGGGCAGGTGCACCGTTGCGATGCGCTGACCGGCTTCGATGCGCTCATCCCAGTGGCTCATGCCCTCGGCCGAGAGCGTGTCGATGTCGTAACCCTCGGGGATCTCGAGTTGGAATGAGAAGACGCCCGCCTTCGCGATCTGGACGTTAAATTGACCGACATACACCAGCCGGTCGTCGGCCACGGTGAAGGTGACGCTCTCGTGGCTGCGGATCTCGGGCTGGACATCGAGAACGTTGACGACGACGCGATCGTCGGGCCTGTCGAGACGATAAGCAAACCGGACTTCGCGCAGCGTCGCGGCCGAGAAGGATTGAAGCAGCCCGGTCGCTTCGCGGGTGAAGTCGGAGGCATTGATGGCGGGCGGGTGCTGGTCGACGGTGATATCGACCGCGTCGCTGACGGTCAGGCCGAGCGTCGCACGCTGACGGGCGGTGTCAGTGACGTGCAAGCTCTGAACGGCGACCGGTCGGCTGTCGGCCGGGGGTTCGATCTGCGTGACGACGGCCAGGCGGTATTCGCCGGCTGCGGGTTGAGAGAGCTTGACCTCCAACGCGTGTGTAGCCGGGTCGAACCGCCACGCCCCGACGTTCTGGCCGGCCACGGCGGTGACGGTCATGTTGTCCGGAACCGTGACGCGGATTTCGTCGAGTTGGCCCTGGGCGACTTCGAAACGCAGGTCGTGCCGGGCCTCGACCAAGCCGGCGTCGAATCGAACAGCGGAAAGGATGGTCGTGAAGAACTTGGTCTGCTCGAGTTCGCGTTGCCGAGCGCGGGGTTTCCAGTCGACCGCGAGGTGGTCGAGCGGGCCGAGACCGGCGTCGATCAGGGTGGCGCCTTCATCATTGGTTTCGATCTGCTTCCGCAAGGCGGCGGGTATGCGCACTTCGACATCCGTGCGGGGGATCGTCAGCCGAACCTGCTTGGTCATGGCGGGGGGCAGCGACAGGTTGAAGCCGCGGACTTGATTGTCGTCGGCCAGGGGGAGCGGCAGCAGGAAACGGACGGTCGCGTCGTACCGGCCGGGTTGTGCAATCGCGACGTGGTAGCCGCTGTCGCTGTGACGGAGACGAAGCGCCTGATGGTTAACGCAGGTGTCGAGCAGGATCGCGTCGGCGGGCAGTAAATCGAAGCGGATTGGTTCAGCGGCGTCGACCGTGAAGGTCATTTCGCCTGTCAGGTTGTCATCCTCGGCGGTGAATTCAAGCTGAAGGTCGCGCAGCACAATCGCTTCTTCGTTCAGTTCGGTCTTTGTGGTGGTGGTGCAGCCCGGCAACCCCAGCGCCAACACAAGGGTCGCGGTGGCGACCGCGCCGCCGGCGGGTCCGTGCGCCGCTCTGCGCTGCACGGCGAGACGCCACGCCAGTGCGATCAAGAGCAACAGCGGCACACCCCATGTCAACAAGTGCCCCAACAACCACGCGCCGAGCATGAACCGGCACGCAGCGTACGCCAACCCGGTCAACGCCGCGGCGAGCAACACCGGTCGCCATCGACGCCAACCGAAAGAGGCGAGCAGACACAGCAGCGACGCGATCGGCACGATCACTGCGCTGAAGAACGTGACATGCCGCCGCCAGTCCGGCACAATCCGGGTTGTGACCGCCAGCGGCGTATCGGTCGCAAGGTCGATCACCTGCGTGTATCGCACGGCGGTGAAGTCGCCCGTGTTTTGTAAACCAGTTTTGAAGGCGGACGTGGTGGCCGCCATCCCGCCGATACACAACGCGGCGACGAGCACAACGAGGACGAAAACCTGCCGGAACCATCCGCGGCGTAAGATGTAAACGCCGATGAGCAGGCAGGCCGCAATGGCGATCAGCGCGATCGCCATTGGAAGGCGCGTAAGGCTTTCGAGTGCTTGTGCCCACGCGTTACCAATGACTCCGAAGACCGGGGCGATCCCAACGCGCTCGGCGGCCGGGACGTCGGGCTTCATGCTGCCGCCTATCGCCTGGATCGACCATCCCTCGGGAACGTGCAGCGTCCAGCTGTCAAAGGTGCTGGGCACGTCACTGATCGGCGCGATGAATGATGCGCGGCCGGGCCATCCGAGCCGATCGTGGACCTGCCCGTATTCAAGCTCGATCGTGATGGGTTCATTGGGATCGCGCTGGCGTTGGAGGGGGACCATGAGCCGGCCGGTGGCGCGATCCAGTGAAGCCGTGATGCGACGGGTCGATTCATTGCCTTCGGGCGTGCGTTCGATCAGACGCGTCGCCCAGACATCGGCGCCGACGGGGATCGAGAGTGTCAGGAATTGCTGAGAAGAATTCTTGACTTTATAGCGGACCTTCGTCAGTGACTCGACCGCGGCGTTGTCGCGCGGGACGATATTCGTTTCGGCCTGCATCAGCTCGATGACCACCGGCGTCAGCACGCCGCGCTCGTATGGGTCGATGCGAACGCGTCCGGTGTGCGGGGCGGCGACATACTTGTATGTCTGTAGCAGCGGGGCGTTGATCAGCAGGCGATAGTTTGCGGGCATCTCTTCGCGGTCGATGACCAGCAGTCCGGCGTCAGGCTTGATGTCGGACGTGAGCTTGAGATTCAAGTGGCTGGCGATGCCGACAAAACCGATCTGCGTTTCGACGCCTTCGCCCTCGACCCCACCAATCAAAACAAGCGGCTGCTCGCTGTCGTAACGCTGGGTATACGTGACGCCGAGGTTATAGTCGCCGATGACTTTCCGTTGAAGAGTGACGATCCACCGGGTGGGGTCGTTCGGGTCCTGCCGCCAGCGGCGGACGTCGCGGCCGACAAACTGGATGTTGTCCAATTCGGGCGCGATGACGAAGCGCAACTCATCGACCGGCGAGCCGGTGATGAAATAGTTGGCCGCGACGCTGCCGTAGGCGACGCCCTCACCGAGCGACAACAGGTGGAAGGCTTCCATGCGGATGCCCGCGGGAGTCTGCGTGGTTCGGAGTGTGATGGACCAATCCGGATCGCGGAAACGGTAAGCGAATTGTGCATCGGGGATGCGTGTGGGCGCCGATGCGGCGGAGATCGTGCGTAGGTTATTGGTTTCCGGAGGATCGACCTGCAAGCCGTTTTCCACGACAACCACGAGGTAGCCGCGCTGATTGAGGGCGCCCTCAACACGCGGCGCCTGGATGCGCCGCGATTCATCGAGCGGTGACCGGCCTTGCTCCATCTTCAGCGTCACCAGGCCGCGCCCAAGCAACGGTTGCTGAAACTGCACGCGCACCGGCGTGCCGGGCGCCCCCTCTCGTGCGGTCAGCACCCGGTAATCCGTGACGCCGGCTCCGGTCGCCTCGACCATCGTGAACCCGTCGGGGACGATGATCGTGGCGTCGCGGATCGGTGCGTCACGCACGTCCAACTCGATCTGCGTCTCGAGCGTGAGGTCTTCTTCACTCACGATCAGCACATGACGCTGCACCGCGTCATAGGCCGGGACGATATTGTCCAGCGCCAGACGGACGCGATAGCCCACACCGGCGAAGGAGTAATAGAACGCCTTGCCCGTGGGCAACGGGCGAGGGTGCCGCGCATCCAACTGTGCGCGGGGCATGGCGGCTGCGTCAATCTGCGCCAGGCCGGCGGCTTGTTCGACAACCATCTGGATCGCGCTGTTGGTGCCGATGGTCAGATTCCCGCCGGCACGCATGCCAACGGTGGATTCGATCTCGGGGAGGTCGACCTCCGTCGGCAGTGCGGACAAGGGCATCTCGGCCAACACTTGCAGCGCATAACGCCGTGTCTGAGGACGGTTGAGTGCGACAACCAGTTCACGCCCGCCATCTTCCAATGTATCCAATCGCCAATCGCGGATGAAAGCGCCCCGCACCTGCGTAATGTTCAGTGAAGGAGATGCCGCGAACCGCAGCTCATTGAGTTGGCCCTGGGCAACGTCGAACACCGTCAGCGTGTCCAGACGCAATGCGCCGACACGGATATCGGCGATGACATTCGATCGGCTTGACACCACAAGTTTCGCGTCGAGCTCTTGCACCTGAGGCTTCCAGCGCAGATGGAACTCACGCTGTGCCCCTTGCAGCGCGGTAAGCGTCAAGCGGCTGTTGTCGATCAAGCGTTCGATCCGGACCGCTCCCGGCAGTTCGATCTCCAGGTCGTTACGGTCCGATGAAATCTTGATCGGTCGAAGCTGTGCGCTGGGCAGTGTGAAACGTACGTCCCGCCAGGACGGGTTGTTGGCATCGCTTTGCGCCCGGGCAGCGAACCGCAAAGATAGCTGATGGTTGCCCGCTCTTGAAAAGATCGCTGTGTACGACCTTGTCTCCGGGTTGTAGCGGATCTTTCGTCCATCGGTTGTTTCCACCGGCTGGTCGAGAGCGACGTCGCCTTCGATGAGTGTGATTTGCTGATCCGCGCGTGTCGTTGTGATTTTGTAGGTCGCGGTGAAACGGAACTGTGTCTTGTCGATCTCGCCGACAATCTGAGCTTCCAAAACGATTGGCGGCTGGGCCCCCGCCGCTGGCGCCAAGGCAAGGAGGACGGTCGGTAAAACCAGCAAGAGGATCAGACGCATAACGGACACTCCGGGGCATTGAATCGAATCAGGGCGATGGCGCAGGCGGCAAGCCCTGAGCCTGCCGGGCCAGTTCAAGCAGGTTACGCGCTTGCGCGTCGAGGGGCAGCGCGGCGCTGACTTCTTCCATGACGCGGACCACTTCTGCAAAGTTCCCGTTTTGTGCGTGCGGGCTGCCGCGCAACAACTCGGCGAACTGAGCCGCGGAGGCGGCCAGATGGAACCGCGGGTCGGATGAAGCCGTGTGTGTGTGTGACGCTACCGCAGGTAACCGGCCGGTGATCTCTTGGACCTGTCCGGTCTGCGGGTTTTCGTGCCGCACATACACCGTACCCATATCCCGCGGCCCGCCCTCGGCGTCCTGCGCGGCCAACAGTTCGAGTTCATACAGCGCAGTGGCGGATTGGCCGCTGCCGACCTCGCCAGCATCGACCGCGTCATTACGGAAATTAACATCTGCAATGTCGCGGTTCTCGTAGCCGATCAGCCGATATCGCCGCACGCACAACGGGTCGAAAGCAACCTGGATCTTCACGTCCCGAGCGATCGTCGGCAGTGTCGCGGCCAAGTCGTCAACGAACAGCCGCTTGGCTTCTTCCACCGAATCGACAAACAGGTAGCTTCCATCGCCACGGTTGGCCAATTGTTCAAGCAGGCGGTCGTCGTACGAGCCGGCGCCAAACCCGACGCTGGTGAACGTGACGCCGTGGTCGCGGTAAGCCGCGGCGTGGGCGAGCACTTGCTCGGCGTCGGCGGGCCCGACGTTCGCGACACCGTCGGAACAAAGGATGACACGGTTGACGCCGCCGGGCGTGAAATGCCGCCGAGCCACCTGGTAACCCAGCTCGATTCCGCTCATCAGATTGGTTGAACCGTGGCATTGGATCGACTGGATGACGGTGTCAAGATCCCGCCGCTTCTCATCCGCGGGCCAGTTTTCGGCCAACAGGTTCGCGCCCGTGCCGTAGGCGATCACCGAGACGCGGTCGTGTTCGCCGAGCTGATCCAACAGCATCCCCAGCGATTGTTGAACCAGCGGGAGCCGATCTTCCGTGTCCATCGAACCGGAGCTGTCGATTACAAACACGAGGTGCGCAGGTTTGAGCTGGTCCCGTCCGATGACCTTGCCGCGCACCCCGATTTTAAGCAGCGTCAACTCCGGGCGATAGGGCGAGGGCCCCGCCGCGACATGGACCGTGAATGTCTGCCGGGCGTCTCGACCGGTCGGATAGTTGTAATCGAATGCGTTGATGAACTCCTCCATACGCACCGTATGCCGTGGCGGCAGGTGGCCCTGCGCGATTGAACGCCGGGCGATCGCGTAAGACGCGGTGTCCACGTCGATCGCAAAGGTCGACAGCCGATCGGCCCGGGTCATCACCCACGGATTCACCGGCGGCGCAACCAGCGGGGGGGCTTGCGTTTGCGGTTCATCGACCGGCGGCTCCGGCGCGGACTCCGGTTGAGGCTCAATCTTGTCTCGCTGACCCACGCCGGCACGCAGGGTTTCAAGCAACCGATCGACCTGTTTGAGGTGTTCGGCTGGGGCGCGGATGATCAGTCGCCCGCCCAATTCACGGATTTCCGCCGTGTCGCCGCCGTAAACCGCCCAGTCTTCCTGCCGGCCGACGGAATCCTGAATCAGGGTCAGAACCCCTTCGATCCGTTCGGGCGTCGTCATCTCCGGGTCCGGATCGTCAGCCGCCATCTGTGTAAGCAGACCGGTGATATCAAACACCCGCAGGTCGCGGTTGCGATTCAGGTCTTGGCGGGTGGAGATCGTGACGACGCCGTCAGCTATGGAGTAAGCGATCGGGTCGAAATCGTGGCTGACCTGTTTAAGCACCAGCCGGAGCGCCTGCTCGGCCGGGGCGTCGTTTAACTGCAGGGTGATCGGGGTGTCCATCTCGACCCCCGCCGCTTCGAGCGCGGTCCAATTCACAAAGAAATTGGCGCCGGTCGTGTTGCGCAGGTAGTCGACAACACTGACCAACCGATTCTCATGAAAGTTGATCGGCACCGGATCACGGAGCTTGAGCACGACGCGGCGGTCGGCTGCACGGCCGGCGGCCTCGGTCTGGGATTCCTGGCCCCGGAGCCGACGAAGCAGGTCAGCGATCTTCTCATGGTTGACTGGCGACGTATGGATGTTGATCCGGCCGTCAACGATGCTGATCGGCGGATCATCGCCATCCGCTTCGGTGGTTGTCTCGTCATCGATCGATTCACGCAGCAACGCGCCCAACATGATCAACTGTTTTTCGCGGTGTGATTCCGCCGACTCGACTTCTTCATCGTCGCCCGCGTCGCCAAACAGACCTGCCCCAACGCCGAATTCTTTCGCGTTCGCGCCACCCGAATTTGTGTTGGATAACGCATCGACCAGGCTGAATCGCCGACTATCGGTACGGTCGGGGGCTTGTGTTAACAGATCACGAACGTCGTAAGCTTGTGTCTGCTGTTTGAATGATCTGCCGAGCCGCCTCTCAGTCAACTGCGGCCAGTCCGTGGGAGTAACGATCAGGTCACCGTGCGGAGGAGCTTCCTCCGGCTCCGGCGTGGCGGTTTGGAGGTGTTTTTCTCGAACCAACTGCTCTTCACTCCTCGCCCCTTGCACGTTTTCGATCAGCTGACGCATGTGACGGGCCGGGGCGTTGTCCGGATCGACGAACAATGTCTGATCAACCAGATCCAGGGCGTCGTCGTAACGCTGGTCACGTTGCAGTTCGACGGCCCGGGCCAGCTGTTGGGCGGCTTTGTCCGTGCGCCTCGACGCCTCTGACTCGGCGAGTTCCTGCAGGACACGCCGCTCCATCTGCTCAATCGTTGGTTGAGGCTTCGCGCCGCCAGCGCCTCTAGCGCCGCTCGACTCTGCGAACCGTGTCGTGATTTCAGGTAATGGTTTGACGCTTACGGTCACGTCGTAGCCCATGGCGTCGGGGACCGGCTGCAGGTTGGAGATTTGGTCGGCCGGCATGGAGGCCGGCGGCGTCATGGCGGCGATCGGGTGATCAAACAGATCCGAATGATTCTCAATCCCCAAGGCGTGCCCGTTGGCCGCAACGCTGCCGAACCAATTTTTGGCCTTGCCCTGTCCCTCGCCATCCTGATCAACGAGCGTTTCATCTCTTTCGCGGTCGCTCAACCGAGCGTTGACGTTGCGGTCAGCGATCCTGATGTCGGATAAACCCGCCTGTCTGTAATCGTCATCCGTCACCGGCAACCGTTTGAGCCGGCCGTTCGCGTCTTGTCTCTCGGCCACTGCAAAAGATTCGCCGCCGCTTAATTGTCCGGCTTGTTCAAAAAACTCGGTCACTTGCTCGACGGTCCGCCCGGTCTGCGATTCGATCAGCTTACGGGCTTCGTCTTTAGGCAGATATACAACGTGGTTGTCCTTGAACACGACGGAGACCCCGGGTTTATCACTGCTGAATCGCTCGAAGCCAGCGACAACTTCGGCGTTCAGGTCGTCCTGATCACCCAGGCTCGTGGCAACGTAAGAGCTGTTTTCATGAACCCATTGTTTTTTTTGCTGCGGGCTGTAGCTGTCGAAGTCGGCGGGGACCGAAGCGCTGTCGGAAGGCGAAAGCAGGTAGCCGGGGGCGATGTAGCTCTCGGCCACCAGCACGCCGAGGTCGTCGGGGTAGCGCCCGTCGTTTTTCTGGGAGTACATCACCATGCCCTGGTGAATGCCGCGCAGCTGGGTGCTGCTTTGCATCTGCCGGGCGGTTCGCCGGGCCGCGCCGAGGCTTGGGAACAGCAACGCCGCCAGTACGCCGGCGAGCATCAGGCCCGCTGCCGCGGCGATGATCGGCTTCCCGATCCGCCATCTCCCCGTGCCGCGCAGAGGTTTCCCGAAAGGACTCGGGCCTCCGGCGGCGGAGGGTTCCTCGTTGAGTTTGTCGAGAACCGACGCCCGTCGGTCGGCGCTCAGGCACGGCGTATCGTCCGATTCGAATCCCTCACGCAGCAGATTGGCGAGAACGCGCATGTCTCCCAGCCGCTCGCTCAGTTGCGGGTCGGTCTTGAGGTAGTCCAAAAGCTGCGTCTTCGTCGGTTCGTCGAGCTCATTGAAGACCAGTTGGGCCAGCAGCATCTCCGCCTGTTCGCGGTTCATGGTTGTTTTTCTCGCTGTCGCCTCTGAACTGGGGGGAGGCGGGGTTCAGATCGCTCCGTTGTTTTTCAGTCTTTGCGTCAATTCCGTCATGGCTTTATTCAGCCGGTGGGCCACGCTGCCGGGGGTCGACTCGGTCACTTTGGCGATCTGGCGGATAGACAAGCCCTCGACGAGCTTCAGCACCAGCGCTTCTCGCTGTTCCCGCGGCAGCCGGCGAACCATGCGCATCGCGTAGTCCACCAGGTCCCGTCGCTCAAGGTCCATCAGCGCTTCGCCCGGGTCGGACGTCTCAGCCCTTGAGGTTTGCTGCAGGTGTTGTTGGCCGCGGCGAAGTCGGGACCGCTTGCGTAAGACATCCATCGCCAAGTTGTGCGTCACCCGGTAAAGCCAAGTGGACAGGTGCCGGATGTCACGGGCTCGGTCGGTGTCGCGGTAGCGGTGAAGGCGGAGGAATGCTTCCTGGACGACGTCCTGGGCCTCATCACCGCTTGTGCCGACCAACTGGCGGGCGTAGCGTAGCAGCGGCCCTTCAAACCGGTCGACCACCTGCTCAAAACTGTCGGCCAACGCGGGCGCCGCAGCGCTCAGGCCCGGCCGGGCGTCACTCCCGATCCCGCCGACCTCCTGTGATTCACACGCCTCATCCATGCACGTTACCGTTTTACCGTCACTTAGGTTGAGACGCTTGAAGGGGGCCGCTGTTCGCTCGGATCAAAGATTTATTTGTTTTTGATGGGGTGGTGTTAGTGACCCATCCAGAGGCGGCGGTTACGATTCTGGTCATGTTTCGGGCGATTGACAATCCAGAAAACCATGTAAGCAATGTCCCGAAGCCCGGGGTTGCACCTCAAGGGGACTTGGGCGGCCGCCCGGTAGAAGCCGAGGCGTACCTGGGGCTGCTTGACGGCACCGACCGTATGGTCGCCGAATGTTGCCTCTGGTGGCGTCATACCCCGATATTCCGCGGCGGGCGGTGCGGCTGTATCGGGCGTTTTTACGCCGAGACCCAGGAGGCCTGTCAAGCGTTACTCCAGCATGCCGTCGATCGGCTCAAGCGGGAGCGTTGCCATGTGGCGATCGCACCCATCGACGGCAACACCTGGCGGCCGTACCGATTTATGACAACTTCAGACGGTCGGCCAACGTTTCTCTTCGAACCCGCCAATCCGCCGGAATGGCCCCGGTGGCATATGGCGTCGGGATTTGAGCCGATCGCGGATTACTACTCGGCCGCGGTTGACGATTTGACCCATCGCGAGGACCGTCTTACGCGGGTCTGCGATCGGCTCGACCGGCAGGGCGTGCGTATCCGGAACCTGGACCTTGACAGATTTGATCAGGAGTTAAGATCGCTGCACAACCTGAGTGTCGAAACCTTTCAGAACAATTTCCTCTACACGCCGATCGAACAGGGCCGGTTCCTGTCGATGTACCGGCCGATTCGTGAGATGCTCCTGCCGGAGTTGGTGCTGTTGGCCGAAGCCGAGGGTGAGCTGGTGGGGTTTGTGTTCGGCGTGCCCGATCTTGCTCAGGCGCAGCGAGGCCGCCCGGTGGACACCGTGATCGTCAAAACCGTCGCGGCCCTGCCGGGCAGGGCTTGGGCGGGGCTTGGTCACCTGCTCGTTGAGCGGTGTCACCTCGCGGCGCACAAGGCTGGCTATCGCCGCGCGATTCATGCGTTGATGCACGAATCGAACAAATCCATGAACCTGTCCGCCCGATACGGCAAACCGTTTCGTCGATATGCACTCTACGCCCGGTCACTTTGACCATGAACATCGCCACCACCTTGCTTCAGCAGGCTGCCGACCGTCCGGATCAACCGGCAATCATTGAGGCCACACGATGGGGGGATCTGCGGATCACCTTTGCGGAACTGGATCTCGCGTCGGCGCTGCTGGCCGACCGGTTGGTGCGGCGGGGCGTGGAGCCCGGGCAACGCGTGCTCGTGATGTTGGGGATGTCAATCAATCTGTACGTGGCGCTTGCGGCGGTGCTCCGAGCGGGGATGGTCGCGATGTTCATCGACCCGTCCGCGGGCCGCGGCCACCTTAAGGCGTGCTGCCGCGCGGCGCCGCCGGATGTTTTGCTCGGGACGTGGAAGGCGCAGTTGCTGCGTGTCGTGCATGGATGTCTCCGGTGTGTGCCGGGCGTGGTTTATCCCACCCTGTTTGGACCTCCCCGTACCGAACTGCGAAACCCGTCATGCGAGGTCGTTCCGTGCGGCGCGGAGGCGCCGGCCCTGCTCACGTTCACCAGTGGCAGCACGGCAACGCCCAAAGCCGCGGTGCGGACCCACGGCCTGCTCAAGGCGCAGCAGACGGCGCTCACCGAAGCGATCGATCTGCAGGCCGGTGAACTGGACTTGGCGACGCTGCCTGTTTTCGTGTTGGCCAACCTCGCGGCGGGGGTTACCAGCCTGATCGCCGACGCCGACCTGAGACGTCCCGGGAACATCGACGCCGGTCCTGTCCTGAACCAAATTGACAAGCACGCTCCAACACGGTGTGCCGCGTCGCCCGCGTTTTTTCAAAGGCTTGTCGAAGTCTGCGAACGCGAGCATCGATCCCTCGGTTCATTGCAACAGGTGTTTACGGGCGGCGCCCCGGTTTTCCCCGATCTGTTGGAACGACTGGCGCGCGTCATGCCCGATGGCGCCCCTTCCGTGGTGTACGGCTCAACAGAAGCCGAGCCGATTTCGCACGCACGGTGGACCGACATCACCCCCTCCGACCACGCAGCCATGGCCCGGGGGCGTGGGTTGCTGGTCGGGCTCCCGTCGCCACGGATTCAGGTACGGGTGGTCGATCCTGACCGGCTGCCCGCAGGCGTCATGAGCCCGGCTCTGCTGTCCAGCCTGTGTTGCGGCCCGAGCGAGCCGGGCGAGATCCTGGTCACAGGCGACCACGTCCTTAAAGGCTATCTCCATCCACGTGATGACCTTGAAACCAAGCTCCGCATCGGCGACACCGTGTGGCACCGCACCGGCGACTGCGGTTATCTTGATGATCGCGGGCGGCTGTGGCTGCTGGGCAGGGTCGGCGCCCGGATTATCGATGGCCGCGGGGTGCTGTTTCCGTTTGCGGTCGAGTGCGCGGCGAGACAGGTCCGCGGCGTTCGACGCGCGGCGCTGTGCGAGCGCGGCGGCAAACGGGTCCTGTGCGTCGAAGCCGACAGCCCGGAGAGTGTTGACCAGGTGCGCGAACGGTTCGGTGATCAGATCGACACGGTCGTTCCACTCGATCATATCCCTCTCGATCGTCGGCATAACGCCAAGGTGAACTACCCCGAACTCAGACGGATGCTGGACAACACCTGACGTATGGAGAACCGCAGTGCCCACAGACCACAACCGAGCCCGCCGATATCTCGATCGGCTTCTCGCCGGCCAGGATGAGCAAGCGTTAGGCGAGCGATTGACCCCAAGCGAAGACGACCTGTCTCCCCGCCTGTCGGCGGCCACACGCATCACCCCCGAGTCGGTCGACAAGCGGTGGGGGGCGATCGGGGGCGGCAGCGACGCCCGATCACGCCTTTTCGACGAGCAGACGCGTCACGAAGCGGAGTTGTACAGCCGGAATATCGAGAATTTCATCGGGACCGCGAAGATCCCGCTCGGCGTCGCCGGCCCGCTTCGTGTGCGCGGGCTTTTCGCCCAGGGAGATTATTACGTGCCGATGGCGACCACCGAAGCGGCATTGACCGCGTCGTGCACCCGGGGCGCCCAGACGATCTCGCGCGCCGGCGGGGCCCGGGCCGCCGTCATTAACGAGGGCGTCGGCCGATCCCCCGTGTTTGCGTTTTCGACGTTCGCCGACGCCGGCCGATTCGTGGCGTGGCTCACCGACCACGTTCAGGCGATCCGTGAATCGGCCGAGGCGACCACCCGTTACGGCAAACTCGTCGATGTGCGCGTGTCGATCCAGGGCAACCACGTCTACCTGCTGCTCGAATATCATGTCGGCGACGCGGCGGGTCAGAACATGGTCACCATCG
Source organism: Phycisphaeraceae bacterium (assembly GCA_028277745.1). Lineage (GTDB taxonomy): Bacteria > Planctomycetota > Phycisphaerae > Phycisphaerales > Phycisphaeraceae > JANQFR01. Next base: position 52,187 of record JANQFR010000005.1, read on the forward strand.
CCACCGATGCCGCCTGCCGCTGGATCGAGGCCAACAGTCCGGTACAGCCCGTGCACTGGTTCGTCGAGGCGAACATGAGCGGCGACAAGAAGGCGACCCATCAATCCTTCCTCGGCGTGCGCGGAAAGAAGGTCATCGCCGAAGTCACGCTGCCCGCCCGGCTTGTGCAAAGCCGATTCCGCGCTGGCGTCGACCGGATGGTGACGTATTACCACATGTCGTCATTGGGGGGAGTGATGAGCGGCGCGTTGGGCGTTCAGGGGCATTACGCCAACGCCCTGGCGGCGGTGTTTCTCGCGTGCGGGCAGGACGTCGCGTGCGTGGCCGAGGCGGCCTGCGGGATCACGCGGCTTGAGGCCGTCGAAGACGGCGCGCTCTATGCGTCGATCACGATGCCCAACCTCATTGTCGGCACGGTCGGGGGCGGCGCCGGCCTGCCGTCGGCCCGGGCCTGCTTCGACATCCTCAAGCTGCCGGAGACCAACCCCGCCAACGCCTTCGCCGAGGTGTGCGCTGCGCTGGTGTTGGCCGGCGAGCTCTCGATCATCGGCGCCTTGGCGGCCGGCGACTTTGCCGCCGCGCATCAACGCATGGCCAGGGGAGAGCCGACCCCTCCGCCGTCCAGCGAGGGGGGGCATGGTTAATCGCTGGTGGGTCTATCAACGCGAACGTTTCCCACTCGTCGCGCACGGGCTGCTGATCCTGGCGTTCAGCTTTTCCGCTGTAGCGGTTTCGTCGATGTTGCGCGGCCGCTTCTCTGTCCCGCCATGGCCGTCGCTACTGGTCGCGTTTGTGACCTGTTTCCTGTTTTTCCTGCAATTGCGTATCGCAGATGAATTCAAGGATTTCGATGAGGACGCCAGGTATCGGCCTTACCGGCCGGTCCCTCGCGGGCTGGTCTCGCTGCGCGAGCTGGGCGCGGTGTTCGTCCTGGCCTGCGTGGTTCAAGCCGGGTTGGCGTGGTGGCTCGATCCGGACCTGATCCTGCTGTTGTTGATCACATGGGCGTACCTGGCGTTCATGAGCAAGGAGTTTTTTGTTCGTGATTTCCTGAAAAATCGGCCCGTGCTGTACATGGTCAGTCATATGTTCATCATGCCGCTGATCGATCTTTACGCGACCGGCACAGACTGGCTCGTCGCGGGCGCCGGGCCGCCGCGAGGCTTGCTCTGGTTCCTGTTGGCGAGTTTTTTTAACGGGATGGTGATTGAGATCGGGCGAAAGGTCCGCAGACCCGAGGACGAGGAGGAGGGCGTCGCCACGTATTCCGTCGTCTGGGGCCGGGCGTGCGCCGTGGCGGCGTGGCTGGGCGTCATGCTGGCCACGGCCGGGTTTGCGCTGCTGGCCGCGATGCATATCGGCGTGCCGTTTCAGATCGCCATCATCCTGGGCGGCGCCCTCGCCGCGGCGGCGGTTCTGGGGCTGTGGTTCCTGAGGGCGCCGGCTCCTGGCCGGGGTCGATGGATCGAGCATATGTCGGGCCTCTGGACCTTGATCCTTTACACTGCTCTTGGCGTTCTGCCTTTGGTCTGGAGAGCAACCGTTGGCTGATCAACCGCTGATCCTGACGCCCGGCGACACCCCCGACGTCATGATGATGGGCGGCAAAGCCGCGGCGTTGGCGCGGCTTGCCCGGCACGACCTGCCCGTTCCGCCGTGGGTTGTTCTGACCCCGGCCGCCTTCTGGGCGAGTCTCGGCGAGGATCGACGCACGCCACTCGAACAATCGGACAATGACGCCGAACGGTCAGCAATCGCCGCCAACGCTTCGCCCTCGCCCGGCGTCCTGGCCTTGCTTGAGCAAAAGATGGCGGACGCGGGATTGACCGCCGGGCCGTTTGCCGTGCGCTCCAGCGCGACCCAGGAAGACGCGGCGGGCCACTCGTTTGCCGGCCAGTTCGAGAGCTATCTTTCAGTCTCCGCAGATCAACTGGCGCAGCGCATCGCACAGGTTTGGCAGAGCGCATTTAGCCCGCGTGTGCTGGCTTATCATCGTGAGCACGGCTTATCCAGTTGCCCCCAAGCTCCTGCGGTGCTCATCCAGCAACAGGTCCGGGCCGACACGGCGGGCGTCGCGTTCGGGGCCGACCCCATCACCGGACGACGACAAGTCGCCGTGGTCTCGGCGGTCTACGGCCTGGGTACGGCGCTGGTGGGCGGCGAAGCGGACGCGGACACCTGGCGGGTCGATCGGGACGGCCGGATCACTGAACGACATATAGCGTCCAAGCCGACGCAGCACATCGCCAGCGGCGACAGCCGCGAAGGGGTCCGGTCTGAACCGGTGGCGGAATCGATGCGTGATCGTCCGGTTCTGGACGACCGCCAGGTCCAGCGCATCGCCGATCTGGTCCGCCAAACGACCCGGTTCGGCGGGCGCCCGCAGGATATTGAGTGGGCGTTTGAGGGCGGCGACCTGTGGCTGCTGCAGTCGCGCCCGATCACATCCCTCTCCGAAACGCCCGATCCGGATGGCGATGTCACGCTGTGGGACAACGCAAACATCGCGGAAAGCTACAGCGGCGTCACCACGCCGCTGACTTTTTCTTTTGCCCGCCGCGCCTACGAGGGTGTCTACCGGGAGTTCTGTCTGATCCTGAACGTGCCGCGATCGACCGTTGATCAACACGCCAACACCTTCCGCAACATGCTTGGCCTGATCCGGGGCCGGGTGTATTACAACTTATTGAATTGGTATCGCGTCCTCGCGCTGTTGCCCGGCTTCGCCTTCAATCGCCGCTTTATGGAACAGATGATGGGAGTGCGTGAAGGGCTGCCCGAGTCCTTCCTCGAACAGTTTCAGACCACCCGGCGAGGGGCGAAAGCGGCGGACGGGGCCCGGCTACTGGCCGCCGCGGCGTCGTTAGTCTGGCGGCATCTGACGCTCGGCCGATCGATCCGGCGGTTCTACCGCCGACTCGATGCGGCGCTGGCGCCGCCGGACCCGCCGCTGGACCGCCAGCGGCTCGACCAACTCGCCCAGACCTACCGCCAACTCGAGAGCTCACTGCTCACCCGTTGGGACGCGCCGCTGGTGAACGATTTTCTGTCCATGATCTTCTTCGGCGTGCTCGCCCGCCTGACGTCGCGTTGGGGCGGCGAGGACGCGGATCAACTGCACAACCATCTCCTGTGCGCCGAGGGCGGCATCGTCAGTGCCGAACCGGCCCGGCTGATCCGCGAGATGGCCGAACTGGCCAGGGAGGATGACGCGTTGGTTGCTTCGCTGTGTGAGGACGACGCCGAACCGGCTCAACGCCGCGTGTCGCAGCACGCCGCGCTTCACACACGGTTTCGCCAATACATTGAACGGTTCGGCGATCGCTGCCTGGAGGAGCTTAAGCTGGAGTCGCTGACGCTCGCTGACGATCCGACGCCGTTGCTGCGGTCCATCGGATACGCGGCCCGCCGCGCGCCGAACGATGCCGAACCCGGTGAACTTGACCGTCGACTGCGCAGCGAAGCCGAATCCGCTATGACTTTGGCCCTGCGTCGCCGCCCCCTGAAGCGATGGATATTTCGGTGGGTGCTCCGGAACGCCCGGGCCCGGGTGCGTGACCGCGAGAATCTGCGCTTTGAGCGCACCCGCTTATTCGGCCGGGTCCGCCGAATCTTTCTGGAGATGGGCGCCGGATTAACCGCCGAAGGGGGATTAGACCAACCGCGCGACGTCTTCTTTCTTGAGGTTGAAGAGCTCATCGGTTTTGTGGAAGGGACCACAACCTGCACGGATCTTCGCGGGCTGGTCCGTGTTCGGGCAACAGAGTTCGAAGGCTTTGCCGATCGGCCGGCCCCGGCGGACCGGTTTGAGACGTACGGCGCGGTCCCGATCGGCAACCGCTTTGAAACCGACGCGCCTGCGGACGATTCGCCGGAAGGCGTCGACGTTTTGCAGGGGCTGGGCTGTTGCCCCGGGGTCGTTCGCGGCCGCGTCCGTGTGGTAACCGACCCGCGCGGGGTCGAGCTCGAGGCTGGGTCGATCCTGGCGGCCCGGCGCACCGACCCGGGCTGGATCATGCTCTTCCCCGCCGCGGCCGGCGTGCTGGTTGAGCACGGCAGCCTCCTGTCGCACTCGGCGATCGTGGCGCGAGAACTGGGCGTGCCGACGATCGTCGCGATCCCTGGTCTGTTGCAGCGCCTCGAGAACGGACAAGAGATCGAGATGGATGGTCGGACCGGCGTGGTGCGCCTCATCACCGACCTGCCCGGCCAGGGAGGCGACGCGAACCCGTGACCACCGAGGCCGCCCAGCACACCGACTTTTCACACATCCGCTATGCGCAGGTGTGGGAGGACGCCGACGTCCTGCTCGATGCGCTCGACATCCAGCCGGGTGATACGTGTCTGTCCATCGCGTCGGCTGGCGACAACGCGTTGGCCATGCTCACGCGCGACCCCGCGAGGGTCATCGCCGTCGATCTGAACCCCGCGCAGCTGGCCTGCGTTCGCCTGCGCGTCGCCGCGTATCGCAGGCTCGAACACGGCCAGTTGCTGGAGCTGATCGGCTCGCGCCCCAGCGACCGGCGAAGCGAGCTCTACCGCCTTTGCCGCCCCGAGCTGGATGACGCGACGCGGGCCTTCTGGGACAGCCGCCCGGCCGCCGTGGAGGCGGGGATCGGCGCCGCGGGGAAGTTCGAACGCTATTTCGCCGCTTTCCGCAAGCACATCCTGCCGCTGATCCACTCGCGTCAACGCGTGGCTGAGTTGCTCCGTTATCGAGCCCCCGACGCTCGGCGAACGTTCTACGACCGGCGGTGGAACAACCTGCGCTGGCGACTGCTGTTTCGTGTTTTTTTCTCACGTTGGGTCATGGGCCGGCTCGGCCGAGATCCGGCTTTTTTTCGGTATGTCGAAGGGTCGGTTGCGCAACGCATCCTGGCCCGCGCGGAGTACGCCTTGGCGACGCTCGACCCGGCCGGGAACCCTTATCTCGGTTGGATCCTCACCGGCGAACATGGGCAGGCCTTGCCGTTGGCGCTCCGCCCCGAAGCGTTCGAGCCCATCCGCAGCCGTCTCGATCGGCTCGAGCTTCGCCAGGCCACGGTCGAGGATGCTCTCGACGCTTGGTCGGGAGCCCCGATCGCCCGATTCAATCTCAGCGACATCTTCGAGTACATGTCAGCAAGCAACACCGAAGCGATCCTCGGCCGGTGCGTTGACCACGGCCTCGCCGGCGGCCGGCTCGTTTACTGGAACATGCTCGTTCCCAGGAGCCGCCCGGACACCCTCGCGGATCGGCTTCATCCCCGTGAAAACATCGCTGGGCGTCTGTTTCTTCGGGATAAGGCGTTTTTCTATAGCCGCCTGGTGGTTGAGGAGATCGCTTGATTCTCGACCTGGTCAAGATGGCGTTGGTGCTGATCGAGCTTGGCGTGCTGATCGCCGCGGTCAAGCTGATCGAGCGCCGTTTTCGTCCGCACCCGGAGGTCTGTCGGAAGCTGCTTCACGTTGTGCTGGGCTTGACCGTGCTGACGTTTCCGTGGCTGTTTGACCAGGCCTGGCCGGTGGTGGCGTTGAGCGTCATCGCGGCGGCGGGCCTGGCGGCGCTGCGTTTCGCCCGCGGGCGGCTCGCTCAACTGACGACGGTCATCGCCGCCGTGAGACGGCCGAGCTTCGGTGAGTTGTACTACCCGCTGGCCGTGGGCGTGCTGTGGTTGCTCAGCGGCGGCGATGTGTTGCTGTTCGGCGTGCCCATGCTCGTGCTGACCCTCGCGGACGCGGTGGCGGCCCTGATCGGGGTTCGCTACGGGTCGGTGCATTACGACACGCTTGACGGCCGGAAGAGCGCCGAGGGATCGGCGGCGTTCCTGGTCGTCACGTTTCTCAGCGTTCACATCCCCGTCCTCCTGATGACCCAGACCGGTCGTGCCGAGTCGCTGCTGCTGGCGCTGATTGTCGCCTTGCTGGTGATGCTGCTGGAATCGATCGCCTGGCACGGCCTGGACAACCTGTTTGTGCCTTTGGGGACATTCGCCTTTCTTTCGATGTACCTCGACGCCGACGCGGCTGCGCTGGCGTGGCGTTCGCTCGCGACCATCGGGTTTGTGTTTTTCATGCTCGCCTGGCGGCGCCGATCGTCACTCGATGATGCGGCCCTGCTCGCCGGCGCGCTCTACGGCTACGCCGCCTTGATGCTGGGCGGTTGGCTCTGGCTGTACCCGCCGGTCATGGTCTTTGCCTTTCACTCTGTCCTGTGGGCGCGCGACGAGCATTCCAACGCTCATCACGTCGGCGCGGTTATCGCGGTTACGCTCGTCGGTTTTCTCTGCCTGATCCTCCACGCCCGCGGGCCTGATTCTGTTTGGTTGTGGCCTTACGCCACCAGCTTCGCCGCGCACCTCGCCATGGTCGGGGCCTCTTATCTGCTCTGGCAGCGCCCGCTGCTGCGGTGGGCCAGCGCCTGGCGCGTGGCGTTGGCGGCGTTGGGAGGCTGGGGGGTGGTGCTGTTGCCTCTTCTTTTCAACCCGGTGCTCCGCACGCCCGCAGACATCCCGCCCGTCGAACTCTGGCGGCTGGTGAGCCTGACGATCGGCGGCGTCGCGTTGGCCGCGGTTGGCTTTACCGTCCTGATGCCCAGGCTCTACGCGGACGCCGCCCCGCGCTGGCTGCCTGACGCCACGGGGCTGGGGCTCGGCCTGATCGCCGCTGTCTCGGCTTGGATCGGCGCCGCGACCTTCAGCCTTTGACGGCGCCCGCGGTGAGGCCCGCGATGAACTCCCGTTGCAGCAGCAGGAACAGGACGAGCACCGGCGCGATCGAGATGACGGTGCCGGCCATCAGCAGGCCGTAGTCCTGTGAATATACGCCGCGGAGCTGGGCGATAGCGACCGACAGCGGCAGCTTTTCAGGGCTCTGCAGGACGATCTGCGGCCAGATGAAGTTGTTCCAGGTTCCCAGGTAAGTAATCAGAACGAACGCCCCGATCATCGGCCTCACCAGCGGCAGGCCGATCGAGACGAACAGGCGCAGCTCGCCGCACCCATCGATGCGGCCGGCTTCGAGCAACTGCGGCGGGAGGCTGCTGAGGAACGCCTGCCGGAACAGGAAGACGCCGAACGCCGGCGCCGCGGCGGGCAGGATCAGGCCGGTGTAAGTGTCGAGCAAGCCCAGGAAGTACAGCAACTGATACGACGGGGCGAGCATCAGCGCCGCGGGGATGATCAGCGCGAAGAGCACGAGGTTGGTGACGAACCGCCGGCCGGGGAAGCGGATCATCGCCAGCGCGTAGCCGCCCATCGCGGCGCCGAGCGTCGCGAGGATGCTGGTGGTGGAGGCGAGGAACACCGAGTTGACGATGTTGTTGGTGAAGTCGAACTCGGAGATCAGCCGGGTGTAGTTGGCCGAGGTGATGCGGCCCCACGCGACGCCAAAGACCCCCTCGCCGGCGGGGAGGAACAGCGATCCGAAGAAGTCTTCGCCGGTCTTGAGCGAGGAGGCGAGCAGGTAAGCGAAAGGCGTGAGCACGATCGCCGCCGAGGCCGCCAGCATCGCGTAGGTCAGGCATGCGGCCGAGAGTTTGGCGAGGGTCCGGCGAGGCGTGATGGAGAGGGTTGGCGTCATGGGTCACCGTTCGTCGAGAGCCGAGACATAGCGTTGGGCGACGGCGAAGCCGCCCAGCAGGATGGCGATGGTCCAGCCGATGGCGCTGGCGTAGCCCAGATCGCCGGCGTCGAAGCCGGCCTGGTAGAGGTACATGACGACCGTCAGCCCCTGGTTGTCCGGCCCACCGCCGCCCAGCAGGATGTAGGGCAGCTCGAACAACTGGAAGCTGCCGATCAGCGACAGCAGCACGAGGAACGAGCCGACCGGCCGGATGGCGGGGAGGGTGACGTGCAGGAACCGCCGCAACGGTCCCGCCCCGTCAACGGTCGCCGCCTCGAGCAGGTCGCGGCTGACGTTCTGCAACGCCGCCAGGAAGAACACCATGTTGAACCCCGCGTAAAGCCACAGCGCCGCGATGATCAGCGCCGGCATGACGTATTGCTGAAGCCACGGGAACTCCGGGTCGAACCCGGCGACGGCGTGCAGGGTGACGTTGAGCAGGCCGGTCCGCTTCTCGAAGATCAGCCCGAACAGCACCGCGACAAACACCAGCCCCACCAGCGCCGGGGAAAAGAAGATCAGCCGGAAGAACGCCCGGCCGCGCACGTCCGGGCGGTTGAGCAGCATTGCCAGGCCCAACGCGATCGGCAGCTGGATGCACACCGAAGCCAGCGCGAACACAGCCGTGTTCCAGAACGCCTTCCAGAACAGCCGGTCGACCGCGATTGACTTGAAATTGTCCAGCCCAACGTAGCGGGTGATGCTCGGCCCGTGCGTCTGCTGGAACGCCAGCCAAAGCGATTGCACCAGCGGGTAGATCAGGAACACCACGAACAGCGCCAGGAAGGGCGTCAGGAAGAGGTAGGCGGCGCGGCTCTGGGCGGCGTGATGGTTCATGGCGACCGCTCCCGCACGAACACGTTGCGGTTCATGTGCCACCGCACCCGTGCTTCAGCCGCCTCAAGGAGTTGTTTCGCGACCGGCTGCAACGCGGCCGCGTCGTAGACGCCGGTCTCCTCGGCGTGCCGTTTGAGTTGGATCACCACGTCCTGGAGCCCCGCCTTGGCGATCGTGTCGAACGGCGAGCTGACGCGGCGCGGCACATCCGGCGCCTGCTCCAGGTAAAGCCGCCCGGTGCGCTGACCGCCAAAGTACGCCCGCGGCGCCGCGTACCAGCCGCGGTCCCACAACGCCCGGACCGGCGAGATGATGCCCGCCCGCTCGTACAGCTCGCGGGCCAGCGGCTCGCTGAGGTAAAGCTCCTTGGCGACCGCCCAGGCCTGCTCGGGGTCGGGCGTGGTCTTGGGGATCCCGATCATCGTGCCGCCCCACACGCTGGTGCGCCGCCCGCCGGGCTCCCACGCCGGCAACGGCATCAGCCGCAGCTTGCCTTCGAGCTGCGGCAGGTCGCTCTCCCACACGCTGGTGAGCCAGTCCGACATGAGCGAACACACGACATAGCCTTCCAGACGCAGCCGATTGCCCGACGCACTGAACTCCGGGGCGTCCCCCGCGATCCGGCCGGGCCCGGTGAGCCACGTCGTGATCTCCGCGAGCGTCGCGGCGTTGACGTCGCTGGCGAGCGTTGGGACGCCGTCGATATCGAACAGCCCGCCGCCGGCTTGAAGCAGCAGCGCCTCGATCTGGTCGAGGTGGGTTTCCGAGAGGCTCAGCGGATAACGGTCGGGCCGACCGTCGCCGTCCAGGTCGACCACCATCGCCCGCATGGCTTCTTTGAACGAAGCCCACGTGGTCAGCGACGTGATGTCGATCCCCGCCTCCTCGACCAGGTCGGCGCGGTAACACAACAGCACCGGGTGGACATCATGAGGCAGCCCAAACACCCGGCCCGACACGGTCCAGGGCGCGAACGACGGCTCGTTGAACCGGTCGTACAACCCCTCGGCGTGGAGCCGATCGGTCAGGTCGATGAGGCCGATCCCGTCGATCGGCCCGCTGAACACCTGTGAGGCCATCGACCGTTCGATCTCCACCAGGTCGGCCATGTGGGTGCCGGCGTGCATGGACGCAATCAGCCGGCGCGGCAGCGCGTCGGCGCTCAACAGCGCGACGTCCAGGCGGTGGCCGCCCGCTTCCCGCCAACGGTCGGCGACGGGGACGTACATCTGATAGTGCGTCCTGGCGAACACCCAGAAGCTCAGGCCGTCGCGCTGCGCCACCGGGCGGACCGCGACCCACGCGGCGGACGCCAGCATCAGCCCGGCGATCACCACCACCCCCGGCGATATGGGCGAGCCTGAACGGAGATATTGTCTTAAGCGAATCATTTTTCGTGACTTATAGATTTTGGATCCGTGCGATGCGAGAGACGGGCGACCGTTTCATTGATAATTATGAGGCGGCGCTTGACAGATTGCAACCGGTTGCGCAAGATGTGAGCGCTGAGCTATTCATTTTCTCGTTCCGGCGATCACCATGCCACCGCTTTCCACCGGCACATCCCCCACGCTTTCCGATATCGCACGGCGGTGCAACCTCTCCAAGGGGACCGTCAGCCGAGCCCTACACATGTCCGCGGAGGATTGCCCCATCAGCGAGGCGACCCGCCGACGCGTCCGCCAGACCGCCCGCGAACTCGGCTACCGCGCGAACTGGCAGGCCCAGTCGCTCAGCCGCGGGCGGACTTATGCAATCGGATTGGTCTACGAGGGGAACCTGCCGTTTCTGGATGGCGTGTACAACGAGATGCTCGGGTCGTTCGTGCAATCGCTCCGCGACGCGGGTTATCACCTCCAGTTGGTCCCGGTCGATCACCAGGAAAGCTGGAAGGAGGCGTTGCTCGGGCGGCGAGTCGACGGCTGCGCCATGCTCCACAGCGCGCCCGACGACCTGCTGGACACCGTCGCCGAGTTGGGCATCCCGACCGTTCTGCTCAATATGGATCGAGGCCGCGGCCTCCCGGCGATCTGCCCGGACGATGAACAGGGCGGCCGACTTGCGGGCCGACACCTGCTCGAACTCGGCCACCAGCGGATCGCGATGTATGTGGACACCAGCGAGACGCCGCACTTCAGCATCGCCGCCCGGCGGCGGGGCCTCGAGCAGGCGATCGAGCAGGCCGGCGCCCGGGAACTGGTGATGATCGAAGACAATTGCGAGGACGCCATGGCCGTCTTACGCGACACTTCGCACGACATCACCGCGGTGGTTTGCTATTCGCAGTACGAAGCGACGTCCCTGCTCAGTCGTTTGTGGACGGCCGGGGTCTCGGTGCCGCGTGACATGAGCCTGATGTGTTTCAACGATGAGTTCCCGCTGGCCGATCTGATCCCGCCGGTCACCACCGTGGCGGTGCCTTCGGCCGAGATGGGCTGGCGGGGCGCCGAGATGCTGCTGGGCTGCATCGGCGCCGAGTCGTCCGGCGATCAGCCCGGCGACGCCCCGCGGCCGGTGGTGCTCCAGGAGCAACTGATCACACGTTCGTCCACCGCGCCGCCGCGTTCGCCTTCTTGATGATGGCCGCGCCTGTCCGCGAGGCCTTGACTGGGAATACTTGTTTCTTGCTTCACTTTTCATGTTAGGAGGTTCGACATGCTTTCTCGCGCAACCGGTTGCAAGCTGGCCTTGGCTGCCTTCACATCCGTCTGTCTGATCGGTTTCGGCCAAGCCCGCGCCGCGAACGTCACGCTGTTCCAGGGCGACGGCAACTTCTTCGGCGGCGCGCCCGGCGGGTTCGCCTTCGACGCCTTCACCGGCAACGTGACCGAGAGCCCGACTTCCCTCACCGTCGACGTCAGCGCTTTCGGCGGCCTCGGGCGCGATGTTACGCCCGTGGACTTCGACGCCGACACGCATCAGCTCCGCATCGTCTACCGGACGCTGGCGAACAACGCCGCCAATGACTACCGCATCATCCTCCGCGATAACGATGGCGACGACTCGGCGCCCGGGCAGGGCTCCGAGGACTATCAATTCTTCGTGGATATGAGTTTCGCCAGCCCCCTGAACGACGGCTCGGGCTTCAGCGAACAGTTCGTGCCGCTGACCGAGTCCGGCAACCCGGTCTTCCGGCAGCAGGCTTTCGGCTTCAGCAACGACGGCGACACGGTGCTGAACTTCGGCCTCGATCAGTGGCAGCTCCAGAGCGCGTTCGGCGGGACGGACCGTCTGAACATCGAGATGCAGCTGATCGAGATCGTCCCGATCCCCGAGCCCGGCGCGCTCGGCCTGGCCGCCGTGGGGCTCGCCGCGCTGCTGATGCGCCGCGGTTCGTGACCCCTTGAATCCTGTTGGAATGTCGTTTTTTCACCTGTTTTTGATCGTCTTCGAAAGGGCACCCGCCATGACCGTTGCAAGACGCCGCCGACCCTCCTGTTTTGCTGACGCGTTTACGCTCATCGAGCTGTTGGTCGTGATATCGATCATTGCGCTGCTCATCGGGATCCTGCTGCCGGCCCTC
>JANQFR010000090.1 GCA_028277745.1 Phycisphaeraceae bacterium
GGAGGGGGAGTCGTCGGGCTCGCTGCCGGAGTTGGGGTCGGATGCTGCGGTGTTCATTTTTTTCACGTCGGGGAGCACGGGCAAGCCCAAGGGCGTCACGCATACCTATGAGACGCTGGGGTGGCTGCTCGGGAGCGCGGCGGCGGCGTGCGAGATGACCCCGAGCGACGTGGCGCTGCCCGGCTCGTCGATGTCGCACATGGGCGCCTTCATGTTCTCGTCCGCCACGCTCGCGACCGGCGGCCGAGTCGTCGTGGCCCGGACCTTCGACGGCGACGAGCTGTTGCCGCTGCTGCGCGAGCACCGGCCGACCATGCTCTTCATGCTGCCCGCCGCGCTGATCGCCATGGTTCGGGACCACGGCGCGACGGCCGAAGACTTCACCTCCCTGCGGCTATGCCGATCGGGTGGCGACAAGGTCTCGGCCGAGTTGGAGCGCGAGTTCACCGACCTGGCCGGCTTCCCGATCGACGAGGGCTACGGCATGACCGAGATCGGGCTCGCCACGCTGAACCCGCCGTCGGGCGTGATCAAGATCGGCTCGGTCGGCCGCCCGATCCCCGGGTTCACCATGTCGATCCGTGATGACGACGGCGCCGAAGTCCCCGCCGGCGCCGATGGCGGGCTTTGGGTCCGGACGCGGAGCCGCACCGTCGGCTATTGGAACGATCCCCGTGTGACCGCTGAGGCGATCGTCGACGGTTGGATGAACACGGGTGATGTCATGCGCGCCGACGAGGAGGGGTACCTTTGGTTCCGCGGCCGCAAGAAGCAGATCATCGTGCACGACGCGTCGAACATCTGCCCTCAGGAGGTGGAGGAAGCGTTGCAGGAGCACGAGTCGGTGGAGTTGGCGGGGGTGGTGGGGATTCATGACCTGGTGCACGGTGAGAACGTGCGGGCGTACGTGTCGCTGCGTGAGGGGTCGTCGCGTCCGAAGATGCAGGAGCTGATCCGTTTCGCGCGTGACCGCGTGGGCTACAAGGCCCCGGAGCACGTGGTGGTGCTGGACGAGATGCCGCTGAACGCGACGGGGAAGGTCGACCGCGTCACTCTGAAGGCGATGGCTGAGCGAGATCATCATCCCGATTGAGCCCGGGGCCGGGTTGGGGGAGGGTCCGGGCCGCGTCGCGCCAGCGCCAGAAGGCGGCGAGGGCGGCGCCGGCGAAGTTCTGCCAGGCGCTGAACAGCGCGCCGGGCAGCATGGCCGCGGCGCCGAAAGCGCTGCCGGCCAGCGCAACCGCGAGCCCGGAGTTCTGCAGCCCGACCTCGATGCTGAGCGTCCGGCGGGTCGGGGCGTCATCACCCAGGACCCACCCCACGGCGTAACCCGCCGCCAACCCCAGCGTGTTGTGCAGCACCACCACCGCCGCCAGGGCCGCCCCCACCGCCGCCAGTCCGTCGGCGTTGAGCCCCACCACGATCCCGATGATCAGCGCGATCGCGAGCATGGACAGGATCGGCCACACCGGCTCGAGCCGGCCCACCCAGCGCGGCAAAAACGTGTTGAGCAGCGTCCCGACCAACACCGGCGCCACGATGATCTGCAACACCCCCAGGAACAGCGTCCACACCGGGATCGGCACGAGGTGGCCGGCATACAGCCAGGTCAGCCACGGCGTCGCGACCACCGCCAGCAAGGTGGAGACCAGCGTCATCGTGATCGACAGCGCCACCCGCCCCCCGGCCAGGTACGTGATCACGTTGGACGCTGTGCCGCCCGGGCACGCCCCCACCAGGACCGCGCCGACCGTGGCCATCGGCGACAGGCCCAGCCCGCGCGACAGGGCCAGCGCCGCCGCGGGCATCACCAGGTATTGGACCCCGACCCCCGCCGCCACGACGCGCCAGTCCCGCGCGGCCCGCACGAAATCGGACCCCCGCAGGGTCATCCCCATCCCCAGCATGATCACCATCAGCAGCGGCACGATCGCGGGCTTCGCGGGCGTCAGCGCCCACGGCCACACCCACGCCGCGGCGGCGGTGAGCAGGACGACCAGCGGGAACAGTCGGGTGGCCCAGATCGTGAGCGGCGGCATGGGACGCGGAGTGTAGCGCAAATCAAGCCGTTCAGCGCCGGCCCTTGGGACCGGGACCGCGCGGGAGCGCGGCGACGTCGCCATGGTCGTTCGTGCCTGAAGTGATATGAAAATTAATGATAATTGTTTATTAACAACCTGAACATTTTCTCATAAATGGCATTTTAGTGAAATTTATTCTGTTTAATCACGAAAAAGTGATTGTAAATAAAATGTAATTTTCTATAATTACGTCATGTCGATTCAACAGGTCGCCAGAGCGGCGGGGGTGTCGACCGCCACGGTGTCGCGGGTGATCAACCAGCGGGAGGGGGTGTCGCGGAGCAGCGCGAAACTGGTCCGCGAAGCGATGGCCCAGCTGGGTTACGAGCCGTCGCCGCACCGCCGGGGCCCCCGGCCGCGACAGGCGGACGGGCTGCGGACCCGCAACATCGCGCTGCTGATGGTCGACCGGAACCCGGCGCTGCTGCACCTGCCGATCGTGACGGTCCTGCTCCATGGCATGCAGGCGGGGCTGGCCGAGCATCAGCTGAACCTGATCGTGGCCGAGGTCGGCCAGTCGGGCCCGTTGCCGCCGAGCGTGATGAACGGGCAGGTCGACGGCGTGGTGCTGTTGGGGCCGAGCGTGCCCGCGGAGTGGTCGGCGAAGTTGAGCGAGTTGCCGGCGGTGTGGTTGCTCACGCGTTGGGGCGCGAAGGATGCGTGGGGCGATCGTGTTCAACCGGATAACCCGGCGATCGGGTGTCTGGCGGCCGAGTACCTTCTGGGGCAGGGTCATCGTGAGACGGCGTATCTCAATCTCGTCCCGGGCCACCCCGCGTTCCAGATGCGCGAAGCGGCTTTCCGCGAAGCGGTCACCCGCGCCGGCGGCTCGGTGGTGACGTTGGCGCATGAGAAGACGTGTTACCCGGTGCTGACCAACAACAAGCACAACCTCGAGGTCATCAACGCCCTGGCGGATCAGTTCCTGGCGTGCAGCCCGCGTCCGTCCGCCATGTTCCTGCCCGCCGACTGGGCGGTCCCGTCGGTGTGCCGGGTGCTGGAGCAGCGCGGCCTGACGCCTCAGCGTGACGTGCTGATGGTGTCGTGCGACAACGACCGGCCCGGCAGCGTGGAGATCGAGCCGCGGCCGGCGACGATCGACATCGGCGCCGAGGCGATCGGCCGGCGGGCGGTCGAGCAGCTGCTGTGGCGGATCCGTCACGGCGCCGACGAGCCTCAGGTCTGCGTCTCGGTCGCGCCCACCCTGATCGACCCGCGGTGAGCCGGTCCGGACAAACTTTCATCCCTTGCGATCTTGATGAGGAGCCGAGAATGATCAGCCGCCGTTTCACAAGCCATGGCCTGGGGTGGATCGCGTGCTGCGTGATCGGCGCGGCGGCTCCCGCCCATGCCGGGGTCATCGACCAACCCTTCAACAACACAGATCACCCCGGCTACGGCTATGGTTTTGCGCCCGTGTCCCAGGCCGGCAACGCGACGACGACCAACGTCGGCTGGACCAACAGCCCGACCAACAACCACGTCACGATCACCGTCGCCAGCGACGAGTCCTCCTTTAAAGAGAATGGCCTCCGCGGCGCGTTCTCGGCGGCCGACATCGCCAAGCTCGACCCCCTGACCACCTACGACGTGAGCTTCCGGTTCCGCGTGGTCTCGCTCGACGGCGCGACGACCGGCACGGTCTTCCCGCGCATCAACGTCGAGCTGGGCAGCTTCGCCACGCGCTTCACCACCGTGAACGACCTGCGTTTCACGGGTGTCGGCCAGTGGGTCGACGTGAGCGGTCAGGTCACCACCGGCGCGGACCTGAGCCTGGGCAACTACACCCTCGACCTCGTGGCCTTCTACCGCAGCTACGCCACCGGTGAGAGCGGCGTGCGGACCGTGGTGTTTGACGTCGACGACTTCACGATCGCCGCCGTGCCCGAGCCCGCCAGCGTATGCCTGGTCGGAATGGGGGCGTTGCTGGTTCTTGGTCGGCGACGGGCCGGCGCTTCCTTCTAAGGAGATGAGTGAACCTATGATTGCATCGCACGTTTTGCACATCAACGTCCAAGCCGTCGTCTTTCTCGTGGCGTTCGCCGTCACGCTGGCGGGCGCGGCTCCCGCGGCGGCGGACTCGGCGGCGCCGCTCACCTGGGCGCCGCCGCAGCTCGATGACCCGACCGTCATCGAGGTCGCCAGCGGCAGAAACACCCGCCTGAACCTCGAGCCCGACCGGGATTACATCCTCCGCATTGTCGAGCCGATCACCAGCAGCGGCGGGCTGGTGGTCAACGGCCGGGGCGCCCGCCACATCGTCCTCATCGGCGGCGAGTTCGACATCCCCCATCAGGGCCCGTTCAACGACCCCGACCGGCCGTTCTACAGCAGCAAACGCCGGGCGCTGTACATCAAGAACTGGAAGGGCGTGGTCCACCTCGAAGGGTTGTGGCTGCGCGGCGAAGACCTGGCCGAGGGCATCGACCTGGCCAGCGAGTATGACGGCGCGATCGCCCAAGTCCAGAACATCCGCGTCGAAGACGTGGTCTCCCGCCCCGAAGAAAAGGCGGTCAACTACCACGGTGTGCACCACCCCGACATCCTCCAGACGTGGGCCGGCCCGGCCTACCTGCGGATCGATCGGTTCACCGGCAGCTCCGAGTGCCAGGGCATCTTCCTCGGCCCGCTCGACAACGGCGGGCCGATGCAGCTCGCCGACCTGCGGCGGATCAACCTCAACGGCATCGGCCCCGAGGGTGGACGCTATCTCGTTTGGCGCAAGGGCGGCGAGCAGGCGGTGCGTCAGATCAACGTGTCGGACGTCTGGGTGAATCCGGGCCCGGAGCGGATTGCCCGCCGCATCCCGGTCATCTGGCCGCATCTCGACCGCGACCCGGTCTGGCAGGATGTTCAGGAAGGTGTCCCCCCCGGCGGCGACTTCGTTCCGCGGGGCGTCGCGGGTATGGATTACCGATCACCGGGGTACGTTGCGGCAGAGTCGCCGCCGGAACCGTAATGACCGGAGGCGTGGAGTTATGGGATATGTCTCATCGAACACGCGCAGGCTTTACCCTGATTGAGTTGCTGGTGGTCATCGCGGTCGTCGCGCTGCTCATGGCGATCCTTCTGCCCGTACTGACCAAGGCGCGTTCCGCCGCGCGAACTACCGAATGCCTCAGCCGGCTGAGGCAGATCGGGCTGGCGCATGTGATGTACGCCGACGAGCATAACGGCTACGTCGCCCAGGCCCGGATGCCGCTGCCGGTGCGCTTCACCATCTGGTCGTGGGTCACCGCGCGGTACATCGATAACGAGGAGCACAACAGCCACGCCAAGCCCAGCGACAACTTCGCCTGCCCGAGTTGGCCGGAAGACGTGCTCGATCAGTTCCGGTCGGAAGGCCGCCTGGGTTATGGGATGAACACCCTCCTGCTGACGCCGGAGAACAACTCTCACACCCCCTGGTCAAACGAGCCGGTCCGGTGGGACGACGTGACGCGGCACACCGAACGCCTGCTCGTGGGCGACAGCAGCAACTGGCATATCTTCCCCGGCTGGGTCGGCCTCTGGCAATGGAAGCCCAATCTCACCGGCGACCCGTGGGACTGGGACGACGGCGACCCGACGCGCCACGACGGCGTCTCGGCCAACGTCTTCTTCGACGGCCACGCCGACGTGCTCCCCCCCGACGACGCGCTCGAGGCCATCACGTTCCAGAATTAAGCCGGCCCTGAGGACGCCGCAGGCGGCCGAAGGTCCGGATACCAGATTTGCCCACGCCGCCGAAGCCCGGGGATTGCAATCCCCGGGCTTCCCGCGTGGCGATCCTCATCCGCTGGCTCATTTTCTGAAAACCGATTGAACCCCCGGCGCCCCCCGAGCGACTTGGATACAACAGGCGGATACGGATGTGTAAGCCGCGATGAACCGCACGGCGGAAGCGATCTACGACGAATGGCTGGTGCTGCGATGTCAGGACGGCGAGATGAGTGCGTTCGAGGAGCTGGCGCCGCGGTGGCATCCGCGGCTGCTGCGGTACGCGGCGAAGCTGACCGGCCGGGCCGACGCCGCCCCCGACCTGGTGCAGGACGCCTGGCTCGCGATCGTGCGCGGGATCGGCCGGCTCGACGACCCGGCCCGGTTCCCGGCGTGGGCCTACCGCATCGTCGGGCACAAATGCGCCGACTGGGTCCGCGCCCAACGCCGCCAGCGGGAGCTGCTCGACGGCTACGCCGCCAAGACGCCTGCGCAGGAGCCCCCGAGCGGCGACGAGCCTGAAGCCGTCGCCGCGGCGCTGAACCGATTGAGCCTGGAGCACCGCACCGTGATCGCGCTGCATTATCTCGAAGACCTCAGCATCGCCCGGATCGCCGGGATGCTCGGCGTGCCCGAGGGCACGATCAAGTCGCGCCTGCATCACGCGCGGCATCAGCTGAAGCCCCTTTTAACGAAAGGCGGATGACATGAACGAGATGGACGACAAGTTGGCGTCGTTGCTCAAAGACCCGGCGACCCCTCCCCCCGCTGGCGAAGGGAGCGTGTCCGACACCCTCAAGCTCATCGGCGACACCTTCCGGAGCCGGGGGCGGTGGATGACCCTGCTGGTGTGGGGATACACGCTCGGGTTCACGGTGTTGGCGGTTTTCACCGCCGTCCAATTCTTCCGCGTGGAGGCGGTGCGCGATCAGCTGCTTTTCGCCACGCTGTTTCTGTTCAGCAGCCTCGTGGTCATGATGCTCAAGCTGTGGTACTGGATGCTGCTGAACCGCAACGCGGTGCTGCGCGAGCTGAAGCGTCTGGAATTCGCGGTGGCGTCGCTGATCCAGCGTGCTGGTGAGAAGTGACGCCGCGGCCCGACGGATGGCGGCGTGGCGGAATCGATATGATGGAAGGATGCGATCATCCATGTCTCTTTCACGTCGTCGATTCATCCGCTACACCGCCGCCGCGGGCGCCGCCGCGGCGTTGCCCCGCTGGGCGGGCTCGGCGCAGGCGGCCCCGGCGTCGAAGCCGAACGTGCTTTTCATCGCGGTCGACGACCTGCGGCCCGAGCTGGGTTGTTACGGCCGCACGCAGATGCACACGCCGCACATCGACCGGCTGGCCGCGTCGGGGACCCGGTTCGACCGCGCTTACTGCCAGGTCGCCGTCTGCGGCGCATCACGCGGCAGCCTGTTGACCGGCCTCCGGCCCGATTCGACCGGCTTCTATCGATACGACATCCATGTGCGTAAGACCCTGCCCGATGTGCTCACCTTGCCCCAGCACTTCCAGCAGCACGGCTACCAGACCGCCAAAGTCGGCAAGATCTATCATCATGACCGCGACGACGCCGCTTCGTGGGATCGGCTTATCCCCCGGGCCTTGAGCGCCTATGCGTTGCCCGAAAACGCGGAGCGGATGAAGGCGTTCTACGCTTGGCGAAAGAACAAGAAAGGCCCCAACCCCCGAAACGGGCCGGCTTGCGAGTCCGCCGACCTGCCCGACGAAGCGTACCGCGACGGCTACAACGCCGCGCACGCGGTCGAGTTGCTCCGCGGTTTCCAACAAGAGTCGCCGTTCTTTCTCGCGGTGGGTTTTTACAAGCCGCACCTGCCCTTCGCCTGCCCGAGCCAATACTGGGATCTCTATGACCGTGGCGCGATCGATCTCGCCGACCACCCGTTCAAGCCTAAAGACGCTCCCGACATCGCGATGCACAACTGGGGCGAGCTGCGCCAGTACGCCGGCATCCCCAGCCGTGGACGGCTCAACGACGACCAGGCCCGCGAGCTGATTCACGGCTACTACGCCTGCACCAGCTTCACCGACGCTCAGGTCGGCAAGGTCTTGGGCGAACTCGATCGGCTCGGCCTCGCGGACAACACCATCGTTATCCTCTGGGGCGATCACGGCTGGCACCTGGGTGACCAGGGGCTGTGGTGCAAGCATTCCAATTTCGAGACCGCGGTGCGTGTCCCCATGATCGTGCGCGCCCCCGGCCGCGAGGCCGGCCGGGCCACCCCGGCGCTGACCGAATTCGTCGATATCTACCCGACCCTGTGCGACCTGGCGGGCCTGCCCACGCCCGGCCACCTCGAGGGAACCAGCTTCGCCCCGCTGTTGGACGACCCTCTCCAATCCTGGAAAACCGCCGCGTTCAGCCAGTATGTCCGCGGCAACCGATACATGGGCTATTCGTTGGCCGCCGACCATTACCGGTTCACGCGCTGGCAGTCGCGCACCGATCCGAACGACGTCATCGGCGTCGAGCTTTACGACCACCAGGCCGACCCGGGCGAGTCCGTCAATGTCGCGGACCATGCCGAATACGCCCAAACCCGGGCGCGCCTCAGCGCCATGCTCGACCGCGGGTGGCGCGGCGCCTTGCCGGCGTCGTTCGCGACGCCTTGATTCATGAAGTGATGGTTTCCCCGGCCTGCAGCGGCGCGCCCGTTTCACGGCTCGGCGTGGGTTGCCGCCCGATCATGGCCCACGCCACGAACGCCGCCGCCAGCGACATGCCCGCGGCGACCAGCATCACCATGCGGAACCCTTCCACGAACGCCGTGTCGATCGCGGCGTCGACCGACGCCCGTGCTTCGGCGTCGAGCGATGACGGCGGCTCCATGGCCGCGAGGTGAATCAACTCTTCCTGAAGCGCTGACTGGACAGACGCGTCAAACGCCAGCTCCTGCACCTTTTCCTGCAACGATGCCCCGAAGCACGCGAGCATCAACGGGCCGAGCGCGGCGATGGCGAGCACGGTCGCAGCCCGGGACGCGGTGTTGTTCACGCCCGAGGCGAGGCCGACCCGGCCCGGATCGACCGCGTTCATCACCGTCGTGGTCAACGGCGCGACGGTCAACGCCATCCCCAGCCCCAGCAGCGTGATCGCCGGGAAGAACGTCAGCCAGTAACCTGCGCCGACGCCCGGGACGGCAAACGCGGCGAACGCGAGCGCCGTCATCAGCGGGCCGACCGTCAGCGGCAGCCGCGGCCCGAACCGGTCGACCAGCCCGCCGGACCAACTCGACAGGGCAAACAGCAGCAGGATGAACGGCAGGTTCGCCGCCCCCGCCGCCATCGCTGAATAACCTTGCACCTGGATCAGGTTCAACGGCAGGAAGAACAGCGACCCGCCCAGCGCGCCGTACACCAGCACGGTCAGGAGGTTGGCGCCGGCGAAGTCGCGCGAGCGAAACAGGGTCAACGGCATCATCGGCGCCGCGGCGCGGCGTTCGATCCAGATGAACAGCGCCAGCGACAAAACGCCGACCGTCAGCGCCGCCGCCACGATCGGGTCGCGCCAGCCCAGGCGCGCCGACTCGATCAGGCCGAACGTCACGCCCGCCAGCCCGACCGTGGCCGACAACATGCCGGGCAGGTCCAAGGACCTGGGCCCGTCTTCATCGCGCGATTCGGGCACCCGCCAATAGGTGATAGCCAAGACGACCGCCGCGACGGGCAGGTTGAGGAAAAAGATCGCCCGCCACGACGCCGCGTCGATCAGCCACCCGCCCAGCACGAGGCCCAGCCCGGTGCTGACGGCGCTGAACGCCGACCACACGCCGATCGCCTGGCCGCGCCGCTCTTCCCGGAACGAGGCGCCGATGATCGCGAGCGAGCCCGGCACCAGCAGCGCCCCGCCGAGCCCCTGCACCGCCCGGGCGGCGATCAGCGAGCCCACGCTCGTCGCCAGCCCGCACCACGCCGACGCTACGGCGAACACCACGACGCCGATCGTGAACACCCGCCGCCGGCCGAAGCGGTCCCCCAGCGTCCCGCCCAGCAGCAGGAACGACGCGAGCGTGAGCGCGTAAGCCTCGATGACCCACTGGATCTGCGTGGCGTCCGCGCCGAGCGTGGTCTGCAACTCCGCCAGCGCCAGGTTGACCGCGGTGCCGTCCACGAACGCCATGCTCGAGCCCAGGATCGTCGCCGCCAGCACCCACCGGCCCACGGCTCGCTCGCAGGGGGTGTCCGGCGCGACCCCGGCGATCAGGCCTTCGTCGCACGGCGTTCGCATCAGGTTCAGCATGAGACAGTTCCGTCGTTGACAAAGATTAGGCCGTCTCCAGACGTTTCACCGTTTGGCCTTAAAAAATCAACCGCCTTCAAAAATTCTGCGTCCTTTGAGCCCGTCCCGCCGTCTATAGAAGGCGACAACCCCTTCCCCTTTACCCAAGGAGACTTTCCCATGAACCAGCCATCGATCCAGACGTCATTTGCCGGCGACACCCGCGTCCACATCTCGTTTGCGACCCGGAGCCTCGAGGCCTCGGCGGCGTTTTACGAGAACCTGCTCGGGCAACCCCCGGTCAAGCGCCGGCCCGGCTACGTCAAGTTCGAGACCGCCGACCCGTCGCTGAACCTGTCGCTGATCGCCGACGCCAAGGCCCGCCCGGTCTACAGCTTCCCGTCCCACTTCGGCCTCCAGGTCAAGGACACGCAGCGGGTCGAGGCGATGGCCCAACGGATGCAGGCGGCGGGCTATAAGGTCCGCACCGAAGAAGACACCGTCTGCTGCTACGCCGCCCAGACTAAAATGTGGGCGGAAGACCCCGACGGCAACCCGTGGGAGGTGTTCGTGGTGCTCGACCAGGAGCCGCAGGCTGAGGGTGAGCACGCCTGCGAACCGACCCCCTGTGGCGAGGCCGGCTGCTGCGGCAGGTAAGCCCGTGACGACGTTGAACACCGAACAGGTCTGGCATCGCTTCAGCGACGCGCTCCGTGGCTACATCGCCCGGCGTGTCGCCGATCCGCACCGCGTCGACGACGTGCTGCAAGACACGTTCGTGCGCATCCACCGCGGCATCGCGTCGCTGAGCGATGCACAGCGCTTGGCGCCCTGGGTCTACCGCATCACCCGCAACACCATCGCGGACCACGGCCGGCAGCGCGGCGGCGCCGATGCGCTCCGCCACGACCCCGCCGAGCCGGGGGCGGATAAGGACGACGAAGCGACGCTGACCGACGAGATCGCCGCGTGCGCCGCCGGCTGGCTCGCCGACGTCCCCGAGCCGCAACGCCGGGCCGTCGAGCTGGTCGACGTGCGCGGCCGGACCCACGCGCAGGCTGCCAACGAGCTGGGTTTGTCGGTCTCGGGCGTCAAGTCCCGCGTCCAGCGCGGCCGGCACTATCTGCGCCAGCTTTTGCACCAATGCTGCGAACTCGAGTTCGACCGCTTCGGCAAACCCATCGGCTGGCGCGCCCGCCGCGGGTGCGATTCATGCGGGGATGAAACATTAGCCCCGGGCTCCGCCCGGGGGCGCGTTCCAAAACCCCCGGGCAAAGCCCGGGGCTAACGGGGTCGCTCACCCCTTCACCGCCCCGGCGAGCAGCCCCTTGGTCAGGAACCGTTGCGCGACCAGGAAGAACAGCAGGATCGGCAGCATCGCGAGGACCGACCCCGCATACGCGTACCGCACGTTCGTGGCGAACACCCCCAGCAACTGGTTGATCGCCACCGGCAGCGTGAACTGCTCCTGCGACTGCAGCACGATCAGCGGCCAGAGCAGGTTCGACCACGCCCCGATCACGCTGAACACCGCCAGCGTCGCCAGCGCCGGCCGGGCCAGCGGAAGCATCACGTGCAGCCAGACGTGCCCCGCGTGGGCCCCGTCGATCCGCGCCGCCTCCTCCAGCTCGGCCGGGATGCTCAGAAACGCCTGCCGGCACAGGAAGATGCCGAACGCGGTCACGCTGAACGGCAGCACCACCGCGATCAGCGTGTCGTACAGCCCCATCGCCACCACCGTGCGGAACAGCGGCACGATGATCACCTGCTCCGGGATCATGATCGTCGAGAGGATGACCACGAAGATCACCGACCGGCCGCGGAACCGCATCCGCGCCAGCGGGTAGGCCGCCAGCGCCGCGAGCACGACGTTGAAGAACGCCTGCGCCACGGTCACCAGGACCGAGTTGATCAGCGGCCGCAGCAGGTCCGCCTCCTCCCAGGCGCCGGTGAAGTTGGACAGCGTCAGCTCGCTCGGCGCGGGCAGCTGGTTGATCGGGCTCGCGGTCGACGAGAACGCGATGACGATCAGCCACAGCGCCGGGCCAACCGCCAGCACGGCCAGCGCCAGCGCGAGGCCGTACATGAACACCGTGAGCAGGAGCGGCCGCCGGCTCATGCGTCGCGCTCCGTCAGCTTGAGCTGGACCAGGCTGAACGCCAGCACCACCACGAACAGCGTCACCCCGATCGCCGACGCGTACCCGTAGTCGCCCACCTCGAACGCCGTGTCGTAGATCAGCGGCACCACCGTCTGGTGCGAGATCGGCGCCCCCTTGATCGTGATGAACAACTCGTCGAACACCTTCAGCGCCGAGATCGACGAGATGATCGCCACCAGCACGATCAGCGGCCGCAGCGCCGGCAGCGTCACGTGCAGCAGGATCGACCCCCGCCCCGCGCCGTCGACCGTCGCCGCCTCCTCCAGCTCCTTCGGCACCGCGACCAGGCCCGCCAGGAAGATCATCATGTAGTACCCAAACCCCTTCCACAGCGTCACGAACATCGCGCTGATCAGCGTCCACGGCCGCTCGCTCAGCCAGTAGACCGGGTCCAGCCCCACCGTCGTCAACGCGGTGTTGAGCAGCCCCGCGTTCTCATTGAGTAGCAGCCGCCACGCGATCGCCGCCACGATCGTCGGCGTCACCACCGGCAGGAACAGCAACACCCGCAAGCCCTTCGCCCAGCGCAACGCCGCGTGCACCACCAGCGCCGCTGTCAGGCTCAGTGCGATCAGCACCGGCGTGACCAGCAGGTACAGGAAGCTGTTGATGAGGCAGAACCAGAACCGCTGATCCGCCAGCAGTCGCCGGTAGTTCTCCAGCCCCACCCACGCCGCCGGCTCGAACGCGGTGTAACGCGTGAACGAGTAGTACGCCACCTGCACCATCGCCACGATCACGAAGATGAACAGCACCGTCCCCGCCGGCAGGATGAACAGGTACGGCGTCCACGGGCGGTGCGCTCGCAGCTTCACGGCGACGCCCCCTTCAGCGCGGTCGGCCGCGGGACCGCGTCCATCGACGCCGGGATCGCCGCCCCCAGCAGCCGGTCCCACTCCCGCTCGATCTCCGTCAGCGTCTCACGCACATCCGCCCCGTCCAGCAACGCCGCCTTGATCCGCTCGTTGAACGCCTGACGCAGGTCCGGCCAGGTCTCCAGCGCCGGCGTGAACGCCACCGCGTCCGGCAGCGCCTGGGCCGACAGCGCCCGCGCCTCGGCCAGGCGATGCTCCACGCCTTCCACGTCCGACGGCGGGTCGAAGTGCGGGTCGTCCAGCGACGCCAGCGTGCTCGGCAGGATGTTGACGATCCTGCAGAACGCCAGCTGGTTCTCCGGGCTCGTGAGGTGCCAGACCAGCTCGGCGGCCAGCTCCGGGTGCTCCGAGGTCGACGCGACCGCCAGCAGCATCACCGCCACGTGCGACCGGCCCAGCGCGCCGGTCACCGCCGGCATGACACGGGTCTGCTCGTACACGTCCGGCGCCGCGTCGGCGATCCGCGACAGGAAGTTGGCTCCCGTCTGCACCAGGGCGATCCGCCCATTCTGGTAGCTGTCGATATGGGCCGCGTGCCCCGCCGTCGCCGACTCCCGCGGCAACGCGCCGCTGCGGTACAGATCGACCCATTGTTCCACCGCCTCGACGACCGCATCCCGCGTCAGGGCGGCCCGCAGCCGGCCCGCATCGTCGGTCGTGAACGGCGCCAGCCCGTCGGCCAGCAGCATGCCCGGCAGTTCCGACTCCTCACCCAGCGACAGGCTGAACAGGAACCCGCCGGTCTTCGCGTGGTAGTCGCGGGCCTGCTCCCGCAGCTCGGCCCAGGTCCCGCCCAGGTCGTCGGGGGTGAGCCCGCCTTCTTCCAGCCGCTGGAGGTTGATCATGCGGATGGGCGTGGTGAGGTACCAGGGCGCGCCCAGCAGCCGGTCGTTCATCTCCGCGATGCGCAGCGCCCCGGGCGCGTAGCGCGCGTGCGGGTCGCCCGGCAGGCGGCCGCGGAGGTCGGCCATCGCGCCCAGCGACGCGAACCGCGCGAACTGCATGTCCGAAAAATTCACCACGTCCGGCGCCCGCCCCGCCGCCGCCGCCGCCACCAGCTTGCGGTTGAGCGCCGAAAACGGCACGTCCACCCACACCACCTCCACCCCCGGACGGTCTTGCTCGAACGACGCGATCACTCCCTCGACATATTCCGTGAACGTCGGCCGCAGCGCGAGGGTCCACAACTCGAGGCGGGTCGGGGTGTCGCCTTGCTCACCGCACCCGACCAGGGCGAGGGCGAGCACCGCCGCCGTGAGGCGTCCGGTCGCGGCCAAGGTTCGGCGTGAAGTGCGGCGTGTCATGTTGCCCCGTTATGCATCATAAGAAAACCGCAGGCGTAGCGAGCGCCGAAGCCCCGCATGCGCATGCGGGGCTCAGGGGCTGCGTTCAGCGCAGGTTCCATCTCGGATGACTGTTGGTTTCACTAGCCGGGCCGCTACGCGGCCCAGGCCAAGGCGGGCGTTACTCTACTGTGTGGCCGCCTTGTCGGTTGGCGTCCACATGGCCTTGAGGGTGCTGAACCCGTTGGAGTCGACCAGGTCGGTGGTCGACATGGAGCTGGCGTGTCCGTCGGCGAAACTGAAGTTGGCCCGGCCGGCGAATTCGTCGGGCTGAGCCGTGCTGTGTCGGGTGTAGTCAATGATGCTGGGCGCGGGCGAAGCGGAATAGCCTCGGCCCTGATCATTGATGGTGCGGCTCTGGCCGCCGTTGGCGCCGAACCAGGTGGCGGGATACTTCGCCAAGTCGCCGCCGATGTCGCCGCCGCCGACCACCGAGATGGAGTACCACTTGCCCCCTGACGGATTCTGCGACCAGTTTTCGCCCACCAGGATCATGGACGAGGCGTCCTCCACCGCGGCGTCAAAATATTCAGCGGTGAGGCTGCCGATCGCTGGAGGGGTTACCCCGGTTCGTTGGGCTGAGCTGGCGAACACATTCATGCCGTAAGACCGGGCCGCTCCGTCCAGATCGCTGGGGCAGATGAACACCGTCCCGCCAAACGAGTCATTCGGGTTGGCGCCGCCGATGACATCTTTTTCCGGAAGGTAATACCCGATGCGGGCGAGGTCGTGCCATTCTTCACTTCCTGGGGGATTCAGCGCGAAGCCGTCGCTGGGAGGGAACATGTCTTTATGGTCGGTGGCGTAGGTGACGAGTGAGATCGACAGCTGGCGCATATTGCTGAGGCACTGCATATCGCGCGCCGTCCGCCGCGCCGCGCCCAGCGCCGGCAGGAGGATGCCGATGAGCAGGGCGATGATTGAAATGACCACGAGCAGCTCGATGAGCGTGAACGCCCGTCGTCCGCGGGTCGGGGGGGTGTTGAACAAAGCGGTCATGGCGTTGGACTCCACGGGGCTGTCGGTGGTGGTGCAAAAGCGAGGCCAACCGAGGGAAGGCGTGCCGGGGCGGTCAGGCCGCGGCACACACACAAGGTGGGGTGGTCCGGAATCAAGCCGCCCGGCGCCGTCCGAGGACCGCCAGGCCGCCGAGGCCCAGCAGGGCGAGGCTCGCGGGCTCGGGGATGGCGGACACCGCTTCAAACGTTGTGCCGAGGCGGATCTCGTCCCAGAACACCGGGCCGGACTGGCCCGGCGACTCGTACTTGCTCTGGGTGAACGGCGTGAGCGAATCGGAGACGTTGAACGAGGTCAGCGTCAGGTCACTGGGGGTCGTGGCGGTCAGCGTGGCGGGATCGATCCAGACGTCGATGGTGTCGTTGCCGGTTTGGTTGATGGTCAGCTTGACGAAGACGAACTGGTTCGCGCTGGACGGCGCATCGGCGGTGAGTACGACGTTGGTCCCGCCGACGCGGAGGACGAGGTCGGGGATGTTGTTGCCGGCGGTGTCGTCGTACCCGACCTGCAGGCCGTTGCCGTTTTCGTCGGTGAACCCGCCGACCGCGTAGGTGTTGGTCGTAACGTCCGACCAGCCCAGCCGGTTGGTCATGATGCTGAAGTACCACTCCGTCGAGCTGGGGGTGGGGTTGAGCTGGCGGGTGACGTTGCGGTCGAGCGGGAAGTTGCCCACGCCGATCCATTGCAGCCGGCCGCCCTGCTCATAGTCGACCGCGACCGAGTCTTCGCCCACGGCGTTGGGTTGAAAGTTGCTGGTGGTGGCCCCGGCGTGTGCGACGCCGAAGCCGTCGACGCCCGAGGAGCCGACCCAGCCCAGCGCGGCCGCGCCTTGCTGGCGGATGTCGATCCCCGGGTCGTATTCCCCCGCCCCGCGGTTGCTGCCGCTGAGGAAGGGGTCATACGCGACAAGCGTCGCAGACGCCGATGGGGCGTAGCTTAAGAATCCCATGGACACCGTCAGCGCCATGGCCCCCACCGTGCCTTGAATGAACCGAGTCGATCGCATATTCCGCTCCTTGTTTGAAATGGGACACCTCGATCAGTACGAGTGGCGATGCAGGCGACTTGCGATGGCCGATCCCATGTCGGCCCGGCCGGTGACGTGTGCCTCCCTCGGCGAATGCGACCTTCTTAATGATCGCGATGCCGGCCTTATGTTATATAAGATATCAGTATTCGAATGGTTGTCAACCTGTTTTTCGGAACTTTGTTGATGATTTGGAAATCCCATTTGACCTTGGTTTTTCGGGCTTGCATGCGGCTTTAGCGGATTTCCACCGCGATCGCGATAGTAAAAAGGGGCTTTCTTGGACCGCAAAGGTTAAACCAAATCGGCGTAAAACCGCATTATAATTATATAATTATTGTAGCGTCATCTTCCCGTTCCGCCCGGGCGCGCCGAGCCCGCCGCGGCCCGGCCACCCGGACCGGCGCTCCGCGGCCATGCCCCGTGTTGTCCCCTGACGTCCTTCTCCCCTGCCCGCTCACAGACCCGCCTGCCGCTCCCACGGCCAGCTCAACGGGATCCCCTGTTGGCGGAGAAAATGCTGGAAATCCCGTAGTCTCTCCTGGTTTTCATATACCACAACCGGCTCGAAATCGCCAGCAAAACAATGCGCCGCCAGCAGGGCGGCCGCCTCGCCCACGTTCCATTCCACCGGGTGCAGGCGGTAGCAGCCGTTGGTGATGTGGGTCACGCCCATCGCCTTGCCCGCCGCCAGCAGGTTGCGGACCCGCACCGGCAGCAACGCGCCCAGCGGGATGCGGAACGGCGCCGCGGGCACGTAGATCGAGTTGCGCCCCGCGGTCGAGGGGTGCAGGTCGAGCCGGTAGTGGCCCACGCCCACCGAATCGGCGAACGGCTCGGCCGCCATCCCCGACGGCGCGTCAGGGGTCGGGCTCAGCCCCTCTTCACGCCGTTGTTGCTCGCCGACGTGCCCCTCGGTCACGACCCGGCGCGCAGCCAGGCGACGCGCCTCACGGATGTACGCCGCCTTGGCGAAGCCGTCGGGTGTGCCCAACTCGTCGCCCCGCAGCTTGAGTCCCGGGTAACCTGTTTGATCCGAGTCGTGGCGCGGGGCTTGGGTCTGCATCCAGTACAGCAGGCAGCGGCTCTGCTCTTTCGCCTCGGCCAGCGCCGCCGCCTGCTCGGCGGCGCTTACGCCGAGCAGCGGCTTGAGGAAGTAGTCCATCTGCACCCAGTTCACCAGGCACACGTCCGGGTGATCGTTCGGCTCGACATACAGCGAGCGGTCCACGATCCGTCGATACCGCCAAAGCCCCCACGCGTCGCCCGCCGGCTCGTCGGGCCAGGGCGTGAGGCCCAGGTCCCGCGGCCGGTCGTCGGCGCCGCAGATCGTCCAGCTCAGCAGCCGGCCCGGCCAGGGCGGCGTCAGGTCGGGGACGAAGGATTCCCAGAACGTGTAGCACGCGGGCTCGTCGATGGTGTGGTCCTCGCCGGGCCGGTGCTCGACCGCGAAGCACCACGAGATCGCCTGCTGGTCGAGCGGGTCGGTCCGGTCGGTTCGGCCGTGCAGCTCGCCGTGGACGGACCGGTGCTCGGCGCCGATGGCGTGTTCGACGTCCGCAAGAGGGTAGAGGTCGCCCAGCTCGGTGGCGTCGAGGACATAGTCCGCGGTGATGGTGGTGGGGTCGCCGGTGCGTTGGTCGTGAAAGGTGACGGAGCGGATGCGGTCGCCGTGGACGTCCGCGGCAACCGGCTCGTGGCGGAGCAGGAGGCGGACCCGGCCGGCGTCGAGGTGCGGGGCGAGCATGTCCATCAGCACCGCGTGGCCGACGCGGGGTTCGAAGCAGAGGTGGCTCACCCAGCCGTTGCCGGGGTTGAGGCGGGGCGCCGCCATCGCCTCGGGCATGAGCGGGCGGTGGTCGCGATACCACTGCCGGACGCGCTGGCGGAACTCGAGATAGGAGGCGGTGGCGGACTGTACGCCGTCGTCGCCCTCGATCCACTGGTTCTCGTCGGGGGGCACGGCCTGGGCGGTGAGCTGGCCGCCGATCCAGTCGGTGGGCTCGGTGACGACGCAGGCCCGGCCGACCCGGGCGGCGGCAAGGGCGGCGGCGACGCCTCCGACGCCGCCGCCAACGATGAGGATAGGGGTATGCATCTGGGCTGGGCTCGGGTTCGGGCGGGCAGGCTCAAAGCTTGGCGGGGGCGCTGGACGACTCGCGGATGACCAGCTCGGGGCGGAGGGTCTGGTCGTTCATGGGGCGATCGTGCTCGATGGCGTCGCGGAGGATGGTGACGGCCGAGTGCCCGAGCTGGACCAGGGGCTGGCGGAGCGTGGTGAGCGGCGGCGAGAGGTGGGCGGCGGACGGCGGGTCGTCGACGCCGACGATCGAGATGTCCTGGGGGATGCGCAGCCCGTTGAGGGCGACGGCGGCATAGACATCCAGCGCGAGGTAGTACCCGCCGGCGAGCAGGGCGGTGGGGCGGTCCTTGCCGGCGAGCAGGCGGTTGAGCGCCATTTTTTCGTCGTTGCTCAGCCGCCAGCTGGCGGCGTCGATCGTGTGGCGCTCGCTCTGGGGCAGCTGGAGCCGCTTGAAGGTGCGGCGGAAGCCCTCGCGTCGGTCGCGGTTGTTGCTCAGGTCGTCGGCCGAGCCGACGTAGCCGATGCGTCGATGCCCCAGGCGGTCGAGGTGTTCGACGGCCTGCCGCGCCAGGTCGACGTTGTCGACGTCGACGCTGCAGACGTCCTCGAGGTGGGATCGGGCGCCGACGACCAGGCGCGGGACGCCGCGGGTTGTTTTCTGGCTGAACTGCTCGATCTCTTCGGCGCGTGGGTTGATCAGCAGGAAGCCGTCGCACGCTTCGCGGGGTTGCTCGCCGAACTGGAGGATGAGCAGGTCGATCGCGTCGTCGCGTCCGGCCTGGCGCATGCCTTCGAGGATCTGGCTGTGGTAGTAATCGGCCATGGAGGCCTCACGGTGGAGCACGAGGCCGAACTTGCGTTTGGCGACGGCGGTCGCGCGTTCGACCACGAACGTGCCCCGGCCTTGCGAGCGTTCGAGGAACCCGTCGGCGACCAGCTCCTGCAACGCGCGGTGCGCGGTGACCAGCGAGACGGACAGCTGCCGGGAAAGCTCCTTCGTGCTGGGGATGCGTTGCCCCGGGTGGAAGTGGCCGCTCCGGATGGCGCCGACGAGCGAGTCCTGGACCGATTTGTAGAGCGGCTGGCCGGGGGTGGCGGCGACCGGGGTGAGCGGGTTGGGTTTTTGATCGACGGTCATGCGGGGGTTACCGGGGGGTGGGTGGTTGCTTCGGGTCGGGGGACGGCGCGGGGCGCAGCCGGACGCCGAGGTGGTTGGCGACCGGGCGGAAGTACCCGTCGCTGGGGCGGTTGGTCACGGCGGGCTGGTCGGGGTGGGCGCGGTAGACGAAAGAGCTGGAGCCCCCGCCGTCGAGGTTGATGGCGTTGTGTGCGCCGTGGGCGAGCATCAGGTCGGCAAGCTCGGGCAGGGTGACGCCGACGCTCCAGCCGGGCTGTCGGCCGTCGATGACCACGGCGATGAGGCGTCGGCCGGTCTGATCGACGCCGATCGCGGTGCGGGGGTGGCGTTCGAGGGGGACCACGCGGGCGTGGGCGGCGACGTTTTGGCCGTCGCGGATGAGCGGGCCGCCGAGGTCGGGCGCCCCGTCCGAGGCGCCCACGCCGCTGACCGCGTGCCGGACCTGGCCGGCATCGTTGGCCGGGCCGAGGATCGCCCGCCGGTCGTGCAGGATCAGCAATGAAGGGTCATCCACGCCCGCATAGGTGCGAGCCGGTGAAACCACCTGGCCATCGCTGACCGCCAGGCCGACGATGTCCGCGGTCCGTTTATCCGCCGACTCGTTATAGAAGTTCGCGTTCATGGCGAAAACCACGTCCAGACGCCGGGCCCAGCCGTCGGTGGGCTCGAGGACGGCTTCGATCGGCCGGCCCTCGTCGTCGGACCAGCGGGTCGGCCCGGTCACCACGACCTCGACCCGCGGGCTCGCCAGGTCCACCGTCGCCACGTATCCTCGCACCGGCCCCGCGTCGGTCCGGACCTCCACCGGCTTGATCGAGATCGCCTCATCGGGGGCCGGGGCGGGATGGACGGCCCGGCATGCTGCGACGTAAACAAATGCGAAAAAAGAAATAAGGGCGATTCTGCGAGGATCCATGGATATCCTGAACAACCTGGGATAAAGCCTGACGCGAAGTTCTATAATTATGACTCACCCCCGGGACGATGGCAAGGACGGCGTGGGCTTCTTTCCCGGCGGTAGAATCGGTGGGGTCCATGAAACCGCCGAAACCGCCCGCCGCCGAACTCGAACGCCGCCGGCCCGTGTGGGAGGCCCTGTCGCGGCTGTTTCTCGACACCGAGCTTCAGCCCGACGACCACCGGGGGATCGCCCGCGTGCTCGCCGCGTCCGGGTACGCGGATGAGGAGCTCGACGCCATCCTCCGCCGCGAGGTCGGCCCCGTTGTGGGCGCCAACCTGTTGAGCGTGGCGGGCGAATGGGCGGGTTTCGACCCCGACTGGCTCGAGAGCGAAATCCTCAAGCGGCAGACCTCATGGCGGCGGATCTTGCCCGCTTACGCCGGGTATCGGACGGTGCGTGACGACTGGGAGGCGGTCAAGAGACTGATGGCGGAGGAAAAGCGGGAAGACAGGGGATAGAGTCGATCGCTTCCCCGTCTTAGCCGGCGGGCTACGCCCGCCTGGTCCGGGGCCGCGTAGCGGCCCGGCGAAGCCAGCCTCTCAATCGGCCGGGAGCGCGGCGCGGGGTTCGGTGGTGTAGGGCGTCTCCTCACGCAAGCGGCGGGCGATGTCCGCGACGATGCGCCGATCGCTGTAGGCCCCCAGGTGCGACAGCGCGAGCGGTTGATTGGGAACCCACCACGGCGTTTGCTGGGGCGGCGCGGCGTTCGCGGGCCCGACCACCGCGTCGTCCAGCCGGACGTACGGGATGACCGTGTAGCGGTGCGGAACGTCGGGGCGATGGAGCTGGGCCAGGAACGCCGAGCCCGGGCGCATGTCTTTCACGATCGGCCCGCCCGGGGCCCCTTTCGCCATCTTCGCGCCGCGGAAGGGCGTGGCGATGGTCAGGAGCCGCGCGATGCGCAGCCGCGGCGCCGGCGTATCCGGGTCCGCGGCGTACATCGCCATCAGCCCGCCCATCGAGTTGCCGATCACGTCGACCTCGACCGTCGCGTCCGGGTCGTCGGACGCAAACCGCTCGTTCACCGCCGCGACCAGTTGCTCGCGGCCCTCCTCAAATCCGTCGGCCTTCACCGTGTGTTTCAAAAACCGGTCGTCATCGACCACCTCCGTCAGCCCATCGTGCAGCGACTCGACCGCGAACCCCGGATCGGCATACCCGCCGATGATCACCACGGGGCGGCTAAGCGGCTTGGGCGCCTCGGCCATCTCGGCCAACTCAGCGTTCGCCTCTTTCACCGTCAACGGGAACGACGGGTTCATCGGCGCAGGGTTGCAGCCGGCCAAAGCAACGAGCGTGGTCAGCAGGAGGGCGGATCGCATCGGGGCATTGTAAGCCCGCTGGGTTTGGGGGGATGAGGGTTACGGGTCCAGCCGCAGGCCGCCGTCGTGGATTGCGGCGAACACGGCGCGGGACGCCTCGGCCATGACGGCTTTGGCCTCTTCGAGCGTGCCCTGGACGTAGAGGCCGATGAGGTAGTGCTCGCGGCGGTTGACGTCGTAGACGTAGGCGAGGTCGACGTTGGCGCCGTCGCCGGGCCACCAGCCGGGCTTGTTGAGGGTGACGAAGGCCGGCCGGTCGTCGCGTTGGGCGGTGAGCTTCGCCAGGCCGTCGCGGATGAAGCCCTGGTTGGTGTAGCCGAGGTGGGCGCAGAGTTCGTCGAAGTGCGGCCGGTCGCGGGTCGGGCCCATCATCATGGCGGCGGCGCAGCGGACCAGGTCGTCGGTCGTGAACCAGTTCGACTCGGGGTTGCCCTCCGGGTTGGGGTCGGCGTTGAGGGGGATGTCGGGGGCGGGGCGGGGGGCGATTGTTGCGGCGAGCCGGCCGCCGTCATGGATGCGGACCTCGCGGCTGTGGCTCCAGTGGGGGCGGGTGAAGTGGCGGCGGATCATCGCCTTGGTGCAGCCCCACGACTTCATGCGCTCATACGTCTCGCCGAAGCCGACGGCTTCCTGCAGGGTGTTGAACGCCTGGTTGTCGCTCATGACGATCATGCCGGCGAGCAGGTCGCGCATCGAGCGGGGCGGGTCGTCGCCGACCTGGAGGACGGTGTCGAGTCGCATGTCGTGGGCCTGCATGAGTTCGAGCGTCATCGCGGCGGTGACCCACTTGACGGTGCTGGCGGGATAGAAGCCCAGGTCGCCGGTGTCGCGCCAGCGGGCGGTGAGGAGCCGGCCGGTGGCGGGGTCGACGCGGGCGACGGTCATGGCCGAGCCTTCGGGCATATCGAAGAGGCCGTCGAGCGACGCGTCGACGCCGACGAGCGTGGGCGCGCCGTCGAGCCGGGGGAGGCCCAGCCAGGGCCGGTCGGGGTGAGCAGGGGTGGGGTCGGTGTGCGGCATGGCGATGTCGTAACGTTGCGGCCAGTTGTGGTGCTTGAACAGGTTGGCGTGGCGGATGTGGAGTTCGTGCGGGCCGGGCTCGACCCGGCTGAGCGGGGCCTCGGCGGTCAGGACGCGCGTCGCGGGGTCGTAGCGGTGGGGCAGGCGTCGGCCGTCGAGCGTGACCATGATCGTCGAAGAGAGGATGCGTTGCCGATCGGAGCCCCACCAGCCGGCGGGCAGGCCGTCGTCGAGGACGGTGGTGATCCGGACGCGGCTGGGCCCGGCTTCGACGACGGGCTCGGTTTGGGTGGGGCGCCCGCCGTAGGCGTACTCGCAGAGGGCGGTGTAGATCGCGTAGGCCTCGCGGAGGTTGTAGCCGGCGTCGCGGAGGCGCTGCTCCTCGTCGGGGTTGCTGTGGAAGGAGGACTCGCAGAGGATCGCGGGCATCTCGCACGCCCGCAGCACGCCGAAGCCGTTGGCGTACATCTGCTGGTCGCTCATGAGCGGGGAGGTGAGGCCGACGTCGGTGCGCAGCTCCGCGCCGAGGCGGTGGGCGATGTAGCGGGCGGCGTCGAGGGCGGGCTCGGCGTCGTCGACGTGGCCGTGATACCAGACACTGCCGTAGTTGGTGGTCGGGCGGGACGAAGCGTTGTGGTGGAGGCTGATGAACAGGTCGGCGCCGGCGTCGTTGGCGATCGCGGCGCGCTGGGCGAGGCCGACGTCGACGTCGCCGTCGCGCGTCATGACGACGCGGGCGCCGGCGTCGGTGAGCAGCTTTTGGAGCAGGACGGCGACGCGCCAGTTGATCTCGGCTTCGCGCACGCCGGTGGGGCCGCGCTTGTAGTTGGGCAAGTGCGCGTCGCCGCCGTGGCCGGGGTCGAGGGCGATGGTCCAGCCCTTGAGGTATTTCTCGGCCGGGTGGCGGGGCAGGGGCATCGGCCCGTGCTCGGCCCAGTCGTCGCGCTCGTCGAGCAGGGCGAGCGCCGCGTCGAGCGGCATGGGCTGGGCCTGCTCCACCGCATCGCTGGAAGGCGGCGTCTCGGGCGCGGGCGTGTTGCAGGACAGCAGGCTCAGGAACGCCAACCCGGCGAGGATCAGCGCCGGCCGTCGGCGTTGAGAGAAGGGCATCAACCAGGCTCCGTGGGGTTCGGATCGTTCATCTAAAGCCGGTTCTGAGCCTCGCGCAGCGAGGCGAAGATCCGGATATCCGGGGATCCGGACCTTCGGCCGCCGGCGGCGTCCTCAGGACCGGCTTCAAGCGCAGCGCTCATCAGTCCATGGCCGACAGTTCGACCCAACCGCCGCCGTGGGCGATCGAGCGGTGGGCGGCCTCCATCACGGCGATGTTCTCGACGATCGCCTCGAGCCTCGCGGGCGCCCGGCCGCCCTCGAAGAACCGCACCATGCCGGCCACGAGGCGGTTGTACACCTCGCTGAAGTCGACGCGGAACGACGCGACCGATTCCGTGCCGTGGAGCGTGGCGCCGAAGTCGTAAGCGCCGACCCGCTCCATGCGCAGGCGGGCGTAACGGCCGTCGTGGTACTCCAGCTCGACGTGGTCGCGCGGCTCGGTGATGTGCGCGCGCACACGCCGGACGCCCCGCCCCCAGATCGCATCCACCATCTCGATGGTATGGACGCCGTAGTGGAACAGGCGGGGCATGGCGTCGTTGAGCTCGCCGGGGCCGTAGGCGTCGATCGCAACCAGGTCGCCCAGGGCCTCGCGGTCGATGGCGGCGACCTCGTCGGCGAACCGCAGGCTCGACGCGGAGTAGCAGCGGGCCTCGTGCTCGCGCGAGAGGGCGAGGAGGGTCCTGGCCTCGGCCAGGTCGCAGGTGAGCGGCTTGTCGATGTAGGTGGGCAGGCCCCGCCGCAGCGCGGGGGCGGCGTGGTCGAGGTGCCGGGCGCCGTTGACGGTGAGGACCATCACGCCGTCGACCGCGTCGAGCATGGCGTCGAGGTCGTCGGCGTCGACGACGCCGTGGCCCCGGGCGCGGAGCCGCCAGGTCTCGACGTCGTCATCGGGCATGTCGTGCCGGCCGTCGGTCCACATCTGGGTGACGTGGCAGCGGGTCTGCCGGTCTTTGAAGAGGGTGTTGATGCGTCGGGAGAACTCGGCGAGGTGCGAGCTGTCGACGCCGATGACGCCGAGTTGGAGGGTCTTTTGCGCCGCGTCCGCGGCCGGGCGGGGCGTGGAAGTCGCGGGGGTGTTTTTCACGGGCGTCTTGGCCATGGGGTTTTCCGGGGGCGGGGCGTTGGGTGTTCGTTCAGAGAACGGTCATGTCATGGGTGTGAAGCAGCCGGGCGACGGCGAGGCCGTCTTCGAACGAGGCGAGGACCGTGGGCGCGGCCGGTTCGTCGGCGTGGTCGGCGAAGGCTTCGAGCTGATGCTGGAAACGTAGCTCGTGGGTGGGCGTGGCGATCGTGGCGCGTTCGCCCTGAGACGATTGGAAGAGCAGGGTTTCGGGCTGGTCGAAGTCGTAGTGCAGCAGGCCGCGTGTCCCGACGAGGGTGACGGTGAAACGCGGGGGCTCGGCCCAGCCGCAGGCGATCACGCCGGCGACGGCGGGTTCGTCGCCGGCGGCGAGGCCGGTGGGGTCGGACCGGACGAGGAGGGTGGCGTTGGTGTCACCGCGGCCGTCCCAGCCGTGGCGTTGGACCACGCACTCGGCCTGGGCCGGGCCGACGAGGAAGTGGAACAGGTCCAGGCCGTGGCTGCCGGTGTCGATGAGGCTGCCGCCGCCGCTGTGGGCCGGGTCGCTCATCCAGCGGGTCTGCATGGTGGGGTGCCAGCAGGCGAAGGTGTTTTCAAAGCGGACCAGCTCGCCGAGCTCGCCGGCGTCCGCGCGGCGTTTCATCTCGACGATCGCGGGCGTGAAGCGGTGGCAGAAGGCGAGGCGGGTGGCCGCGTCGTCCGGGGCCGCCGTCGCGATCGAGGCGAGCCGCTCGGCGTCGGCGAGGGTGTGCGCCAGCGGCTTCTCGACCAGCACCGC
Organism: Phycisphaeraceae bacterium; assembly: GCA_028277745.1. GTDB lineage: Bacteria > Planctomycetota > Phycisphaerae > Phycisphaerales > Phycisphaeraceae > JANQFR01. The sequence continues at coordinate 25,946 of JANQFR010000090.1, forward strand.
CAAACCGGCGGCGAGGGCCTCTTCCACCAGGTCGATCCGCACCGACGGCGGGGTGCAGATCACCGCCCCGTCCAGCTCCCGGCTTACGGGCGAACGCAGCAGCTCCGCCAGCGACGGGAACGCCGGCGCTCCCGTCTCGCGACCGAGCGCCCCGGCCCGGACCAAATCAGGATCCGCCACCGCCGCCACCCGCACCCGCCGGCTCGCCCGCGCCGCCTCGGCGTGGGCCTTAGAAATTATACCTGAACCTATAAGACATACGTTGAATGCTGTCATAATTATATTATTATGAGTAGGATCGGCCTTGACAAGGTGGTTCTCAACCTTTTGACGCCATGATTTGTAGGAGGTTTCAGCATATGGCAGGGATTGGTTCAAAACCGGGGGCTCTGGCCCTGATCGCGGCGGCCGGGGCGTTGGCGCTGTCATCCGTTGCGGTCGGGCAGACCCCGGAGGTCCGCGGCACGTGGCTCTCCACCACCGGCCCCGACCACATCGCCTCCGGCGCCAACACCGAGGCGATCATGGCCCAGCTCCGCAACGTCGGCCTCAACACCGTCTATGTCGAGTCGTGGAAAAACGGGTTCACCCAATACCCCTCCCAGACCCTGGCCAACCTCATCGGCGCCGACCGCGCCCCCGCGCTGGGCTCGCGCAACCTGCTCGATGAAACCCTCATCCACGCCCACCGCAACAACATGCAGCACATCGCCTGGTTCGAGTACGGCTTCTCCGCCCAGTTCCTCGGCAACGGCGGCACGCCCTCCAACGCCCTGGCGACCTATATGAAAGACCAGGGCTGGCTGCTCCAGGACCAGAGCGGCAACTACGCCAACGCGTCCAACGGCTTTGCGTGGATGAACCCCGCCGTGCCCGAGGTCCGCCAGTTCCTGATCGACATCACCCTCGAATCCATCCGCGACCACGACCTCGACGGCATCCAGTTCGACGACCGGCTGGCCTGGCCCAACGAGTTCGGCTTCGACGCGACCACGATCGGCCTGTACACCAGCGAGACCGGAAACGCCGCGCCCACGAACCCCAACAACGCCGCGTTCAAGGCGTGGCGGCAGGGCAAGGTCACGCAGTTCGCCCAGGAACTGTACACCGCTATCAAGACCGAGCGCCCGGACCTGCACGTGAGCGTCAGCCCGGCGGTCACCGGGTTTTCGCAGAGCGTGCTCAACGCCGACTGGGACGCCTGGATGGCCCAGGGCCTGTTCGATGAATATGTGGTGCAGCTCTACCGCGAGACGCTGTCGGACTTCGAGCGCGACCTGCCGGCCCAGACCGACGCCGCCGAGGCCGCCGGCCGGCTGGAGGACCTGATCATCGGCATCACCTTCAAGGCCAACGGCTCGACCACGCCGATCGCCGACGTCCAGCAGATGATCGTGGAGGCCGCCCTGGCGGAGGGGGGCGCCCTGCCCGGCCACGCGCTGTTTTTCAGCGAGGGCGTGATCACCAACGCGACGTCGCTCACCAATTTCTACGGCCCCGACCGCGACAACCCGTTCTTCCCCGCCGACTGGCGCCCCGACCCGCTGGTCGCCCAGCAGGACGCGGCCGACGACGAGCTCTGGCAGGTGGTCGTCGCCGAGGCGGGCCTGTATCGCGTCATCGCCGAGATCAACGGGCGGTGGAGCACCCTCGAATCGCGTTTCTTTTCAGCGGGGACGGCCGACCTGAACATCGCCGGCGCCACCCAGGTTGAGCTGCTGGTCGACCGCCGGCCGATCCCCGAACCCGCCTCTCTGGCGTTATTCGCCCTGGGCGCCTGGGCCCTCGGCCGGCGGGGCCGTTTCGCTTTGGCCGCCCGCCGATCTAACATTCTTTGATCAGGAACCCCGTGATGACCAAGACCGCTCGGCTCCGCGTTGAAATCTGGCTGTGGATCATCGGTTACGTGCTCGTGACGATGCTGTTTTATCAGGTCGGCGCCGCCGCCCAGCCCGCCGCGCCGCCCGAGGTCCGCGGCACGTGGATGACCACCACCGCCAACGACGCCATCGCCACCCCCGACAAGACCGCCGAGTCGATGAAGCAGCTCCGCGACATCGGGCTTAACACCGTCTATGTCGAGACGTGGAAGAACGGCTACACCCAGTACCCCTCCCAGACGCTCGAGCGGACCATCGGCCTCGACCGCCGGCCGAACCTCATGCCCGATCAGACCGGCATGTCCCAGCCGCGCGACCTGCTCGAAGAAACCCTCATTCAGGCCCACCGCAACGGGTTGATCTATATCGCCTGGTTCGAGTACGGCTTCATGGCCGCGTTCAAGGACACCCACAACCACCTGCGTCAGCAATACCCCCAGTGGATGACCACGACCATCGACGGCGAGCTGGTGTCGGGCCAGAACCCGTTCGTGTGGATGAACCCGCTGCGTCCGGAGACGCGGGCGTTCCTGCTCGACCTGGTCCTCGAAGCGGTGGACAATTACGACCTTGACGGCGTGCAGCTCGACGACCGCATCGCGTGGCCGGTGACGATGGGCTACGACCCCTACACGGTGGAGGCCTACAAGGCCGAGCACAACGGCCAGGCGCCGCCGAAGGACCCGCGCGACCCGGCGTGGGTCCGCTGGCGGGCCGACAAGGTGACCGAGTTCGCCCACACGTTCTACACCGAGCTGAAGAAACGCCGGCCGAACCTGATCGTGTCGATCAGCCCCGCGGTGTACCCGTGGTCGCTGGAGCACTACGCCTGCGACTGGCCGGCGTGGAACCGCAAGGGGTGGATGGACGAGTTCGTGCCCCAGGTCTATCGCAGCGACTTCAAGGCGTTCAAGCCGACGTGGGAGCAGCAGGTCCAGGCGATCGGCTCGGACCGTGAGAAGCTGCTGGCGGGCATCCGCATCGTCGGGACGGGGCCCGACACCACGTGGGAGGACATGGTCGAGAAGATGGACCTGGTGCGCCAGAGCCGGGTGGGCGGGCACGTCCACTGGTTCAGCCGGGGCGTGCTCGAGGTGTACCCGCAGCAGTTGACGGCGTATTACGACGTGGCCCGCAATGGCGCCGCGCCGCACCCGCACCTGCCCCGCGGCTGGCGGCCGTCGCCGATCGTCGCCGACCGCGAGAGCGGCGACGTCTGGCGCGCCCGGGTCACCCAGCCGGGCCAGTACCGCGTGATCGCGAAGCGCAACGGCGTCTGGACCGTGGAGGAGCTGATCGCCGCCGAGGCGGGCGACATCACGGTCAAGGCGTCGGACGCCGATGCGGTCGAGCTGCTGGTCGACCGCCGCGACGCGGCGCCGATCAAGTAAAGCGATGGGCCCTGATGACGTGTCGTTCAGCACCGGCCCGCAGGGCCGGGCTATCGTCGTGGCGTATGGTCGCCCATGCGATCAATCCACGTGGGGATTATGCAAGGTTGAGCCTGATCCTGGCCGCGTTGATCAGTAGTTTGGCGTGCACGTAACGCCGGACGCGTCCGAGCCGCCGCACCCAGGGC
>JANQFR010000050.1 GCA_028277745.1 Phycisphaeraceae bacterium
CTGGCGATCACCGACGACGGCAGCGTGTTTCTGGGCGAGAATGACAACCACTACCGCTCCAGCTACCTGTGGGAGATCCGTGGCTGGTCATAATCGCCCCCGTTAGCCGGGCCGCGACGCGGCCCCGGACCAGGCGGGCGTCGCCCGCTGGCTAAAGCAGCCCAAACAAACGGCCTCAGTCAAACACGTCCATGATGCGCTCCCACCAGCTTTCCCGATCGTGGTCGCGATCGTAATCACGCTCCTGGCGGGAGGGAGTCGAGGCTGCCGATCGCTCGATGATCTTGTCCAGCTCGCCGGAATCCAGCCAGATCCCGCGGCAGGACACGCAATAATCGATCTCAATGCCGCTGCGTTCGGCCATCTTCAATTCACCGGAACATTTCGGGCACTGCATGAACGGACTCCACAAACAATCTTTTCTATGGGTTGGCGACGCGGAGGCATCGTACACACCGGCCGGCCGTAAGGTCTGGATCAAACCGCGTCGAACGCGCTGCTGGCGAGCTCGGCGGCGCCGCAGTAGAGGCACTTGCGGTGCCGGGGGTTCATCGTCCGGCCGCACTTGCGGCACTTACGCACGCCCTTGGTCGCCTTGCCGTCCTCGACGCCGTCCATCATGTCGATCAGCTTGACCCGCTCCATCAGGTCCTCCTCGGTGAGGTTGGTCTTGTCCTGGATGAGCGACCACATCGCCATGCAGACCAGGGACAGGCGTTCGAAGCGATCTTCGAGGTGGGACGTCTCGCGTTCGGCCCGGCGGGCGGCGGAGGCGCTGCGGGCCGCGGCCGAGGCGGCGGCCATGCTGGAGGAGGTCCCCTCGCTCCGGCCGCCGAACAGGGCGGGGTTGATCATGGTCGGGCTCCTTGAGGTGGCATATACCGCTTTCAGCATACCGATTGAGGGGCGGTTTGCGGCGGGAAAATCACGCGGGGATGTCGCAGAAATGGGGTTGAGGCGCCGTAGCGGATACCCCTACAGCACCTCGGCGGCCCGCGGGAACGAGCCGAGGATGGTGAGTTGCAGGCAGTGCTTACGGGCCTCTTCGATCGCGGCGCATACCCCCGGCTCGTCGGCGTGGCCGATGACGTCGACGAAGAAGTAATACTCCCAGTTCACACGCTGGCTGGGGCGCTCTGCGAGACGGGACATGTTCAGCCCGTGATCGCGGAAGACGTTGAGCACGTCGGTCAGGGCGCCGGCACGGTGCTCGGTGGTAAACATGAGCGAGGTCTTGTCGTCGCCGGTGGGCTTGGGCGACTGCTGGCCGATGATGAAGAAGCGGGTGGTGTTGTTGGGGTTGTCCTCGATGTTGGTGAAGAGGATCGGGACGTCGTAGATCTGCCCCGCCAGGGTCGAGCCGATCGCGGCGGCGCCGTCCTCGGCGGCGGCGGTGGCGGCGGCCTGGGAGGTGGAGACGGCGGGGACGATCGCGGCGTTGGGCAGCTGGGCCGCCAGCCAGCGGCGGCACTGGGCCAGGGCCTGCTGGTGGGAGTAGACCTTCGTGATTTTCTCCAGCGGGAAACGCGAGAGCAGGTTGTGGTGGATGGCGATCAGCAACTCGGCGCAGATCTTGACCTCGGTGTCGAGGAAGCAGTCGAGGCTGGTGGTGACGCCGCCGTGGGTGGAGTTTTCGATCGGGATCAGGCCGTAGTCGACGTGGCCGCGGGCGACCTCGTCGAAGATGGCGGCGAAGTCGGTCAGCTCGTCATACTCGACCGAGGCCCCGAACTGCTTGCGGGCGGCGAGGTGGGAGAACGACCCCGGCGGGCCCAGGTAGCCGATGCGCAGCGGCCGCTCCAGCGCGAAGGAGCCGGACATCAGCTCACGCCAGATCGCCTCGATGCAGGTGTCGGGCAGCGGCCCGGCGTTGTGCTGACGGACCTTCTGCAGCACGGCCCGCTCGCGGTCGGGGGCGTAGATCGGGGTGTCGGTCCGGCCGGACCGCTTGATCTTGCCGACCTCGACCACGACCTCGGCGCGTTCGTTGAGGAGTTTCACCAGTTGCGCGTCGAGCTCGTCGATGCGTTGACGAAGCGGCGCCAGGGGGTCGTTTGAAGAGGGATCGCTCATGGAGCGCGGCATTGTAACGGGCGCGGCGGGGAATGGGCGATATGATGGTGGAGCCCGAAACGAGGAGTTGTGCGTGCCGGAAGTGGATGCGGGACAGGCCGGGGCATTGGCGACGGTGGGCCTGGCGGGGCTCGCGGCGTTAGGGTTGATCCTGTGGCTG
>JANQFR010000048.1 GCA_028277745.1 Phycisphaeraceae bacterium
TTGCGGATCTCGTAGTTGCGTTCTTCGACCTTGCGTTGGGCGCGTTCGACGCTCTTGGTGACCCAGCGGTGCTCGATGGCGTCGCCTTCTTTCATGCCCAGGCGCGACAGGGCCGCCATGGTGGTCTTGCCGGCGAACATCTTCATGAGGTCGTCTTCGAGGCTGATGAAGAAACGGGACGAGCCCTTGTTGCCCTGCCGGCCGGACCGGCCGCGGAGCTGGTTGTCGATCCGGCGCGACTCGTGGCGCTCGGTGCCGATGATGTGCAGGCCGCCCATGTCTTCGGTGTCGGCCCAGACCGCCAGGCGGTGGCGGCTGTAGTCGGGCAGGCGGTCGAGCTCCGCGGCGCACTGCTCAAGCGTCATGGTCTTGACTTTTTTGTCGTCGAGGTAGGCGTCGTGCTCGCACCAGTGTCGGAAGAGCACAAGCTGGAGCTCGTCGTCGCTCATCGCCTCGGCCTCTTTTTTCTTGAAGCCGAGCTCATTCACCGCCTGGTGACGGTAGGACAACGCGGTCAGCTGGTCGTCGCTCATGTCGGCCGTCGCCTGCCGGGGCAGGAGGTTGCGGCGTTTCCAGTGGTCGACCAGGGCCTCGCGGTCGATCGGCTGGAGCTTGATGTCGGTGCCGCGGCCGGCCATGTTGGTGGCGATCATGACCGCCCCGAGCTTGCCCGCCTCGGCGACGAGGTTGCCCTCGCGCTCGGCCTGGTCGATCTTGGCGTTGAGCACCTCATGCTTAATGCCGTGCCGCTTGGTCAGCACCTGCGACAGCTCCTCGCTCTTCTCGACGCTGGTCGTGCCCACCAGCACCGGCCGGCCCAGGTCGTGAACCCGCTTGATTTCGTCGACGATCGCGTTCTTCTTGTCCTTGCCGGAGAGGAAGATCAGGTCTTCGCGGTCGTGGCGGATCACCGGGACGTTGGTCGGGATGCAGACGACCTCGAGGTCGTAGATCTCCATGAACTCGGTGGACTCGGTGATCGCGGTGCCGGTCATGCCGGCGAGGCGTTTGTAGAGCTTGAAGAAGTTCTGGATCGTGACGGTGGCGAGGGTCTGGGTCTCCTGCTTGATCTTGACGTTTTCCTTGGCCTCGACCGCCTGGTGCAGGCCGTTGGACCACTGCCGGCCGATCATGAGCCGGCCGGTGAATTCGTCGACGATGATGACCTCGCCGTCCTTGACCACGTAGTCTTTGTTGCGTTGATAGACGACGTGGGCGCGCAGGGCGTTCTCGAGCAGGTGGGGGAAGTCCATGTTGTTGCCGACGTAGAACGAGCCGATGCCCGCCTGTTTCTGAGCGTCGGCGACGCCTTCGTGGGTGAGGTGGGCGGCCTTCTTGTCGATCTCGATCTCGTAGTACTGCGTGTAGCGGTCCCGCTCGGCTTCGAAGCCGGGGAGCTGGGCCTGCAGCTCCTTCATCTCCTCGCGCATCGCGGGGACTCTGGCTTTGTCGCGGGCGTTGCGGATGTCGCCCTCGAGGCCCTTGATCTTCATCTCACACTGCGAGACCTTGTGGTTGGCGGCGTCCCACTCCCGTTGCTTCTGCTTGAGCTGGCGGGCGATCTGGTCGGCGATCTCGTAGCGTGGTGCGTCGTCGTGGGCCGGGCCGGAGATGATCAGCGGCGTGCGGGCCTCGTCGATCAGGATCGAGTCGATCTCGTCGACGATCACAAAGTCGCGGCGTTTCTGCAGCTGTTCCGCGGTGGAGAGCTTCATGTTGTCGCGGAGGTAGTCGAACCCCAACTCGGAATTGGTGGCGTAGAGGACGTCGCACTCGTAGGCCTCGGCCTTGAGCTGGGGCGGCTGCTGGTGCATCGGGTGGATCGCGCCGACGGTCAGGCCCAGCAGGTAATAGAACGGGAACACCCAGTCGCGGTCGCGCTGAACGAGGTAGTCGTTGGTCGTGACCACGTGGCATTGCAGGTGGTCGATGCTGGCGACGTAGCACGCCAGGGGTGCGACGATGGTCTTGCCTTCGCCGGTCTTCATCTCGGCGATCTTGCCCTCCCCCAGCACCATGCCGCCGATGAGCTGGACGTCGAACGGCCGGGCGCGGAACGGCGGCCTCGACTCGGGATACAGCTCGCGGACCGCGTCGTACAACTCGTTGGGAACCTCGACCTGCAGCCACCACGGCGCAGGCTCGCCTCCCTTTACCGGCGCGGGCGGCAGCACTTCGCCAGCGGCTTTCACCTGGTCGTAGTGTTTGGCCATGTCCGGCGGCAGGCGGGACGGGTCGAAGCCGTGCTCGGGGTTGAAGATCGAGCGGATGCCCACGGCGCGGTCCATCGCCTCGCGGGCGACCGCCATGATCTCGGGGAGGAAGTCGCGGGCCCGCTCGCCGTTCTCGACCCGGCGGCGGAACTCGGCGGTCTTCTCGCGCAACTGGGCGTCGGTCAGCCGACGGGTCTCGGGCTCGAGTTCGTTGATCTGTTCGACCCGGCGGTAATAGCCCTTGAGCAACCGTTCGTTGCGCGAGCCGAAAATTTTGGTGTAGGTCTTGGAGACGGCTTTGATAACCATGAGGTAGGCTTTCGGGAGTCAGGACGCGGCCGGCGGATGCCGGACGTGTCGGCACGGGACCCGTGGCGGGTCCCGGGAGGGAAAATCGATCGTCAGGGATGAAGGCGGGGTTGGGGTGCGGCGCGGGTCAGATCGACGCGGCCGGGGGCGGGAGGTTGAGCATCTGCGGGAGCGTCGGCGTGGTCCGGGCCAGCCGATGATCCGGCGAGATCATCCGGGAATCCGGGCGCCGATCCAACGCGGGCCTGGCGGCACGGGGCGTCGCCGGGGCCGGCAACGCGTGGAGCCGCCGGGCCGCCGCCTGCAACGAATCGATCAGTTCCGCGATCGCCCGGCTGTCGCGCATCGACACCGCCCGCTCCAGGGGGCAAGCCGACGCCGCCGCCCCCAGGCAAAGCAACACCGACAGCGTGATGGTGAGGCAGGGCAGGTTCGGGCTTCGATCGCGGTCTCTCACGACATTATTATCGACACGCCGCGGCCGCGGGGTCAAGCGAGGCCGAGCGATCCGCGCCAGAACCCGTCGGCGTCCGGTAACCGCCGACGCCGCGCCTATCCGGACGGGGCCGGCAGCAGGTCCGATTGGGTCACGCCCTGCCGAACCCGTTCCAGGCGCCAGGCGTGATCCGCCGTGTACGGCCCGACCGCGGTCCGACGCAGGGACGCGAGGTGACCGCCGGTGCGGAGGGCCCGCCCCAGGTCCCGGGCTAACGAGCGGATGTAAGTCCCTTTGCCGCAAGTCACTCGGAGCGTGGCGTGCGGCCAGGCGTAGCCGAGCAACTCGATCGCATCGATGCGGACCGTGCGAACCGGCAGGTCGACCGCCTCCCCCCGGCGGGCGAGGCGATACGCCCGTCGGCCGTCCACGTGGACCGCGGAATAAGCGGGGGGACGTTGCTCGATCTGGCCCACAAACCGGTCCAGCGCAGCCGACACGGCGTCTCGATCCGGGGGCGGGTCCACCGCCACGTCCTGGCGCGGCCCCTCGCGGTCGTCGGTGGTGGTGAACGCAGAAAGATCGACGCCTGCTTCATACACCTTGGTCAAACCCATCAGACGATCCACTGCTTTCGTGGCTTGGCCGAGGCAGCAGATCACCACGCCCGTCGCCAGCGGGTCGAGCGTGCCGGCGTGACCGGTCTTGCAGTTCCCGGCCGAATAACGCACCTCACGGACCACGTCCGCCGAGCTGAGGCCAAGCGGCTTGTCCACCACCAGCAAGCCATCCATCCGGGTCGCGTAACGGGGTCGACGGGGCACGGGTCGGTTCCTTTCACACCGCGGGCAAATCACTTACCATACCCGACTCGGCCGAGCGCCTGTCGGAGAGGTGACCGAGCGGCTGAAGGTGCACGATTGGAATTCGTGTGTACGGGAAACCGTACCGAGGGTTCGAATCCCTCCCTCTCCGCTTTAGAGGGAACTGCAACGAGTTCCGGCCGATGCCCCCGAGCGACGCTGACGCGACGCTCGGGGTTGTTTGCTGGAAGTGTTGAAGTTGCAACGAGTTTCCACGCTCCGCGTGGCTCAAAAAACAGACGGCCTGACAGAACCCGTCGGTTCGAACCGGCTTTTCTCAGCCAATCACGCTTTTTGGCGTGATCATCCGTCAAAGCCGCTAAACCCGCTTGTTTGCTTGACTTTAAGAACTCAACGACGGGTTCGAGCCGATTCGTCTGCTCGTCCTCAAGCCGGTCGAGATTTTCCTTGAGCGACCGGCGATCAGAGACGAGTTCAGTTTTTGTGGTGCGGAAATCCTCAAGGGATACGACCTCTTCAAGGTAGGCTTCCTGAAGCCGTTTAGTGCGTCCGTCAACCTGAGTGATCTTTTCTCGGATGGCCGCCTCGTCGTGTCCAGATACGATTACTGAGCAGAACAACATTGAGAACCTGGCGGTTGTATGAGAAACATTCACGCCGCGCGACGCGACAACAAGAGTGCTTCCACATCATGACCACGCGATACCCGCTCGCCAGCCATACCGCCGCCGACCTCCTGTTTCCCCCGGAAAAGCGTTCCCTGGCCGAGCGTCCTGCGGCGCCCATCGCCCGGCCTGCCGACGGGCCATGCATTCTGAAGTTCGATCCCCTCGACGTGCCCCCGGACGAAATGGCTTGGCTACGCATCACCGCGGCGGTCGATCACCGCGAAGCCCATCGCGTGGCGGTTGATCATGCCGCAACGGGCGAACGCTTCGGCCAGATCGACGTCCTGTACAGCAGTGCCGGCCAGGTGTTCGAGCTGCCACTGACCCCGGAACAGGTAACGGTGGCCCACCGGGATGGGCTGGCGCTCACATTGATCGGCGAGATGCAGCCGCTGTGGATCATCGCGCCGGGCGAAGGCGCGCATCCTGCGGTCGTGCCGCACATCCTGGCGGCGCCGGACCGGCCGGCGGATGTCGAGCGTTTCCTGTCGCTGTTCTGCTCGACCGCCACGCTTCAACCGTGCGACTGGATGGAAGCCTGCGTACTGGATGGCCTGCGCGACTGGGCGATGCTGGGGCGTGCTGAGGCGTGCCGCGCATTGGATGCGCACCTGGAGACGTACTTTCTGCCCGATGGCACGTTCCGACACGAAAACATCTTCGGTCATCCCGCCGACGATCAGCCGTGCAGCGAAGAGAACCACGGCCCGTTCGCGGTGCTGGCCATGCAGCGAGCGGATCATCCCGCCCTGGCCCTGCCACGCCGCGCCTTCGACCAGCAGTGTCGGAACAAGGTCAATGCCGTGTCCGGCGCTTCACTCGTGGCCGAAACGTCCTACAGCGTAGCGTATGTGATGGCCGCGATGGCGCGCTGCGCCGGCGATGAAGACCTGCTGTCACGCGCCATCCATCAATTGCGCATCAACCGTGAGTACCTGCAGACCGACGACGCCCTGTGGCTGCGCTACCAATTGACCACCGGTGAGCGCATGTTCGACAGCTGGTCGCGCGGTGTGGCGTGGTACTTCCTGGGGCTGGTGCGCACGTTGGCGTTACTGGAGGCAGGCGATCGGCCGGATGACCTGATCGACGAAGCGATGCGCGTGGCGGATTGGGTCGCCCAACACCAGCAGGCCGATGGCGTGTGGTCGGTGTTCCTCAAGGAAGCGAGCCTGCTGCCGGATACATCCGGCTCGGCGGGTATCGCCGCAGCCCTGGCGATGGGCGTCCGCGAAGGGCTCCTTCCGGAGCGACACCTGCCGATGGCCCAGAAGGCGTGCGATCGGTTGATGACTTACCTCACGCCCGATGGCTGGTTGACCGGTGTCGCTCAGGGCAACAAG
>JANQFR010000062.1 GCA_028277745.1 Phycisphaeraceae bacterium
CCACATAACGGTCAGTAAGGCCCCCCACATCACGACCGCGTAGATCATCGTCACCACGTCCGACGTTGAGCCGGGCGACACGGTGACCGGGGCCGGGCCTGGCGTCGGCGGCCAGAACCATCCTGCCACGAGGCCGAGCGTGAGGATCAGCACGATCACCATCGCCGCCCACACCGTCGCCGCCATCGCCCAACGCCACGCCGATCGCCGTTGCCGGTCGAATTCACCTCGCACCACCCGCTCAAGGTACGTCCGCCAATCCGATAGCGACCAGCCCGCGGGCTTCGTCGGCAGGGTCAGCTCGCCCTTCGCATCCATACCGATCGCGTTGATACAGGCGCCGGTCAACAAGTCGCAGGCCTCTGCAAGCAATTCCGGCCTCAACGTCAGCTTCAGCCGCTTCCCTTCCGTCAGGATGACCAACCGCCGCGGCGTCACCGAGAACAACCAGGACTGCACCACGCCGGACTGCAAACCGATCATTTCGATTTGTTCAAGCGGCAGGGTTTCAGTATGGCCGTCAGAAGACTCGATCGTTACCGCCTCCCGCCGGATGACGCAAGCGCGCACCCGCCGCTTGATCGGCAGCATGAGACCCAGCACGCCGCCGATGACCCCCATCCCCGCCCCAACCGCGACCATGTCCCACGGCCAGCCCAGCCCGCCCCACCCCGCGCCCCCCGACGCCAGAGATGCCCCGGCCCCTGCCCCGACAGCCAGCCCCAACAGCCCTCTGAATCGCCAATTGAAGACGGGGTGGGCAATCACCTCGTAACGCTGTTCCCACTGGGGCGTCGGCCGATCCTCCGCCGCGTCGCCGGTTCGCTGCGCCGCCGATGCCTCGAACCCGGCGCGGCGCCGGACCGCATCCGCCGTGAGCACGCTTAATTGCGGGTCCTTGGTCAGCTTCCCCATTAAGGCCCACGCCGCTTCGTGTCCCCATACAGCTTCAAGCGGCTGGTCACGCTCCATTTCCAGTTCCGCGGCGGCCCCGAACCGGTCCGCCAGCCAGCAGCCGATCCGGATCACGTTCGCCGCTTCGGGGTGGGAGAAGCCTGAAAACAGTGAAACCCCCTGCAACGGTTGGCCGCTTCGAGTCAGCGGGGTCGCGATCAGGTTGAATCCATTCTTATCGATGCCCGGGGCGATCTTCATGACCAGGCGGTCCACCTCCTCAAACCCGCACCGTGTTCGCCGCATCCCCAAGGCCCAGGTGGTCACGGTCTGTCGTGCCGCCGGGTCGATCTCGACCCGGATCGGCCTGAGGCTCACGAGCAGCATCAACGCGCCGATGCCGCCGCCGAGCAGGATCGCCAGGACGCCCACCCAGAACGGCAGCGTGCTCAGCAGCGCCGTCTTTGACGGGGCCGATGCGAACCGAACGAGGGTCCACCACAAAAAGCCGCCCGCCACGGCGAGCCCGGCCGCGCCGATCGCCACGTGTCCCCACACCGCCGCTCGGCCAAAGTCCATCACCAGGCCGCCGTCGGCGTCGAAGACGGCAGGCGTCTCCCCGCGGATCGTATCGGTGGCGGTCGATTGCGCGATCCCTCTGACCGCGTCGGCGTCCAGCACAATCCGTCGGGTGGGTTTTTCCATCAGCGCCCCCAGGATCGGGCCCGCGTTCTTAATGCCCGAACAGGTTGGTCTGCGCGAACATGCCTTGTTCGTCAAAGTGCGCCAGCGCTTCGCCGGTCGAGCGGAAGACCTTGGTGGCGGTCTCGGTGATGAAGGGCGAGGGGCTGCGCTGGGGTTTCCAGACGACGTAGACGTCGCGGCCGTGCTCGAAGGCGTGGTGCAGCTCGCGCTCGACGCCGCTCGACAGCCCGGGCATGCCGTCGGGCAGCTCGGGGACCAGGCTCACGATCATGTCGCTCTGGCGGACCATCTTGAAGTCGCGCGCGTAGATCTGCCCGTCCACGTCGCCGGCGATGTCGAGGACCTGCTTGACCGACACCTGGATCGTCTTCTTGCCGCCCGTGAATGAGCCGGGGTCCATCTCCACGAACTCCCGGCCGTTCTTGGCCGCCTCGATCGCCGCGTCGAGCAGCAGCTTCTCGTCCACGTCGGCGGGGTCAAACGCGATGAAATGCTTCGCCAGCTCCGCGCGGAACGCGTCGATCTCTTTCAACACCTCCGGCAGGTTCACTACGTGCGTCATCGGGAACGAGGGGTAGACCGTCTTCATCCCGTGGCGGCAAATCAGGCGGAAGCACGTCTCAACCGTGTCGGCGTGCCGGCCGCGGGCGAGGACGTAGAAGCGGTTGCCGATCCCCAGCGCCTGGGCGACCAGCTCGGTCGCCATGATCTCTTCCTCGCGCCAGACCATCAGGTCCTTGAGCGTGGCGTCGGTCTGGTGGTCGCGGTGCAGCCGCTCGGCGACGACCTCGATGTTGTCCAGCAGACAGATCAGGATGTCGGGCTCGAGCGCTTCGAGCTGGTCGAAGTCGAACGCCGAGAAGAGCCCGTGCCGCCAGCGGAAGGTGGCGTGGGTGTTGACGATGATGTGGGGCTTGCCCGCCGAGTCCTGGATGATGTCCTTGAACGCGGCGCGGCGGAGCGCATTGAGCCGGGAGAGCTGCAGGTCGAGGATCCGGCCGGGCCTGATGTCGGGGGCCTCGGCGTACATCATGTCGCCGACGTTATACAGCTCGACCGCATCCCCGCGCTCGCCCGCCAGGCGGACGACCTTGTCGAGGTATTCTTTCTTGTCCATGCCGACTTGGCCGGTGACGATCACACGCATAGGCTGGGCTCGGTTCTAAGGGGTTTTCGCAGGAGCGGTGATTATAAGCTTACCCGGCCGCCGCTACGTTTCCGTTAGCCCCGGGCTCCGCCCGGGGGTATGAGTATGGCGGCGTAAAACCCCCGGGCGGGACCCGGGGCTAAGGCCCGGACTTTTCCCGGGCCCAGAATCCGCTACGATGATCATGCCGCACGGGGCGGCGCATCAGGTTTCGTCCATCCTCGGTCGCAGGAGTTCATTCACCATGTCCACTTCGATGTTGACAACGCTCGGTCAGACCCCCGGCGCCGGCGGCGCGGGGGCGCTGGTCATCGGGATCGTCCTCGTGGTGATTATCGGCATCATCGCCCTGGTGGTGCTCGCGTTCATGGCCCGCTTCATCAACCTGTGGGTCCAGGCCCTGGTGTCCAACGCCAGCGTGTCGTTCTTCAACCTCGTGGGGATGTGGCTGCGGAAGGTCAACCCGCGGATCATCGTGCTCTCGCGCATCCAGGCGGTGAAGGCCGGGATCCAGATCGGCAGCAACCCGATGGAGTCGCACTACCTCGCGGGCGGCAACGTGCCGCGCGTGGTCAACGCCCTCATCGCCGCCGACCGCGCCAAGATCGAGCTCGACTGGAACACCGCCTGCGCCATCGACCTGGCCGGCCGCGACATCCTCGACGCGGTGCAGACCTCGGTGAACCCCAAGGTCATCGACTGCCCCAGCACCGGCTCGGGCCGGACAACGATCGACGCGGTCGCCCAGGACGGCATCCAACTCCGCGCCCGCGCCCGCGTCACCGTCCGGGCCAACCTCGCCCGCCTCATCGGCGGCGCCACCGAGGAAACCATCATCGCCCGCGTCGGCGAGGGCATCGTCACCACCATCGGCTCGGCGTCGTCGCACAAGGCGGTCCTCGAGAACCCCGACTCCATCAGCCGCGTCGTCCTCGACAAGGGCCTCGACGCCGGCACCGCGTTCGAGATCCTCTCCATCGACATCGCCGACATCGACGTGGGCGAGAACATCGGCGCCAAACTCCAGGCCGACCAGGCCGAGTCCGACAAGAAGCGGTTCCAGGCCGAGGCCGAGAAACGCCGCGCCATGGCCATGGCCCAGGAGCAGGAGTTCCAGGCCGAGGTCCAGAAGAACCGCGCCCTGGTCGTCCTCGCCGAGGCCGAGGTCCCCAAGGCCATGGCCGACGCCTTCCGCAGCGGCAACATGGGCATCATGGACTACTACCGCATGAAGAACATCAACGCCGACACCTCGATGCGCCAGAGCATCGCCGGCCCCGACGAGGACGAGAAGAAGGCCTGAGCCGGCGGCGACCATCCCGCCCCCGCCGACCCACCGCGGCAACCTCGACCGGGTCGGGATAGAGCCCGACGCCCGCGACTTCACCGCCGAGCCCGACGGCTGCGCGTAGGCCCCCAACCGCTCCACGATGACCTGTCCAGCGACGCCGGCCCCCGGCCCCGTCACCATCGCCCCTTCGGCGATGGTGGGATCGTCAAGTCCCCTCTCTCCGTCGCCTACCTCCGTTCGCTACGTTCACTACGGCCCAACCAAGTTGCCATGGAGCATCATTCAAGGTCGGTCTCGATGTGAGCGAACCTCAACGGCGGGCTGGGAAGCGGGTTCGAAGGCTGCTTATGGTGGCCAAAACCGAGGCTTCAATGAGTATTTCTACCGAGCATACCTGACCCCGAAAACGATCTGGTTGGCCTCTACGGTCCAACCTAATAAATACGCTTAGACTTCCAGACAATAAGTTGCGATAACAATGTAAAAATGAAAACCAACGACCAAACAACCACTTGAGAATCAAATATGAGTAAAGAACCCTGCCAGATAACAAACGACACGAATAATAATGTCAAAGATATGAAAAAACGACCCCAGAACGGAGTCTTTGGCGTCTGTTCGCCAGATCGGAATCTAGGTCTTGGCAATAGCGCGATCAACACGGCAAATGCAACTGCCAAGAGATCTAAGAGCAGAATTCCAATCATGTTTTATCGCCCGTAGTATCGCTCAGTAAGAACACACTTCAGGGAATTGGCATGCGCAGATTTACTCAAGATTGAAATGAATTCGGAGTTGCATCAAAATATGCCGTTGCATTTGCTCTCGCCAACGTGTGTCCTAAAACGGAAGCGGAGCCTGTTGCGCACGCTGGCCGGTGAAATGCCTCCATTGTCCTAGAGCTCGGCCGGCAACGGCAAATTGTCGCAAGGCACTGCCCCATCGACGGCCGTTGATGTGGTTAAGAAAGCATTGTGAATTCTGAAACTGCCTGTACCGGACTGTAGGCTGGACCACGCGCCCTACGGAATGATCCCGGATCGTACAAAGTTGCCATCGAGATCAAAGGTTACGCCAAATCCGCCACTCATCTCGCCATTTGAATGATAAACATCAACATGAATATGCCTGCCATGCTGATCGACATGAGCCTCATTGAAGTTAGTAATGTCAACACCTGAAGCGTTAAGCCTGTCAAGTGCCATATCGATATATTGGTCATTGGTGAGCAAGAAGATCTTTGGGCGCAACACCTCATAGACTACGGCGCCTGCTACAGCACTTATTGCGAATGACAGGAACAAAATTGAGTATTTAAATACTCTTGATTGCATATTTATTACTCGAAGATTTTATCAATCATGCCAAGGTGACCAACTCTTGTAAAGGCGCCAATCGTGATTCCACGACCGGCGGTGGCCTTATTTCCTGTGACGAATACTCGGTCAGCTTCATGCACAAACTGAATCTTTCCATTGATATTCGGTTGCCAAAGCTTGAACAAACATGAAACAAAATCAATCTATAGTCTTTGTTGCCACTACAGGCTCAACAAGCTTGGGCCGCGGGCATGTGAAACGCTGACGGGGATGGGGAACCTGAGTCGCGGTCGGCCTGGACCCGATCGTGATCGCCGAAGAAATCGCCGGGCCGGCGGCCGCGGCGGAGTTGGCGGCGGCGCTGGAAGAGCGGCACCAGAAAGAACGCGAGGCGTGAGGCGGTGGGGCGGCGATTCGCTCGACCTTTATCCGCACCATCTTCAATACCCCCCGCGCAGATGCGTCTCCCGGTACCGGCTCGGTGACAGCCCGGTGACCTGCTTGAACTGCCGGCTGAACAGGAACACGTCCGGATAGCCCAACTCGGCGGCGAGGTCGCTGACGCTCGTGGGCGATTCGAGCAAACGGTGGGCGGCGTTGCGGATGCGCTGCTCGACCAGCCACCGCCGCGGCGGGGCGCCGAACGTCGCGCGGAACAGGCGTGTGAAGTAGTCGGCCGACAGGTCCAGGTGGCCCGCCAGGTCGGCGGCGCTCCACCGGCCGGCCGGCTCGCGCGCGGTCAGGTCCATCAGCCGCTGACGCTGACTCGTGCTGAGCACCGGCTTGTCGTCCGCCCGCCGGCGCTGCGCGCGGAAGATGCCCGCGAACAGCGCCTTGAGCAGCGCCCGGCGGTACGCGTCAGCATCGGGCCCGCGCTCGGCGGCGTCCAGCACGACCCGCTGCATCAGCGGCAACAGGTCCCACGCCGGCTTCACCGTCACGCACGGCGCCGGGATCGGCGGCCTCGCTCCCGGCTCGACCCCGACCCGCACGCGGTAGAGCGTGATCGGCACGCCCGGCCGCGCCAACCGGAACCGCAGCGCTGCGCCCGGCGCCGCCCACAACAGCGTCCCCGGCTCCAGCCGCAGGCGCTTCCCGCCCACCGAGCCGAGGCACACCCCCGCCGTGATCAGCCACACCAGGTCCTCCTCCAGCCCGTCGCTGACCACGCTCCAGTCTAAACCGACCGTGTGGTACGCCGCGAGGTCGGGATCGACCTCAATCCCGGTTTTATCAAATAATAAGAGCCATTGATCCTGATATGTCCGCTTGGCCATGCCGACTAATTACCACCGATTGAGTGTAAACGCCAGCGTCCGGCGCCATGGCGTGTGGGCGGGGGTTGGCGATCATGAACGCATGACACTCACCACCACCCCAGCGACGCTGAGCGCGAGCGAGATCGACCAGTTCCATCGCCAGGGCTACGTCGGCCCGTTCGCGGCCGTCGAGCCGGCGCGCATGGCGGAGATCCGCGCCGCGATCGAGACCCGCGTGCTGACGACGCCTGGCCCGAACCCGAAGCAACCGGTCCAGAGCCGCCACCTGGACCATCGGTTCCTGTACGACCTGTGCGTGTCGCCGGCGATCCTCGGCCGGCTGCAGGCGCTGGCGGGGCCGGACCTGGTGCTCTGGGCGACGTACTTCTTCAACAAGGAGCCCGGCGGGGCCGAGATCCCCTGGCACCAGGACGCCAACTACTGGCCGATCGAGCCGCCGATCAACTTCTCGGTCTGGCTGGCGGTCGACCCGGTCACGGCGGAGAACTCGTGCGTGCAGCTCATCCCCGGCTCGCACCGCGAGGTGATCCCGCACGTGCCGTCGCGCGACGGCATGGCCTTCGGCGAGGAGGCCGACCCGGCCCGGGTCGACGCGTCGCGCGCGGTCGACATGGAGCTGGCGCCGGGCGAGTTCTTCCTGTTCAACGAGCGCCTGCTGCACCACTCCGAGCCCAACCGGTCCGACCGCCGCCGGTTGGGGATGACGATGCGGTTCACGCTGCCGATGGTGAAGCTGATCGATCAGGACGCGTCGCCGCTCTACCCCGGCCACGCCTGCGTCATGGCGTCGGGGGTCGACCGCTTCGGTTTCAACCGGATGGCGGGCCCGCCCGGGGCGGATGCGTGATTCTGGGGGAAGAATGAACCGCAGAGGCGCAGAGGACGCGGAGGGGAATCAGGAAGACGGGAAAGCTTGACCCCATTTAGCCGCGGGGCTTGCCCCGCGCTCACCCGCCGCAAGCGGCGGGCTAAATGATCAAAGCGATCGGCCTGAGGCGGATTGGCTCTGCGTCCTCTGCGCCTCTGTGGTTCATTCATCACCGCTCCATCAGAACGTCGCCTGCACGCGCAGACCGAAGAGCGCGACCACGTCGAGGCCGTTGCTGGCGCCGGGGCGGAAGATGATCTGCAGGTCGGGGGTGACGGCGATCGTGTCGGTGAGCTGGAGGCGGTAGAACGCTTCGAGCAACGTTTCCTGGCGCAGGTCGGGGTCGTACGGGTCGGCCCAGGCGACGCCGACGGCGACGAGGTCGTCCGCGCGGCCCAGCGGCTGCTCGAGACCGATGCCCGCCGAGACGAAGTGGCGCAGGTCGGACGCGGCCCGCTCGGCGTAGCCGTAGCGGAAGAACGGGACCAGCCCGTGGCCGATCGCCTGGTCGAAGCTGACCGCGACGCCTGAGCCGTACGCCTCGGCGCCGTCGGGCCGGGCGGTCCAGCCGATGAAGCGGTAGTTGCCTTGGGCGTCGCCGTCGAACCATTGGTCGAGTTTGGGCTCGAACGACGCCTCGCCCGCGATGAACAGCTGGCCCTCGCGCAGCGTGTTGAACCCCGTGCCGGCCTGGTCGCCGATCCCGTCGCTGACCCCGAGGCTGAGCCAGAGCCACGGGGTCGGCGCCGCGTTGAGGTTGAAGCCCAGGCCGTTTTCGGGGAACGGGATCGCGGGGTTGTTGACCAGGGGCGTGCTGATGAACTGGATGGTTTCGTCGTTGGCGACCCGGTTGGCGTCGATCCAGACGGTCTGGTCGATCTTGCCGATGGAAAAGATGACCCGGTCGCTGAAGAACCCCTGCGACCAGAGGAGCTCGGAGATCTGGAACTGGCGGGTGTCGAGGTCGTCGTTGACGCCGAGGATCGAGCCGACGCCGGCCGAGAGGT
Source organism: Phycisphaeraceae bacterium (assembly GCA_028277745.1). GTDB lineage: Bacteria > Planctomycetota > Phycisphaerae > Phycisphaerales > Phycisphaeraceae > JANQFR01. Next base: position 8,512 of record JANQFR010000062.1, read on the forward strand.
CTTCGTCCTCGTCGTTGCCGATGATGAGTCCGCCCTCGATGAGCATGATGGCCAGGCCGGTGGCGAGGAATCCGTCTTCCTCGGGTTGGATCAGGGTCCAGTCGAAGATCAGGTCGTAGCTGCCGGTGGTGAGGCCCTGGGGCCCGGCGTCGACGTCGGTCGCGATCTGGCTGAACAGGGTGAAGGCGGCCTCGAAGTTCAGGCCGTAGTCGTCCGCCAGCTTGTCGCGCACGTCGAAGTAGGGCTGCAGCACGGGCTGGAATGGGTCGGGCTCGATCAGGGCGGCCCCGGGTTGGAAATCGGTGCCGGGACTGACGCCGACGTCCCCCATCTCGGGGTTCTGGCCCATCGATGGCCCACTGGTCAGGAGGAACAGACCCAGGATCGCGAGAGAATGGACTCGGTTGATTTTCATGTGTGCTGATTTTAATTTTGATTAATCAAAATATAAGATTGGCACCATCATAGTGAATGGCCGTGATCGTGCAACCGGCCTTCCAGAGCATTTTCGCTTTATTTTTATGAAACCGCAGATGAACGCAGATAGACGCAGATTTTTAAGGATGAGCATAGCGGTAGCCAAGCCGCTACGCGGCCCTGGTCGAGCCCGCATGGTACGTGGTCGCCATTCATCTGCGGTACCCCCAAAACTATACGCCGAGATAGGCCCGCCACGCCGCGTCGTCTGACCGCTGCAGCAACTCCCGCAGGGCCGGGCAGAACGCCCACGGCCGCGGGGTGAGGTCGGCCAGCCCGAGCGTTTCGAGCACGCGTCGGCGCAGCGCATCGAGGTGGTGGCCGTGCTTGGCCGAGATGGGAAGCTCATCGTCGGCCGGGGCGGGCGATGCCGGGCGGTCGATCTTGTTGACGACGCGCAGGTCCGGCGCCCGCGGCAGGTCGGCCGGGAACGCGCCGCCGGGCTCGCGCATCGCGATCAGGATGTCGGCGGTCTCGACCACCCGGCGGGCGAGGCGGATGGCGGCCCGCTCGACCGGGTCGGCCGCGTCGCGCAGGCCGGGGGTGTCGAGCCACTGGACCACCACGCCGTCGAGGTCGACCAGCGACCCCACGTAGTCGCGCGTCACGCCGGGCAGGTCGGCGGTGATGGCGGCCGTCCGGCCGAGCAGGGCGTTGAGCAGGGTCGACTTGCCGACGTTGGGCGCCCCGACCACCGCCACCGTCGCCGGATCGATCAGCTTGTCGAGCGCCGCGGATCGTTCGCCGCTCGCCGCTCGTCGCTCACCGTTGAACTGCTCCCGCCACAGGTGCGGCTGGGCGGCGAGCAGGTCGAGGGCGGCGGGGCTCGCGGCCGTGGCCATGGCGTGGAGCATGTCGGCCTCGATGGGGGAATCGGCCTCGGGGTAGAGGGACCACGGGTCGGGCTCGGGGTCGTAGGCCACGCCGAGGGCGCGCAGGCGGTCGAGGAGCCTCTGGACGACGCGGGGCCCGCCATGGGGCATGACCTGGCCGGCGTCGTCGCAGAGCAGGGCGGCCAGGCCGTCGTCGATGTCGGCGAACCGGCACAGCCGCAGCCGGCCGACGTCCCAGGCCTCGCGCCCGGTCAGGCGTTGGAGGGCTTGCCGGGCGTCCGGGCCGTGGAGTTGGAGGATGGCGACGGCGCCGGGGTTGGGGGCGGTGACGAGGGTGACGCGGCAGTTCATGGCGTGTTGTTATCCGGACCTTCGCGGCGCTCAGGACCGGCTAGGGATTTTATCGAGCGGTCAGGTAAAGCGTGGCGGGTGGGGCTGCATGGGCTTGCCGTGGGGGAAGTTGAGCACGTGCAGCACCAGCGGGGCGGCGGCGAGGAGGGCGAAGCCCCAGGCGCCGGTGACGGCCAGGCCGACCAGGGCGCCCGCCCCGCCCACAGTCAGGCCGATGAACAGCATCAGGTTGCCCAGCAGGTAGCCGAGCGGGCGGATCTGATCGCGGCGCCAGAACATCTTGTAGGCCTGCCCCCGCATGTAGTAGCCCATCATCAGCCCGAGGACGAGCATCAACAGCGTCGCCGCGATCACCCACGTGAAACCGAGGAGCCCTGTTTGTTCGCCCAGCGATCCGACGGGCGGGTTGGCCAGCAGCAGGACCGCCGCGAGGCCGGGGTACGTCAGCAGCAGCGCCAGCCACGCGCCGCGGGTCGTCCAGAGCGAGGCGCCGGCGGAGAGGGGCATGGCTTACTCGCTCTCGGCCTGCTCCAGGGCGGTGCGCATGGTGACGTGAAGGCCCATGAGGGTGAGGTCGGGCACGACGCGGTCGACCAGGTCGTAGTCGCGGAACAGCAGGTTCCCGTCGCCGCCGGTGACGATGACCAGGGGGTACTGGCCGACCTGCTCGGCGAACTGCTCGACCAGCTCGCGGATCATGCCGCGGATGCCGTGGAACACGCCGGCCTTCATGGCTTCGATGGTGTTGTGGCCGATGGCGGCGTCGGGCCGGGCCAGCTCGACCTCGGGGAGCTGGGCGGTGCGGGCGTTGAGGGCGTCGAGCATCATCTGCGCGCCGGGTGCGATGGCCCCACCGTGGAACGTGCCGGCGCCGTCGATGAAGTCGACCGTGATCGCGGTGCCCGCGTCGACGACCACGCACGCCTGCTTGAGCACGTCATACGCCGCGGCGGCGTTGAGCAGGCGGTCCTCGCCCACCAGGGCCTCGCGGTCGAGCTGTCGGCCGATGGGGATGTTGATGTCGCGTTCGACCCGCTGGACGTCGCGCTGCAGGTGTTTCTGCAGCAGCTCGATCAACGGGTCGGCGGCCTTGTCGTTCACCGAGGCGAGCAGCACCGCCGTGTTGGGCTTCTCACGCAGCGGGCTGAACGCGTGGTCGACCGCGTCGCTGATCTTGGCGTTTTTCTGGTTCTCGAACGCGGCCGTCTCCGTGAGCGTCCCCTCGACAAACGCGCCGACGCGCGTCCGGGTGTTGCCGACGCTGACCGCAAGCAGATTCACATTACTCATCGGCGCTCGATTCCTTCCCCCGCAGCGTCTGAGCGGACCAGCCCTCGTTGGCAACACGCTTATCAAGAGAGGACCAGCACGCTTCCAGCAGCGGCGTCACCCCTGCGCCGCTCGTCGAGCTCACAGGATACACGGTTTCGCCCAGGGCATCCTCGATGAGCCCGACCGCGGTGCGCCGGTCCTCCTCCGTCGGGTACAGGTCCATCTTGGACACCGCGATCAGCTCGGGCTTGCGGGCCAGCGCCGGCGAATACGCGGCCAGCTCGCGTCGGATCGCGCGGTAGTTCTCGATCGGGTCCGACCCGTCGGCGGGCTCGACCTCGATCAGGTGGACCAGCACCTTCGTCCGCTCGACGTGGCGCAGGAACCGCACCCCCAGGCCCGCGCCGGTGTGGGCGTCCTCGATCAGGCCCGGGATGTCGGCGACCACGATCCGGCGGTGGCCGGGCAGCTCGGCGATGCCTAGTTGCGGCGTGAGCGTGGTGAACGGGTAGTCCGCGACCTTCGGCGTCGCCGCCGAGACCCGCGACAGGAGGGTCGACTTGCCGGCGTTGGGCTTGCCCACGAGCCCGACATCCGCGATGAGCTTCAACTCGAGCCGGAGGGTGTATTCCTCCGCTGGCTCGCCGGGGGTGGCGGTGGTGGGGACCTGGTTGGTGGGGGTGGCGAAGTGTTCGTTGCCGAACCCGCCCCGGCCGCCCTTGGCGGCGACGAAGCGCTGGCCGGGTTGGGCCAGGTCGATCACGAGCTCGTCGGTGTCGTCGTTGTAGACCAGCGTGCCGACGGGCAGATGGACGTCGAGGTCGCGGCCGTTTTTACCGTGGCGCTGCTTGCCGGCGCCGGGCTGGCCCTTCTCGGCGCGCCAGTGGTGCCGGCCGGCGAAGTCGAGCAGGGTCTCGACCTGCGGGTCGGCGACGAGGATGACCGACCCGCCGTCGCCCCCGTCGCCGCCGTCGGGCCCGCCCTTGGGGATGTACTTGAGCCGGCGGAACGAGACGCAGCCGTCGCCGCCCTTGCCCGAGCGCACGTAGATGGTGGCGGAGTCGACGATCATGGGCTGCTCATGATAATTCGAAGCGTGATCCGGACCTTCGCTGCGCTCAGGGCCGGCTTGGGGGGTGCGGGCGCAATAAAAAACCGCTTGCGGTTCAGCAGCACGGATGCTGAGCCGCGAGCGGTTCGGGGGCGATCGGGGGGGTCAGGAGGCTTCGCGGACGTGGACCTTGCGGCCCTGGAACTCGACGACGCCGGGGGCGGTGGCGAAGAGGGTGTCGTCGTTGCCGCGGCCGACGTTGAAGCCGGGCTTGAACTTGGTGCCGCACTGGCGGACGATGATCGAGCCGGCCTTGGCCGTCTGGCCGCCGTAGAGCTTGATGCCGCGGAACTGGGCGTTCGAGTCGCGGCCGTTCTTGGTCGAGCCTTGTCCCTTCTTATGGGCCATGGGTCACCTCTTGGGGTGTCGTGGGGTCGTCCAGGTCGAGCCGCGTAGTGTATCAGCCCCCCCGCCGGCGGGCAAACGCCCCGCGGCTCAGATTCAGTAGATTGAATGAGCCGCAAAAACGCGCAAAAGGCGCAAAAAAAAACGGAGTGGGATTAAGATAACGGCCATCGATCGCTGACGCAGCAATCGGCATCCCCTCTTGTTTTTGCGCCTTTTGCGCCTTTTTGCGGCTATAAAAAATCAGCCATACCCGTTCACCCGGAGCCCGCCATGCAAGCCATGATCCTGCACGAGCACGCCAGCGTGGACGCGTCGCCGCTGCGGCTGGAGGAGGTCGCCGAGCCCACGCCCGGGCCGGGGCAGGTGCGGATGAAGGTGTCGGCCTGCGCGGTGTGCCGGACCGACCTGCACGTGATCGAGGGCGACCTGCCGCCGCAGCGCATGCCCATCATCCCCGGCCACCAGGTCGTCGGCGTGGTCGACCGGGTCGGCGAGGGCGTCTCCACGGTCCGGGTCGGCCAGCGGGTCGGGGTCGGGTGGCTGCGGCACGTCGACGGCGATTGCCGGTTCTGCCGCCGCGGCCTTGAGAACCTCTGCCCCGCCTCCCGCTACACCGGCTACCACGAGCACGGCGGGTACGCCCCCTACGCCGTCGCCCCCGCCGACTTCGCCCACGTCCTGCCCGCCCACTACGACGACCCGAGCGTCTCGCCCCTGCTCTGCGCCGGCCTGATCGGATACCGCGCGCTGCAGCGGGCCCAGACCCCCGACGGCGGCCGGCTGCTGCTGGTGGGGTTCGGCGCCTCGGCCCACCTGGTGATGCAGATCGCGGTTCACCGCGGCTACCGCGTGTACGTCGCCTCCCAGACCGCGGCCCATCGGGAACTGGCCGAGTCGATGGGCGCGCACTGGACCGGGGCGGACCTGGCCGACTGCCCGGACAAGGTCGACGCCGCGGTCCTCTTCGCCCCCGCCGGCCGGCTCGTGCCCGGGTGCCTCGAAGCGCTCGACCGCGGCGGCAAGCTGTCCATCGCCGGCATCCACCTCACCGACGTGCCGACGCTGAACTACGAACAGCACCTGTTCTACGAGAAGGAGGTCCGCTCGGTCACCGCCAACACCCGCGCCGACGCCCGCGCCCTGCTCAGCGAAGCCGTCGCCGCCAACGTCCAGCCGCGCACGACCGCGTATCCGCTGGCGGACGCGAACCGCGCGTTGCAGGACGTGAAGCACAGCCGCATCGACGGCGCCGCCGTGCTGATGATCTAACGCCTGCGCCGCTTAGAAGCCCAGGGATTGCAATCCCTGGGCTTCGGCGTCCGCGTCGTGGAGCAGGGCGTCGATGTGGGCGGCGGCGTGTTGCTGAACCGCCTGCCCCAAGACTGCATCCACGCTTCGCCTGAGAAGACTCGCCTTCAGACTAACCTGAGAAATTGATCGCCAAAATACAACAAAGCCTCTTTTGATTTTCCTTACCGTGACATACATTCAGTTCCTGAAGTCTTGTACGTTTCGGGGAATTCCGGTGCATCCAGTTCACGCAAACTCCGCAACACGACGGCTACGGACGCCTGAGCGAACCGCTGCCGCGCTTTTGCTGTCGAAGGGCGGGGCCGCGCGTGACCGTGTGCCGTTGCGGCGGTTACGTGATCCCCGCTTCTCATGGTTGGCGTGGTTGGCGGCCATATGCTTGTCATGCGCCGTTCTCACGCGACCCGCAAGCGGCGAAGACGGCGTTATTTCACCACTCGCCAGAACGGTGGTCGACCACGCCGATGAGAAGCGTCAACGCTTTCAGACGGCCGAGATCGCAGGCGACTACACCCATACCGCATACTCCAAAACGCCGAACGTTTCCGAGCCTGAAGCAGAACGAATCAATCGTTACACCGTTCAATGGATTCAGAGCGGCGACGATTTATGGGCGGAATTCGACGTCCGTGAAGACAGGATGGCGGGCGGCTTGTCGGCGAATGTGCCGTCGACCAAATTTGTCGTCAACCCGGAATACTTTGCGCATTTTGACGGCAAAGACGGGACGCACGCGTATCGGTACGATCACGAATCGCTCGATTCGATGACCGCCCGGGGCAAGCTGCAGGTGCAGCTTCACCAGAAAATCGACCCCGCCGCCCGCGTGTTCGGCAACGGCTCGTCCTACCTGACGGACATGGTCGACCGCCATCTCAAAGGCGGCGCCCGTTGGGATGCGGTGGAGCAGGCGAACGACCAGGGCGGCATGAGCTACGTGTTGCGGCTGTTCCGGGGCGCAAATGCGTCTCCCGAATCAACCCAGAGCCCTCTGGCGGAATTCACCATTGATCCGGCCATCGGCTTCGGCATCCGCCGATGCACGCTCTACAACGACGACGGGTCGGTGGGGTTCGACACCCGGGTCGAATGGGAAGCCGGCTCCGACGGGGAGTATGCGCCGAAAAGCATGGTGTCCCTGAGATACAGCGGCTGGCCGCGGGGCGGGGCCGACAACGCTTTGATCGCTCGTGACGAGATGCATTTCCGCACGTTTAAGCCGCTCTCGAGCGTCAGTGAGGAGCAGTTCACCCTCGCGGCGCTGGGGATCCCGGAGGGCGCTTACGTTGTCCGTCACCTGATCGACGGCTCGCTGGAGGGGCTGGTTCGTTACGGCGATGCGTACATCCCGATGGAAGTCAACACGGACATCCAGCAAGTCACCGCGCACCGGGAATCACTGGACATCCTTAATCATGAAACAGAAACTGCTCGACCAGAACAACAGGCGGATCATCAACAACAAATAAAGCAGGATCGAACAGCGTCTTTTACAGAAACGACGATTCGCGAAAGAACTCAAGACGATCATGCACGGGGTGCTTGGAGTTGGCGATTGACTGTAGCGATTGCTGTTGGAAGTGCCGGAATTGCCATATTCGTCGTCTTTTGGCTTATTCGCATGCGTGGCGCCAGACATGGCGCATAAAGCCAGACGCTAGAGCATTTTGCGTAATTCCGTTTCATTCCGTGTATCCGCAAGACCGGAAGTAGTTGCCGCATTCGGTGGGGGTGACGGTGCGGAGCGCCTGGGCC
>JANQFR010000011.1 GCA_028277745.1 Phycisphaeraceae bacterium
GAGCATCTTCCGACGTGTCTGGACCGGGATCGCCATGCCGGGACCTCCTTGTCTGGCACACAGCATCGCATAATCAACAAAATGGCGCAAGGGGGTCTAAGGAGCAAATCATGCGTTTAACTTCGATCCTATCTGATTAGGAAGGGCCGTCCACTCCGACGCCGCCGTGCTGGTGATCTAAGCCCGCGTCGCGAAGCAGGGCGTCGATGTGCGTCCAGTACTCGTTGGCGGGGGGCGGGTCGTTGTGGCCGGTGAGGGGGAAATGGACGAGGCGGGCGTTGGGGGCGGCGGCGTGCAGGGCATCGGCGTGGGAGGGGGGGATGATCCGGTCGGTCGTGCCGTGCATGACCAGCAGGGGCGGCGCGTAGGTCTGCACCACGGCGAGGGTGTCGAACGGGTCGCGGACCATGAAGCCGGGCACGAGGTAGCGTGCCGCGAGGGGGCGGACCGAGGTGAAGGTGGATTCGAGCACCATCCCCGCCGAGGGCCGGCGGGCGGCGAGCTGGGCGATCACGCCCCCGCCGACGGATCGGCCGTGCAGGATGATCTTCGCCGGGTCGACGGAGGGGTGGCCCGCGAGCCGATCGTAGAACGCGGTGAAGTCTTCGGTGAGGGTCTGCTGTGTCGGCGTCCCCGCGGATCGGCCGTAGCCACGGTACTCGGGCAGCAGCACGCTGATGCCGCGCTGCCGGTACCGCCGCATCTCGTCGGGCCAGTGGTCGATCAGCTCCGCGTTGCCGTGGGCGAAGATCACCGCCGGCCCCGGCGCGTCCGCGCTGCGGCCCTCGCCCGGCAGGAACCACGCCTCCACCGGCCCGTCGGCCCGGTCCAGCGTCCAGACCTCCACCCCCCGCCCCGGCCCGACCTGCGCCGTCGCCGGGATCGCCCATCGCGGAAACAGCACCTGGCGCTGCAGGAACCACACCACTCCCGCCCAGACCGCGACCGCCAGCACCGGATAGATCAGCACCCGGCGGCTCCACCACCGGCGACGCGTTGTTCCGGGTTTACCCTTTTCATCCGGCACCGTTACTATTCTATCTGCCGCCTTGTCGGCCTGATGGCGTCAGAATAGGATGAATGTTCCCTATTGGCTCAGGTAGAACCATCTGACCGTTTTCGGAGCCCAACCATGACCACCGCTGCCGCGCCGAACGCCCTGCTTCACGGCAAGACCTACGACAACATCATCCAGACCACGTATAACACCCCGCTGGTCAAGCTGCACAAGGTCGCTCCGGAAGGCGCCAACATCCTGGTCAAGTGCGAGTTTTTCAACCCGATGGCGAGCGTCAAGGACCGGATCGGCCGGGCCATGATCGAGGACGCCGAGGCCACCGGCACGATCAACGCCGACACCCACATCATCGAGCCGACCAGCGGCAACACCGGCATCGCGCTGGCGTTCGTCTGCGCCGCCAAGGGGTACCGGCTGACCCTCACCATGCCCGAGTCGATGAGCCTGGAGCGCCGGGCCCTGCTCCGCGCCCTGGGCGCCGAGCTCGTGCTTACCCCCGCCGCCGACGGCATGAAGGGCGCCATCGGCAAGGCCGGCGAACTGGTCTCCACCTCCGACAACGCCTGGATGCCCCAGCAGTTCGAGAACCCCGCCAACCCCAACATCCACTACAAGACCACCGCCGCCGAGGTCTGGAACGACACGGACGGCCAGGTCGACCTCATCGTCGCGGGCGTGGGTACCGGCGGGACCATCACCGGCGTGAGCCGCTACTTCAAGGAACGCAAGGGCGACGACTTCCAGGCCCTCGCGGTCGAGCCGGTCGGCTCGCCCGTCATCGGCGGCGGCCAACCCGGGCCCCACAAGATCCAGGGCATCGGCGCCGGGTTCATCCCCAAGAACCTCGATGTGTCTCTGCTCAGCGGCACGGTCACCGTCGACAACGATGAAGCCTTCGCGTGGGCCCGCAAGGTCGCCCACGAGGAAGGGATCCTCGGCGGGATCTCCACCGGCGCCAACATCTGCGCCGCCTGCCAGGTCGCCGCCCGGCCGGAGAACGCCGGCAAGACCATCGTCACCATTGCCTGCTCCTTCGGCGAACGCTACCTCAGCACCCCGATGTTCGAGGGCCTGATGGCCTGAGCGGATGGATGGGGCGGATGGTTTGATGACTGGCCGGGCCGCGACGCGGCCCCGGCCCAGGCGGGCGTAGCCCGCCGGCTAGGGGTGAAGCCGTAGAATGCCCGCCATGCCATCCACCACCGATCACGGCCAGACCGCCGTCGAACAGGTCACGCTGCACAACGTTGCCGAGCACCATTGGGACCCGGGCGCGAACGGGTGGCGGCTCCAGCGCGTCCCCGAGGCGGTGCGGGCCGCCTTGAATGACACCGCTCAGCAAAAGATGCTCCTGATGGCCGGCGTGGAGGTCCGGTTCGTCGCCGACGGCCCGGTTGAGCTGGTGTTGTCCCGTCCGCCGGGCATCCTGCCGGACCTGTGCGAGGTGGTCCAGTTCCAGGGCCCGTTCCAGTGGTGGTTGAACGGCGATCGGCCGAGCGGCCGGGTCACGATCGGCCCGGAGCCCACGCCGCTGCGGATCACCCCGGCCGAGGGCCCGCAGCGGCTGCCCGCGGCGGCGCGCGAGCCGCTGGCGTTCTCGCCGGACGTGACCCGGGTCGTCCTGCCGCCGCTGTGCGGCCCCGTGTGGCTGCACGAGGTCCGTCCCGACCCGGGCGTCACGGTCCGTCCGCCGCGTCCGGATGAGTTGCCCGACCAAACCGTCCTCTTCTACGGCACCAGCATCACGCACGGCTCGGGGACCAGCCTCGGCCACCTGACCTACCCCAGCCACTGCGCCGCGGGCCTGGGCGCCGACGCCATCAACCTCGGCGTCGGCGGGTCGGCCCGCTGCGAGCCCGAGCTGGCCGACCACTTCGCGGCCCGCGACGACTGGGACGCCGCGGTCCTCGCGCTGTCGGTCAACATGATGGGCTGCGACGAACCGACGTTCGCGCAGCGCGTCCGCTACATGGTTCACACCGTTGCCGGCGGTAACGTCGAGCGGCCGGTGTTTGCCGTCACGCTCTGGCCTTTCTACAACGACGTGGGCTTCAACGGGTATCGCGAGCCCGAGCCCGGCGTGGTCGAGAAGGCCGCCCGCCGCCGCCAGATCCTGCGCGACGCTGTGGCGGATTGCCCGACCCCCAACGCCCATCTGCTCGAGGGCCCGGAGCTGTTCGGCCACTTCGGCTTCTTGAGCGTCGACCTGATCCACCCCGGCGAGCTTGGCCTGGCCCACATGGGCGGCCGTCTCGCCGACGCGATCCGCCCGCACCTTCCGGCCGGAGGCGGGTCCCCTGGCTGACCGGCATTATCCCATCGGTGGCAGGTCGTCCAGGGGGAACGGGGGGTTGGCCAGGGGGCGTAGGACCAGTTGGAGCAGGGCGAGTTCCCGGTCGTCACCCGCGATACGGTTGGTCTTGAGCACGCCGCAGCCGGCGCAGCGGCGGATCAGGGCCCACTCGCCGTCGTCGCGCACCTCGACGCCGATCGGCGCCACAGCCCCATTCCGACTACGACAGCCAAAAGCACAACACCGGCAAGAACAAGCCATATGGCTTGCTGGACGCCACGTTCTTCCGATCGGTCCGTTGGCGTATTCTCCCCGGAAACCGCCGCCTTTGATTCTTGAAGTGGTTCTGCAAGCACACCATCATCGGCGCGGAGATTGGCTTCAGTTTGATCGATCCGCCCGATCTGCTCGTTAAGATCATCGATCGCCCCGAGGACCGAAGGCGCGAGGTCAGACGAGATGACGCCAAAGCCTTCACGATAGAAATTGCCCTGCGTGCGGCTGCCGTCAGCAAAGATCCGAGTGATTTGCGCCCCATCGGTGAGACCGAGCGCGTCGTACGAAAAATGGCGTGTATCCAATGGTTCATTGATGGATTCGACTTGAAACGTCCATGCCATCCGACTCAGTTCATCGCCCGGCTTGAGGCCGAATCGACTCCCGCCGCCTGGCTCTGCTGGTTGGAAATATCGGATCTCGACCACGGAGGCGGGGAACCACTGATCACGCCCCACCTCGGCGGGCTCGACTTCGATGGTTCCAGTCAACACGCCCTCGGAGTTGCGGTTCTCGATTCTGACGATGCTGTAGCCGCGGTCGGGATCGATGTAATACCGGATCTCGTGAAGCGGACCAAAATGGTTTGGCATAGTTCGTGTGGCCAGGAATAGACCGGACGCCCGCCCTTCGCCCGGCGGTAACTCTTCTGCCGTCCACTTCACTTCTTCGGATTGCTGTACAAATGTTCGATTGAACGGGAAAACTCCGGTTCCGTATCCGTAGCGGCCGAATTGGATAGGCGTGTGTGCCCGTACTTCGCTGGCGAGGAAATCGCTGCCGGGCCGCCCCCCGTCAAACACGAACTGCTTCGCCAACGCCTTGGCGCCTGTCGCAACCAAAAGACCTTGATCGTTCTTGACAAGAGCGGTGTACGGCTGATTGGCATCCGTTAGATCGGACCCGGAATCATGCAAAGTCATGCCAACGATATTCTGCTGCCTGCCGCTGTCTGCCTCTTTGACAACGAAGCGACGTCGCCATGTATGCTTTTCGGCGTCGAGTTGACCGTCCGCGGGCGGAAAATAGTAATGACCTTCCAGCTCGGCTTCGTACGCGATGCTCTGGACTCCGGCTATACGCGACTCGACTTGAGTGACCAAATAATCGAGAAGCGGCGATTCCTCAGCGGCGTGAGCGTGAGGAGACGCCCACAACAAGCTGATCGCGCAGGTCACTGCAAACAGCACGCTCAATCGCCCCACTCTCAGGCTTGAACCGACCTCGAAGCGAACGATCGGGGTCAAGAAACGCACCATCGCGGATCTCCTTCGGGTAGCTCGGAACTGGCTACACTTCGACGACCATACGGTGGCTTAAACTCTACATTGACCGATGATCCACGCGAGCGACGGATTCTCGTAGTTTCGATTTTGTTTTGCCTCCGGACATGAGTTTGTACGCAGCCAGTGATCATAACCATGTCAAAACCTGAAGGATCAGACAACCGAGCGATTCGGGCTCAGACTCGGTCTGCGCACCACCTGACCTACCCCAGCCGCTGCGCCGTGGGTCTGGATGCCGCCGCGATCCGTTCGCACCTTCAGGCCGATGGCGGCGAGTCCCGGGTTAATCGGCGTTATCCCATCGATGGCAGGTAATCCAGGGGGAACGGGGGGTTGGCCAGGGGGCGCAGGACCAGTTGCAGCAAGGCGAGCTCCCGGTCGTCGCCCGCGATGCGGTTGGTCTTGAGCACGCCGCAGCCGGTGCAGCGGTGGATCAGGGCCCACTCGCCGTCGTCGCGCACCTCGACCCCGATCGGCGCCATCTTGGCCCGACAGGCGGAGGCCCGATCGCCGGGCGCGTGGTCCAGGTGGCGGGACCAGAGGCAATAGGGGCAGTGGTTGCGGTGGCGCGTGCCGCAGCTGTGCGGCGTGACGTCACGCCGGCAGTGGATGCAGGTAAACGTCGACGCGTCGCGTCGGCTCTTTCGAGACATACAGGCTTCATCCAGTCAGAGGGACAACAAGGCAACAGGATGAAACGGGATTCAACCCAGCCGTCGCCGGTCGCCGCGTCATCGCGCGCAGCAGCCAGCATCCGCGGGAGCGGACCAGGAAGCGGCCGGGTTGTTCAGAAGGAGGCGGACATCAGATGGTCAGCATATCGGGAAGCCCGGGGATTACAATCCCCGAGTTTCGGGATAGAGCGAGGCGCCCTCGGACCGGTGGTTGGGGATGTATCTGTCTCGAAGATAAATGAAATGCGTTTCGGAGCGTACCGGCTTGACCTTGCCGCGGGCGGCCCACGCCGGACCGGCCGGCTTCAGTTTGGCGCGGGAGAGTGCGCGGGCCGATTCCTTTTTGGCGATCCCGAGGAAATGACGCGGCGGGTCGTCGAGCGCGGAAGTGCGAAGCCCAGGGATTGCAATCCCTGGGCTTCTGAGCAGCGTCGGCGGGAACCGGGCAAGCAGGTGCAAATGGACGGCCGTGATGGCCAGCGCCGCGACTTCGATGCCGTGGTGGTCGAATGCTTGGATGATCGCGTCAAGTGCGTGCTGCCGAGCCTCGGGCGACAGATACGTCGGGGGTTTTTTAAGTAATGCTTTGGACCGCTGATGCTGTTCGTCGTATTTCCCTGGGGGCGGCGGGTTTTTGTAATCCCCCTGGATGTGCTCGCGATGGTGGCGGGTCCGGAAGCCGCGGGGGTCGCCGGGCAGCCACGTGCCGTGGGTGTTGGCCATGCAATGATAGAAATGGTTCCACGCCTGATGAGGGCGGTAGTTGGAAGGCCCCGGCATGGGGGCAGGTTAACGGCGGAAGCCCAGGGATTGCAATCCCTGGGCTTCGGGTCAGGTGAGGGCGTTGCGGAGTCGATCGAACGCGGCGCGGGGTGTCTTTGTGGCGCCGAGCGTGATGGGTTTGGAGGAGCCGTGGTAGTCGCTGCCGCCGGTGGCGAGGAGGCTGAGCCGATCGGCGATGGCCTCGAAACGGGCGGTGTCGCTGGGGGCGTGGTCGGGGTGGCGGGTCTCGATGCCGTCGAGGCCGAGGGCCTTGAGCTGGGCGGCGGCGTGTTCGACGGCGTCGTGGTCGGGCAGTTCGAGCTGGGTGGGGTGGGCGAGCACGGCGAGGCCGCCGGCGTCGTGGATGGCGGCGATGGCGTCGGCGGGGCTTAGTTGGTCCCTGCGGGTGTACGCGGCGGCGCCTTGGCCGATGTAGCGGGCGAAGGCCTCGTGGATGGATTTGACGTAGCCCTTCCGGACCATGACCTGGGCGATGTGCGGCCGGCCGACGACCTGCCCGCCCGCGACGGCGAGGACCTCGTCGTAAGCGATGTTGACGCCCAGGTCGTTGAGCCGGGCGATCATCTCGGGATTGCGGTCGGCCCGGGCGCGGAGGAGTTGCTGCTGGATCTCGAGGAGGTGGGGCGCGTCGGGGTCGATGCCGTAACCAAGCAGGTGGAGCGTGCCGCGGGGGGCGTCGAGATGAGGCTGGAGAGGCGACGGATCGGCCGAGAGCTCGATGCCGGCGAGGAAGTCGAGGCCGAGCGCGGCGGCGGCCTCGGCGCAGGCCCGGACACCCGCGGCGGTGTCGTGGTCGGTCAGGGCGATGGCGGTGAGGCCGGCGTCGACCGCCAGTTGGGGCAGGCGCTGCGGCGGGTCGGCCCCGTCCGAGGCGGTGGAATGCATGTGCAGGTCGCAGCAGGTCACGGAACGGGAGATGATACGGCGTGATCGTATGATGTTGGCGAATCGTGCTTGAAATGGTCTTGATCTAAAATGAGAATGGATTATCATGAATCGGCAGACCCGTCAGCGTGAAGCGATCGAATCCGCGTTGATCCGGGCGGATCGCCCATTGCGGCCGGCGGAGATTCTGGAGCTTGCCGGGCCGTTGTGTCCGGGGTTGGGGATCGCGACGGTCTACCGGCAGGTCAAGCAGGGCGTCGAGGATGGACGCCTGCGGCTGGTGGAGATACCGGGTTCAGGGACGTTGTACGAGGTGGCGGGCAAGCACCACCACCACCATTTCGAGTGCCGGTCGTGCGGCCGGGTGTTCGAGGTGGACGGCTGCCCCGGCGGGCTGAAAGGCTTGACGCCGGACGGCTTTTTGCTCGAAAGCCACGAAATTGTGCTTTACGGGCTCTGCCGGGATTGCTGCGGATCGGCCGCTTGAAGAACAGGTCAACCATGCATTCCCAGGCCGCCTCATCTCGTTGGATGATGCTCGTGCCCAAGCCCGTCCACCTGATCCTGCTGGCCTGAGCGGCTTCGAGGCCCCGCGCCTCACTCTATCCCGCCACCCCCACGGGCCCCGGCGGCTTCGGCCACGGGGCTTTTTCATGCGTCGATCACGCCCGCGTCCCGGAGCATGGCGGCGGCCTGCTCGACGCTCTGCTCGACGCGGAGCGTGTGGGTGGGCAGCACCAACTCGGCGTGGGCCGGGGGCTCGAACGGGGCGTCGAGGCCGGTGAAGTTCTTGATCTCGCCGGCGCGGGCCTTGCGGTAGAGCCCCTTGGGGTCGCGTTGTTCGAGCACGTCGAGGGGGGCGTCGACGAAGACCTCGAAGAAGGGCAGGCCGGCGTCCTCGTGGAGGCGGCGGACGTTGTCGCGCGCGGCGCGGTAGGGGCTGACGAAGGAGCAGAGGCAGATCAGGCCGGCGTCGGCGAAGAGCCTGGCGACCTCGCCGATGCGTCGGATGTTCTCGTCGCGGTCCTCGGCGGAGAAGCCGAGGTTGGCGTTGAGGCCGTGGCGGACGTTGTCGCCGTCGAGGCGGTAGACGGCCCGGCCGGCGTGGAGGAGGGCCTTTTCGAGGGCGACGGCGACGGTGGACTTGCCGCTGCCCGATAAGCCCGTGAACCAGACGCAGGCCCCGCGCTGGCCCAGCAGCCGGGCCCGGTCGTCGCGGGTCACGTCGCCCTCGTGCCAGGTGATATTCGTGGATTTCATCGGTGGAGCTGTCAGGGTTGGGGGGCTATGGTCTAACCAAAAACGGACACTGTGGTTTTACCATTGTTTGGCGAACCGTGTGATGGTTCGGCCCGTATCTTGACGATAAGGCTATCCGAGTTTTTTCGCTTTTTGCTTGACGATCATGCCCACCACGACGCGACCCCACACCATGAGCCCGAAGCTGACCGACCCGTTGGACGGCGTGCTGCGTCCGATTTTCGATGTCCTGCCGATCCATGAAGCGATGACCGCGCTGGTCGGCGAGAACGGCGACCGGGCGGACGCGATCGCCCTGATCGAGTCCGCCGCGGCCGAGCCCGCGCTGGCCGACCGGCCCGACCTGCTGGCCGGGCTGTGGCTGTACGTGGACCAGCTCGACCGCAGCCACACCCTCAGCCAGTCGATCGCCACGCCCACCGGCTCGTTCTGGCACGCGATCATGCACCGCCGGGAGGGCGATTTCTCCAACAGCCACTACTGGTACCGCAAGGTCGGCCGGCACCCGGCGATGAACAAAATCGAGCTGGCCGGGGGCTCGGCGGGCGCGGGGACGACCATGGGCCGCTACGACCCGCACGCCTTCGTCGACGCGGTCGACGCCGCCCACCGCGATCACGACGCCACCGGCGCCGCCCACCCCGAGCTGCGGGCCCTGCAGCGCCGCGAATGGGTCGCGCTGTTCGAGTGGTGCGTCGAGCATTAAAGCCGCACTCCCTTCCGTGACGAACACGCCCGAAGCCCGGGGATTGCAATCCCCGGGCTTCAACGGCTCTGCAGGTACGGCGCGGTGACGACGACGATGTCATAGATCGCGTGGCACGCCGCGACGATGCCGAAGCCCCGCAGCACGTACACCGCGGCGAAATAGACCCCCGCCCCCATGTAGAACACCATCCGCCGCCACTCCTGGCTGGTCCAGTTCAGGACGTTGATCTCTTCGAAGTGGTACAGCCCGAACGCCGCCGCCGACAGCAGGACCGCCAGGGCGGCGCCCCAGTGGGCGGGCAGCGCCAGCAGGTCCACCAGGAACAGGTGCAGCAGGGCGATCAGGATCAGGCGGAACACCAGCTCCTCGTACAGCCCCGCTCCGATGCTCAGCAGCAGCTTCGCGGCCCACGGCCCGGGCAGCTCGTTGAGCCCCGCCTGCATCACCGGCTCGCGGAACAGGACCGCGCTGAACACCAGCAGCGGCAGGGCCAGCAGGATCGACTCCACCGCCATCAGCACGTACAGCCCCGGCTCGAGGCCCCACGGGTCCCGCCGCGCCAGGTGCCAGACCAGCAGCACGATCACCACGATCAGCGGCGGCAGGTAGAAGCTGGTCACCCCCAGCGCGCCGAACGCGGTGTAGAGCAGCGACTCGGCCCGGATCATCGGCAGGGCGCCCGCCGTGCTGGCGAAAATCAGCGTGCCGACCTCGTAAATGATCAGCAGCGGCAGCAGGAAGCACAGGCTCTGCAGCGGCCACTGGGTCCGCTCCCAATAGGACGTGATCCCGTGCCGCGGCGCGGCTTTGCTGCTTTGCCGTTCTCGATCCGACATCCTGTCTCCACCCGTGAGACCCCCGGCCGTTCATGGGGCGGGCGTCCGCCCGCCGCTCACCATTTCATCACCGCGTGCACATTATCGTACGGCACGACCCGCTTGCGGCCTTCGAGAAAACCCAGCTCGATCAGCACCGTCACCCCGACGATCTGCCCGCCCAGCTGGTCGATCAGGTCGCAGCAGGCCTTCATCGTCCCGCCGGTCGCCAGCAGGTCGTCCACCATCAGCACCTTCTGGCCGGGGCGGACGGCGTCCTCGTGGACCTCGAGGGTGTCCGTGCCGTATTCGAGGTCGTAGGTGATGCTGCGGGTGGTGCTGGGCAGCTTGTTGGGCTTACGGATCGGCACGAAGCCGGCCGAGAGGGCCTGGGCGATCGCGGTGCCGAAGATGAAGCCTCGCGACTCGGCGCCGCAGACCGCCTCGATCCCCTTGCCTCGGAACGGCGAGGCCATCAGCTCGACCGCCATCGCCAGCCCCGACGGGTCCGATAGCAGCGGGGTGATGTCTTTGAAGATGATCCCGGGCTTGGGGAAGTCCGGCACGTCGCGGATCAGCGATTCGAGTTGCATCATGGGGAAGGGGTGTAAGGGTGTAGGGTTTAGGGTGTAGGGCGGGAACAGTCGATGATTCGGCTGGCGGCGTCCCTTGTGCCGATGTTTGTACCATCATCCTTGCCCCCCTGCGCAACCGTTCGATCTTCGCCCCCTAAACCCTACACCCTTACACCCTACACCCTTCTCCTATGGACGCATTTCTGATCAACGGCGGCAAACCGCTCCGCGGCGAGGTCCGCATCCACGGCTCCAAGAACGCCAGCCTCCCCCTCATGGCCGCGGCCCTGCTGACCGACGGGCCGGTGACGCTTCGCGACGTGCCGGACCTGGCCGACATCCGCAACATGACCCGCCTGCTGGACTCGCTGGGCCAGAGCATCGAGCCGCAGGGCGAGGCCCTGACCATCACCACCCGGGACGCGGGCAAGACCTTGG
The DNA here is from genome assembly GCA_028277745.1 of Phycisphaeraceae bacterium. Lineage (GTDB taxonomy): Bacteria > Planctomycetota > Phycisphaerae > Phycisphaerales > Phycisphaeraceae > JANQFR01. Next base: position 11,013 of record JANQFR010000011.1, read on the forward strand.
CCCACTACGACATCGTCCGCACCATGCGGGCGGGGATCTGCGTGCTCGGGCCCCTGCTGGCGGCCCATGGTTCCGCGAAGGTGTCCATGCCCGGCGGCTGCGCGATCGGTGACCGGCCGGTCGACCTGCACCTGCGCGGCCTGCGGGCCCTGGGCGCCGAGATCCACCTCGACGCCGGCTACATCGTCGCCGAGGCGCCCGGCGGCCGGCTCCGCGGGGCCCACGTCTTCCTGGGCGGGCCCAACGGCTCGACCGTGCTGGGCACCGCCAACGTCCTGTCCGCCGCCGTCCTCGCCGCCGGGACCACGGTGATCGAGTCCGCCGCCTGTGAGCCGGAGGTCGAGGACCTCGCCCGCCTGCTCAACGCCATGGGCGCCCGCGTCGCCGGCGCCGGCTCGCCCGTGATCACCGTCGAGGGGGTCGACCGCCTCCGGGCCGCCGAGCACACCGTCATCCCCGACCGCATCGAGGCGGGGACCTACGTCATGGCCGCCGCCATCACTAACGGCGACGTCGTCCTGCACAACTTCCCCACGTCGACCTTGACCGCGGCACTGGACCGCCTGCGTGAGATCGGGGTGACGCTCGAAGCCGTGGGCGCCTCCGAGCCGGCCGGCGCCGCGCCGCACGGGGCCCAATCGGTCCGCGTCGTCACGCCCCGCAGGCTCCACCCGGTGCAGGTCGTGACCCAGCCCCACCCCGGCTTCCCCACCGACCTGCAGGCCCAGATCATGGCCCTGCTCACCCTCGCCGACGGCAACGCGATCATCACCGAAAAAATCTTCCCCGACCGGTTCCTCCATGTCGCCGAGTTGCTGCGCATGGGCGCCGACATCACCCGCGTGGGTTCGTCGGCGATGATCACCGGCGTGCGGGAGCTGGTCGGCGCCCCGGTCATGGCGTCCGACCTGCGGGCCTCGGCGGGCCTGGTCCTCGCCGGCCTCGCCGCCCGAGGTCAGACCCAGGTCAACCGCGTCTACCACCTCGACCGCGGCTATGAACGCATGGAGCTGACGCTTCAGCAACTCGGGGCCGACATCGAGCGCGTCGAGGTGTGAGCGAAGCCCAGGGATTGCAATCCCTGGGTTTCGCAATCCCTGGGTTTCGCAATCCCCGGGCTTCGGGCTTCAAGACGACGTGGGGGTCTGGCGCGGCTGCTGACGGGGCAGCATCATGCAGAAACGCGAGAGCAGCTTGAGTGAGAGCGGGGTCGGCTCGTCGCTGACGCCGCCCCACTCGGCGAGGCGGACGATCTCGTCCAGCGCCTCGCGGTCGAGGTCGCTGCACTGGTCCATGTTCAGCACGCCCATGCTCCAGTCGGCGAACACGCGTTGCGGGATCGTACGCAGCAACAGCAGTTGCACGTCACGGTGCCTCGGGTCCTTACGGATCGTGTCGAACAGCGACCGGACCACCGACCGCTCGCCCTCGAGCAGCTGGATGAAGTGCCCGGCGCTGTAGAACAGCACCCCCGTGACGCCGAGGCGGTGATTCTTGTTTCGGCAGGGAGCGATCAGCGCTTCGAGCGCCGCATCGTCCATGGCTTGAACCGCGTCGCTGACGTAGAGCAGGTGACTCAGAGACACGCTAACCCCCTTTCCAGAGTCTTCTCCGAAGCGGTGTGGCCAACCCACTGCCCAGCTCCAGTGTAAGCCCGACCGGCCCTCCCGCGAAGCCCGACCTGATGATGGATTGCCCCCATGGCTCCGTGCGAGGCTTGACATGACCGGTTTGGGGCTGATACTGCGGGAATGGGGGTAATGAGGGAACAGCCATGAATGACGAAACCGCCCCGTCGCCGCCTCCCGCGTCTGAAGCCCCGCCGGCCGGGGACGTGGCGGGCACGACCAAGGACGAGCAGACCATGGCGATGCTCGCTCACCTGCTGGGCATCTTCCTGGGGTTCCTGGGCCCGCTGATCATCTGGCTGATCAAGAAGGACGAATCGGACTTCGTCGAGGACCAGGCGCGGGAGGCGTTGAACTTCCAGATCACGGTGTTGATTGCGCTGTTCGCGGCGGGCCTGTCGATCTTCGCGGTCATCGGCTGTGTGCTGACGCCGGGGGTGGTCGTCGCCAACATCGTGTTCTGCATCCTGGCGGCGATGACCGCGAACGACGGGCGGACCTATCGGTATCCGTTGACCCTGCGTCTGATCAAATAACCCGCCGACGCGGCGCGGCCAGCCCGAGCACGGCGAGCCAGATCGCGGCGGCGCCGGGCTCGGGGATGGCGGCGTTGATGAAGTCGGCGTAGGCGGAGACGATCTGCCCGCCGGCCTGCGAGCCGAAGAGGCCCTGGTCCGGGAGCGTGACGCCGCCGCGGCCGAAGGTGTTGATGCCGAAGACCTGGAGCTCGGAGGAGTTGAAAAAGCCGTCGTTGTTGGCGTCGATCCAGACGAACGCGGGCCCGCCCGAGTCGCCCGGGCCTGTGGAGACCTCGAGGTCGTTGCCGAAGGTAAGCCCGTCGTTGAGGGTGTCGGTCGTATCGTCCGGGCCATCGAAGTCGATCAGGAAGATCTCGGGGTCGCCGACGCCTTCGTCGTCGGTGACGAGGGTGGCGGTGAAATTGACGCCCCAGTGCTTGTCGAAGAAGTCGTTGGAGTCGGGGATGAACCCGTTGACGCCATCGCCCTGCGTGCCGTAGCCGGCCAGCAGGAGCGGCACGCCCGGGTCGCCCACCTGGAGGGGGGTGGTGTAGAGCGCGTAGGTGGGGGCGGTG
>JANQFR010000025.1 GCA_028277745.1 Phycisphaeraceae bacterium
CGTAGCTCATCGGATAAAAGGTACCCCGGGGATAACAGGCTTATCGCTCCCGAGCGTCCATAGCGGCGGAGCGGTTTGGCACCTCGATGTCGGCTCATCACATCCTGGGGCTGAAGGCGGTCCCAAGGGTTGGGCTGTTCGCCCATTAAAGTGGCACGCGAGCTGGGTTCAGACCGGCGTGAGCCAGGTCGGTCCCTATCTGCTGTGGGCGCAACACATTTGAGAGGATTCTTCCCTAGTACGAGAGGATTAGGAAGGACCAACCCCTGGTGCGCCTGTTGGACTGCTAAGTCCACCGCAGGGTAGCTAAGTTGGGCAGGGATAACCGCTGAAAGCATCTAAGCGGGAAGCCCCCCTCAAGATCAGATGTGCATGGCCTTCGGGCCGGGAGACCCCTGGTAGACCACCAGGTTGATAGGCCGCAGGTGTAAGGGCAGAGATGTCTTCAGCTGAGCGGTACTAACGGTCGATCGCTTCATCACTCCGACCCACGACCGACGCAGCCACGGCTTGACCCGGATCGCTTCTTGTCGATCCCGCGTCAACCGTCGCGTCGCTCGCGGGTCCCGATCAAGCTTCTCAGAACTTTGATTTGCCTCCGTAACACGTTTTTTATCCGCCGGATTCTCCATCCCCCGGGCGTCCCCCAACCCGCCGCCCGGTCGAATCCGGCCGATCTCCCCGCCGCCTCGGGGAGCCGTCGCAACACCGCCGTCCACTTGCACAAAGCCTGTGGACAGCATCCCTTAACGGGGATCGCTGCCCATTCCGGTGACCATAGTGCAGGGGTCACACCCGTTCCCATCCCGAACACGGCCGTTAAGCCCTGCATGCCGATGATACTGCCTCTGCGGGAAAGTAGGTCATCGCCGGATTGATGGAGCCTCTCGAGGGAGACCTCGGGAGGCTCTTTTTGCGTTATAATGCGTAACGCCTGATCCGCATTGTTGCGGATCGCCCCATTCACCTGGCCCGGCCCAGCCGCGCCTGCCCCTGGTCAGTGACGCGACGTAGCCCCGATCTTGACTCGGCTCCGCAGCATCACTCGTTCCTCTCACGGAGCCTTGTCATGAAAATTTACGTCGGCAACATGTCCTTCAACACCACGCAGGACTCACTCGAAGCCCTCTTCTCCAACTACGGCCAGGTCGACGAAGTCGCCGTCATCACCGACCGCGAAACCGGTCGGCCCCGCGGCTTCGCGTTCGTCACCATGGCCAACGATGAAGAAGCCAAGTCAGCCATCGAGGCCCTCAACGGCCAGGAGTTCGAAGGCCGCACGCTCAACATCAACGAAGCCCGCCCCCGCGAACAGCGTGGCGGAGGCGGAGGCGGTTACGGCAACCGCGGCGGGGGCGGCGGCGGCCGCCGCGACCGCTGGTGAGCCTGCCGGCCAGGCCGTGACTTCACGAGAACCCCAGCACCCCGTCGACATCGGTCGACGGGGTGCTTTGCTATCCGTCCTGACGCCGACCGTTGCAGTTGACCTTCAAACAGATCAACTTCACGCACGATCTTGATAGCTGATTAAGCCAACTGGAGCCCCGCATACGCATGCGGGGCTTCGGTCGCATGACACTCTCGAATTCAAACGGAGAACGCAGGCGTTGTGGAGTTACGACGCCGCCACGGGGTCGAGGTCGTACACGTCGCGGCAGACGCTCAGGAAGGCCTGGATCGGCCCCTCGTCGAGACGGCGTCTCATAACGCAGAGATGCAGCGGCATCCGATAGACGAAGCCGGGCCAGAGCACGACCTCGCCCGCCTGGAGGGCGGGCTCAGCGTTGTAGCGGTCGACCATGGAGAGCGCCAGGCCTTTGCGCACGAAGTCCAGCGCGGCGCCGTCGGCATCGATGCGGAACTGCTTCTGCAACTCCAGGCTGTGTTCGTTGCAGAGGCTTTCGAGCAGGCGGTGATATGAGCAGTCGGGCGAAGTGAAAACCCAGGGGTGGCGTTGCAGGACCCGCCAGTCGTCGCCGGGCAGGTCCGGGCCCCACGCGGCGGGGGCGACGATGTGGATCTCGTTGGCGCCGATCGGCAAGAACTGGACGCTCGGGTCGCTGAAGTCGCCTTCAACGAAGCCGATATCCAGGTCGTAATTCTTGATGCCTTTGTAGATGACGCCGCTGGGGCCGTGCTCCAGATGCATCAGCAGTTCGGGGAAGTCTTCCATCAACGCGCGGCCGAGGTCGTCGAGGCGCAGCTGCTGGACCGGGTTGTTGACGCCGACCCGCAATACGCCCGCGACACCGTCGCGCAGTTGGCGGGCGAGGTCTTCAAGGCCCCGGGTGTGCTGGAGCAGGCTGCGGGTCCGGGCAAGCAGCCTCTCTCCCGCATCGGTGAGGCGCATGCCCGCGGGGGTGCGGGTGAACAGCTCGACGCCGAACTCCTGCTCCAGCGCCTTGATCTGGGCGCTGACCGCCGGCTGACTGCTGAACAACCGTGCGGCGGCGCGGGTGACATTACCTTCCTCCGCCACAGTGGCGAACGCTTTGAGTTGATAAAGCTCCATGCTCACGCATCCCGGGCAAGGGGCAGGATCAGCAGCTTGCCGTTCACCACCATTCTACGCTCACCGGTGGCGGGCGGGGGCAGTTTCGACGGGTCATGGAGAGGAATCACCCGGACCGACAGGCCCCGGCCGAGGGCCCGCCGCAGCGTGCGAACGGCTGTTTTAATCCAGCGGGTGATCGGGGCGGAAGCGTGAGGTTTGATCGATAGGTTGGCATCCATGACGCCAACTTAAGGACCGGGGCGGGCGGGGCCCAACAAATAGCGCGGATACCGTGATCGCATTTCCGGATGGCGTTGCCCCGCCGCCCCGGGCGCGGCGTGAAGGCGGCTCAGCCCGGCGGCCGACGCGGCCCGGCCAGCCAGGCGAGCAGGTCGGGGATCGTGCTGCCGTGGGGGCGGGGATGATCGAACAGCGGCTGGGTGTAGTGGGTGTAGACCGCCATGACCCGACCGCGGCCGATCCGGCCGGCGGCGACGGCGATCGGCGGACGCGGCGGCCGGTCGGGCGGGGGGTCGTCGTGGGGATAGTTCGGCCGGCGCGGCTCATCGAACCGCACGAGCACCTGCGCATCGGGTACGGGGTCGACCAGGAGCGAGCAGCCGTCGACCCGCAGCCGGTCGCCGACGCGGAGCCCCGGCAAGGCGGGGTGGCGCCGCTCGACGGTCGCCGGCAAACGCACGTGGTGGTGCCCGTGCGTGGGCCAGGTGCAGAACCGCTCGGGCTTGCCGTCGGACAGCAACAGCGCCTGAACCGTCGGATTGCGGGCGCTGATCGGGCCCTTCTCTCCCTGGCTGAACAGGCCGACGCCCGAGCGGACCGCATCATGGATCGCCCGCGCGACCCGGGGCAGCATCACGAACTGCCAGCCGAGCCAGATGACGTCGAGGGTTTGCAACGCGTCATGGTCGCTCGCGTCCATGACGCCCGCGGTGAGGTCGAAGTCGCGGATCGTCCGTTCGATCGGTCCGTGACGATCGGTCCGCGGCTCGACCAGTCCAATGAACTCAAAGCGCGGGTCGAGCGCCAGGTCAAGCCCGATCAACTGGCAGGAGATCGGTTGGAACCAGCCGAAGTGGTCATAGGTGCTGGACCCGTAGCTCACCATGACGCCGACGCGGATGGGGCGGGACCAGCCGTCGGGCCCGCGCCGCGGCGACGGCGCAGGTCGGCAGGGTGGGGCCCAGTCCGAACGCAGCCCCAAGGCCAGGGGCCCGTCGTCGGTCAGCATGGCGTCCACCGAGGCGTCATCGATCCGATCGAATCCCATGCCGCGATAGACCTCGGTCAAGTCGACAATCGCCTGGGCGAGTTGGCGGTGCATGCCAGCCACGGAGGCCTCCCGCGCATCGGCCAGTTCGCGGAGCTTACGCCCTTCCATGAAGCGTTCGCGCACCAGCCGGCGCGTCGGCTCATCCAGTTCCGCCAGCGCGTCGTCGAGTTGCCGCAAGGCCGACTCCCACGTCAGCACCCCTTCGTAGGACGGCGCAGGGCGCTCGGCCAGCCGCCGGACCTTGCGCTGGTGGGCCTGCCTCTGGCGCAGCCGGTCCAGGCACGTCGTCCGCGCCGCCGCAGCGAGCCACGCGGCGACGTTGCCGTGGACCTGTTCCGCCCGCCGCGCCAGCTTCACCAGCGTCTCCTGCACCGCGTCCTCCACCTCGTCCGACGCTCCAAGGTGACGACGACACACCGACAGGATCAGCGGCCGCGCGGCGTGGGCCAGCGCCTCGAACGAGGCGTGATCCCCGTCCGTGCGGAAACGCTCCAATAACTCGTCCAGCGTCTCATCCATGGGCGACCCGTTGCCTAGCTTCTATAAGAAACGACGCAACGACAACCGTGATTTTTCATTTCCGTCTGAAAGAAACCGTGACAGGCCGCGTCTATCTGAGTGTGCAAAGGGCCTACTGACCGGGAAACCAGGAGTTTTGCCATGTCGACCTTGACTCACCCACATACCAACAACCCCCTGACAGACCTGCCCTCTTCCGCTTCTTCCGGGAAGCGGACGACTCTGCCGCGGATCGCGATCCTGCGGGCGTTGCTGCTCGTTCTGGGGACGGGGCTGAGCCTCCTCGCGTGGGCGTGGCCCGTGATGATCCACGCGATGCAGGATCTGGGTCTGTATCAGGGCAAATCTCACTATGCCGGCGCATGGTTCAGCGGCTTCCACTTTGTCGGTTGGGTCGGCCTTCTGGTCGGCGGGGGGACAGCGCTGCTTGCCGCCTGGCTGCTCGATCCGCGCGGCCGGGGGAATGGGTGGGCGGCGGCATGGATCGTCATCGACCTAGTCGCCGGCGGGACCGCCGTACTCGCGGTGGTGATGTTGTGAGGTGGGTATGCCGCCGATGGCATCAGCGGCTTTGTACGGCCGCGCTATAAAGCCGCGGATGTTATCCGCGGCTCCCGGGATGGCGCTGGATATAGCGCAACGTGTTGCGCCAGTGCGATTCGTCGAAAATGAAAGTAGCCCACTTGCCCTTGGCGAAAACGGGATCGGTATGTGTCGTCTGCGTATGGACGGCCTTGGTCATCTGCTGAGCGAGCCATTTGCAGGTGCGGTCGAGGTTCATCGGCGCATAGGTGATCAACAGGTGCAGGTGCGTGGGTTCCACCGCGAAGGCGACCGCATCCCATGGTGATTCGGCAGCGCAGCGTTCGATCGTTAAAACCAGCGTTTCGCAGACGGCCTCAGACCAGGGGACCGGCGGATGCCGGAGGTGTTCGGCGGCCATGCGGCGGCGCACCGGGTCGCCCTCGTGGAGCATATGCGGTTGGACGTAACCAACCTGTGGGTCCCAGGCCGTGGACCAGTGGCCGCGGTCGTCGCCGGGCAGCCAATGGCCGTACGCGGATTTAACGATATGGGCCCCCAGAGTTCCCGGCATGGCGACAGTATAAAGCCGCGGATGACATCCGCGGCCGCCCGACGGAGAAAACCGCCGATGGTATAAAACCGCCGATGGCATCGGCGGCTTTATACGGTCAGATGACGCCGGCCGACCCGGTCACGATCGGCTCGCTCACGAACTCGCGCGGGTCGGTGATACGGCCGGCCAAGGCGCTGGCGGCCACGGTCAGGGGCGAGGCGAGGTAGACGCCGGCGCTCTTGTGGCCCATCCGGCCGGGGAAGTTGCGGTTGGTCGTGCTGATGCAGTTGATCGGCTCATTCAGCCGGCCGAACGTGTCCTTCGGCCCGCCCAGGCACGCGGCGCAGGACGAAGCGCTGAGCATGCAGCCGGCCTTCTCGAAGATGTCCTGGATAGAGTCTTCGCCATCCGCCTTGGGCTCGCCCTTGACGTTAAGGCGCTGCATGTCGGCGTGCACCTCGGTCGAACCGGGGACAACGAAAGTGGGGATCTTCACCTGCTGGCCCTCGAACAGCGCCGCGGCGAAGATCATGTCGGTGATCTTCCCGCCGGTGCACGAGCCGATGTAAGCGCGGTCGAGCTGCACGTCGCCGCAGTTGCGGGCCAGGTCCTTGTTGTCGGGGCTGTGCGGCTTGGCGACCAGCGGCTCGAGGGTGTTGAGGTCCCACTCGTGCTCGACGAGATACTGCGCGCCCTCGTCTTCCACGACGACCTCCCAGTCGGGCCGGTTGGACCGGGCGCGGACGTAGTTGAGGGTCTTCTCGTCGACGTCGCAGATGCCGTTTTTTCCGCCGGCCTCGATGGCCATGTTGGTGAGGGTCATCCGGTCTTCGAGGGTGAGGCTGCGGACGCCTTCGCCGGTGAAGTACTTGGCGTTGTAGGTCGCGCCGGCGACGCCGATCTCGCCGATGACCGCGAGGATCAGGTCCTTGGCGGTGAGGTAAGGCGGGATCTCTCCGTGGAAGACAAACTTCATGGTCGGCGGGACCTTGAGCCAGGTCTTACCGGTGCCCATGACAAACGCCGCGTCGGTGTTGCCCACGCCCGAAGCGAACTGCCCGAACGCGCCGGCGGTGCAGGTGTGGCTGTCGGTGCCCAACAGGATCTCACCCGGCCGGCAGTGCCCCTCCTCGGGCAGGGCCTTGTGGCACACGCCCTTGTACGAGGTCTTGGTGGGGTCGCGGTAGGGGTTGGGGAAGCCGCTGCCCTGCTCGGTGTCGAGGAAGTCGGGGTCGTAGTAATACTTGATGCCCTGCTCCTTGACGAAGTCGCGCAGGGTCTGGATGTTGCGGTGGCACTTGTCGTCGGCGGTGAAGATGTAGTGGTCGGGGATGATGGGGATGCGGGTGTTGTCCCAGACTTTCGCGTCCGCGCCGAACTCCTTTTTGAAGATGCCGATGGTGCCGGGGCCGCAGACGTCGTGGGTCATGAGGATATCGACGTTGACCCAGACGTTGTCGCCAGGGGTGACATCGGCCTTGCCGGCGTGGCGGGCAATGATCTTCTCGGTCATCGTCATCTTGCGGGGCATCGTGGGGCTCCGGTTCGGGCGGCGGGTTCGAGCCCCGCATTTTAGCGGCCCGACCGGGCCGGGGCCATCCCGGCCCCAAACGCCGCTCGATCGGCCGATGTTGAGCGGCGGGGCCCGCCCCGCGCTCCGCCCCGACCGCATATTTGGGAAACCCCCGCCCCGGTTTCCACGACACCGACAACCGCGAGGTTGGTATCTTCAGGCTGCACCGCGTGCGGAGGACCCGACATGTCGCCGTTGCGAACGTTAAGCCGCTCCCGAACCGACAAGCCCGCCGGCGTCGTCGGCAAGGTGTTCATGTCCTTTTTCTTCCTTCTCTTTCTCGCCGCGGGCTGCTTTTTCTTTTACCTGATGTACCAGGGCGTCCGGCAGACCTACGCGACATATTCCTGGACGGCCGTGCCCGCGACGGTGGTGGAGAGCGACGTGCTCGTCGAGCCGCCGGGGTTCGACGAGACCCGGCCCTACCTCTTTACCGTGACCTACGAGTACAAGGTCGGCGGCAAGCTCCACCGCTCCACGAACCACCAGGACGGCTACGAAGGCCACCGCGACTACGCCGACGCCGACGCCCTGCGCCGACGCTACGCCGCCGGCGCCGCGGCCACCGCCTACGTCAACCCGGCCAACCCCGCCGACGCGGTGCTCGAACGCAAGAGCCCCTGGGGCGCGCTCGCGCTGGGCTTCCCCCTGATCTTCATATTCATCGGCGCCGGCGGGATCTACGGAACGTGGATGCTCGGCGGCAAAACCAAGGCCCAGGCCGGCAAGGCCCCCGGCGGCAAGACCAAGAGATTCGGCCGCCTCGGCCTCACAGGCTTCTTCGCCATCTTCCTCGCCGCCGGCCTGGGGTTCCTCATCCCGTTCTTCATCCTCCCGGCCGTCGGCATCCTCTCCGCGCGCCAATGGGTCGCCACACCCTTCACCGTCGAGAACAGCGCCGTCCGCACCCACCACGACTCCGACGGCAACACCTACCACATCGACATCCTCTACCGCTACGAGTTCAACGGCCAGACCTACCGCTCCAGCCGGTACCAGTTCAAGGGCGGCTCCTCCTCAGGCCGGTCGGGCAAATCGCGCGTCGTCAACGCCCACCCCGTGGGGCACACCGGCGTGTGCTACGTCAACCCCAACGACCCGAGTCAGGCCGTCATCGAACGGGGCTGGACGAATGACCTGTGGTTCGGGCTCATCCCGCTGGTGTTCGTCGTGGTCGGCGGGGGCGGGATCATCGGGACCTTCGTGTACGGCAGCGACAAGAAGCGCCCCGGCCGTGAATGGCTGCCCAAGTCCAAGGCCGAGCCGGTCCGGATCGATACCGTCAGCCCTGACGACGAGCCGGTAACCCTCAAACCCACGACCGGCCGCATCGGCAAATTCATCGGCAGCATCGTCTTCGCGGTGTTCTGGAACGGCATCACGTCCGTCTTCGTCAGCATCGCCGTCAGTCGCCACCTCGGCGGCGACCCCGAATGGTTCCTCACCTTCTTCATCATCCCGTTCGTGCTCATCGGCCTGGGGCTGATCGGCTACGTGTTCTACAGCTTCCTCGCCCTGTTCAACCCACGGGTCCAACTCACCATCAACCGCGCAGCCGTCCCCTTGGGCGAACCCCTTCTCCTCGACTGGACCCTCACCGGCGCCGCCGGCCGGCTGCGGTCGTTCAAGATCACCCTCGAAGGCCGCGAAGAAGCGACCTACCAACGCGGCACCAACACCGTGACCGACAAGCACACCTTCGCCACGCTCACCCTGACCGAACTGACCGACGCCGCCGACATCATGGCCGGGCACGGCCGGGCCGAGCTGGTCGTCCCCGCCGACACCATGCACTCCTTCGTCGCCACTAACAACAAGATCGTGTGGACACTCAAAGCCCACGGCCAGATCGCCCGCTGGCCCGACGTGAAAGACGAGTTTCCGATCGTGATCGCCCCCCAACGCCATGGCTGAACTCAAACTCGAAATCAACGATGGCCGCACCACGTTCGCCCCTGGCGACCGCGTCGAGGGCGTCGCCGGCTGGCAGCTCGACAAGCCCGTCAAGTCGGCGAAGCTGCACCTGCTCTGGAGCACCTCCGGCAAGGGCACGGAAGACGTCGGCGTCGCCGAAACGGTCACGTTCGACGACCCGCCCCAGGTCGACGCCCGGATCTTCGCGTTCACGGTCCCCGACGGGCCTTACAGCTTCTCGGGCCGGCTGATCTCGCTGACCTGGTCGCTGGAGCTGACGGTCGAGCCGGGCACGCACGTGCAGCGCATGGACCTCGTGGTGTCGCCCCATCAGCAAGAGGTGAAGCTGTGACGGCGCCCCGCGACAACCCGTTCAACATGCAGCGTCTCGAACAGCTGGCGTTCGAGCCGCAAGGCGTCACATGGAGCGGCTTGCTCGATCGTCTCGACGCGTTGAACCATCGCGCCGCCATCGTCGGCCCCCACGGCTCGGGCAAGACCACGCTCCTGCTTCAGCTGCGCGACACGCTCGAGCAACGCGGCCGCCCCACCGCCCTGCTGTTTCGCAACACAGACGGCGGCCCCGCCCTCCCCGACAGCTGGCGGCCAACCCTCGAAAGCCTCGACCCCGAGGCCGTGCTCCTCATCGATGGCTACGACCACCTGTCCTGGCCGGCCCGAACTCATCTGCGAAAACACCGCCGGTTGATCGTTACCACCCACCGCCGGGCGATGCTGCCCACCCTGATCCGCACCCGCACCTCGCCGCGGCTGCTGCACCAACTCGCCAACCGGCTGCAGACCGGAGCCATCGATCCACACCATGCCGCCGCGCTGCACGCCACGCACGGCGGAAACGTACGCGATGCGCTGCGCGCTCTGTACGACCGCTATTAGCCATCAAAAGCGCAAAGAACAGGAAGCCCGGGGATTGCAATCCCCGGGCTTCTTAGCTCAACAATACTTTTTTGCCTCTTTTCGCGGCCAATCTGTTTTTCCGATCTTGCTACACTTTCGGTCGTGAGAAACACCCAACGCGATGCGCTGCTCACGTTGATGCTCACACCGGGGCTTGGTCATACGTTGATCCGCCGGTGCCTGGAGGCGTTCGGCTCGGCCGAGGCGACGCTGGGGGCCGGCGCCGCGGCGCTGGCGCGGATCGATCGCATCAGCCCGCGCAAAGCCGGCGAATGCGCCGCGGCGTTTGACCGTATCCAAAACGACGGCTCACTGCAGCGCGAGCTGGACGCGATCTGCGCGGCCGACGCCAGGCTCATCACATGGGGAGAGGCGGATTACCCGCCCCTGCTCAAGCACATCCCCGACCCGCCCGTGCTGCTGTGGGTGCGGGGCGAGCTGCAGCCGGACGACGCGGTGGCGGCGGCGATCGTCGGGTCGCGCCGCTGCACGCACTACGGCCGGGAGCAGGCCGACCGGTTCGCGGCGGAGCTGGCGACCAACGGCGTCACGATCGTCAGCGGCGGCGCGTACGGCGTCGACGCCGCGGCCCATCGCGGCGCCCTGCGGATGCGCGGCCGCACGCTCGCCGTCATCGGCTCGGGGCTGGGACACCCCTACCCCCGTGAGCACGCCCCGCTGTTCGACCAAATCGCCGCGGGCATGGGCGCCGTCCTCAGCGAATACCCGATGCTCACCGCGCCGCAGGCGGAAAACTTCCCCCGCCGCAACCGCATCATCTCCGGCCTGTCGCTGGGCACGCTCGTGATCGAGGCCGCCGCCCGCAGCGGAGCGCTGATCACTGCACGCCAGTGCGTCGAGGAACACGGCCGCGAACTCATGGCCCTGCCCGGGCGGGTCGATGCGCCGGCGTCGGCGGGCTGCCACAAGATGATCCGCGAAGGCTGGGCCACGCTCGTCACGTCCGCCAGCGACGTGCTCGACCAACTCGGCGAGGCCGGCCAGTTGCTCCGCGCCGACGAGCCCGACGCCCCGCCGGCCGACCCCGGGCTCAACGACGTGCAGACCCGGATCGTCGACCTCCTCCACGACGAACGCACACTCGACCAGATCGTCGCCCACACCGGCCTCCCGGTCCACCAGGTGCAGTCCGAGCTGACGATGCTCGAGGTCCGCGGCTCGGTCGCCCGCCACGGCGGGCTCTTCGTCAAACGGCGGTAACCGAGTCAGACGCACGCCCGGTTCCAGACATTCAAAAAAAGAGCCGCGAACGGCCCGCTGCGCGGCGGGCGTCGGCGAGTTGACCACGGTGCGACATCTCGTGCATCGCGGTAAACAGAAACAACTGACCCTTGGTCTGGAAGTCCGGATCGTCGGTCAACTCCGGCCAGACCATGGCGGGGGCCTGGTCAAGGCCGGCCTCACCTGTTTCGTCCAACAGATCGAGCGCCTGCTGGTGGAGACGGTCACAGGCGGACAGGACCTCATCGTAGGTGGGATAGACGTCCGCCTCGGCCTTGGGCTCGCTGCCGCCCTCGAACCATTCTTTCCAATGCTCGACCGGGTTCGGCGTGCCGCTGATCATCATGAGCAAAGCGCCTTTGGAATAAGCGGCGTGCCCCATGACCCACATCGGGTGATTGCCGCCGCGAGGCGTCGGAGCCGTCATCGCCGCGTCACGCATATCCTCCGCGAGCCCGTGGGTCCACGTGTGACTGATCCGCAGTGCGGATCGGATGGTTTCGATCGTGGTCATGTCGTTTTTTCCAAGGCGCGGGAAAGGTGTTGCACCAGATGGTCGAAGGCTTCGCTCCAGCCGCCGCGGTGCGAATCGCGCGACGCGGGCGTGGGGAGGCCGGCCTGCTCAAACGTCATCTCGGTCTTGCCGTCACGCTCCTCGAAGATCACGGTCACCCGCGTGGCGAGGCCCGGCGGCTCCAGGTCGTTCTGCTCCCAGGCGAACGTGAACACAAGCCGGCGGGGCTCGTCGATCTGTTCATAAACCCCGTGCGAGACGTACTCGCGCCCGTCGGGCGACCGCATCCCCGACCGCCACGCGCCGCCGGGCCTCAGGTCGCTTTCGACGAACACCATCTGGAAATCTTTGCAGCAGTGCCATTGCATCAGGTGATCCGTCTCGGTCCACGCCCGCCAGACCAATGCGCGTGGGGCGTCGAGGACCCGTTTGATCACCAAGACGTTTTCCGTGGATGTCGTGGGGTTTTGTGAGTCGTTCATCTGCCGTTCTCCAGAGTCAGAGGGACCGCGTTCGAGTTGCGGCGGTTATCAGGGGGTTTCACGGGTGGGGTCGGTTGATTGCTCCTGGGATTGGAGCTGCTTGAGGTAATCCTCCAGTTGATCGAAGCGTTGCTCCCAGAGCTGGCGGTAGCGTTCGACCCACTCGGACACCTCCCGCAGGGGCTGTGGCCGGAGGCGGCAGGGACGCCACTGGGCGCGTCGGCTCCGCTCGACCAGGCCGGCGCGTTCGAGCACCTTGAGGTGCTTGGTGATGCCCGGCGGGCTGAGGTCAAAGGGCTCGGCGAGCTGGGCGACGGTCATCTCGCCCGCGGTCAACCGGCCAAGCATCGCCCGGCGGGTGGGGTCGGCCAAAGCATTGAGGGTGAGGCTGAGTGGGTCGGGGGCCATTTATTTCGCCATTCAGTTAATTAGCTAATTGGTAAATTACAATGCCGCGGGTGAGTTGTCAAGCCTCCCAGCCATTTTTCTCGCGGGTCGGCGTCGGATTCTCCCCGTGGGCTGCGCTGGCTCGCCGGCCTCTAACCTTCAAGACCGAGGCGCTGCCCCCATTCAAGAATCATTCTTCGCCCCGGCTTGCTTCCATGAGTTGATCGCCATGTCGCGGACGGCCCGCATGAGCTCACCAAGCCCGACTGCGATGGCACCCATCGTCAACACAGCATTATTGAAACCACCGCGGGACCGGGGCACCGCATTCGGGGCACGTCCCGGATATGCAACCTCTCAGGTCGTAGCGACACCGGGGGCACTTGCCCTTAACCAAGGCTTCCCGGCGACGGGCATAAGCGCGGATCCCGCGCCACAGGACGAAGCTCAACACGAGCAGCGCCGGAGCGGTGTTGAGTAAGAAGGCCGGCAGTCGATGGAGAGTGGGATCGTGCAGATAAGACCATGTAACGATCGCACCCCAAACGACCAACATGGAACACAACACGACCGTTGCAAAAACACGGTACGGCCTTGGGTATGGCTGGAAAACCATTGGAGACCTGAATGAATATGACCGCATTCAAGCATACGCATCACAAGAAAAACGCAGGCGTCGAGAGCGCCGGAGCCCCGCATGCGCATGCGGGGCTTAGTTAGGGCCGTCAGAAGTCGAGCATCAGCGCCCCGTAGTACGTCAGGTCGTTGCGTTCGCGGCCGCTGTCGACGACGTTCTGGTACATGTGTTCGAGGCCGAACTTGAGGTTCAGGCCGTACTGCTTGTCGATGGCGATGATGTATTCGAGGGTGGAGATGGTGCGGAACTGGTCGGTCTCGAGCAGACCCTTATAGGCCTCGGACGAGGCGACGAGCTTCATGTTGTCGGTGATGTTCCACGAGCCCGACAGGCCGGCGACGGCGTCGGGGACGATCTCGTTGACCGCCGAGCCGAACTCCTTGGTGGCGCCCAGGCCGGCCTTGCCGCGCAGCTCCCACGTGTCGTTCTGGACGAACTGGTAGCCCACGCCCCCGGCGCCGGCGAGGCGGTGCTCCCAGGACTGGAACTGGTCGTAGTCGTATCGTCCCTGGCTGAAGATGAACCATTTGCTGTCGGGGAAGAGCCAGTCTTTCTGGAGCTGGGCGTAGAAGTTGTTGGCGGTGTTCTGGCCGCGGTCGGTGGTGAGGTTGTAGCGGGTGGCGAAGTCCCACCGGTCGCGGTCGTCCTCGAAGAAGAGGTTGGCGCCGAGGTTGATGTTGAGCGTGCGGGTGTTGCCCTCGTTGCCGGAGAACCCGGCCTGGACGGTCTTGGTCCAGCCTTTGAGGAAGTTGGTTCCGAAGAGGCCGGGCTTGACCTCCTCGATCTCCTGCTCGGCCTCGGTGGCGGGGGCGGCGGTCGCGGGCTCGCCGGCGGCGACGGCGGTCGCGGCGGCGGAGGCGGCCCTGGCGACCGCCTCGGGGTCCACGTCCGCGGGGATGGCGGTGACCGAGCTGACGCTGGCCGTCGGCACGGTCACCGGGCCCAGCACCGGGTGCTGGAGGGTGAGGCTGTCGTCGGTGCGGCCGATGATTCGGCCGGTGAGCACGTCGCCGTTGGTCAGGACCACGGTGTCAACGGACGGATCGGCCGCGAGCAGGGACGGGGTCGAGGCGCAAAGAACGGTCAGAACAAGGATCCAACGCACAACAGCACTCCAATCAGGGAATGTAAGGGGGTCATCCAGGATGCAGGTTTACCCTATATCCGCCACAACGACAAGAAATCATACAGGGCTTCAAGATCAGGCGGTGACCGCGTCTTTGGCGTGGTGGAGCCACCGCATCGCGGGGACGTCGGCGGCGAGGCCGGGCTGGGCGTGACGGATGGCGGCGGAGACCAGGCCCATGAACAGCGGAGAGGGCCGCAGCGGGCGGCTGGTCAGTTCGGGGTGGAACTGGCTCCCGATGAAGTACGGGTGGACCGACGTGGGCAGCTCGAGGACCTGCATGATGGGCTGTTTGGGGTGTCGGCCGGAGAAGATCAGGCCGTGGGCGGTGAGGGTGTCGATGTAGCTGGGGTCGACCTCGAAGCGGTGGCGGAAGCGTTGCCGGACGAGGGTTTGGTTGCCGTACAGAAACGCCGCGAGCGAGCCGGGCTCGAGGGCGACGTCCTGTCCGCCGAGGCGCATGTTCCCGCCGAGGCCCTCGATCTTTTTCTGCTCGGGCAGGATGCTGATGACCGGCTGATCGGTGTCCTTGTCAAACTCGGTGGAGGCGGCGTGTTCGAGGCCGCAGACGTGGCGGGCGAACTCGATGACCGCCATCTGGAACCCGAGGCAGATGCCCAGGTACGGCGTGCCCCGCTCGCGGCAATAACGGACGGTGGCGATCTTGGACTCGGTGCCGCGGTGGCCGAACCCGCCGGGCACGATGATCGCGTCGAACCCCTTGACCGCGTCGGGCACGTCCTCGGGTTCGAGCTTGGTCGTGTCGATCCAGTCGGTGTTGATCTGCGCGCCCAGGTGAGCCGCGCAGTGCTCCAGGGCCTTGTCGATCGAGGCGTAGGCGTCGCGCAGGGACGCGTATTTGCCGGTGATGCCGATCTTCACCTCGTGCGTGGGTTTGGCCTTGAGTTTCTTGACGTAGCCCTGCCACTGGGCGCGGGCGTCGTCTTCGTGCGACTGGTCGACCCGCGAGTGCAGGTTGAGCATGGTCAGGATCTCGCGGTCGAGCCCGGCCCGGCGCATCGCGTCGGGGATGGTGTAGATCGACTCGCGGTCGTGCATCGAAAACACCCGCCGCATCGGCACGTTGGAGAACATCGCGATCTTCTCGCACGCCGAGAGGGTCACCGGGTTCTGGCAACGCACCGCGATCATGTGCGGCTGGATCCCCGCCTCCATCAGCTTCTTGAGGCCCAGCTGGGCGGCCTTGGACTTCTGCTCGCCCAGCGCCGGGGGCTCGATCACGTAGGTCAACGCCACGAACGCGACCGAGTTCTCGCCCTCCTCGAACGCCAGCTGGCGCAGCGCCTCGATGTAGAAGCCGTTCTCGTAGTCTCCGACGGTCCCGCCGACCTCGATGAACACGACGTCGGCGTTCTGCTTCATCGCCAGCTCGCGGAGTTGGCGCTTCACCTCGCCGGTGACGTGGGGGATCATCTGCACGTCCCGGCCGAGATACCCGCCGTGGCGCTCCTTATCGAGAACGCGTTGGAAGACCTGGCCGGAGGTGGTGTAGTTGTCGCGGGTGAGGTCCTGGTCGAGCAGGCGCTCGTAGGTGCCCAGGTCCATGTCGGTTTCGAGCCCGTCGTCGAGGACGAAGACCTCGCCGTGGCGGTAGGGGTTGAGGGTGCCCGAGTCGATGTTGAGATAGCCCTCCATCTTGATGGGGGCGATGGCGAGGGCTTTGTCTTTGAGGAGCTTGGCGAGGGAGGAGGAGAAGATGCCCTTACCCAGGCCGGACATGACGGTGCCGAGGACGGCGACGTACTTGTGTTTGCCGCGTTGATAGCCGGGGGGCACCGTGTTGAAAAACTCGGAGTCCTGCGTCTTGTGGCCGGCTTCTTCGAGGAGGGTTTGCGTGGTGGGCATGTCCTACCGTACCGCGCAGAGGATGGGGGTTCAAGGTGGAAAAAAGGCAGGAAATGGTAAAAGCAGGAAAACAGGAAATTCAGAAGTTCCTGGTCGGTCCGCCCACCTCTTCATTTCCTGTTTTCCTGCTTTTCTGCTTTCCTGCCTTTTCTTCACGCCGAAGCGCGGGCGACGGCCTGGCGGCGGTCGGCGAAGGGAATGGCGGCAGAGGCGATGCGGCGCTCGGCGGTGTGGCCGTTGAGGCGCATCTCGATCCGGCGGATGCCCCGGAGGATGTCGATCGCGGACTTGAACTCGTTCTTCTCCGGGTGCTTGGGCCGGAGGATCGCGGCGGTGAGGGCCGACAGCGCCCGGGCCTCATCGCTGCTCTTGTCATACCGGACCAGGTGCTCGAACTCCGGATTGTGGTGCGGTTTATTGATCTGCACCGCGAGGTAGAACGAATCTACCGCCTTGTCCACCCGGTGGTGAGCCGCGGTGATCTCTTCGTTCTGGACGTCGCCCCGGCGGATCATCCGGCCGAGCATCCGCTGGATCTGACTCGTGCGCATCATCTCGCCGAACAGGCTGGTGAGCATGGGCGACTGCTTGAGGTTCTCACCGATCCGCACCGCCGAGCCGAAATCGACGAAGCCCACGCCGTCCTCGGTGATCACAAAATTGTCCAGGCGCAGGTCCAGGTGCATCACCTTGGCCCGGTCGTGCACGACCGCGAGCAGTTCGGCGGCCTGCTTGGCGAAGGTGAACTGCGTCATCGGCTCGCCGCCGGTGCGCAGCCAGTTCATGGTGAGTTTGTGGACGTATCCGCGCTCGTCCTTGCGGGCTTCGATCAGGCGGGGCACGCGTCGGTTGTACGGTTCGGGCAGGTCGCGCTGCAGGATTTTCAGGAACGCCGCCTCGCGGGTCAGGAACGTGGGGAAGACGACGTCGACGAATTTGCGCGCGCGGTGCTCGATATCCTCCTGCGAGGCGTCGGGGAACCGCTGGCGGAGCCGGTAGACCAGGTTGTCGTAGCCGGGGATCGACTTGGTCACCGCGTACCCCTCGGGCTCGTCCGGGGCGGGGGTGAGCTCGACCTGATACGTGAACCGGTCGGTCACGTCACCGGGCTGGATCAGTTGGGTCTTGCGAGCGGCGAAGTACTGGCCGTGCGGCGTGAAGCCGGGGATCCGCATCCCCCAGGTGTTGGCCCAGACCGCCGTGGGCGGGGTCTCGAGGAGGAACCCGTTCTGCCCGTCGAACGCCTCGGCCAGCCGGGCGACCTTGGCGTCGCCGGTGCCGACGTAGACAAACAGCCCGCCCCACCGCAGCCGGCCGAAGGCGTCTTCCGGCAGGCGGGGCTCGCCGGGGGTGGCGAACAGCACGTCATACAGCCCCTCGTCCGGCAAGGCGGCCAGACGCCCGGTCGCCCGCCCGTCCATCGCCTTGCGGAACGCCTGGTCCATCGTCGCTTTCACCAGCCGCTCACGCTCCGCCGGCGACACGATCCGCCCGCGCGGAGGGGCCGGCGCCACGCCGCCTGCGGTCGACGGGCCGATTCTTGGGTCTTTCCGGAACATCAGCTTTAACAGCCCTCGCAACCACAGCACCGGTCGAGGTCTGTATCGGCCGTCAATGATCATCGTTGAACCACTAATCATTCCGTTGGGTGCACACTCACAGATACGCGCCGGGCTAATCCGCACAACCGCTCAACACCCCCGAAACCGCCCCGTCAAAGACACCCCCTATCCCTCTCGTCTCAATCCGCCCCCGATCGCCATTTTTTCGGACGCGGGCCGCGCAGCGGAACCGCAGAAACCGCAGGAAATACAGGAACCGCAGGAACCGCAGGAACCGGCGCAGATGTAGCCGGTCCCTGCGGCTCCTGCTTTTCTCATCTCCTGTTTTTATCCAGCCCCAGCCCCTTCGCCGCCACCGCCGCCGCCCATTGCAGGTCCGCCTCCGGCCGGCCGGTCAACATGGCGTAGGTCTTGCCCGAACGGGTCGTCAGTTCGAGACGATGCACCGGCCGGTTCCCCGCTGTGAACCAGGTTTCCCCCACCCGGACCGCCGCGGCGTCTTCCCGCTCGATCCGCCGGCTCGACCCCCGCAGCACGCTCCGCCGCTTGATCGTGACGCCCCGGTCATCGATCTCCACGCGCACCGCCGCCGTGCCCAGGTCCACCGCCAGCAGCGTCAGCGCCAGGCCCGCCGCGGCGATCAGCGACACCCACACCGCCACCCCCGGGTGCATCGCCCCGTACCCGCCCAGCCGGAAGTGCATCCACGCCGCGACCGCAAAGATCAACGGCCCGACCGCCGCCGTATAAAACGACCCCCGCCACAACCCCTGCGGCGGCCCGACCACCGCCGCTTCTCGCCCGAACGTCTCCAGTTCCAGCCCGCACCCCCCCGGCCGGGCCGGCCAATCCGTCGTCTCAGCCATACCGGGCATCTTAACCGGTTAGAAGCCCAAGGATTGCAATCCCTAAGCTTCGCGTCACGGCGTTGCCCCGGCCTCATCGCGGCGGGCGCGGGTGTCCCAGATGATCAGTTCGCCGACGCGGGCGGCCGCGAGTCTGGCGCCGTCGGGCGACCAGGCGACCGCGGTGTAGACGTCGCGGGGAGACAACTGTAATTGGAGCAGTTCATCGCCGGTCGCGACGTCGATCACGCGGACGCTGCGTCCGCCCATGGCGAGGCGGGACCCGTCGGCGTTCAGCCCGATGATGGGGCTGGCGACTTTCTGGGGCGCGGCGATGTCGAGGAGGGGCGCCGAGCGGCCGCGTTCGTAGACATGAAGCCGGTGGTCCGTCGTCACCAGCGCGAGCCGGCGGCCGCAGCCGGAGAGGGTGACCGGCTGGCGGCCGGTAATGGCGGGCACGATCCGGCCGTCAAGCTGCCAGTCATCCGACCGGTAAAGCTCGACTTCGTGGTCAGGCCCCGCCCACAAGCCGACCCATCGGCCGTCGGCGCTGACGCCCGCCACCGGCTTGCCGTTGAGCTCGGTCGGCCACGCCACACTGGCGGGATCGGCCGCCTCGAGGACCGACCAGGCGCCGGGGTCGCGTCGCCAGACCATCGGACGGCCGCTGGACGCGTCGCTGAGCACCAGCGTCGCGCCTTGGGCCGGCGTGCTGAGCAACACGCTCAAGCCGCCCGCCGCCACATCACAGACCCAGACCTGAGAGGTCGCGGTCAACGCCAGCAGCCGATCTGAATCACGGCTCCAAGCCAGGGAGGCGCCGATGTCGCCGGGCGCCATCGGCAGCTTGGCGGGGGCCGTGGTCATCGGGTCGACGGCCCAGAGCTTGACATCGCGCCCGGAGCAGGTGAGCAGCCGCGAACCGGTCCGGTCAAAAACCGCCCCGCTCGGAGCGTCGGTGTGGCCGTGGAGCAGCCCCGCCGGTTCGTTCTTTGTGTTCCAAAGGCGGATGGCCGGGCGGTTGCTCCACGTCGCGGCCATGCCCGCGGCCGACAGGGCCGGGGGGCGCGACATCGAATCGGGGAGAGTCAAGAGCGGTTCATGGGTGTTGCGGCGTGGGTCCCAGAGCCACAACCGCTGACTGTCGTCCAGCCAGGTCACCCGGCCCGTGCCCGTCTGCACGCCGATGTTAATGGGGGCGGGTTGCGAATCATCGATGGGGTGCGTCACCATCGATCCGTCTTCCCGGGCGAAGTAAAGCGTGCGCCCGGCGACAAACGCGAGGCCGTGCGGCGTGAGGGCCATGGCGCCGGGCGTCGCCGGCGGCGTGATCGTGACGGTTTCCGCGTCGCCGTCAGTGATCCGCGCTAACGTGACGGCCTCGGACGGACCGCGCCAGGCCATCAACGACCCGGTTTCATCGATCAACACCTCGCGGACCGGCGCGGATGTCTCGTGCGTCCATCGCGGCTGACGGTCCGACAGGCTCCACAAAGCGACGGCGTCCTCCCGACCGACCGCCGCGAACGCGGCGTCGGGCGTCATGGCGGACCGTGTCTTGCCCGGCTCGCCCAGGCGCCACCGCTGCGGCGCGTCCGGCTGCGACGGGTCCCAGACGTACACGCCGCCCGTGTCGTCGATCGCCGTCACCTGGCCCCGGCCCGCGTCGTAGCCGACCGACCGGACCACGTCTTCGGCGACGCCGGTGAACAGGCTGGAGTCGGCCTGCTGATCGAGGTGCGCCCATTCCCATCCGCGCAGCTCCACCGCACAATCGTTGAGGATCGAACGGGCCTCAACGGCCCGGCCGTTTTCCAGGGCGAGCCGGGCGCTGCGGATCTGGTTGTTGTACAGGGCGATGCTGCGTTCGTGGGCGAGCTGCGCAGCGCGGTCGCGCTCGTGGGTGATCGCGATGTACGAAGCCGTGATGCCGGAGATCGCCAGGGCCGTCAGCACGATGGACAACGCGGCGGCGAACCGGTGCTTGGCGATCCGGTTGGCCACGAGATACGTCACGGTCAGCCGGCGGGCCCGGATCGGGTCGCCGCGGAGCAACGCCTGCAGGTCGTCGGCCAGTTCGCCGGCCGACCCGTAGCGGTGATCAAGCGACGGGGCGAGGGCTTTGAGGATGATCGCCTCGAGGTCGCGCGAGATCGAAGCGGCGACGCTCCGGGGGCGTTTGAAGTCGCCGTGGATGACGCGTTGCTGCACCTCGTAAAACCCGCCGGACTGGTCAAACGGCAGCACGCCCGTCAACAACTGGTACAGGAGCACCCCGAGGCTGAACACGTCGGTCCGTGCGTCGATCGCCTCGGCGCGGCCCGCGGCCTGCTCGGGCGACATGTACGCCAGCGTCCCGGCGAACTCGCCCTCGATCGTCAACTCCGATTCACGCCCCTCGTTACGCTCCTCCTCGCTGATCGCCTTCGCGAGGCCGAAGTCGAGGACGTGCGGTTCGCCCTCACGGTCAACCAGGATGTTGTGCGGCTTGAGGTCGCGGTGGATCACCCCCCGGCTGTGGGCGAAATGGACCGCGCGACAGATCTTTTCCATGAGGTCCAGGACCTGCGGGGGCGTGAGTTTCTGGTCGGCGACGTAAGCGTCCAGCGGCCGGCCGTCGATCAGCTCCATCGCGTAATAGGCGGTGTGCTGGTCGGCGGCCGCCTGGTAAAGCCGGGCGATATGGGGGTGCTCGATCCGTGCGAGGAGTTCAACCTCGCGCTCGAAGCGCAGCTTCATGCGCGGCGAGCCGAACGCGCTGCCGCGCATCAGCTTCAGCGCGACCACCCGGCCCGACGACAACTGGATCGCCCGCCAGACAGCGCCCATCCCCCCCTGCCCCAGGGCGTCGAGGACCCGGTAGCCGTCGATGCGAGGGACCGGCTCGTCCGACGGCCCAACCGGTCCATCACCGACGATGCTGACCGGCGGCGACGCGTCCCCGGGCGGCTTGTCGGGCGGTTCGGATGGGGGCAAGATCGCTCTCGGGACGACAGAAAACCCGGCCGGCCAGAGGCCTGACCGACGCCGCTATTCTAACCGCAGAGTCTCGAGATTCCCCCCTCCGGCCCTGAAACGCGGCGTCATCGGGCCCGCGCTTCCCGGTCCAGGCTCCGCCGCCCGTTTTCCAGAAGCGCGTGGGCCGGCTTCGACGCCCAGGACTGATCGCTCGCCCACGTCAGGCCCTCGGCCAGTTCCTTATCGCTGAGCTGGGTGATCTTCACGCCGTGCTGCACCAAAGCCGCGGCAATGGCGAGGTAATACAACATCAGTCCGATCGATTCCGGAAGCGCCTCATCGGCTTTCCCGATCATGCTGCCTTTGGCGTAGTCCTTGATCAGCCGCAGGACCTCGACCGACCCCTGGTCGAAGAACACGTCCGCGAATCGCAGCGTCCGGAATGACGGATCGTCGCAGGCGCCGGCGGATGAGGCGCCCTCCATCCGCGGGACGCCGGACAGGTCCATAAACAACGGCGCGTCGAGCTGATGATTCAGCATCAGGCCCAGTTCGGAGTCCGTCCACATCTGAGACGGCTTGGAGCCGACGTCGAGTATTTGAGCGAGCTGTCCCGGTTCGGCGTCAATGAGGTTAATGCTCACGGTAATGCCCTGATCGTTGTTGTGTGTTCCGCGTCCGGAGCGGCGACCCCAGTATGCCGCCGTCTGTGGATAGTTACGCAGCGCGTCGGCCGATCATGCGCTGGGGGTCGAGAGAATCTTACGCAGCAGCAGGATCTCCTCCTCGATCTCCTCATCGTCGCGGGCGTATTCTCCAACCACGCAACGCAATAGACGGGCGAACATCCGCTTGCTGGTCACCAGCGCGTTGGACGCCGTCGAAGGGGTGGGGTAGCCGAACTCGGCCACGAGCTGATCGTAGGGGATCGGTTCACGACCGTTGAGGATAGGATCCACCACGCGGGCTACGAAGACCCCCCACAGGTCCGGCCGGTCCGAGGACGCGCACTCGGCCTCCATCAGGTCCAACGCCCGGTCGATCACCGCTCGGCCCCACTCCACATCAAAAGATGATCGCCCCTCCGGCGCGGACGAAGCCGCGTCATATTCGGTTTGCGACAGAGACACCAGGGGCCGGCTGGGCGCGCGGCGCTGGGCGTGCTGACGCCTGAGATGGCTGACGTAAAAATTATCCAGCACCGTCAACAGAAACGTCCGGAAACGCCCGCGCCGACGGTCGGCGTGCGTCATCAGATTATCACGGACCGCTTTCTGCAGGATAAATTCCTGCAACAGGTCATCCGCTTCGTCCGGCTGGAGGCGATGGGAGCGCACCAGGTACGCGCGGAGCGCCGGGGCGTATCGGGTCAGCAATTCCCCCAACGCGTCGCGTCCCCCGCGCGTCGCCGCCGCCCGATCGACCAGCGACCAATGGGTAGTCGGGAAATCGACGGGTTGCATCCGAGCCATCACACGGCCTCTCACCCGGCCAAAAACATCGAATCTCGAATCTAGCGGTATCCCCGGGTCGGAACAACCCTTAATCGCCCCGAAAAATTACCCGCGGCGCGCAAGATCGGCTCGGGATCCACGTACCGCTATTGGCGAATCCCGATTCCGGTGTGTCCGCCCGGACCTCGAGGCGCGGCCACCATCGACAAACCATGCCCGGACACCCTCCACCCAAGCTGTCTTCCGGGGCAGCTTGGGTTGTGTCCCGCCGGGGTTCGGCCTCAAAAAGGCGGTCGGGCCGCCGCCGATGCGTCGTCGTGCTGGTCAAAACCCTTTCGGGTCGGGCGTGTACGCGCCGCCGCGGCACCGCTTGAGGTAGTTCAGCGCATGCACCTGGCCCGTCATTTCCAGGTCGCCGCGATACACCGGGTCGTGCCAGCCCTCGATGTCGATGCACCCGCGGTAGCCGTGCTGCCGGAGGATCGAGATCACATCGGTCCAGTTGGTGTCGCCGAAGCCCGGCGTGCGGTGGTGGACCACCGGCTCGCCGCCGCGGATCCCCTTGGTGCGGATCACGTCCCAGTGGACGGTGGCGTCCTTGCCATGGATGTGGAAGACCTTGTCGATGTATTGCTTCAGGTTCGGGATCGGGTCGATCAGCGAGTTCATCTGATGGCACGGCTCCCACTCGAGGCCGATGTTGTCGGCGGGGAGGATGTCGAACATCATGTCCCACGCGGCGGGGGCGTGAGCGATGTTGAACCGCGGCCGTTTCCAGTCGCCGCCCATGTCGCAGTTCTCGAACGCGATCCGCACGCCCCGGTCGGCGGCGCGCCGGGCCAGCGGGGCCCAGGTCTTTTTGTACGCCTTCATCGACTCGGGCACCGGCCGGTCCTCCAGCGCCCCCGGCCAGCCGCACACCAAATCGCAGCCGAACGCCTCGCACGCGTCGATGCACTTGCGCCACATCGCCACCTGCCCCTTATTCTCCAGCGGGTTGCCGAACATGCCCAGCGAGCTCACGACCGCGCGCTCGCCGGTGAGTTCGTAGTGATTGTCCAACACCGCGCTCACCTCAGCGGCGATGGTTTTGAGGCTTTTGCCGGGCAACTCCTGCCAGAAGTTGATCTGAAAGCACTCGAACCCGTGGGGCAGGATCGCGGCGATGTACTCGGCGGTGCGGTCGCCCTTGCCCGCCATCGTGCCGATACGGAGGTCCTGATGATCTCGGCGTGTCTTGGCCATGCGGTGGTCTCCGGAGATATAAAGGCCCATAGCATAGCGGTCGCGCGTTATCCTCTCCGCATGACCGCCCCGCGGCACAACCTCTGGCTGGTCCGACACGGGCAGACCGAGTGGAGCAAATCGGGTCAGCACACCGGCCGGACCGACCTGCCGCTGACCCCCGATGGCGAGACCAAGGCCTCACGCCTCGCCCCGATCCTCGCCCGACGCCGGTTCGCCCTCGTGCTCACCAGCCCCCTCCAACGCGCCCGACGCACCTGTGAGCTGGCCGGCCTGGGGGATCAGGCCCAGCCCGACGACGACCTGATGGAATGGGACTACGGCGAATACGAGGGCGTCACCACCCCGCAGATCCAGCAGACCGTCCCCGGCTGGTCCGTCTTCACCCACCCCTGCCCGGGCGGCGAGACCGCCGACGACGTCGGCCGGCGAGCCGACCGCGTCCTCGAACGCGTGCGCGCCGCGTCCGGCGAAGCCATCCTCTTCGCCCACGGCCACTACCTGCGCGTCCTCGCCGCCCGCTTCCTCCGCTTCCCCCCCACCGCCGGCCAGCACTTCACCCTCGACACCGCCACCCTCAACATCCTGGGCCACGACCACGACGCCCCCGCCATCCACCGCTGGAACGCCCCGCTGGTCAGCCCCGCCGAGAAGGGCGTCTGATATCAAATCATCGCCTTAGCCGGCGGGCTACGCCCGCCTGGTCCAGGGCCGCGTAGCGGCCCGGCTAAGCTAACCTCCATCCGCATCACACGCGTTTTTCACGCACCTTTCTGACGCCAATCCCACGAAGCTCGGTTAAATTCTCTGTGCGGGCCGCGCGTTTTCCTATATCTTGTCGGACACACAAGGAGACGGGCCATCGGGGTTTACCGTCTGATCACGAAATGGATCGGTTGGGCGTGGCGTCCACGCCTCCGGTTGAACCATCAAGACAAGGGGGTCGTTATGGCCAGTGAAGCATCCGAAGCGTTGGTCGCCAAGCCGTTGCCGCAGCTGCTGGAAGGCCTGGGCATGGCGGTGGCGAACGCGAATAAGGCGTTGATCGCCAACCAGGGCGACGAGTCGCGGATGGTCATCAACTCGGCCGAGATCGAGTTGGCGATCGCGGTGAACCTCGCTAAGGGCTCGGAGTTCCAGGCCAGCGCGGGCGGGGGGATCTACGGCTTCAGCGTCAACGCGTCCTACGCGCGCACCTACAACTTCAGCGAGGAAGCCTCGTCGCGGATCAAACTCCAGGTGGCGGTCACCCCGCCCCAGCCCACCGAGTAACGTTGCCGACAGGTCCGCGGTGAGTCCGCGCGGGGTACGCCATGGGAAAGAAGATCCGTCGGAAACAAGTGACGCGCAGGCGCGTGCGGCAGGTCGACACCGCCGAGCGGCCGGTCACGCTCGACGAGGTGCTCGTGGCGTTTCAGAAGACCCTCGCCCGGGCCACGCGCAGCGCCCGGGAGGTCAGCCGGTCCGACGCCGCGTTCGCCACCGGCGAGAAGACGCTCTACCTGGTCGACGGCCTCGACCTGGAGCTGAACGCCGGGTTCCGCCCCGCCACGACCGACGACACGCAGGCGGATTACGTCGAGGTCGACTTCAACGCCCCGCCCGAGGACCGCTCCACGGTCCGGTTCCGCGTCGAGGCCAAGCCGCTGGAGCCGGTGGCGGAGACGACGCTGACCCTGTCGGATCGCGACCCGCTGAACCAGGAGCCGGGCCTGCTGTTGCTGCGGGCCATGCTCATCGGGCCGACCGGGCGCGGCGAGCAGGCGGCCATCGCGCCGTTGGGACGCAAGACCATCCAGGTCCACGTCATCGCCGACGGGCAGGCCGCCGACCCGGTGGAGCTGACCACCGTCGGGTCCGGCGACAACGCCGGGCTGGCGGACTTCGTGATCGACCCCGCCCTGTCGCAGCTCGTCGCCGGCAACGACGCGTTCGAGCTGGGCATCGACACCTCCGCCGCCGAGTCGCTGAGCATTTTCGCGTCCAGCGTCGACCCGCCCGCGAGCTCGACCGCCCTCACCCTGCCCGTGATCCTTGAAGCTGTCGAAGAGGAGTAGCCGTGGCCGTCACCGAAAACGAGATGCGCGTCGATCAGCTGCTCACCCGGATGACCGAGGCCTGCGCCAAATCCGCGGTCCAGCTTCAGCAACAGATGACGACCACCGCCAACGCCCTGCCCCACCACTACACGATCCCCAAGATGAGCATCGAGCTGAAGCTGTCGATGTCCTACTCCCAAGGCGTGGTCAAGGGCTTCTTCACCAAGCGCAGCAGCGAAACCGAAGCAAGCTCGCTGAGCACCATCTCGCTCGACATCGTCGCGGTGCCCAAGCAGCCCGCCGTTGACGCAACGTGACCGAAGCCGAAGCCCAGGGATTGCAATCCCTGGGCTTCCCCAAACAGTTAATCCACATCCGCCGACGGGAACAGCTCCGTGGTCTGCAACGAAGCCGCCTCCTCACGCAGCCGAAGGTAAGGCTCACGGTTATCCGCCAGATCAACCGGCCGGCCGGTCCGGGCGCCCCACCACGTCTCGATCGCATCGAGGTATTCAAACCCGTGCTCCAGGCTCGGCTCGACCACGGTGCCCTCGGCCCAATCGTTCCACGTCACGATCTGGATCAGCGGCGCCTCGACCGTCTGGGCCTGCGCCATGGTCTGTTCGAGGAACGCCAGGCCGTTGCGCTCCAGCTTCCGCGGCCCGCCGCCCCAGCCCCACACGCCGGTGTCGTCAAAGCCGGGCGACACAAACGGCATGAAGAAATCAAGCCGCTGCTGGGCGCCCAACTCACCCGCGATCCCGCGGAAGTGCGCGAAGTCCTGAACCCAGACCGGATCGGGCTTGACCCACATGAACGCGGCGTCGAGCGGAGGGTGCAGCTCGGGGCGGTCGAGGTTCTGCCGGCAGAGATAAGGCGCCCGCGGCAGCGCGTCGAGGATCGCCCGCCAGTCGTCCGCGGTCAGCGTGCGCGGGCCCAGTTCATCCTCGCCCCAATAGTTGAACTGAAACACCGCCGGCCGATCGCCGTGCCGCAGGTAAGCCGGGTGCGAGCCGTACTCGGAGAGCAGGTAGCCCAGGTCCTGCGTCGCGGACCGCACGATGTCGTCCCGCGACGCGGGCGATCGGTACGGCGGCCAGTTGATCTTCTCCTCGTAGCAGACCGCGATCTTCACGCCCGCGCGCTCGGCCTCGTCGAGCAACGCCGGCATCAGGCGGTCCGAGTCGTCGGCGCCCGGGCCGTACCAGATCACCACCATCACGCTGATCCCGGCGTTGCGCGCGGTCTCCAGGTGATACCGGATCACACGCGGGTCGCGGCTGTTGTACGGCCCGATCAACGGGTAAAACACCGACGAAATGTCCCGCCGGCCGAGCGTGGTCTGCGTCTCCGGGTCGCGCCGCGGGCCCGGGCCGTCCCACTTCCAGTGACGCCAGCTCCGCCGGCCCGGCTCGCCATCGGGAAACACCTCGAACCACGGCATGTAATGCGCCGCGAGATACGGCGGCTCGCCGCCGAGGTTCCAGGGATGCGAAGCGCTCGCATCCGCCTCCACGGAAACGCGGTCATCGGGACGCGGGGCGTCGGCTTCCATCGGGTCGTTCTCCGCCCGCGGCCCTTCGGGGCCCGCGGCCCGGCACGCCGGGGGGACGGCCAACAGCATCACGCAGAGAAGGATGCGGTTCAAGCGCGTCATGGGCCGAGCCACTTCCAGCGGTCGTTGATGTTGTCGCCGTAAAACGTGTCCGCCTGGAACGCGTCGACCACATCGAAACCCAGGAACTCGACATGACCGTCGGAGAAGCCGTAATTGCCGCCCTGGCCCTGGTGCAGATTCGCGGCGGTAAAGAACAAAGATTCCATCTCCGGCACTGTCACGTACGCTCGATTCGTCGGATCAGCCTGAATACCGGGGTAACCGTAGTTTTCGCCAATGACAAAAACATGGACGGGGATGTCTTCGATCCGCGCCACAAAATCATCCGGATGTGGCGTATTCAGATTCGTATATTCAGGCCATGGGAAACGATAACCGTCGGTGCGAAGAGAGCCCTCGTTAAACCTCATATCATTGACGCCATAACTACGCGGCGTGAATTCATCGAACGGAGTTACGGTGCTGCGCTGGATGTCGTCTTCGGGGCAGGTATACACGTCGAGGCTGCCGACGTAACCCAGCTCGGCGAGGATGCCCGACCAGTCGTTGAACCCGTACCGGGAAGGCGGTCCGCTGGTCTTGGGGACCAGCTCGCCGTTGTCATCCACGGTGTACGCGACGTGGGCCAGTATGATCTGCCGCACGTTCGAGCCGCACTGGATCTGGCGGGCCGAGGCGCGGGCCGCGCCGAGCGCGGGCAGCAGCACGCTGATCAGAAGCGCGATGATCGAAATGACCACCAGCAATTCGATTAACGTAAAACCTTGGCGATTCCGGGCAGGCATGGGAACTCCGATGCAAGGCGGTGACGAATCATAGGACGCAACCGGTCGACGACGCCGGACTCGACGGCATCTATCGGCCCGACCGGTACAGCACGCACAGGGCGCCGATCCCGGTCAGCATCAGCGACGCCGGCTCGGGGATGGGGGCGGCGGCGATCTGGTCGAACGTGAACGACGCGTCCGCCTCCGCGAACGGCAGGACGCGGACCTGCAGCACGTACGACACCGCCCCGTCGGGCGCGCCGGCGGCGGCATCGAAGACGATCGGCGTCTCCTGGTTCGTGTCCGTCAGGACCAGGGACTGGCCGACAAACGCGTCGGCCGCGTTGAAATAAATGGCGGTCACGTTGATGAAGTCGTTGTCCGCCGGCGCGTAGGGCGTGATCGTGACCTGGCTGTCGGTCAGGGCGATCTTCCCGCCCGCCTCGCCGGTCCAGACGGCGCCCGAGTCCTGCTCGAAGCCGTTGGTCTTGGTCAGGGTGACCGTGCCGTCGGCGTTGTCGACGACCGACGCGGCGCCGAACACTTCGCTGAAGCGATCGGTGTTGTCCATGTCGTCGATGACCGCCGCGTGCAGGGCCCCCGTCAGCAGCAGGGCCGGGCCGGTCATGAGTAAGCCTGTCATCTTGATCATCTTGAATCCTCCGAGGCCAAAAAGCGGTGAAACGAAGCCGCCGAGACGGCGGGATCAGGGGCGAGAACCAACTCCATCGGGAACGTCCAGCGTCGCCACCGAGTCGCGCTCGACCAACTCGGTCGGCAGGCAGCGGTCGACGGTCTCCGCGGGCGATCCGTTCTCGATGAACGACGTCACGTGTTCGACCGCCAACTCGGCCAGCGACTCCAGCGGCTGACGCACGACGGTCTGGGGCGGGGTGAAGTATTGATAGATCGGCAGGTCTTCGAGGGTCACGGTCGAGA
Organism: Phycisphaeraceae bacterium; assembly: GCA_028277745.1. Classification (GTDB taxonomy): domain Bacteria; phylum Planctomycetota; class Phycisphaerae; order Phycisphaerales; family Phycisphaeraceae; genus JANQFR01. The sequence continues at coordinate 29,469 of JANQFR010000025.1, forward strand.
TGTCCCGGCCGATGACCTTGCCCAGCACGTTGCTGAGGATGTGCAACACCTCGAGGCTGGAGTCTTCGCTGAAGTTCAGCAGCGCCGTCACGCCGCGCTGGAGCCAGCGCGCCAGCACGTCGTAGGCGGGGGTTTCAAGGGTGTAGCGGATGAGCGACCCGTCGACCGGCAGGCCGGCGCGGCGCAGCGCATCTTCGTAGCCCTGTCTGCGCTGCCGGCTGCCCCATTCGTCGGGCTCGATGGCGAGGAACGCGATCTTGCGGTGGCCGTGCCGGATCAGGTGCTCGGCCGCGAGCACGCCCTGCTGGTAATGGTCGGCGTACACGCTGTGGATGCCCCGGTCGTGCAGCGGCTTGTTGATGGTCACCAGCGGGAGGTTGGGGATCGACCGCAGCCGGGCCAGCCGGTCGTCAAACACCACGCCGACCGCGCCGTCGAGGTGCGTCTCGTAGGCGAGTTCGAGGTTCTCCACGTCGATCAGCTCGACCAGGTACCGCCTGGCCGACAGCATCCGGGCGACCATCGACGTCACGGCGCTGACATAGCCCACCGGCAAAGCGGGGCTGTTGCGGCCCGTCACCACGGCGACGCAGCGGTGAGCGACCTTTGGGATAAACCCCAGCGTCCGGCTGCTGTGCATCACCCGCCGACGCAGGTCCGCCGTCACCGAGGGGTGACGGTTCATCACCCGCGACACCGTCCCGATCGACACCTCGGCGTGACGGGCCACATCAGAAATCGAGATCGACGTCGGCCGGCTTGACATGAGAGACTCACCTATCCGGGCGGGAGACACCCCCGCCCATGTAGAATCCAATTAATAAAATAACAAACCCGTGAAAATAATCAATAGAAAGATGAAAAATTTCATTTCACGGCACAAATGCCCTTATTCCATTGTCTCAACAGTGGATAAAACGATCAGGATGGGTCAGCGAACCCCAGCTTGACGCCGGGCTGGTCGAGCTGCGGGCGGGTGAACGGGTTGAGCAGCGGGTCGTCGATCGACTCGCACCACTCGATCATGCGATGGCGCAGGCGCGCCAGCTCGCCCCCGGCCGCGGGGTCGTCGATGCGGTTGGTCAGCTCGGCGGGGTCGGCGTCGAGGTCATACAGCTCGTCCTGCGCCGCGGCGTTCCAGACGTACTTCCAACAGCGGTCCCGCACCATCCGCGTGCTGTAGAGGCCGAACTGGCAGCCGAAGTACTGGCTGTAGATGTCCTGACGCGGCCCGGGCCGGTCCCCGCGGGCGATCGGCAGCAGGTCCGCCCCCTCGAACCCATCGGGCGCAGCGACGCCGGCGGCGCGGCAGATCGTCGACGCCAGGTCCAGCTCGTGGCTGACAAACGCGTCGCACACCCCGCCCGCCGGCAGGACGCCCGGCCAGCGCATCACCAACGGCACGCGCAACACCTCGTCGTACATCATGAAGTGCTTGTCCATCATGCCGTGGCCCCCGCACAGGTCGCCGTGGTCCGTGCTGTAGATCACCAAGGTGTTCTCGGCCAGCCCCAGGCGGTCGAGCGCCTCCAGGAGCGTCGCGATGGACTGGTCCATCAACGTGATTTCCGCGAGGTATCGGCTAACCACGGGCGCCCATTGCTCCCACGTCCAGCCCTCCACGCCCCAGGTCCGCCGCTGCTGCCGCTGGATGAACGGCTTGTCCTTCAGCGGATCGGGGAAGCTCGGCCAGGGCTCGATCGTTTCCGGCGGGTACCAGCCCGCGATCTGGTCCGGGATCACGTTCGGCAGGTGCGGCTCCGAGGGGTCCCAGCGGACGAAAAACGGCTTGCCCTCGGCCGAGAAGTCCGTCATCGCGTCGACGGCGAGCCGGGCGCCCCAGGCGAGGCGGCTCTGCGGGGGCGAGGTGGTGGGGTCGGCCTCGCCGAACCAGCCGTTATGACGCGGGCGCGGGGGCATCCCCTGCGATCGGCGCCAGGCCGCGTAATCCTGCTCCTCCCGGGCGTACCGATCGACGCCGTAGTCGGTCGGCGGGCCGGGCGTTTCGCCATGGAACTTGCCGATGTGGGCCTGCCGGTAGCCCGCTTCGTGCAGCAGGGTCCAGAGGATCGGGCCGTCCGCGTCGGCAGGACGATAGGCGTCGACCGAAGGGATCGTGAGGCAGCCGTGCTGGGTGGGCCAGCGCCCGGTCAGCAGGCTGGCCCGCGCCGGGCTGCAGATGGGCGTGGGGGTGAACGCGTGGGTGAAGTCCACCCCCTCAGCGGCCAGGCGGGTCAGGTGCGGCGTCCGCAGTTGCCCATGGCCGTGATGGGCCAGGCAATCGTAACGGTGCTGATCGGAATGGATCAGCAGGATGTTGGGACGTTCATGCGGCACGGCGTCAGGGGTGAAACGCGACTCCATCCAACGGACAGAAATCAAGTGTAGCGTTCCAACGGTATACCGTTTAGCGCCGGCCCGCCGGGCCGGGCTGTCGCTGAGCGTGCAGAACCGCTCCCAAAGCCCGCCATAAGATAGACTAGGTTTGTCAGATCAGACGATCAGACGCACGGTTCCCGGATCACGAGATCGCCGCACCCGCCGGATTGTTCCATCGCGTTGTCCGCCGCATCGGGAGGGCCCCACCCATGACCACTCAGGCGTTGTCGCACCCGGCCCATCGGCTCCTGGCCGAGTCGGCGGAGTTCCCCGCCGACGCCGGCGTCCAGGTGCTCGAGGGCGGCGCGGGCCAACTGGCCGAGGCGGTCGCCGCGCGGGTCCCCGCGGGCTGGGTCGTCTCTTTGACGCGCGACTGGCGCGAGCTGACCGCCGCGCAGGCCCTGCTGGAAGACACCCCCAACGCCGAGGCGAGCGGCGCGGCGTTCGCCCTGCCGGACCGGCCGACCGACCTCGTGCTGATGTCCATCCCCAAAGGGCGCTACCTGTCCCGTGCGCTGCTGGCGTCGGCGTGGACCGCGCTGCGCGACGGCGGGGCCTTGTACCTGGCGGGGCCCTCGAAAATGGGCGCCAAGTCGGTCATCAACGACGCGCGATCGCTGTTCGGCAACGCGGAGGTGATGGGCTACAAGTCGCACCAGCGCGTGGCGCGGTGCGTCAAGGACAACGCCGCGACCGACGCGCCGGCCTGGGCCGGCGAGCCCGGGGTGGCGAACGGGACGTTCGGCGAGTTCACGATCGACTCGCCCGCCGGCCTCCTGACGTTCCGCACACGTCCGGGCGTGTTCTCCTGGGACGGGCTGGACGAGGGGACCGCCCTGCTGCTGGAGCATTTGGAGATCGCCGACGGTGAGAGCGTGTGGGACGTGGGCTGCGGCTGCGGGGTCATCGGCCTGTGGGCGGCCCAGGCGGGGGCGCGGGTGCTGATGAGCGATATCGACCTGATCGCGCTGGCGTGCGCGCGTGGCAACGTCGCGTTCAACCGGCTGGACGACCGCGTGGAGGTCGCCGCGTGCGACGGTCTGCGGCGAGAGGACGGGCGGGCGTACGACCTGATCGTGACCAACCCGGCGTTCCATCAGGGCCGGGACCGCGACACCGCGATGGCCGAAAACCTGATCCGCGACGCGTCAGGCCGGCTGGCGCCGGGCGGACGGCTGGTGATCGTCGCCAATCGGTTCCTCGGCTACGCCAAGGCCTTGAAGCGGGCCGGTTTCGAGGTCGGCGTGGTGACCGAAACCAGCCGATACCGGGTGTTTGAGGGGGTCGCGGGCGGCCCGGAGGACGCCGATTTTCCGCTGTCATGATTTGATGAGCAGTGCAGGCGGACGCCCCGGATGGACGATAAAATAAAGGTGATGAACAGCATGACCGAGGCCCTTGGGCCCAGCGTTTCGGACCTTTCCTCCGAGTCTCAACCCGCCGTGCCGCCGCGTGAAAAAGTCAGCGGGGCCAGCAAGGTCAAATACTTCGTGCTCGACACCAACGTGCTGCTGCACAACGCGGCGTCGCTGTTCATGTTCGACGACAACGAGGTGGTGATCCCCTTCGCGGTGCTCGAGGAGCTCGACCGGTTCAAGAAGGAGAATGACGACGTGGGCCGCAACGCCCGCGAGGTCAGCCGGCAGCTCGACCGGCTCCGCGAAAAAGGCGCGCTCAAGGACGGCGTCAAGTGGAACGGCCACGGCGGGACCATCCGCGTCGAGTTCTCCAACGAGCAGCGGCCCGTCTGGCTTGCCGCCGACACCGCCGACAACCGCATCATCGGCGTCGCCTGGCACCTCCAGCAGAGCGGCAAGCACGCCGTGCTCATCACCAAGGACATCAACGTCCGCCTCAAGTCCGACGCCCTGGGCATCCCCGCCGAGGACTTCGAGGCCCAGAAGGTCGACTCCGACCGGCTCTACACCGGCCACGTCACCGTCGAGACCCCCGGCGAGATCATCGATTCGCTCTACGAAGAGAAACAACTCGAGGTCGCCGAGCTGGCGCCCTACCTCGTCCAGACCACGCCCGATGGCGAAGAGCAGGCCATCGAGCTCCACGCCAACCAGTTCGTCCAGCTCCGCGACAACATGGACGACTCGCACACCGGCCTCGGCCGCCGGCTGGCGGACACCGATCACGTCATCCCCATCCACGGCCCACGCAAGCCCACCTTCGGCATCATGGCCCGTAATGTCCTGCAGACCATGGCCCTCGACCTGCTGCTCGACGACGAGATCAAGCTCGCCTCCCTGCTCGGCTCGGCGGGCACCGGCAAGACCCTCCTCGCCATCGCCGCCGGCATGACCAAGGTCTTCACCGAACAACGCTACGACAAGCTCCTGGTCGCCCGGCCCATCATGCCCATGGGCCGCGACATCGGCTACCTGCCCGGCGACAAGGACGAAAAGCTCTCCGCATGGATGCAGCCGATCTTCGACAACCTCACCTACCTGCTCTCCACCCGCGGCGCCGGCACCCAGCACGCCGACTCCAAGCCCGTCGAGCAGCGCATCAACTCCATGATGAGCTCCGGCCAGCTCGTCCTCGAGCCGCTCACCTACATCCGCGGCCGGTCCATCCCCCACCAGTTCATGATCGTCGACGAGGCCCAGAACCTCACCCCCCACGAGGTCAAGACCATCGTCTCCCGCGTCGGCGAGGGCACCAAGATCGTCCTCACCGGCGACATCGGCCAGATCGATAACCCCTACCTCGACGCGTCCTCCAACGGCATGAGCTACATGATCGAACGCCTCAAGGGCCAAGCCCCCATCGGCCACATCACCCTGGCCAAGAGCGAACGCAGCGAGCTGGCGTCCATCGCCGCCGATCGGCTCTGAATGACGCAATAACGGAGGGTCGATGGCCGCGCAGCGCCCCGGGCGGGGTCGCGTGGACATCTGCGACACACGGTTCCTGCGTCATTCATATGTTTTCAGCCGCGACGCGGACCGGATCATGTGGTTTCCCTGATGTGGATGCCGCGCGTATCTGAGCAGGGTTCACATCGTCGGCCGAGGCGCAAAGAGAAATAAAAAATACCAGCCGCCGGCCAGCTAAAAGCTTGGACCGACGGCTGGAGGGGGGGGAGGGTGGTGGCGTACTTTTTCGGTCTATCTACTACGTCATCTATCTACTGCATCTTTTTACGACTATCTATCTACTAAACACGACATTCAGACAGAAACTTGGACACGCAATGTAAAAAAAGTCTAAGAAATGGGTGTAAACCAGGTCACGATGGCCGATTCGCCGCTGAAATCACAGTTATTGACGATCGGATCGATAGCGGGGCGGTCGTCGCTGTCATGCAGAAACCACGCCCAACACGGAAATCACAACACCATCAACACGCCGTTCAGCGCTGACTGGACACTAAAGCCGGGGGTCGACCGGCTCACTTTCCAGGGCCAGCACCGCAAACACGCACTCGTGAACCCGGCGCAGCGGCTCTCGACGAACGAACCGCTCCAGCGATTCAACGCCGAGGGCGAACTCACGCAGGGCGAGTGAACGCTTGCGGCCGAGGCCCCGGCTCCGCAGCCGCTCCAGATGCTCCGGACGGGCGTACTGCGGTCCATAGATGATCCGCAGGTATTCGCGCCCCCGGCACTTGACCGCCGGCTGGATCAACCCACGGCCGCCGCGGGCCACGAATTCGAGAGGCTTCACGACCATCCCCTCGCCGCCCTGCCCGGTGTAAGCCTCCCACCAGCGCACGCCCTCGGCCATGCTCCGCTCATCGGTGAGGTCAACCGTGAGGCAATCGGTGGCGATGATCGTTGCGTCGCAACCGCCCGCGAGGCGATGGCACTGTTGCATGTGCCAAGCGTGGTCCTGGCGGGTATGCGCCTGCTTTTCGCTGGCGAGGAGATGGAACGGCGCCAGCCGCAGGTCATCAATCGAACCGACCGGCCAGCAGTACCGTTGATAGGCGGAGATGTAATGGTCCACGTCGGCCGCCCGGCCCGTGTAGTCCTGAAGCAGGCCCGCCGCCTCGGGCGTCCGTTCGGCGGCCTTCTGCAACACCGCGGCCGCCTCGGCCAGGGCGTTTTTCCCCGCCGACCCCACGGCCGCATATTGCGTACGGAGCAGCTCCTGGGCCTTGGCCGACCATGGCATCAGCTCACAGTCCAGGCACAGCCAGTCCGTCTCCAGCTCGTCCCAGAGCCCGGCGTCCGTCGCCGCGGTCTGCAGCCGCTCCAGCAGGCGCTGTTCCCGTTCGCGGTCGTCGAAGAACCTCCGGCCGGTGCGGGTGTAGATGACGCCGACGCCGTCCTCGTCCACGCCGAAACGGGTGCGCGGGACGTCTGGATCGCGGCAGACGATAGCCACCGCGCGCGAGCCCATGTGTTTCTGCTGACAGACGACCCGGGCGACGCCCTGGTTGCGGTAATACGCGAAGGCCTCGCTCGGATGCTCCAGCAGCCCGTCCAACCGGCTGGTTTCGCAGGGCGACATGGTGGGCGGCAGATAGATGAGCCACTTGGGATTGGCGGCGAACCGGCTCATCACCTCGAGGGCGGCGGCCGCGTGGTGCTCCCGGATGACGATCGACCGCTGGAGGCGGGTCTCGATGACCCGCTTGCCAAACACGTCCTCAAGGTCGAGCACGTCATCCAGCCGCTGCTGCGTGCTGAGCCGTCCATCCTGCTCACGCTCTTGCAGGAACGGGCGCGCCGGCTCGGCGTAGACGTCGCTGGCTTGAACCGAGACCAGCTCACGCTCGGGGTAGCGCAGGGCGGTCAGCTTGCCGCCGAACACGCAGCCGGTGTCGATGTTGATGGTGTGGTTGACCCACTCCGCTTCGGGCACGGGCGTGTGCCCGTACACCACCGCGGCCCGGCCCCGGTAGGCGGCGGCCCAGTCGCAGCGGATCGGCAGCCCGAACTCGTCGGTCTCGCCGGTCGTCTCTCCGTAGAGGCAGAACTCGCGGACCTTCCCCGACCCGCGGCCCTGCATCGACTCCTTCAGGCCCGCGTGGGCGACGACCAGGTTGCCGTCATCAAAGACATAGTGGCTCACCAGGCCGTCGATGAAATCGCGGACCTGTTCGCGGAACGCGTCCGTCTCCGGCTCGAGCTGCTCCAGCGTCGCGTCCAGGCCGTGGGTGATCTGAACGTTGCGGCCGTTGAGCTTCCGCAGCAGCTTCACGTCGTGGTTGCCCGGCACGCACAGGCCCACGCCGTCCGCCGCCATGCTCATCGCCAGGCGCAGCACCCGGACGACGCCCGGTCCGCGATCGACCAGGTCACCCACGAACACCGCCCGGCGGCCGGCGGGCGGGGTGACCGTGATCCCCAGCCCGTCCTCACGCTGATCATCCTCATTGAGCCGATAGCCGAGTTGCTTGAGAAGCGCGGCGCATTCGTCGTAGCAGCCGTGCACGTCGCCGATGATGTCGAACGGCCCGTGTTCGTCCTTGCGGTTGTTCCATAACGGCGCCCGCTCCACGACCGCGGCGTCCACGTCCTCCACGGACTTGAAGGTGTAGACGTACCGGAAGCCTTCACGCTTGAGCCCGCGCAGGCCCTGCTTCATCGCCTTGCGTTGGCCGCGGACGACGTGCGGCCCGAAGTCGCGGTCCGGCCGGGTCTGGTTGCGGTCGTGGCACACCTGCTCGGGGAGATCGAACACGAGGGCGACCGGCAGGACGTGGTGTTCGCGCGCGAGCAGGACCAGGCGCTTGCGGTCTTCCGGCCGGACATTCGTGGCGTCGATCGCCGTGAGCCGCCCAAGCGTCAGGCGCTTGCCCACGATCTCATACAACAGGTCGAACGCGGGGGCGGACGCGGCCTGATCGTTCTCATCGTCCGCGACCAGGCCGCGGCAGAAGTCCGACGACACCACCTCGAACCGCCCGAAGTGTTTCCGGCCGAACGACGACTTGCCGGAGCCGGAGGCGCCGATGAACACCACCAATGAAAGCTCGGGGATCGTGACGGTCATGGGGCTTCTCGCACGCCGGGGCGGTCCGCGTCAGGCCGGACCTCGAACACCGCCATCTGCGTGGGGCCGCCCACCTCGGGGTCTTCCGGCCCCACGGTCAGGAAGCGCACGCCGTAGCCGAACCGCTCACACACTTGGCCGGCCCACGCCTTGAACTGCTCGCGGGTCCACTCGAAGCGGTGGTCCCGGTGACGGTATCGCCCGGCGGGCAGGGTCTCGAAGCGGACGTTGTATTCCACGTTGGGCGTGGTCAGCACCACGGCGCCGGGGCGGGCGAACTCGAACACGACGCGTTCCAGGGCCGCCAGGCGCGGCGGGTCGAGGTGCTCGATCACCTCGACCACGGCCGCGGCGTCGTAGCCCTGGATGCGGCGGTCCCGGTACATGAGCGAGCCGTGCATCAGCGTGATGCGCTCGCGCTGGGCGGCCGGGAGCCGGTCGAGCCGCAACCGGTCTTCCGCGGCGTCGAGCGACCGCAGCGACACGTCCAGGCCGACGATAGCCTCGAACTGCTTTTCCTGCATCAGCCGACGCAACAACGCTCCCTGCGCGCAGCCCAGGTCAAGCACACGCCTGGCGCCGGAGGCTTTCAACGCCGCGATGACGGCCGCATGGCGTTGCTCGTGGAGGCTGATGCGCTCTTCGACCGTCTCTTCTTCCTTGTCATGCGCTTCGGCCTCGGCGTCCGGGTCGGACTCCTCATCAACCAGCCGCGACAGGGCTTCACGCGTGAGCCTGCTGGTGTAACGGAGATACCGATTCGTGATGAGCTGCTTCTCCGGGTGGCCCTTAAGCCAACGCTCGCCCTTGCTGAGCAGCTTCTCCAGCTCGTCGCGGCCGACCCAGTAGTGTTTGTCGTTGTCGAGCACCGGGAGCAGCACATAAAGATGGCTCAGCGCATCCCGCAGCGTAACTTCGCCGCTGAGTTTCAAGTCGAAGTACGGGCTTTCGCCCCAGTCGGGACGGGTGTCGTCGAGCCCGTGCCGGGCCGCCTCGATGCGGTAGCCCAGCGGCTCAAACAAACGCCGCAGCAGGTCCTCACCGCCGCGCCGGGCGGGGACGCAGGCGAGCCGGACCTCAAGCCGCAGAGGCCGGTCGACGAGGCCCGGCTTGTCTCGGCACCGCCCGCCGAGGGCCGAGTTGAAGACACGGGCCAGCGCAACGCTCATGAACGATGAGGCCACGTAGGGGCGGTCATTGACATACTGATCGAGCGAGAACCCCTCACCCTTGGGGCCGCGCCGATTCCTGACCAGCCCGATGGGGTCGACGTCGAGCAGGAGGGCGGCCGTGAATCGCGTGGAGCCGGCCTCGGGATAGAAGACGTGAGCCGCCCCGAAGGACAGATTGAAGGTCTGCACCTTGTCGGGGTGTTTGTGGAGGAGGTATCCGAGATCGGACGCCTCGGGCGTCGTGTTGGTGATCGTCAACAGCATGCCGGCCGGACCCGTTCATCGAAGCCGTGCATGGTCTTTGAAACGGGCCTGATCGGCAAACCGCAGAGAATAAAAAAGGAATGGCGCCAGTGATCTGGCGCCATCCCTGTCCTTCACCCTCACCCCAGCGCCCCCCTCGGACGCATCATTCCCCCCGAGCTTTCTCCCTCCATTTCCCGCACCCTCACCACACACGGCACGTCCGCGAGCCGCGTGTGCTGGCTGTCCGCCGCCGTCGGATCCACTCGACCACGGCAGACTCAAGAACTTTTAACAAGCGAGGCGCCAAACACCTCAACTTTTCGTCCCGACCCCCAGATTCCCGCAACCGAGCCGGTCCAGGCCGAGAATCCATCCTCCGGGCCATTCGGGCTAACCCGACGCGATGCGCACAACCTGGGCGCCTCAGGCGACCCTGTTTGCGGGTTTGCTGAAATCCTGCGCAGATCACCCGCCATCGGCGGGGACATCCGCGGGCGTCGCCTCGGGCGCGGCGGGATCGGGAGGAGCGGGCGCGGGGGGCGCCTCGGCTTCATTCAGCCTCAACGTCGATTCCTGCAGTTCGACCAGCGCCAGCAACGCCATCGACGCCGCCGACACCGACAGCGCGTTGTCGAACAGCGCCAGACGCACGCCGTCCAACGCCTCGTCCAGGCTCCGCACGTAGTAACAACTGGGCGGCGTCATCATGAGCTGGCTCACAAACCGGGCGGCGAGCGAGCAACTGAGCAGCCAGCCAAACGGCTGGCGGTCCCGGGCGATCCCCGAATCACGCACCGCGACCGCGATGAACGCGAGCACCGACGCGGTGCGCCAGTCGGGGTTGGGCGCCGCGCCCGGCTCGCCGGCCTGCAGCACATAGCCGCCCAGCACGTCATCCGGCCCGAAGGCGGGCCGCTCCACCACCTGCTGCTCCAGCAACCGGTCCGCGATCGCCGCCATCCCCGCCTCGCGCTCGACCACCCGCCGCATCGTCGGCTCGTCCATCGTCCCCGCCATCCAGCCCACCACCCGGCTGTGGGCCAGGGCCTGCCAGTACAGCGAGCCGATGTTGGGCCGCCGGGCGGTGGCGCTCCACACCCGGTCCAGCAACGCCAAGGCCGCGGCGCCCACCGCCGGGTCGCGCTCCAGTTCATAAGCGGACGCCAACGCGGCCGCGATCAGCGCGTGCGTGGTCAGGTTGGCGGCCGGGGCGTCGGGCGATTCGTCACGCCGGTACGCCCCATCCGCCTGACGCAGCGCCAGGAGCCGGCGGGTCAACGCGGCGCGCACCCCCGCGACGCGGCCGCCCTCGGCTTCCTGGGGCGCATCGACCAGCGTCAGCAGGATCAACGCCCCCGCCGCCGCGGACAACCCGCCCTCCGGCTGAGCGTCGGCCAGCGCCAGCGCGGTCGAGCGCGCCAACGTCCCGGGCACGCCGACGCCAACCTCCGCGCGGGCGGTCAGCATCTCGATCCGGGCGTGGCGCGCCATGGCGTAGCACGCGAGGGCGGCCTGCTCGGGCGGAGCGATCATCGGGGCGTACCGATTGGGCGAGGGCAGGAACGTGCCGCGCACCGCGCCGTCGCCCACAAAACGGCCGCGCAGGTGGGCCGCCAGGCGATCGGCCGTGGTCCGGACATCGGCGTCATCGGCGCCGTGAGGAGGGAGCAGGACGTTGCCGCGGATCAACCGGCGCGGCGGTTCGAGTGATGTCGAACGCACCACGTGGAACACTTGGAAACGCTGCAGCGCCACCCCTCCTGGCCGGCCGGCGTGGTTGAACGCCTCCGGGCCGTGCCCCGCGCCCGCCAGCGCGGCCGACACCTGGCTCGAAGGCGGCACGTTCCCCGCCAACGCCGTCGCCGGCCACACCACCCCGCCCAGGCGCGACCGGTCCGCCGCGGGCGCCCGCAAGCCGTGGTATCCCGGGGCGAACATGCCCAGCACCGCGCCGGGAGGAGCGTCGCGCCGCAGACGCACCGGCTCCAGCCCGTAGCCCAGTTGGACCCCCACCCGTAACTGGTGGGCCACATCCGTCAACGTCGGCGGGCCGGCGTCCGGATCCAGCCGCCCCTCCAGAACCGATTTGAACGCGGCTTCGCCCAGCGCCTGACGCACCTGATCGATCGCCGCGGCCGTCGCTTCGCGCAGCAACCCGGTGAGGTCCGTTGCCGGGCCGCCATCCGGGGCCATCACCGCCTCGACCTGTTCGCGATAAGCCTCGCCGGAGCCGACCGTCTTGCCGTTCATCCGCAGCGTCACCCGCACCCCGAAGAGCCCGGTCACCGGCATCGCCGGGGGAGGGACCTCGGCCGCATCGACCCCGCCGGCGTCCAGCCAGCCCCGCACCACGGCGTAGGCCCGCAGCCCGTCCGTCCAGTCCGCCCGCGGCGCCTCCTGGGCCGCCGCCCGGGGCGCCCCCACCGTGGCGGCCAGACACCACATCAGCCCCGCCAGGGCGTTGCCCCTACGCCACATCCCGCGCCGCCGACCGCCCGCCGATCGAGATAGATTTGAACATAAATGCATATAAATAATAATTTTAGAGAAAATCAACCCGTTTCTGGACCAACGGCATGGCGGTTGTGTGACCTTGTGCGGAGGCGATGGGAGAGGGCCATGTTCACGACGATCTTCAATTTCGCCGCTCCGATTCACGCCCGCAAGCGCAAGGTGTTCATTCTTGCGATCCTGACGTTTATCGCGTTGTGCTAGAAGCCGGATCATAGCAGACCCCGGCCTGCGGACGCTCTCAACCTCTACGATCGGTTTTGCCCCCGGACGCTTGGCTTTTTCAGTTCGGCCACGCCGCCCGGACGGGCGGCGGCGAAACGGCTTGGGCTTGCGTTTCGCGCCTTCCACCCGCGCTGAGCGCTTAAGCCGGGCGTGTCCATGTAAACGATCTTCTCACTATTTGCTAGCGCTTTGCTCATCCGACGGGCTTAGGTTCCTCCGACCCATTCCTCCCTTACATGGAGCCTTCGCCATGCGTCACCTGATCCTCTCGCTCATCGCCGTCGCCGCCCTGACCCTGACGGCTTGCGAAACCACTTCGAAGACCGACGACCACGCCGGCCATCACGCGGCCGTCGACAAAGCCGGCTATGTGACCGCGGAGCACAAGGGCCAGCTCTACGTCGCGAAGAAGGGCACCGATGCCGCCGAGCAGCTTAAGAAGGATGGCCACTTCGCCAAGCCGATCACCGCCATCGGCGCGCGGGTGAATGGGATGAAAGTCATGGCGCCGGATGAGGCTACCCTGCACGCTTACCTTGGCTGGTAAGCAAACCCACGGTTGGCGAACGTCAACACTGCGCATATGGATTGAACCGCATCCGCATGAGGCATAGTCCTCATCGTTACGCTGTTGCTACGGCTTCCCGGGTCCGTTAAGGTAAGAGGGCCGCGGGGGGAGCGGCATGTTTGTTTAACCGCTTCAGGGTTCAATTCCAATGCGACAACCGATATGGGTTCGGGGGCGTGTGCCAAACGGCTACTGGTCGACGCGGGCCAACCGCGCGCGCTACATGGTGTGGCTTGGCAAGCGGCTGGGCTTCGCCAAGCGCACTGACTGGTACCGGCTGACCCGCCAGGACTTTCTCGATCATTACGGCGGAGGCCTGCTCGCCACCGTGTACGGCCACTCGCCGCTGGCCGCGCTGCGCGATTATGCGCCGCGCTACGACTGGAAGCCGTGGCTGCTCACCAAGACGCCTCAGGGCTTCTGGGCCGACCCCGCCAACCGGCGCCTGTACATGCGCTGGCTCGGCCAACAACTGGGCTTCAAAAAGCCCCGCGACTGGTACGCGCTGCGCAAACATCACTTCGTCAAGCACCGCGGCGAAGGCATGCTCGCCAACTACTGCCGCAACTCGCCGATCGACGCGGTCAAGGAGCACCTGCCCCGCACGAAGTGGAAGGAATGGCTCTTCCATGAAGCGCCGCAAGGCTTCTGGCGCGATGCGGAGAACCGCCACCGTTACATGACCTGGCTCAAAGGCCGGCTGCGGGTCCGCGATCCCGAAGACTGGTACCGCGTCACCCGCGCCCACTTCACCCGATACCGCGGCGCCACGCTGCTGCAGAACGGCTACTCGCCGCTCACGCTGCTGCGCGAGCACCTGCCGGATCACGACTGGCAGCCCTGGCGGTTCGGGCGGGCGCCCAACGGCTACTGGCGCAACCGGCATAACCGCCACCGGTTCATGGCCTGGCTGGGCGACACGTTCGACTTCAACCACCGCGACGACTGGCGCAACCTGTCGCGTGAAGACATCCGCGACGCCGGGGGCGGCACGCTGCTGACCCACCATTACGGCAACTCGTTGAGCCGGTTCATCCGCGACGCCCACCGCGTGCACGAACCCCCGCCCACCCGCCGCGCGGCGTAATGCGGGTCTGCTCGATCGGCCTCGCTTTTGCGAAGCCCGGGGACCCCAGTCCCCGGGCTTCAGTGATGTGACGCAATCGAGTTCTCGACTCAATCATGTATTGCGTGCCGCCGGGGTTGTTGCTATTCTTATTAGTCCAGAATTGTGTATGTATCTGCCTTGAAATTCCGAGGACCATATGAAAGCGATTTCCAGAGATATCCCAGCCACGGCGGCTATCACTCTGTCACTCACGGTTGGAAGCGTGCTCACTCCAGTGGCGTCCGCAAAAATCCTACTCGATGATTTCACGCAGACCAGCGCCTCTAATCCGTTTCCAGTGACCGAACAGGCCCAATCCCCGGCACAGTTGGGTGGCGTCGAGAATCCGTTTGGCGCCGTGGTTCGTTTCGCGAACTTCGGCCCGATCCTGTCGACCGAGCAGGTCCTCAGCGGCAATTTTTCGGGGAGCCAGACCCTCTCTCTCGATACGACCGCCGGACGCTTCACCAGCACTTCCATTGGCGACGGCGCGCCGTTTCTCCTGCTCGGGTGGGTTGCGTTGGGCAACAGCAACAACACGCGACTCAACCTCGATGTGACAGGCGAGCAAGGCGTGCTCATCCGTTACAGCACGAACGCCGACGTGAACGCAAGTCTCGTCCTTAGTAATATCAATGACAACGATCACACCGACATCGTCGCAGGCAACGAAACGGAGATCGTATTCGATGATGCGGCCAACAGCATCTTTATCCCGTTCACTGATTTCAATATTGAACTCACCGAACTGGACCTGAGTTCCCCGGTGTTCCCCCTGCCACGCATCACGCTGCCGGGCGTCGATCTGACCAGCGTCGACACGTTTGCATTGCTGATCAACCCCATCCAAGACGCCACCGTTCCTGAAGGCCTTGTTTTCTCGGTCGATGAAGTAGCTTTTGTCCCTGAACCGGGATCGATGGCGCTCCTCGCACTGCTCAGCGGCGGCCTGCTGCGGCGGGGCCGGCGTCTCTAAAAACGATCCATTTTGAGTTCATCGCTTCGACTATTTCACCTCGGAACTTGCAGCGGATGAACGTGGGGCAGGCCCCGTTGCGAAATCGGTCGAAAACCGACACGTTCCACCGCTTACGGCAACGCGGCCTCGGCCGGGCGAACTTGACGCGGCGCGACCGGCGTCTTGTCCTGCGACAGGCGCTGCAGCGCGTACAGCAGGTCGCCGGCGGTATGGAACAACGTCCCCCCCTCGGGCCGCAGCACGTCGCGCCGCAGGCGCAGCATGAGCGACTCCTGCTCGTCGCTGTCGAACCCGCGCACCAGCCCGCGGAACTCGTCGTGGCGGTGCGGCCGGGTCATCTGCAACGCGAGGTAAAACAGGTCCACCGCCGGTTCCAGACGCTCATAACACTGATCGAAGACCGGCGAGGTCACGCGGCCGAGGCCTTGGAGCTTCTTGAGGTCGCGTCGGATCTGCGACGCCGAGAGCATCTCATGAAACAGCGTCTCGAGCATCTTGCTCCGCGCAATGTCCTCGTCGATCCGCACGGCCGAGCCGAAGTCGACCAGCCCCACGCCCGTGGGCGTCACCACGAAATTGTCCAGCCGCAGGTCGAGGTGGACCACGCGCGCCGACTCGTGCACGGCCTGAAGCAGCGCCGCGGCCTGCCGGCCGAACTCGACGGGCCCGATCGGCTCGCCGCCCTGGCGCATCCAGTTGAGCCGCATGGCCCGGACCAGCCCGCGGTCATCGCGGTGCAGCGACAACACCCGCGGCACGCGGTCGCGCATCGCGGCGGGCAGGTCCCGATGCACGATCTTCAGGAACGCCGCCTCGCGGGTCAGGAAGATCGGGAACACGTGATCCACCAGCTTCCGGGCCATCTGTCGGGCCGACGTTTCGCCGCGCTCGGGCGCCATCCGGAGCAGGCGCCGGGCGGTTTCCTCCAGCTCCGGCACGCGCTTGAGCACCACGTACCCGCCGCCCTCGACGCGCGACAGCCGCACGTCGAACGAGTGACGCGTGGTCAGTTGCTCCGGCCGGTCCAGCAGCACCTTGCGGGCGACGAACCACGATGCGCCGCGGCGGACCCAACGCCGGGCGCCGGCGACCGGGCCGAGTTCGAGGTCGAACTCCGGCCGCTGGGCGTATGCCTGCGCCAGTTGCGCCAGCTCGCCGCGCTGGCGTGAGACGTAAACCAGTTGTCCGCCCCACCGCAGCCGATCGAACACCGGGTCGGGCGCAGCGTTCGCGGGCGTCGACGCGAGGAGGATGTCCGCGACCCCGTCGCGTTCAAAAGCGTCGAGCGAGCGCTGCAGACGCTGGAGGGCGTCGTCGCTGGCGGCCACGGTTTCAACGATCCGCCGCACGTCACGCGGCAGTTTTTTGAGATCAGGCGGGCTGAGCGGTCGGGATCGCATCAAGACTCTACTGTAACGATACGCCTGCCCAGCCCCAAAGGTCGAGTCAGGCGGGGGGGACGGGGTCGTGAAGCGAGTAAAGAGTCGGTTATCCGGACCTTCGGCCGCCTGCGGCGTCCTCAGGACGGGCTTCGTGGCGCCAGAGGGGCTCTTGGATCAGCCGGAGGCGGCGGGCGGGCGGGCGTCCGGGTCGTCTGACGAACCCGCCTTGGCGGCGGCCTGGTCGAGGAACGCGTCGAGCGCCTCGTCCATGAGCCGGGCCCCGTCGTCGGCCGCGGGCGACGGCTCCTGGCCGGTGTCCGGTTCGTTGCGGCGGGCCAGCAGGATGGTTTCGTCGATCAGCTGATCCAGCGTGTCCTGCAGCACCTCGTGCGACCTTACGTCCGGCTGCGGGACCGATTCGGAAGGGGCGGCGGACGGCGGGGGAGGGGGAGGAGCCGGCTCATCGGGCGGATCGGGCGAGGAGGACGGGGGGTCCATCGCCAGCATGGCCTCGGGCTCGTCCGCCGCGGGGGGCTGCTCGGCGGGGGCGGGCGGATCGACGTTGGCCAACGGCGAGGGCGGGCGTTTGATGCGCAGCATCGGCTCGGGGCGCGCCCCGGGCCCGACGCCGGACTGGGCCTCGATCGCGGCGGCGAAGATGCCCGAGCCCGTGCCCACCAGCCCCGGTCGGTCGACCTTCCCGCCGTGCACCGGCGCGCTCACGGTCAGGCCGCGCTGGTCGGCGCGGTTGAACACGGCGCCGACGACCTTGGCGCCGACGGCGCGCAACCGGCCGATCGCCTGATCGAAGACGCTCTGCTTCTCGCCCTGGGGCAGGACCATGACCACGCCGTCGGCGGCGCCGGCGGCGATCATGGCCTCGACGCTGCCCAGGGCCGGGCCGGTGTCGAGCAGGACCACGCCGAACGCCTCGGCCGACGCGTCGATCAGGCGGCGCAGCAGGGGGCTGGACAGGCGGCCGATGTCGTCGGGCCGGGCGCCGATCGCCGGCAGGACGCTCAGGCCTTTGAGGCGGGTGGGGACGACGCAGGTCGCCAGGTCGGCGCCGTCCATGAGCGCGATCAGGCCGCCGACCTCGCGTCCGCCGGTGAGCAACGGGTCGGTGTCGTCCTCATCGAGGTAGTGCAGTTCGAGCAAGGCGGCGTCGAGGGATCGCGCGCCGCGGCCGCCGTCGCGTTGCCGGCCGGAGAGGTCGCAATCGACGACGAGAGTGGGCGTCCCCGAGAGGGCCAACGACGAGGCGAGGCCGACGGTGACGCTGGTGCGTCCGGCGCCGCGCTGGGCGCTGGTGACGGCGAAGGCGCGCAGGCCGTCGCGCTGCGCGCTCAACTGCAGCAGCGCGCGCGCCTCATGGACCGACAGCGCGGTCAACGCGGCGTCGGAGGTGCGCTCGTCGACCTCCGGCACGGCGCCGAGCAAAGGCGAGCCGACATCTTCGAGCAGCCGGCGGTCGGGGCGGCGCAGCTTGCGGTCCGCGGCGGCCAGGAGCATCGCCAGGGCGCACGCCCCCGCCAGCCCGATCGCCCCGCCGATGCCGGCGCGCATCGGGCGCGGGTCGATAAACGGCGGCGCCTCGGCGCGCCCGGCGTCCATCACCACCGCACGCCCGGGCGCGGGCGACGTGCTGAGCACGTGCCGCAGCCGCAGCGTGACCATCTCGATCTCCCGCCGGACCATGTCGGCTTCCAGCAGCACGTCGCCGCGGCGGCGCTGCTCCTCGGCCAGCCGGGAAAGCGATCGGCGGGTCTGGCCGCGTTGCGACTCGAGGGTCTTGATCAACTGGTCCAGCTGTCCGCGCGTCAACGCCACGCTCGCCCGACCGGCCAGGCCTTCCAGTTCGAGCGACACCACCGGCTCGCGCTGGGCCTGGGCCAGTTGCCAGTCGACCAGTTGCTGCTCGAGCATCAGCGCGGCGAGGGTCGACGAGGGCAGCTTGCCGGCCGCGTTGGCGAAGGATGATTCCAAGGCCAGCAGGCTCCGGCGCTGCTCGAGATCCTCGCGCGTGGGGCGCACGGACAGGAACGGCGGAGGCTCGGCGTCGGGCGGGGGGAAGCTGGCGGCGGCGGTCTGGGCCTGCTGGACCTGGGCCTCGAGGGTGCGGAGGCGCTCGGCCTCATCGGTGTAAGCGCGTTGGAGCGTGCGGCCGGCGGAGGCCCGGTCCATGCCGGCGGCTTTCTGTTCGAGCCGGGCCAGCCGGGCCTCGAGCGTGGCCCGCTGGTCGAGCATGACCGCGGCCCGCTGGGTGCGGGCGTCCTGCTCGCGGAACAGGGGCGTGGTGAGGTACGCCGCGATCACGCGCGCCGCGGACTCGGCGGCGGCGTCGGGGTCGGGGGCCAGGGCCGCGACCTCGATCCGGGTGCGCGACGCGGCCGCGCGGTCGGCGCGGGCGCCTTCCGCCTCCGCCAGCGCCGCGAGAACGCCCGTATGCCGCTCGACCAGCGCCTCGAACAGCGGCAAACGCCAAGACCCGTCCTCGATTGGCTCGGACGGAACGGCATCGGGGTCGGCGTCGGGGAGGTCGTTCAGGGCCGGCGCGAGGGGCTCGACCTCGACCACGGCCACGCCGCGGTAGATCGGCTGGCCGGTGAACCAGCCCGCCGCGCCCCCGCCCGCGAGCCCCGCCAACCCCGCAAGCACGATCCAGCGATACCGGCCGCGCCAACGGCGGTGGAGCCGACGGCGCAGGCCGACCCGTTTCTCCGGCGGCCCGCCCCGTGGCCGGTCCGTCGGTGCTGTCTTCTCCTCCTGATCTGGCCGATCCGTTCGCAACACACGGCTCCGGCCCCCAGTTTCAGACGACCCTCTTGCGCGCCTCGCCGACTCGACGATTCCCCAAGACTCTTCAAACTCTAACGCCCCGGCGGCGATGCGCCAACGGGCAATCGGGGCGGATACAGACGCGACCGCGCGCGGCTGACCTCCCGCTCAATCTAATTAAACGGGAGAAGGGGTCTCGATCGTTCTAGGTAGATTAACCTGTTGGCGTTATGCTGTGAGGATCGATTCCGGTCAGCTTTCCGAGGATGCCAATATGACTGAGCGACAGGGCTGGGTGATACTGCTCTCGCTGCTGGGGGCGACGATCGTCGGGGCGGTCGCGTTCATGATCTATCTCGTCCAGACCCAGGGCGTCGAGCAGCTGATGCCGACCGCGGTCCGGCAGATGGCTCAGCCGGCTTACCGGGGCATGAACGTCGGCGTGAACCCGACCACGCTGGTGATGCGCGAAGCGCCCGACCCGGCCGACCCGCACGACGTGCGCGACATCGCCCAGGCGATGAACGGCCCGGCGGCGCCCGCGTTCAACACCCAGTTCCACCCGGGCCAGGCCTCCCCCGGCGCCGCGCGACCGGCAGTCACGACCCGCGCCGACGGCGTGATCGCCGTCCAGATGCCCAGCCGCAGCCCGCTGGCCACGCCCGTGGTTGATGACGGGCGGGTCTTTGTTTCCGCCGGGTTCAGCAGCACCGCCTTCCACGCCCTCGACGCCGCCACCGGCCAGCCGCTCTGGTCCGCCGGGCTCAGCGACAACGGCCCGTCCGCCGCCGCGGTCGACGACGGGGTCTGCGTCCTCAACACCGAGTCCTGCACCGTCTTCGCCCTCGACGCCCGGTCCGGCAAGGCCCGGTGGGCCCACTACCTGGGCGACCCGCAGATGTCGCGCCCGGCCATCGGCGGCGGGCTGGCGTTCACCAGCTACCCCGCGCCCGGCGGGCTGGCGGTCAACTTTTCGCACGACATCGCCCAGGACGACCAGCGCATGGTCGGCACCCACGTCGTCGCGGCCTTCGACCTCCACAGCGGGGCGCTGCGGTGGCAACGCTGGATCGACGGCGACATCATGACCGAGCCGGTTTACCACGACGGCGCCCTGCACCTGGCCACGTTCTCCGGGACGCTCTACCGGTTCGACGCGCAGAGCGGCGACATCCTCGCCGCCCGCGCCAACCGCGCGACGTCCGCCCCCACGATCCACCAGGGCCAGATTGTGTACACCGTGCGCGCCGACGACGCGGCCGACGGCGACGCGGTCGCCGAGGCGGTCGTGGCCGACGACCTGGCGACCGGCCGGCGGGTCCAGCGGTTCGCCGCCGCCGCCGCGCCGCAGATCGACGCCGACGTGCAGCGCCACACGGGCTATTTCAAGACCGGCCGCCAGCTCGACGCGGGCAACGGCTTCGGCGACGGGGCCCCGCCCGCCTCCAACGCCGAGCTGGCCCTGGCCAACATCGGGCTCAACTCGGTCTCGGCGCTGCAGGCCTTCGAGGGCTCGCGCCCCGCCGCCGCGGGCGACCGGCTCTACGCCACGCGCGGCGACCGGGTCGAGTGCCTCGACACGCAGAGCGGCCAGACCCTCTGGACGTTCCCGCTCGAAGGCGACCTCGAATCCGCCGGCGGGTCCCTCGGCACGCCGCCCCTGCTGGTCAACGGCCAAGTCCTGGTCGCGACCCTCAGCGGCAAGCTGCTGCTGCTCGACGCCGACACCGGCCGGCTCGATACGTCCTACGACCTCCACGCCCCGGTCCGCTCCAGGCCCGCCGCCACCGCCACCCACGCCTACGTCCCGACCGAGACGGGACAGCTGCTGATCGTCGCGATGGAACGCTAAGGCGACCTAGCTTAAGAAAAGACCCCAAAGGGGGGATGAGAAGCCGGCCCTGAGCGAAGCGAAGGTCCGGATGGGTTTCGCCGACTTGAGCCGGACCTTCGCTTCGCTCAGGACCGACTTGGCCGTGAGAGTCGCGAGTCTCTATACTCTCCGATCCGGACGGATTTGACCTCCCCCCTGCTCCTCGAAAGGACACGTCGCCATGAAGTCTCCGATCCGTGTTGCCGTCACCGGCGCCGCCGGCCAGATCGGTTATTCCCTGCTCTTCCGCATCGCCTCGGGCCAGATGTTCGGCGATGACCAGCCGGTCATCCTCCAGCTGATCGAGATCCCGGTCGACAAAGCGATGAAGGCGCTCGAGGGCGTCGCGATGGAGCTGGACGACTGCGCGTTTCCGCTGCTGCAGTCCATGGTGCTCACGTCCGACCCGGCGGTGGGCTTCAAGGACGTCAACTGGGCGCTGCTGGTCGGGTCCAAGCCCCGGGGCCCGGGCATGGAGCGGGCCGAGCTGCTCAAGGACAACGGCAAGATCTTTGTCGGCCAGGGCCAGGCCATCGACCGCAACGCCGCGGAGGACTGCCGGGTGGTCGTCGTGGGCAACCCGGCCAACACCAACTGCATGATCGGCGCCAACCAGTGCAAGCGCCTGGACCCGACGCGGTGGACCGCGATGGTCCGCCTCGACCAGAACCGCGCCGCCGCCCAGCTCGCCAAGAAGGCGTCGGTCCAGGTCAAAGAGGTCGACAACATCTTCATCTTCGGCAACCACAGCCCGACCATGTTCCCCGCCTTCGCCCACGCCACGATCAACAACCGCCCGGTCCCCGAGGTCATCGGCCACCACGACTGGCTCAAGGGCGAGTTCTGCGAAACCGTCGGCAAGCGGGGCGCGGCGATCATCGCGGCCCGCGGCCTCTCCTCCGCCGCCTCCGCCGCCAACGCCCTGGTCGACCACGTGCAGGACCTGCGCACCCCGGGCAAGATCCACTCCGTCGCGGTCCGGTCCGACGGGGCCTACGGCTTCGATGAAAACGTCTGGGCCGGCCTGCCGGTCAAGACCGCCGCGCCCGGCGATTACGAGGTTGTCACCGGCATGGACATGGACGACTTCGCCCAGCAGAAGATCGCCACGACCAACGCCGAACTGGTCGGCGAACGCGACACGGTCAAAGAGATGCTCACGTAATCGGCGCGGACGGCCGAAGCCCCGCATCCGCATGCGGGGCTTCGGGGGCATCGCTTTCAATATTCAGCCCATGCCGCGGAGGTTGTCGAGGCAGCGTCTGGCGGCGTCCATGGGGGCGAGCGTCGGGTGTCCCTCCTGCTCGACGATGTACCACCGTGTGCCGCCGACGTCGGTCGCGGCGTCGAAGACCTCGGCCCAGGGGACATCGCCCTCGCCGATGACCGAGTGGCCGTGGCCGTGCTCGCGCGAGTATTCCTTGAGGTGCAGCGTGACCGCGCGGCCGGGGTGGTCGCGGATCGGGGCGACCGGGTCGGCGCCGCCGTCCATCCCGTTGGCGGTGTCGTACTGCAGGATGAAGGACTCGGGCGTGTTGGCGGCGAGGATGTCCCACGGCGAGCGGCCGTCGTCAAAGGGCCTCACGTCGATGTGGTGGGCGTGGAACCCGGTCCGTAGGTCGTGCGGCGCCAGGCGCTCGGCGAGCTGGGCGAACCACTGGGCCGTCTCAAGCGTCGACTCGGGCGAGTCCCGCCGTTCCTCGGGGAGGTAGGGCACGATGAGGTACGGGCTGCCCAGCGCCAGGTAGTCTTCGATGGTCTGGTCGATCTGGTCATCGTCGAGCAGGTGGACGGGCACGTGGGCGCCGGCGCAGCGTAGGCCGAGATCATGGAGCTGACGCTGGAGCTGGTCGGGCGCGTGACCGTGCAGCCCGGCGAACTCGACACCGTCGTAGCCCCAGGCGGCGACCTGGTTCAGCACGCCGGGCAGATCATCGGCGGCGTCGTTCTTGACCGAATAAAGCTGAAGAGCGATGGGGAGCGTCATGGCGAAATTTCCGGGGTCCGTTGTGGGACATGGGGGGAGGGGTAAGGCGCGTCAGTCCTGAAGGGCGAGTTCGGGCACGCCGATGTCGAACTGGTTTTTGGCCTCCTCAAGATCGATACGGCCGTTGAACAGGTCGCCCGCGGCGAGCAGGTAGTCGATCGCGCGGGCCAGCGACCGGGCGTAACGGCTCGACGAGCGGTCGGTCTGGTCGATCGCCTGCTCGACGGCGCCCGGCGGCGGGGTCGAGCCGCGCTGGATGTCGCGCGCCAGCCGGATCAGCACGTCGTCGCGGCTGTAGAAATGCTTGTCGATCAGGTACCGTTTCACCTTGGCCGGATCCCACTCGGCGGCGAGCCGGGCGTAAAGGTTGAGAGACTTGGGGAAGGTCTGCAGGCCGCCGAAGAAGGCGTTGAGCCAGTCGTCGATGTGCTGCTTGTCGGGGTTGAGCGTGTGCATGGCGATCAGGGCCCGGCGGAGCATGACACGGTAGGCCATCTCGACGCTCGCCTCGCCCTCATCGTCGAAAGCGCGGAGCACGCGGCGGCTGAGACCCGGCGGGTCGTCGTCGCGCCCGCTGTCGTAGACCTCTTTGAACACAAAGATGTCCTGCATGATCTTGGACTCGTTGGCGTCGCCGTGGGCGTCATCGTCGCCGTCCCAGCAGCGGGTGATGGGCTTGGTGTGTCGGTCGGCGGAGCGGTGGGTGAGGGCGCCGAGCACGAACGCGAGCTTGGACGCCGCCAGCGGGTCGCGTTCGGCGTCGGGGCGGTCGAACTGCTCGCGGAGCTGGACGATCATCTCGGCGCTCCAGTAATCGGCCGACCGGGTGACCGCCCCCATGTGGGCGTCGTCCCGCCGTTGGTCCATGATCTGCTTGAACGTGGGGTCGATGGCGGCGTGGCAGCCGGCGAGGCGGAACGTGTCGTCGCAGATACCGAGGTGGGCGATGTGGTCAGACATAGGGGGCAAGGTCCTTTCCCGGTTCAGGGGTGGCCGTCGGGGTGTCGGCTCATGGTAATCAACTGACAGTCGGGCAGCGGCTCAACGCCGAGGCGTTTAAGCATATGGACGCATTGGGCGGTGGTGTACTGGGCGTGCGTGCAAACATGCAACAACACGTCGGCCACGGGGGTGGCGTGGGTCCGGCCGGTGAGGGTGGAGCGTTTGTGGATCGTCGTCGTCAGCCGGGCGTCGGTGAGGTCGTCGAGGTATCGGCTCCACCGCCGGTCGAGCGCCGCCCAGGCGATGACAAGCTGTTCGAACGATTCGAAGCTGTCGGCGTCCGCCAGCGGCGCGTCGGCCCGGCCGCGCAGGGCCTCGAGCCAGACCAGCTCCGCGGCGTACAGGTGAACGAGGGTGGCCCAGACGCTGCCCATCCCGATCTCGAACGCCCGGCGCAGCTGAGACTCGGCCAGCGGGGCCGCGGCATCCCTCAGCCGGGCGTTGCTCCACATCCGGTGCTCGTGCAGCCGATGGATGCATTGCGCAGCGTTCATCGCCCGCGATCATAGCCGATCGTCTGCGGGGCGCCGCTCCAGCGGGAGCCAGTCGAGCACGCGTTGGATGGTCAGGTCCCAGTAGTCCCAGGTGTGTTCGTAGCCGGGGTCTTCTTCGTAGACCAGGTCGAGCCCGAGCCGACGGGCGTGCTCGTGAAAGCGGCGGTTGTGGTCGATGAGGAAATCCCCGCTGCCGCAACATTGGTAGAGGCTCGGCCGGGGCCGATCGCTCACGGCCAGCTGCTGGGCCAGCGCCATCGTGTCGTGGATGGACCCGGTGAGCTGGTCGAGCGGGCCGAAAACATGGGTCAGCTCGCGATGCCAGTCGTCGTCCTGGCTGGCTTGCTCCAGGCGGTAGATCATGTCGAGCGCTCCGGACAGCGAGGCGGCGGCTGCGAAAGACTCGGGCTTGGTCAGCGCCAGCTTGAAGGCGCCGTACCCGCCCATCGACAGGCCCGCGACAAACGTGTCTTCACGCCGATGCGACAGCGGGAAGAACCCTCGACACACCTCGGGCAGCTCTTCGCTGATGAATGTCCAGTACTTCAACCCGCAGGCCATGTCGGCGTACCAGCTCCGGCCGACGTTGGGCATGATCACCGCCAGGCCCAGCGGCGCAGCGTAACGCTCGATGGAGGTCCGCCGTTGCCAGATGGTGTGGTCGTCCGACAGGCCGTGGAGCAGGTACAGCACGGGGCAGGCGTTGGCCGCCGCGGCGCCGTCCATGCCGATCTGCCGCGTGGTTTCTTGGGGGAGGATCACGTTCATCGACGTGGACAGACCGAGCGTGTCGGAAAAGAAGTCGCATTGGATAAAAGCCATGGGCTCTCCTGGAGCGGGGGCAGGGAGAAGGGATTGCCGCGGGGCGGCGGTGTCGATGGACAGGCCGTGCTCGGGCCTTTCCAGCCCAACCATCGCATCGGCTCGCTTACCATAACCCCATGGCCGCCATCACCGCCATCACCCCCACGTCCCGCGACCCGAACCGGGCGTCCATCCGCGTTGGGGGCAAGCACATCGCCACCCTCGCGTTCAAGCTCATCGACGACCTGGGGCTCGCGGTCGGCCAGCCGTGGGACGAGGCCCTGGCCGACCGGGTCCGCTCCGCCGTCGCCTACGACAAGGCGTTCCGCGACGCGTCCCGCCGCCTGGCCCGGCGGGCGATGTCCGCCAAACAGCTGAGCGACAAGCTCCGCGAGCTCGGCCACGACCCGGCGACCCGGCAACGCGTGCTCGACCGCCTCGACGAACTCGGGCTGATCGACGACCGTGCCTTCGGCCAGGCCCTGATCCGCGACACCCTCGGCCGCAAGCCCGCCGGGCCGATGCTGCTGCGGCAGAAGCTCATGCAAAAAGGGATCGACTCGGGCCTGATCGATGAACTGGTCCACCAGGCGACCCAGGACGACGACCAGCAGGAGCAGGACGCCATTGCGTTCGCCCGACGCAAACTCGGCTCGATGCAACGCCTCGAGCCCGCCGTGCGCAAACGCCGCCTCTACGGCCAACTCGCCCGGCGCGGCTTCACGCCCGACACCATCAACGCGGCGTTCAACACGCTGGGCGACGAACTGCTGGGCGACGCGTGACGCCATGTCCCGTTAGCCCCGGGCTCTGCTCGGGGTGGATGGGCTGTCACGTATTTCCCCGGGCGGAGCCCGGGGCTAACGGGGCGGCCCCCTTCAATCCGCCGTCCCGGTCACCACCAGCCGCGCGGCGACGTTCACCCGGCACGGCCGCTGGTAGTGCTGCTCCAACAGCTTCGCCAACTGCTCGGCGAGCGCCGCGGTCGGCGGCGACGGCGCGGCGACGACGACGTCAAAACGCATATAGCCGTCTTCATCCGGCAGACGATCGACTTGCATAAACGAGACGCCGGGGTGCGCCTCCGCCCGGGCCTCGACAAGCTCGACCAACGCAGACGGCACATCCTTGACGGGCAGTTGACGATAGAGGATGTAGCCCAGCGGGACACAGAGGATCGCGGTGATGACGATCAGCGCCATCGAAGTGCGGTGCATCCATCGGTGCTCACGCCCGTGATGATCGTGGCTGACGTGCATCCCCACGACCGCGAGGGAGGCGGCGGCGCCGATGACGATGGCGATGATGTTGGTCACAAACAGCAGCAGGGCGCCGGCGCACAGGACGTAGCGTTGCCCGGCGAAGGCGATGCCCGCGGTGGCGATCGGCGGCACCAGCGCCGCGGCGATCGCCACGCCCGGCAGCGCGGCGCTGAGGTTCGGCCGTGCTGATGCGTACGCCGCCGCCACGCCCCCCACCAGCGCCACCGCCAGGTCCAGCACGTTCGGGCTGCCCCGCGACTGCATCTCCGGCGTCAGCTCCAACCCCGGATGAAGCCATCCCACCGCCGCGCCGATCACGAACGCCAGGCAGAACCCCCCCACCACCGCCTTCGCCGCCGTCCGCATCAGCACCCGGTTGCCCTGCACCAGCGCCAGCCCCGCGCCCACCAGCGGCGTCATGAGCGGCGCCACCAGCATCGCCCCGATCACCACCGCCGCCGAATTGCGGATCAGCCCCAACGCCGCCAGCGACGTTGACAGGCAGATCAGCGAGATAAAGTCGAAGTCCCACCGGCTGCTGCCCTGGACCCGCTCAACCAGGGAGACCCGGTCGGCCCGGTCGAGCTGGGGCACGGCCGCCTCGACCACCCGCCGCGTCAGCCGGCCCAGCCGCGTCGACCAGGGCAGGCCCCGCCGCATCACCCCGATGGTCAGCGGCTCACGCGGCGGCTCGCCCGTCTCGCCGGGGCCGAGCATCTTCTCCGGCACCGCCGCGAATAGCATCCAACGCATGAAAAACTGGTTCGACGCCCCCACCAGCACCAGGTCGTACCGACCCTGCTCCACCATCCGCGTCAGCCCCGCCTTGAACGAATCGTCCACCGTCGCGATCGGCCGCACCCGCTCATCGTGGTGCCCCAGCGCCCGGCGCACGTGCCGCTCGATGATCTGCTGCCCCACCGCCTTGGCGTCCCCGCCGACCCGCGGCTCAACAAACAACGCATCGACCTGCCCGTCGCTCTCTTCCGCCAGGTCGTGGGCCCACAGCAGCGCGGTCGACGCGTGAGGCCCGCCCGAGGTGGGCGCCAGGATCCGCCGGCACTTCTCGCCGTCGCACTTGCCCAGCCGCAGCAACAACGTGTCGCAACGCGCCGTCTTGAACAGCCGCCGCTCCATGGCGTGCTCCCACGCCTCGCCGGTGAGCCGGGACTGGTGCGCCACGATCAGCAGCTCGCACTGGGCGTCCAGCTCCGCCAGGACGGCGTGGGCCGCGTCGCGGGAGGTCAGCTTTTTCACCACAAACGACGGGCAGGGGCGGGCTGGCCGGCTCTCGCCCCGCGCGCGGTCACGCTCGAAGTGCCACAGGATGGCCCGGTGCACCGCCCGGCTGACATGGTCCACCACCGGGCAGTCTTCGTTGAACCCGCTGACCAGCGTCATCTGCTCAACGCGGGGCTTGCCGTCGGGCTGGGCGTCCCCGTCGGCGGGGTGGAGCACCAGCACGTCGGTCTCCCGGGCCCGGGCGAAGTGCCACGCCCAGTTGACCAGCGCAGCCGCCTCGTCCTCCCCGACGATGACCACGACGATCGCCATGCCCGCAAGTGTACCGGACGGCCTGTCTCAACCCTGGGCGCCGGGGGCCGGGCGGGCGCAGGTCTGCGAGCCGGTCAGGGGCCGCGGACGTAGAGCGGGTGGATGGTGTCGCTGGGCATGTCGTCCACCCAGACCTCCTGGAGCTGGGGCATCTCGCGTTGGAGGGCCGCGGCGCCGGCGTGGGTGACCTGGGTCTGGCGGACATCGAGCGTCTCGAGCTGCTCCATCTCGAGCAGGTGCAGCAGGCCGCGATCGGTGACGGCGGTGTCGGGCAGGTCCAGCCAGCGGAGGCGGGTCAGGTCGTTGAGCCGGGCGAGCCCGGCGTCGGTGAGCTGGGTCTGGCCGAGGTTGAGCCAGCGCAGCTGCTTCATGCCGCGGAGCTGGCCGATCGCCTCGTCATCGAGGCTGGGATTGCCCGCATCCAGGGCCCGAAGCGAGGTGAGTCGGGGGATCAGCCGCATGGTCCGGGCGTCGAGGCGTGGGGCCTCGGACAGGTCCACGCGCGTCGCCCGCATCGCGTAGCGGCTCATGTCCCCCGGCATGATCCGGGTCAGCCACCGCGGCACGACCGGCTCCTCGACCAGGACCTGCCCCCCGCTCTCCCGGATCGCGTCGATCGCCGGCTGCTGCTGCCACCACGCCACCGCGATCGTCAGCGGCACGCCCCCGCCCAGCCACAACGCCAGCCCGACCCAGATCACCGGCCAGCGGCTCTTGAACCCCATCCGCAGCAGCTTCGGCGCGTTCGGCCGGCGCGTCGCCAGCAGCCCCCAGATCAGCAACAACGACCCGGAGATGAACATCACCGAAAACAGCAGCCAGATCGCAGTAGAGGCGAGCGTGCTCAACATGACGAGGCTCGAGACCTACCAAAATTTACCCGGATCCCGTCGAACGGTAAATCGCGACAAGATTAGCGAATAGATCGGCGTAATCGAACCAAAAAATCTTTTTATTGCGCCCGAACGGCCCGAATTAGGGTTTTTACTTACCCGTAATCTGCTATAACACCAGCGTTATGCACAAGTACGTCATTATGGGTCCCCAAGGTTCGGGAAAAGGCACGCAGGCCAAAATGCTCTGCGAAGGCTTCGATCTGGTCCACATCAGCGTGGGGGACATTTTCCGGTGGAACATCCAGTCCCACACCAAACTTGCTGCACGGGTCAAGCGGATCGTGGATGAGGGGCTGCTGGTCCCGGACGATATCGTCGAATCCATCGTGGGCGACCGTCTGGCGGATCACGACTGGAACTACGGGTTCCTCCTCGACGGGTTCCCCCGCAACGCGGAGCAGGCCGTCTTTTTCCTCGAGTCCTACGACATCGACGCGGTGATCTACATCGATGTCCCCGACGAGGTGACGATCCAGCGCGCCCTGGCCCGCCGCGTGTGCTCCAACTGCGGCCTCGACTACAACCTGATCTTCCACCGGCCCGAAAGCGAAGGCATCTGCGATGTCTGCGGCGGCAAGCTCGTCGCCCGGACCGATGACACCGAGGACGGCCTCAAGCAGCGCCTCCACGACTTCCACACCAAGACCAAGCCCACCCTCGAACTCTTTGAACGCAAGGAGCTGGTCATCCACATCGACGGGACTCGGGACCGCGAGGAGGTCCAGGACGACATCCGCGGCCAATTGAAGCTGGCGTAAAATTCGCCCTTAGCCCCGGGCGCCGTCCGGGGTTATGATCGAGACGGGACGGCCCGCCATCCGTCCCGGGCCGGGCCGGGGGGCTCGCGGCCGCCGCCCCGAGTTGCCGTATGCCCGCCTCCTGCCCTAAAAAACAAGCCCGACCGGGATGAAAAACCCTGACACAGGGGTTGCACCACCATGCGGCTGAGCACCAAGCTGGTCATCATCTCCGAGCTTGTGCTCGTCCTGCTCGTGTTTGTGCTGCTGGTCCCCGTCCGCCAGCAGATGCGGCAGCAGGTCATCGAGGACATGCAGAACGAGCTCCGCGCCATCGCGGTCACCGCCGCCCTCCAGATCGACGGCGACCTCCACGAGCAGATGGTCGCCGAGATGAACCCCAACGGCGACGCGTTCCAGGAGCTGCGCAACACCATCGGCCGCGTCATGGTCGCCAACGGGCTGGTCCCCGACAACATCTACACCTTCTACATGGGTGATGACGACGTCCTTCACTTCGGCGTCATGACCCAGGACCCGTTCCTGGGCGACCCCTACGACCTCAAGCCGCACCAGGCCATGTCCCTCACCTCCGGCGAACCCTACACCTCCGAGCTGTACTACGACGACTACGGCCAGTGGATCTCCGCCGTCGCCCCGATCCGCAACCGCGCGGGCGAGGTCGTCGGCCTGATCGAGGTGAACCGCCGCGCCGACGCCTACTTCGTCCGCTACGACTATGTCATCCTCCTGGTCACCGTGATCGGCCTCGTCGGGCTGGCCATGTCCTCCCTGCTGGGGTACTTCGTGCTCCGCCACCTGATCATCAAGCCGGTCGACGCCATCCACCAGGGCATGGTCGCCCTCGGCAACGGCGACTTCAACCACACCGTCAACGTCAAGACCCGAGACGAGTTCGAAGAGCTGGCCCAGACCCTCAACAGCCTCTTCAAGCAGCTCAACGTCGCCCGCTCCATCCAGGCGAACTTCTTCCCCAAGCAGCTGCCCGACCGGCCCGGGTTCCGCTTCGCCGCCCGCACCGACCCGTGCGACGCCACCGGCGGCGACTACATCGACGCGTTCAACATCGACGACGAGACCATCGCCATCCTCGTCGCCGACGTCACCGGCCACGGCCTGGGCCCCTCCCTGCTCATGGCCTCCTGCCGCTCGGCGCTGCACGCCCTGGCCCGCAACGGGCTCGAGCCCGCCGAGCTGGTGCGCCAGGTCGAGGTCCAGCTCGAGTCCGACCTGACCAACGGCCGCTTCATCACCATGATCTTCGGCCTGCTCAAGCCCGACGGGACCTTCACCTACGCCAACGCCGGGCACGCCCCCGCCATGGTCGTCAAGCAAGGCAGGGCGGTCCGCCTCGATTCACACCGCCCGCCGCTGGGCGTCTTCATCGACATGGCCGAGCCTCAGCAGGACACCATCAAACTCGAACCCGGCGACCGCGTCGTCTTCACCTCCGACGGCGTCAACGAAGCGCAGAACGACCGCAACGAACAGTTCGGCCAGGACCGCATCGAACAGATCATCGTCAACGCGCACGTCGACGCCGTCGGCGTCGTCCGCAACCTCCAGTCCGCGCTCGACCAACACATCGGCGCCGCGCCCGTTCACGACGACATCACGATGCTTTGCGTCGATCGCATCGCGGTCGCGTCGTAAAACAACACGTCATCGCGTCATCCTTGACCCACCGGCGATCCGCATCACGAGCGTTGTTCGCCTTGGTGCATTTTCTTATTCACATCTGCGCGATCACCGATACAATGAATGAGGTATCGACATCTTTTGCGAAAGGGTGGCCATCATTATCTATGCCGGGGCGAATGGTTCGCCCCTGAATCCGAGTCCCGAGGGCGTGACGCGATCCGGCGCCGACCCGGCGCAGACATCTCCATAGCCATTATTCATCCCTACCATCTGTCACACCGCAGCACCCCCGCGTTCATCGGCTGAAAAGCCGAAGCGCGGCCGCTCGGTCCGGCTGCACACGTCTGACGCTCTCCATCGGCCTCACTCGACGCCACGCGCGCTTCGGGACGCTGTTTGTTCCTCCTTCCACTAAGGGGCTTGTTATGCGATCGTCTGAATCCTCACATTCCGGTTTCACACTCATTGAACTGCTCGTTGTCATTTCGATCATTGCGTTGTTGATCGGCATCCTCCTGCCGGCTCTTCAGGCCGCCCGGACCGCCGCGTTGCGCATGGAAAACGGCACGCAGGTGCGGGGCATCCACCAGGCCATGATCGGTTTCGCCCAAGGCAACCGGGGCTATTTCCCGGGTCTCAACGGCAAGGGCGAGCTGGCCGCGTCGGTCCCCGGCTCCGCCGACAACGGCGCCGCGCCCGGGGCCCGGGTGGTCATCATGCTCGACGGCAGCTTCTTCACCGGCAAATACGCCATCAGCCCGTTGGAGACCAAGATCGAGTGGACCAGCATCAGCGTGGTCATCACCACGGATTACTATTCCTACGCGATGCTCGGGCTCGACCTGGACGACGACAACAGCGTCGACCCGGCCGGCCGGGTCCGCGGCTGGGCCGACAGCCTCGGGACCGACACGCCCGTGATCGGCGACCGCAACACCGGCTCCGACGCGGCCGGCGGGGGCAACGTCAGCTCCATCCACACCGAGCTCAACGGCGGCGACTGGCGCGGCTCGCTCGCCTACGGCGACAACCACGTCAACTTCGAAACCACCCACCAACTCGACGCCCGCTTCCCCGGCGGGGCGCGCGTGACCGGTGACAACCTGTTCGCCCTCGACACGGACGACAACGGCAACTCCGGCAACGACGCGGCGTTCGTCTATCACGACGCGTCGTCGCTGGTCGATCACAACTGACCCTCTCTCGAAGCCCGGGGATTGCAATCCCCGGGCTTTTTCCCCGCGCGGTAAAATAGCTCCATCATGAAACAGATAAGCGTCGTCAACGTGTTCACGACCGTGACCGCCGGGGCCCTGCTCGGCATGCTGTTGGGCGGCGGGTTCGGCTATGGCTCGGGGTCGATCGCGCCGGACCTGTTCAAACACCTGTTCCCCTGGCAGGACTTCGAGCCGGTGGGGACCGCGACGGTGATCGGCGCGGCCGGGGGCGTGTTCTGCGGCGCCGGGCTCGCGGCGTTCGCGGTCGTTGTCCAGGTCCTCACCGGCGTGCTGGCCCGCCGCGCAACGAAGGGGTAAGCCGCGTCTGCCGGCGCCGTGAATTCTTAACGTGATCGAAGCCCAGGGATTGCAATCCCTGGGCTTCTTTAATCGAGATGTTCGATGCGCAGGGCGTCGCCCTTGAGTTTTTCCTCAAGTCGTTTGGCGTGCCGTTCGAGGAGGTGGACCATCTGGTCGCGTTCGCCGCCGTGGGCGAGGACGAGGTGGACCTCGGGGCCGGCGGGTTTGCAGAGGATGGTGTAGGTCGGGTCGTTGCGTTCGACCTGGCCGCGGTGGTGGTAACGGCAGTAGATCAGGCGCTGGTCGGTGAGGATGATGCCGGCGTTGCCGGTGTCTTCGCGGGAGAGGTCCGCGTCGGGCAGGTAGAGGTCGAAAAGCTCATCGACACGGACCTGGCACCACTGGGCGAGGCGTTTGCGCAGGGCGGAAGGAAGCTTGTCCCAGGCCTGGCCGTGGCGTTTGGACTTCTTGCTCGACTTGCGGCGGGTGGGCCAGAGCCGGCGGCGGGGCCGGTCGTCTTCGGCCGGCTCGATCTCGACCGTCTCCGAAGGCGGGGGCGCCGGCTCCTCCTGGATCGTCGGCAGGGTCACGCTGGATTCGAGCAGCTCTTCGTTGTGGTGGTGGCGGTCCTCGATGAAGTGCTCGACGTCCTCCTCGATCCAGGCGGAGAAGGTGTCTTCCATCAGGTCCTTGGGGGACGGGACGGTGAACACGTGGCGGCACTTGGGGCAGCGGGCGCGTCGACCGGCGGCCTCTTGAGGCACGAATATCTGGGCGTCGCAGGATGGGCAATGCACATTCACGTCCATGGTCAACCCCGTCGAGAGCGATATGGACAAGTCGGGTACAGATGTGCCGGCGTCGGGGCCGGTGTCGGCTACCTTGAGTTTAATATCGGCCGGGCGTGGGGGGAAGCATGATTTAGAGATCGGTGAGCCGGCTGACCAGCCATTGAGCAAAGCCCGGTTTAGAGAGGCTCTGAGGGGTTTGGGGGGCGTTTGTGCCGGCGGGGCCGGGGCCTGCCGGTGGGGCCAGGCGCCGGCCGTCGGCGGTCAGGAGCAAGGGGGCGATGTCGTCGGCTTCCATCGTGCCCAGCGGGTTGGCGACGATGGCGTCGACCCCTTTGCGCCGCATCTTGGCCGCGGCGCGGGCCTCCAACTGGGCGGGGTCTTCGAGAGCGAAGGCGACGACCCGCTGGTCGGCGCGTTTGCCGGCGGCGACGTGGGCGACCAGGTCGGGCGTGGGTTCGAGCCGCAGGGTCAGGTCGGCGGCGTCGCCCCGCGCCAGCTTCCCCGGCGCCCGCTGGGTCGGCCGGTAGTCGGCGACCGCGGCGGCCATGACCAGCACGTCACACGCCGGGAAGTGGGCGTCGAGCAGGGCCTCGAGGTCAGCGCAGGTCTCGAAGCGGATCAGGCGGACCCGCTGGGCGAGGGAGCTGTGGACCGGCGCCGGGCCGAGCAGGAGGGTGGTGTCGTGCCCGGCGTCGGCGGCGGCGTGGGCGAGGGCGGTCCCCATCCGGCCCGAGGAGCGGTTGCTGATGAACCGGACATCATCGATCGGTTCGCGGGTTGGGCCGGCCGTGATCAGGAGGCGCATCGCGTCTACGCATTAAGAGGTTCGGGGCCGATCGTGACAATGGTCATATCTTCGGGCAGGTGCTCGGCGAGAAAGGCGTTGAGGTCGTCGAGCGTCACGGCGTCGACCTCGGCGGCGCGTTCGTCGAGGGTGCGGGGGCGGCCGTGGGTGTACTGATCGGCGGCGATCGCCGCGGCGCGGGCGGCGGTGGATTCGCCCTGCATCACCAAGCGGGACTTCATGCCCACGATCGCGCGCTCGAACTCATCGGGCTCGACGCCGTTGGACAGGCGTTCGAGCTCCTGGGTGAGGACGTCGAGCGTGTCTTGGGCGCGGGGCGTGGACGTGCCGGCGTAGGCGAGCATGGCGCCGCGGTCGCGTTGGCCGGCGTACATGGCGTAGACCGCGTAACAGAGCCCGCGTTTCTCGCGCACCTCGGTGAACAGCCGGCCGGACATCCCGCCGGAGAGGACCGCGGCCGCGGCGCGCTGGAGCACGGCCTGGGCATCGGTTTCCTTGACCGCGTCGTAAGCGACGCCGATGTGGACCTGGGCGGAGTCGGCGTGGAGGTGGGAATAGCCCCGGGGCGCCGCGGCGGCCTCCACCGCGTCGGGGGCCTGGCCGGCCCAGTCGCCCAGCAGGCGTTCGACCTGGCCTCGCAGGGCGTCCCAATCGAATCGGCCGGCAAAGGCGAGGATGACGCCCTGCGGGACGAACCGCGCGCGGGCGAAGGCCTGCAGGTCGTCGAGGGTGACCTGTTGGAGATGGTCGCGGTCGCCCAGGGGCGAGCGGCCGAAGGGCGCGGGGTACTGGCGTTGCCGCAGTTCGAGGAAGGCGCGCTGCTGGGGTTCGTCAGCGAGGGCGTCGATCGCCTGGGTGGCCAGGTCACGGGTCGGCGGGAGGTGGGCCGGGTCGAATGCCGGGGCGCGGATCATGTCCGCCAGCAGGGGCAGCGCGTCGGGGAGCTTGGTCCCGATCATGGTGGCGGAGAGGCGCAGGTGGTTCATGTCGTTGGCGGTGGAGCGGTCGACGCCGAGGGTGTCGAGGGCGTCGGAGTGCTCCCGGGCCGACCGGCCGCCGGCGCCGCGGCAGATGATCTCGGCGAGCATGGCCGAGAGGCCCAGCCGGTCGGGCGGCTCGGCGGCGATGCCGGCGGGGGTCAGGAAGGACATCGCCAGGGACTCGGCGCCGGGCATGGGCTCGGCGAGCAGGGTGAGGCCGTTGGGGAACGTATGGGTGTGGATTGAACGCATCGCCGGGCATTGTAGCGATGAGCCGGCCGCGATTTGGGCGTCGGGTTCAGGCGGCTCCGGACCAGGGCCGCTGGTCCAGGGTCACGCGGTTTCGCCCGGCGCGTTTGGAGGCGTACAACGCGCGGTCGGCGTGATGGACCAGGACGCCGGCATCCAGCGGCTCGCCCGGCCGGAGGAAGCCCCCCCCGATCGACACGGTGATCGGTTCGCCGACCAGTTTGGCGAACGAGGGATCGTGGTGAAGGGCGTGTTGGAGGCGTTGGGCGGCGTCCAGGGCTTGTTCCGGGCCTGCGCCGGGAAGGATCAGGGCGAACTCGTCGCCGCCCCAGCGGCAGGCAACGTCTTCGCCGCGGCAGGTTTCCTGAAGCAGGACGCCGAAACGCCGCACGACCTGGTCGCCGTCGGGGTGGCCGTACATGTCGTTGATCCGCTTGAAACGATCGAGGTCGATGAGCAAGAGCCCGAGGGAGCCGCGCGTGCGTTCGGCGGAGGCGATCTCCTGCTTCAGGCGTTGGTCGAAGTACCGTCGGTTGTACAGGCCGGTCATGCCGTCGAGCTGGGTCTGGCTGGTCAGCAGGTCCATCAGGGCCTTGGTCTGAAGCGCGGCACGGACCCGGGCCCGGAGTTCGGCGGGGTCGAACGGTTTG
Organism: Phycisphaeraceae bacterium; assembly: GCA_028277745.1. Taxonomy (GTDB): domain Bacteria; phylum Planctomycetota; class Phycisphaerae; order Phycisphaerales; family Phycisphaeraceae; genus JANQFR01. The sequence continues at coordinate 66,035 of JANQFR010000025.1, forward strand.
ATGACGTAGTCCACCGCGCCGAGGTTGAACCCGTGGACCTTGTCCATCGACTCGTCGGCGCCGGTCAGGAAAATCACGGGGATGTCGTGGGTGCGCGGCTCGGCTTTCAACTCGCGGCAGACCTCGAAGCCGTTGAAGTCAGGCATGATCACGTCGAGGAGGATCAGGTCGGGCGGGTCGTTCCGCGTGGCTTCGAGGGCTTGGAGGCCGTCCTCCGCGAACTGGAGGTCGACATCGAGGCTCTTCAAACGGGCGGCGATGATCTGACGGATCCACTTGGAATCGTCAACAACAAGAATGGTCTGACGGGTCTTCACGTACTGGCCTCTTGGATGAGCCATCAGGCAACGGACAACAATACCGAGGGCATACCCCACCTTGGCTCACGTTCTGGGGTATTAGCCCTAGGATTTTCGGCCACTGGCTTCGCCGACTTGATGGGGCAATTACAGTGCAGTTTTTTCCATAAAACAAAGGCGAATACGGATCGGATCGCGCGACTGGCTTCGGGTGATGATTCGTCGTTTTACAGTAAGTGTTTAAGAATATTTTGCGGAGTAGCGGAAGCTGGAGATGCGGACCTTCGGCCGCCTGCGGCGTCCTCAGGACCGGCTTGGGGTCTTGACATGGGGCTGATGTGGAGACGTCCAGAAACGTTCAGCCGGCTATCCGGATGGCTGAGCGGAGCGGAGCGATTTCAAGGTCGGCCGAGGCTCGGCGGTGGGAGCGGGGTCCGGCGGATCTTCGCTGATGGGGTGGGGTGTCGCCGCGGGGGTCGAGGGCTCCGGGCTGGCCGGGAGGCGGGAATCACTGGGCTGGGCGGTCGTGGCGTGGGTGGGGGAGGCGTGCATCGCGGGCCCGGGAGGGTCGAGTTGCATGGCCAGGGGCTGACGATCGGCGTTGTTCAGGGGGAGTGCGGCCAGGGCCGATCCGTTGGCCTGGTTGTAGAGCTTGAGGGTCTGGCGATCGGTGATTTGCGGGGTGACCCGGGCGCGGAAGACGCCGTTATTGGGGTTGTACCAGAAGCCCGCCTGCTCGGGCCCGTCGATCACGGGGTCGGGGGGGTGCTGGGCGAAGTCGTGGGGAGGCGCCAGGTCGATCCAGGGATGGTGCTGGTCGACCAATACATTCACCGGCAGGGTTTGGGGGAACCACTCCGGCTTGAGGCGATCGGGGTACCGGGGGCCGGTATGCTCCTCATCGGATTCCATCGCGGCCTGGAGGAACGCCCGCTCCTTCAACTGAACCAGCGATTCGTGGACAAGCTGCAGGTCCGCCAACGCGCGGTCCTGCCGGCGTTGATGCATCAGCACGCCGCAAAGGATCGCCACCAGCATGAGCGCAATCAGGCTGTCGAGAACAAGGCGCATCGCTATGGTCCGGTCACACGGGCCCTCCACTGCTGCAACTAACCGATGCACGGGGCGGGGCGGCGATCCGATCCGACGGGATTCATGACCATTTTTTTTCCACCAGCTTGCCTGATCGGCATAACCGGTCAGCCGGCGGGGGAGGGCTTGCCCTGATCGAGCAGTTCCTGGGCCTCGATGAGCGACCGGGCAAGCTCGGCCATCGGCCGGCGCGAATCGCGGGCCTGTTTCTGGAGCCGACGCATCGCGTCAGACTCGCTCAGGCCCAGCGACTCCATGATCAGCCCCTTGGCGCGCTCAACGAGTTTGCGGTCTTCGAGCTTCTTCTCCAGCAGGGTGACTTCGTCCATCAACGTCTGCTTCTCGAGGAACCGCTTCCACGCGACACAGATGGTGACGCGCAGGGAATCCATGCTCACCGGCTTGAGCAGGTAGCCGAAAACGCCCAGTTCGGTCGCCGTGTCCACGTCCTGCGGGTCGCTATAGGCGCTGACGATGACAATCGGCACGTTCAGCTGGTAATAGATCGCCTTGCCGGCCTCGAGGCCGTCCATCTCGGGCATCCGCAGGTCGAGGATCGCCAGGTCGGGACGGGATTCATGAGCCAACTCGATCGCCCGCTGCCCGTTGGATGCGAGGCCAACCACCTCGTAACCGATCTCCTGCAGATCGGTCTGCAGGCTCTTGGCCAACAGGTGCTCATCCTCGGCGATCAGGACGCGGCGCGCCTTGTCGGGCCTGACGGATGCGGGCGATGTTGCAGCAGAAGGGCTGGGCATGAGGATCGGAAGGCGGTTTGACCGCCTGTATAATTGTTATCGGACTAAAGAGACGGATCAAGAACGTTTTATACCAGTTTACCCATCTCAACGTTCTAAATGACCATGATTTTTCATGCAGGCGGGCCGCCGGCCCTTTTCCAGCGGCGGGACGGCTCCTGTCGTGTTACGCTACACCGCGATCCGTCGGCTCGTGTCGATGGCATCGGTTCGCGCCGTGATACCGGAGACTTCACGATGTCTAAAGACTTGGTCCGTTGCGTTACGCTTGGAGCCGTCCTGGGCCTGCTGACCGCTTGTTCCTCGTACCGGGAAGCGGGGGGCGAAGACCCCGAAGTCGCCCTGGAGCAGGCCGCCGCCGAGGCGGTCGATCTGTTCAAGACCACCGACCCCAGCCTCAGCAAGTTCTTCGAGACCGCCGCCGGCTACGCGGTCTATCCCCACGTCACCAAGGGCGCGGCCGGCATCGGCGCGGCTCACGGCGACGGCGTGTTCTACGAGGACGGCGTGGTCGTCGGCTACACCGACGTCTCCCAGGGCTCCATCGGCGTCCAGCTCGGCGGGCAGGTCTACAGCGAGCTGATCTTCTTCCAGACCCAGGCCAATGTGGATCAATTCAAGGAAGGCAACCTGGAGTTCAGCGCCCAGGCGTCCGCTGTCGCCGCCAAGAGCGGCGCCGCCGCCAACTCCGACTACGCCAGCGGCGTCGCCGTCTTCACCGTCGGCCAGGCGGGCCTGATGTTCGAGGCCTCCATCGGCGGACAGAAGTTCTCATACACGCCCAAGAACTGACGCCGGCTCACCGCGACCCGCTGCGCAGCGCCCGCACCCGCTCGGCCAGCGGCGACGGGCCGGTTCGTCGGAATAAACGGATCTCCAACTCCGGGTCGTCCCATCCGTCGGGCGCTGAGCCTTTTTGCGCGCCGCCCAGCCGCATCTGATCGCCTTCGATCCGGACCAGCATGTGGACCATCCGTTGCGCGTGACCGGCGGTCAGCAACAAGCCATCCTTTCGTTCGTCCGCTTGTGTGATCCGCCAGACATCCACGGGCTGCTCCCGCTCCCGCCGTGGCCGCATCAGCGCCCGCGCCGATGCCGGCCAATGATCCAGTTGCCGGATGTACGCCTGACGCGAGCCGCTGGCCACGATCAGGTCGTCGATGATGTGAAACGCCATCCCACCGTCCCGCCCGATCTCTTCCCAATAGCCCTGCAACGCGTCGATCGACGGCGGGTTCGATGGAGCGGGGCCAGCTTTCGCCACCAGGTCTTCCAGCGGCTCGACGGACCACGGCGCCATCTCCATCCCCCAAGGGCGGGGCATGGTTGGCCAGCTTGCCCGATCGGACGCGGCCGACACGTTCTCGATGATCGTCACCTCCACCTCCGCCCGTCCCGGCACAAGCTCCAGCCCGCTCGTCTCCAGAAAGTAAGCCGCTTTGTCATGCCCCGGTGGGCGGGGCCACGGTTCGACAAAACGGAACTTCGCGTCGCCGAGCCCGGTGTCGTCCACCACCGGCCGATCCAGCTCCCACTCGATCGAACGCCCCAGTGAACCTAACTGATGGCCGTGCCACACACGTTGGTCGCCGACCACATCGATCCCGCCGACCCGCATGTCCCCCTCCGCCGGCCGGGTCAGCTTGACCGCTCCGCCGTCGGGCACACGCAGGTGATACACGTCCATCTCCCGCTTTTCGGTGCGGATCCGGATGCCATGATCCCGCAACAGGGCGCGGTGCAGAAGATATCGAGCACTCATGGTGCGGCCAAATTCACTATCGCCCAGGTCCAGGTCGACGTCGAAACCGCCTTGGGGCAGGGCCGCTCGCATCTCGGTGCGGTACGGGTTATTGAAATAATTGACGTTCAAATCCAGGATGGTGCGAAGCGAGGCGTTTTGGAACCAAATCCTGGACGTGCCGACCCTCAGCCGCGGGCGTTGATCGGCCCGCGGGGCGTCGGTGCGCGTCAGCACCGTCGACGGCCCGACACGCTCCAGGACGATCGACGACGCGGCCGCCGCATCGGGATCGGCGCCGGGGGGTGAGCCGGTGAGTTGTAGGCGGTTGTCCGAAAGGAGGCTCAACCGAAGCGGCGCCGCCATACCCACCGATCCGGGATCGATGGTGTTTTCAATCACCGTGGCGAGGCCGCGATCGGTGTCGTCGATGCGGTAGGTCACGTGGCCGGGCCCGATGCTTCCTCCGAGTTGGCTTAAAGTCACTTCGCCGCGCAGGGCGTCAACGGTGAGCACGATGTCGATGCCGTCGTCATCGTTGACGTCCGTGGGGACCTGCCACCAGCCGTCCATCGCCAGGGACATCGGCCCGGCGGGGCTCCAAGCCGATGTCGAGACGGGGGCGGCCGCTCCGCTCGGTGGGGCGCTCGGCCGCTGCAGCGCCAGGAGGCCCCCGCCGACCGCCGCCGCCAGCGCCAGGACGACCGCGAGCACGACGCCGACGTTGAGCCCCGCGGCGCCGCCCACGCCCGACAGGCCGATCTTCGCCAGCGTCGCGGTCAGCCCGGCCGGCGGCGCGGCGCCGGCGGTTTCCGCCCCGATCGCCGTGAGCCCCGCCGCCAGCGCCCCGGCCGGGGCCGCGACCCCCTTGTCTTTCAGGATCCCGCGCAGCCGCTCCAGCCCGCCCTGGACCCGCCGGCTGACCGTCGCTTCCGACAGGCCCCGCGCCGCCGCCAGTTCGTTCTGCTTCTGATCCATCAGGAAGCGTTCGATCAGCAACTGCCGCGTCGCCTCGTCCAACTCGCCCAGCGCCTCGTCCACGTGAGCGGTCAACGTTTGCGCGTCCAGGTCGCCCTGAGCCGACGTCGCCGGACGTGCTGAACGCAGCTCGTGCCGGCGCCGCCGGGCGTCGGCGCGGATCATGTCCAGACACGTGGTCGTGGCCGCGCGGTGCAGCCACGCCGCCACGTTCGACCGCACCTGACCTGCCTTGCGTGCGAGCTTGAGAAACGTCTCCTGGCACGCGTCCTCGGCGTCGGCGGGGTCGCGGAGGCGGCGGGCGCACGTGGCGTACACCAGCCGTTGATAGCGTTCGACCATCACCCGGAACGCGTCGGGGTCGCGCCGCTGCACGTAACGCATCAGAGCTTCGCTGTCGGTCATCGCGTTGATCCTCGAGGATAGGGGCACGGGCCAATCACGCCAGCCCGGGCGGCTCAAAACCGCTGGCCCGCCCGACAGACGCCGGCCGTCGGCGGCTCTTTCACGATGCGCCCGGGACCACGAAGGTGTTCGATGAAACGCCTTGACGGCGTGTCGACCGCTGATATATTCGCATAAGCGAATATGCTGACCGAGACCCAAACCTCCCGGGTGGACATCGTTTTCAGAGCGTTCTCCGACCGGACGCGCCTGCGGATCATGAACCTGCTGCGGGGCCGCAGGGAGTTGTGCGTCTGCGACATCATCCGGGTGCTCGACCTGCCCCAGGCGAAGGTGTCCCGGCATCTGGCCTACCTCCGGCGCGCCGGCCTGGTGGCCACCCGACGCCAGGGGCAGTGGGTTTACTACCGGCTGCGTCAGGCGGAAGGGAACTTCCACGCCAACATGCTTGAATGCCTCCGTTGTTGCCTGGCGGAGGTCCCGGAGCTGCAAGCCGACCGCGCCAGGCTGGAGGGAGCGTTAAAGATCAAGGACGTGAACTGCTGCTGATGGTCGAGGCCCCAGCGTCATGACCGCCCCCGGCGAACGGATCGCCGCCCGCAACCTCAAGGAGAGAACCATGGCATTGAACAACGGCGTCCTGTTTGTGTGCAGCCATAACTCGGCCCGCAGCCAGATGGCTCACGGCTGGCTGGAGCACCTGGCGGGCGACCGCTTCGTGATCTACAGCGCCGGGGTGGAGCCCGGCGTCCTCAACCCGCTCGCGGTGGAGGCGATGGCCGAGGTCGGCATCGACATCTCGGACCATGTCGCCGAGGGCATCGACCGCTATCTCGGCAAGGTCCCGATCTATCACCTCGTCATCGTCTGCGACAAGGCCGCCCAGACCTGCCCCCGCATCTGGCCGGGGGCGCGTGAGCGCCACGAGTGGTTCTTCGACGACCCCTCAGCCGCGACGGGCGCGCACGACGAGAAGCTCGAGGCCTTCCGCCGGGTGCGGGACGAAATCCGCGAACGGCTCGACGCCTGGCTCGTCGCGCTGGACGACCCCGCGCCCGCCGCGGGGGGCGCTCCGTGAGGCAGCGTGCGGGGCGGTGAGGCGAACCCCCTGTATCCGGACCTTCGCTGCGCTCAGGTCCAGCTTCGACGGTTTTTCACGCATCTTTGAAAAAAATTGGATCGGTCTGTCACGCGGCGCGGGGTTCGCTCGTCAATCCTCTTAGTTCGAGAAATTTCACCCCCCACCGGAAGCGTAAAATGACCGACACGCAGGAGTACAAAGACGCCATCCACGACTTCGCGCAGCGCTATGAATACGACATGAGCTATCAGCTCGATCTCCTGGAGGCGGCGCCCGGCGCGTTCAAGGCCTTCAACCGCGCCCAGGGAACCTCCAGCTACCGCCGCGCCCTGCCGCTGGACGTGCACTATGTGGCGCGGATCGCCATGATGCAGGCGGACGACTGCGGCGGTTGCCTCCGGCTCAACCTCCGCATGGCCGTTGAAGCGGGCGTCGAGCGGGAGCTGCTCGACAAGCTGCTGCGGCGCCCCAAGGACCTGCCCATCGCGCTTCAGGACGTGCGCGATCACGCCTTTGACGTAACGTCCCAGACGCCACCCGACCCGTCGCGCATCGAACGGCTGCGCACCGCCTACGGCGAGGACGGCTTGGCCGAGCTGGCGGTCTGCTTCGCGGGGTGTCGGCTGTTTCCGACCGTCAAGCGTGCGCTGGGCAAGGCGGCGTTCTGCGAGGTCCGCGACGGAGATTTCTGATCGATGCTTCAAGACAGCGAACTGCATGACGACCATGCGTACCTCGTGAAGCTGGCGTACCGCATGCTCGGCTCGGTCAGCGACGCGGAGGAAGTCGCGCAGGAAGCGTTTACGCGCTGGTATTCGGCCGGCGCCCCCGAGGTCGATTCCCTCCGCGCCTGGCTCACCCGGACGGCCACGCGCCTCTGCCTCGATCGCTTGAAGTCATCCGCCCGCAAGCGGGAGCAATACATCGGGGATGAACTGCCCGAACCGTTGCTCCTCGACCCAGGCCGCCAAAGCGAGATCGATGACACGCTGTCGATGGCGCTGCTCGCCGCCATCCAACGCCTGACCCCGAGCGAGCGCGCGGTTTTTCTGCTGCACGACGTCTTCGACTACCGTTTCGACGAGGTCGCCCAGGTGCTCGAGCTACGCCCCGAGCATTGCCGCCAACTCGCGGTCCGCGCCCGACGGAGCCTGCGTCTCGACCGCGTGCGGAGCGACCCCGACCCCGAAGCCGTCGATCGCCTCACCCACGCCTTCTTTCATGCGATCGAGTCCGGCGAGGTCCAACAGCTCGAAGACCTCTTGAGCGCCGATGTCGTCTTCAGGTCCGATGGGGGCGGCGAGGTTCCGGCGACGCCCAAGCCCATTCACGGCAGAGAGGCCGTGATCCACTTCCTGGAGCGCGTCCTGATGCGCACGGAGCCCAGCCCGGTGCTTCATCGGCGCCGGGTCTGGTTCAACGGCTCGCCGGGCACGGTGCTGACCGACGCCGACGGGCGCCCGCTCACCGCGATCCAGTTCCAGATCCAGGACGGCCGGATCTGCGGCCTCTTCGCACAACGCAACCCCCGGAAACTCGCCGGCCTGCAGCCGTGAATCCCCGATCCGCGAGACGTTATGGCGCGGGGTACAGCTTCTCAAAAACCTCTGTTTCACTGGGGTGGTCGAAGCGGGCCGCGGCCTGGCGCGCCAGTTCGTGTTGCATCCGCGCTTCGTCCGGCCGATCGACGAGCGCGTACGCATTGGCGGCGCACCCGTGAGCGGTCGCCCGGTCGAACGCGGTCTGCTCGTCGCCGACCTGTTGGCTCAGCGTCAAACACCGCTCGGCGTGCCGCACGGCCGCGGCGCCGTCGCCCGCCGCGGCGTACGCGGTCGCCAGGAGGACCTGTCCCCGCAGATGGTTGACCGGGCCCCCGGCCTCGAGCCAGTGCAGCGTCGACGCATGGGCCAGGTGGATCAGCCGTTCGACCTCCTCGGCCGACCGGCGCTCCGCCTCGATGAGTCTCCAGGCCTCATTGTTGAACTCCACCGCGAACCAGTGATGAGCCCGCGGCAGATCGATCGGCGGTTCATGCATGAGAAGCTCCTTGTGATGGGTCACCATTAGAACAGAACGAATCGATGTTTTAGTGACGGGGTCTGCCCCACGTTTTCTTCGCCATGGCTTACCCTCAAGTCATTGCCGTGATCCCTCATTGACGGGCCGACTGACCCACGTGAGCATAGCAGCATCGTCATGTCCTCCACGCCGCCCGGCCGAGAAGGCCGTTTCATTTCCATTGCCGGCCTCTTGCTCACGGTGACGCTGGGCGTGTTCTTCGGGAGCCTGAGCTACACGATGTACCACGCCCGGGCGGCGTCGTATCTTTCGGACGACCCGACCGCCTGCGTGAACTGTCACATCATGCGCGACGCCTACGACAGCTGGCAGAAGGCCGGCCACCACACCGCGGCCAACTGCAACGACTGTCATGTGCCGCACGACCTGGTCGGCAAGTATCTGACCAAGCTCGACAACGGCTATCACCACTCGGTCGCGTTCACCCTCGACAACTTTCACGAGCCGATCCGCGCCCGCGACAGCAGCCGGCGGGTCGTGCTGGACAACTGTCTCGACTGCCACGTCGACCTCGTGTCCGAGATGTCCGCGTCCGCCGGGGCGTCCGGCGAGCCGATCGACTGCATCCACTGCCACGCCGCCGCGGGCCACGGCCCGCCCCGCTGATCCGGAGCTTCGTCATGTCTGATTCCGCCCCCTCTCCTGCCCGGCCGCGCCGTCGCTGGGCGACCCTCATCTACACCCTGGCCTTCTTCACCACCGCCGCCGCCACCGTCGCGGTGCTGCTGTTGATCCAGAACATCAGCCAGCGCAAGCGCGAGGCCCGGTCGGTCGTGTTCGAGATCGTCGACCTCGACGAGACCTCCATCGACCCCAAGGAATGGGCCAAGAACCACCCCCGACAGTACGACAGCTACATCCGGACCGTCGACACCGAGCGGACTCGCCACGGCGGCAGCGAGGCGTTCCAGAAGCTCGATGAAGACCCCCTCTGGCGCGTCATCTTCGACGGCTACGCCTTCAGCATCGACTACCGCGAGGAGCGGGGGCACGCCTACATGCTCTCCGACCAGCGCGAGACCGAGCGGGTGACCCTGCGCTCCCAGCCCGGCGCCTGCCTGCACTGCCACGCGTCGAACATCCCCGCGTATCGGCAGGTCGGCCTCGACCAGGGCGCGCCCGGGTCGCTCGACCTGCCGCTGGACCATCCCGATGCGCGGGAGCAGCTTATGCAGGGCTTCGAAGCGGTCTGCGCGATGCCCTATGAGCAGGCGACCGCGCTGGTCAATCACCCGGTGACGTGCCTGGATTGCCACGACCCCGACTCGATGCGGCTGCGCGTGACCCGGCCGGCGTTCATCAACGGGATCGCCGCGTTCGCCGCGTCGGACCAGCCGGCGCCGCACCTGCCGAGCATCGAACGCTGGCGCACCGGCTCAAGAAAGCAGCCCTACGACGCCAACGCGCTGGCGTCGCGCCAGGAGATGCGTTCGCTCGCGTGCGCGCAGTGCCACGTCGAGTATTACTTCCACGGCGAGGGCAAGCTGCTGACCTACCCCTGGAGCAACGGCCTCAAGGCCGAGCAGATCGAGGCGTACTACGATTCGATCGACTTCAAGGACTGGACCCACGCCCGCAGCGGGGCGGCGGTGCTCAAAGCTCAGCACCCCGAGTTCGAGCTGTGGAGCCAGGGCATCCACGCCCGCGCCGGGGTGGCGTGCGCCGACTGCCACATGCCCTACCGGCGCGAAGGCGCGGTGAAGATCAGCGACCACCACGTGCGCAGCCCGCTGTTGAACGTCGCCCGGGCGTGCCAGACCTGCCACGCCGTGCCCGAGGACGAGCTGAAGGCCCGGGCCGAGGCGATCCAGGACCGCACCCGGGCGATGATGGAGCGGGCCGAGCACGCGGTGGTCGACCTGATCGGGGCGATCGAAGAGCTCCAGGCCGACGGCGCGACGGATGAGCAGCTCGCCCTGCCGCGCGCCTATCAGCGCCGCGCCCAGTGGCGGCTGGATTTCGTCGCCGCGGAGAACTCGATGGGTTTCCACGCCGACCAGGAGTCGGCCCGTATCCTCGCGGAGGCGATCGACGAGGCCCGCCAGGGAGAGGTCGCCGCGGCGCGTGTCCGCCCGTGAGACCGGCCGAGGCCGCGGGTTGAGGCTCGATCAGGAAGGGCTCTACGCGCCGTTATGCTCGCGCAACGTCTGACGCAACGCCCCGCTCATAGCATCGGCCAGCTTCTCCAGCGCGCGGCCGCGCGGGCAGCTGCGCCGCCACGCCAGCACCAGGGGGCGTTTGGGCGTCGGCCCGGCGAACGGTCGGACCTGCACCGACGAATGTTCCGCGAACGGGCCCATCGCGGCGAACATCGGCAGGACCGTGCAGCCCAGCCCGGCGCCGACCATCTGCCGCAGGCTCTCGATGCCGTTGGCCTGAAACTCGGACGGGTCGCGCCTCCGCCGATCGCACAGCGACAGGATCTGCGCCCGCATGCAGTGGCCTTCTTCCAGGAGCAGCATTTTTTCGCCGTTCAGCGCCTCGGGCTTCACGCGCTTGTGCTTCGCGAGGGGGTGGTCTGGGGGCAACGCGGCGACAAACGGCTCGTCCAGCACCTCACGCGTCACCACGGCGGGCTCGTCGATCGGCAGCGACACGATCGCCGCTTCGAGGTCCGAGGCAATCAGCCGCTGGATGAGGCTGGCCGTGACCTCTTCGCGGATCAGCAACTCCATCTCCGGGTGCTCCCGCTTGAGGACCGGCAGCGTGTGGGGCAGCAGGTACGGCCCGACGGTGGGGATCGCCCCCAGCTTGAACGGGCCCGCGATCTGGTCGCTGACCTCCTCCGCTGCGTGGCGCAGCCGATCGCACTCGTCGAGCACCACCCGGGCCTGCTGCACGACGCGCTGCCCGGCGGGCGTCAGCGTGACCCGCCGTGGGCCGCGCTCGAACAACGCCGCGCCCAGCGTGTGCTCCAGCTTCGCCACCTGCGTGCTCAGCGTCGGCTGGCTCACCCGGCACCGCGCCGCGGCCCGCCCGAAATGCCCCGTCTCCGCCAGCGCGAGCACGTATTCGAGGTCTCGCGTGTTCATAGTTTTATTCTATCGATCAAATCTTGTCGATCAATTGGATTGATCGGGCGCCCGCGTCCATACTAACGCTGAATCGACCCGCTCCAACCGCGTTCCGGAGACCGGGGATCGGGTTGCGATGACTCTGAAACACACCGGAGAAGCCATGGAAACCGAAAGCAAATGCCCCGTCGTCGGCGCCATCCACTCACACACCACGGTTGGGTCCGCGGCGAACCAACGCTGGTGGCCGAACCAGTTGAACCTCAGGATCCTCAATCAGAACTCGCCCCTGGTCGATCCGATGGACGAGGACTTCAACTACGCGGAAGAGGTCAAGAGCCTCGACGTCGAAGCGTTAAGGCAAGACCTCAACGAGTTGATGACCACCTCGCAGGACTGGTGGCCGGCCGACTACGGCCACTACGGCCCGCTGTTCATCCGCATGTCCTGGCACGCCGCGGGCACGTACCGCATCCACGACGGCCGGGGCGGCGCGTCCTCCGGCATGCAGCGCTTCGCACCCCTCAACAGCTGGCCCGACAACGCCAACCTCGACAAGGCCCGCCGGCTGCTGTGGCCCCTCAAGCAGAAGTACGGCCGCAAGCTGTCGTGGGCCGACCTGCTGGTCTTCGCCGGCAACCAGGCCATGGACTCGATGGGCTTCAAGACCTTCGGCTTCGCGTTCGGGCGCGAGGACGTCTGGGAGCCCGAGGAAGACGTCTACTGGGGCTCGGAAACCGAGTGGCTCGGCGATGAGCGCTACACCGGCGACCGGATGCTCGAGACCCCGCTCGGGGCGGTGCAGATGGGCCTGATCTACGTCAACCCCGAGGGGCCCAACGGCAACCCCGACCCGGTCGCCGCCGCCCGGGACATCCGCGAGACCTTCGCCCGCATGGCGATGAACGACGAAGAGACGGTCGCGCTGATCGCCGGCGGGCACACGTTCGGCAAAACCCACGGCGCCGCCGACGCCGACCAATACGTTGGCCGCGAACCCGAAGGCGCGCCCCTCGAAGAGCAGGGCCTCGGCTGGAAAAACAGCTACGGCAGCGGCAACGCCGACGACACGATCACCTCCGGCCTCGAAGGCGCCTGGACCGCCGCGCCCGCCAAGTGGGACAACGGTTTCTTCGACAACCTCTTCGGCTACGAGTGGAAACTCATCAAGGGCCCCGGCGGCGCCCATCAGTGGACGCCCACCGACGAATCGGCCGTCGCCACCGTTCCCGACGCGCACGACGCCACGAAGACCCACGCGCCCATGATGCTCACCACCGACCTCTCGCTGCGGATGGACCCGATCTACGAGCCGATCTCGCGGCGCTTCCACGAGAACCCCGATGAGTTCGCCGACGCCTACGCCCGGGCGTGGTACAAGCTGATCCATCGCGACATGGGCCCCCACGCACGTCTGTTGGGCCCGTGGGTGCCCGAGCCCCAGCCGTGGCAGGACCCGGTCCCTGATGTCGATCACGAGTTGATCGACGCTCAGGACATCGCCGACCTCAAGGCCAGGCTCCTCGGGTCGGGGCTGTCGATCTCGCAGCTCGTCTCGACCGCGTGGGCGGCGGCGTCCTGCTTCCGAGGCACCGACAAGCGCGGCGGCGCGAATGGCGGACGCCTCCGCCTCGCCCCGCAGAAGGACTGGGCCGTCAACGACCCGGATCAACTCGCCAAGGTGCTGCCTATCTTTGAGAAAGTGCAGGCCGAATTCAACAACGCGTCGTCGGGCGACAAGAAGGTGTCGCTCGCCGACCTCATCGTCCTGGGCGGCTGCGCTGCCGTTGAAGAGGCCGCGAAGAAAGCCGGCCACGACGTGCAGGTCCCCTTCACACCGGGCCGGACCGACGCGTCGCAGGAGCAGACCGACGTCGACTCGTTCGCGGTCCTCGAAACGACCGCCGACGGGTTCCGCAACTACTACCACCCCGATCACAAGCGGCCGTTCGAGGAGCTGCTTATCGACAAGGCCCAGTTGTTGACGCTCACCGCGCCCGAGATGACCGTCCTGATCGGCGGCCTCCGCGTTCTGAACGCGAACGCCGGCCAGTCTCAACTCGGCGTGTTCACCCACCGGCCCGAGATGCTGACCAACGATTTCTTCGTGAACCTGCTGGACATGAGCGTTGAATGGAAGAAGTCGCCCCGGTGCGAGCACTTCTATGAAGGACGCAACGGCACGGGCGAGATCAAGTGGACCGCGACCGCCGTCGACCTCGTCTTCGGCTCAAACTCCCAGCTGCGCGCCCTCGCCGAGGTCTATGCCTGCGACGACGCGCAGGAGTCGTTCGTCCATGACTTCGTCGCGGCGTGGGACAAGGTGATGAACCTCGACCGCTTCGACCTCGCCTGAGGTCGAAGCTCCTTAGAACGTGTGTGAGAAGCCGGACCTGAGCGAAGCGAAGGGCCGGATCGAGCCAACAAAAATCCATCCGGACCTTCGCTTCGCTCAGGTCCGGCTTGACACGAGCTTCTCACACACGTTCTTAAACCCCACCGCCCGCTCCGGCTCCGCTTGGAGCGGGCGTTTTGACCTAAGATAGATAAAGTCATGACCCAGCCCATCGCCCAACCCGCTCCTCACGATGCCAGCCGCCTGCTCACGCGGCTCGGCCGGTGGCTGCTTACGGGTCTGGCGGCGTTGAGTTTCGCGATCGGCTGGGTCGGCATCTTTGTGCCCGGCCTGCCCACCACGATCTTCTGGATCGTCGCGGTCCTGCTCGCAGGCAAGGCGTGTCCGGTGGTGCAACGCTGGGTCTATGACAACCCGCACGTCGGATCGCTGGTCCGCGATGTCATCGAGAAACGCAGCCTGCCGGCGAAAGCCAAGCGCCACGCGATCATCGGCATGTGGGCCATGCTCGCGGTCTCGGCGTTCTTCATGTTGGCCATGGCCGGCGTGTCGGCGCTCTGGTGGGCGGCCATCCTGCCCGCCGTCGGCATCGGGGTCAGCGGGTACATCCTGTGGGGTCTAAAAGACCTGCCGACCACGGACGCGGGCGTTTCATAATCACGAAGCCTTACACTGTCGGGCTGTGAACGACACGTCAAGCTCCAGGTCACGTCCCTCGTGGGCGCGGATGGCCCCGATCTTCGCGGTCGTGTTCTTCAGTTTCTTCGGCTACGCGATGATCTCGGTCATCTTTGTGCCGATGCTGATGCATCCCGGCGAAACCTTCCTGGCTAAAGTAGCCTGTCTCTTTTGACTTGCTCGTCCCCTTTGAGTTGTCCCAGTTGATGAAGTTAGTGCTACAAACCTGTGGGCTTGCTATCTCGATGATCCTTCTCGTTCTTTGCAATATTCCAGCCTGCGAGAACAGGGTTGACGTGGTGGCGATGCGCGATGCACAATCAGTCGGATGCGGACGCCCCTGGACTATCTGAGCGGCCTGCTGCGTGAACGTCTCGATATCTTCGAGGTCCGCCGACACCGGTTCACGGCGGGTTGGCAGGAAGCGCCGGTGTGGATCAATAGCTCGCGGCTGATCTTCCTGATCGACGGTCGCCTCCCATATCACGTCAACAATCAAACGGTGGAGCTGTCGCCAGGCGACGGGCTGCTGGTTCCGATCAACGCGCAACGGTCATGGAGCGTACCGCCGAACGGCGACAGCGAGCTGATGTGGTTCCGCTATGGGTTTGAATCGCAGTCGGAGCCGGAGCTGGAGACAGCGTATGCGGCGGGAATCGACGTCGCGCTGGAGTGGCCGTGCCTGCAGCGGTTGATCGCATTAACCCGCGACCCGACGCCGGCAACACGGCTGGAAGCGGAAGGCGAAGTGAAGGCGGTGCTCGCGCGGTTTCTGGTGCGTGCCCAGTCCTTGGGTGATCCCGCCACAGCCGATGCGCGGCCGCGGAAGGGTGACGTCGCGGTGAACCACGCAGTGCTTTTCATTAACGAGCATTACGCCGAACCGGACGTGATCGATCGGGTGCACGAGAGAGCCGACCTGAGCGTGGCGTATTTTCGGAAACTGTTCAAAAGGCAGATGGGCGTCTCGCCGCAAGCGTATCTGACGCGTCGTCGAATGCAGGTAGCCCGCTATGAGCTGCACCGATCCCGGCGGCCGATCAAGCAGATCGCGGCCGAGGTCGGTTACGACGACCCGCTGTATTTCTCCCGAATCTATGTCAAGTACTGGGGCCATCCGCCGTCTGCGGATCATCACCGCCGATGGGGCGGTAACCGGCCTGATTGATCACACAAAAACCGCGCTGTTTCCTTCCCATAGCTCGATCCGGCGCTCAGACAGCGCGTTATGTCCATGCGATTGAGCGCCGATGATATCGACATATCTCTCGCGGCATATCAGACTTGCGACGGGTCAGCTTTTCCCTGTTTTCCATCTATCGGAGGTCCATTTCATGACGGGCAAATCAAGGTCAATCGTCGCGGCATTTTCTCTCATGGCATCCGCCGCGCTGGGCGGGCAAGCCTACGGGTCGGCGATTCTACTCGACTTCGGCAGCACGCTATACACCGGCACGGATTCGCCGGGACACGAAGACGGCTTGGCCACCGGTTCGACATGGAACAACGTCGGTGGTGACGTGGCCTCGGGCCTGGTCGATGAGGATGGGGCCGCGGTCCCCGGCCTCACGGTCGACTTCGGCACCGGCACGCTCGCATCGATCAGCTACGCCAATGCCACCAAGCCCCTGAGCGTCGACCACGGCGCTTTCCCGCTATGGGCCGGCGACCTGGGCGCCGACCACATCGTCCGGGACTCCGGCGACCCGGCTCTGGCCATCGCCATCACCGGCCTGGCCGAGGGTACCTACGACTTCTACTTCACAGGCTTCCGTGGTGATGGGGCCAATAACCCTTCGCGTGATTATGATGCCCGCTGGACGACCAGCACCACCGCGGTGACCGATTTCTCGGGCCTCGCCACCAACGCGCTGACCAACGACAACGAAACCACTGAGACCGACTGGATCGCCGGAAACAACTACCTCACCGGCCAGTTCACGGTCACCACCTCCGGCGAAGCTCTCTACCTGTATACAGACTCTCCCGGGCTGGTCGGCGGGGCGCCCTTTATCGGCGTGGCGACGAGTCTGGCCATTGTGCCGATCCCGGAGCCCGCGTCGCTGCTGCTGGGGCTTGGGGGTTTCGCGATCATCACCGGGCGTCGTCGCTGATCCGCATCTGTGAAACACCACATGCGATCAACGATGACCAAACGATTGCTCAAGCTGCTGCCTCCTCTGGTGGGGGCCTCGCGGCCCCTATCCCTCTTTTCGCCGGCGCCATAACGCCAGCACAAATCATCCAGTCGATCCCTGGGTTCGTGGGGTATTGGGACTTCGCCGAGGAGGCCAGCCAGAACCGCGTGTCGGCCGGCACCCACCACGCGCATCAGCTGATCGAGGCGAACGGGTCGGTCGAGCGCGTCACCGGCGGCGCGGCGCTCGGCGGCGTACTCGCCGCCGTGTGGATACCCCTGCCCCTGCTGGTCTTCGGCGGTTCGCTCTGTGTGGCGGGGCTGGGCTATCTGCCGTTCCGCAAACGGTAACCATCGCTCGCCGTTCCGGGCCGCGTCCAAAGCATCAAGCGTTACACTGTTTTTGAAGTGAATGACGCACAGAACACCTCATCATCCCACTCCGCCCCCTCATGGCCGCGGATGATCCCGATCTTCGCGGTGGTGTTCTTCAGCTTCTTCGGCTACGCGATGATCACCGTGATCTTCATGCCGATGCTGCTCAACCCTGATGAAACGTTCCTGCCGAAAGACACCCCGGTCTCCACGCGGGCGACCATGGCCGGCATCCTGCTGGCGGCGTATCCGCTCGGGCAGTTCATCGGCGCCCCGGTCCTCGGCGCCCTGTCCGACCGCTACGGACGCAAGCCGCTGCTGCTGATCACGCTCGGGCTCACGATCGTGATGTACGCCAACATCGCGCTCGCGCTGCAGGTCGAGTCGTACGCGTGGCTGGTCGCGGCGTGCTTCGTTTGCGGGCTCGGCGAAGCGAACATCGCCCTGGCGCAATCCGCGTTGGCGGATGTCAGCTCGGCCGCGGAGCGCGGCAAGGTGTTCTCTTACATCTTCGCCTGCGTCAGCGGCGCGTACCTGACCGGCCCGGTGTTCGGCGGGCAGCTGGCCGCGTACTTTGGCTATGACGTCCCTTTCTGGATCATGCTCGGTCCGCTCGGGCTCGGCTGGCTGGGCGTGTTGGCGCTGTTCCGCGAAACGCACCCACCCGATCCAAGCAAACCCCTGGCGCTCGGCCGATCGTTCGCGAACCTGCGCTACGTGATCACCGACGCGTCGCTGCGCCCGATCTACCTGCTCAACCTGCTGGCGTACACCTCGGCCTACGGCTTCTACCGGGTGGTCACGTTCTTCATGGTCCACAAGTGGCGCATGAGTGTTGACACGATGACGCTCTGGTACGCCGGCTTTGCCGCGGCGGTCACCGTGGCGAACCTCGGGATCATGCCGCGGCTGACGAAACACGTGAGCCTGGTGAAGATCACGATCACAAGTTGCGTGGGCGCGGGCGCGCTGATGATGCTGATGCCCTGGCCGCCGGCGGCGGTCGTGGCCATCGCGGTTCTCGGTTACCCCGCCTCGGTCTTCGCAGGGATGCTGCTGCCCGGCGCCAGCGGGTTTATCTCCACCCAAGCGGATGATCAGCGCCAAGGCCAGGTCATGGGCAACAATCAGGCGCTGCAGGTCGGCGGCGAGGCCGGGGGCGCGGCGCTCGGGGGCGTGCTGGCGTCGGTCTGGATGCCGTTGCCGTTGATGGCTTACGGCGGCTCGCTCTTCGTCACCGGGCTGGGGTACCTGCCGTATCGCAAGCGTTGAAGGGGGGTGAAAACCAACCCTTTCACGTTGACCATCACGCCGCGGCGATCTATTCTCCTGATGTACTGTTCGCTCGGGGCGTCGGCCGAGTGCCGACTGAGAAGCACCCGTTGAACCTGATCCGGTTCGCACCGGCGTAGGGAGCTGCGAACAACGCCCACCCGCGGCGGCTCCCCCTGCGCCCAAGCCTTGAGGAGCCCGCCATGACCAAGCCCTATACCCTCCCCGCCATCGGAGGCAACCCCGGCCGCTCGGCCGACGTGACCACGCCCGGCAGCTTCGCCAACCCGGCCCGGGTCCTTCCCGGGGCCGCCGGCGCCGCGACCTTCTCCTCGCCCGACGCGCCCGGCATGCCCCCGTTGCCGGCCAGAACGGCGTGGGATTTCATGCCCGAGGGGTGGTCGACCCGGGTCGACTCGGGCCCGGAGCCCACGAGCACTGAAGTGCTCGAGCCTGTTCTCAAAACGGCCGCATTCAAACAGGCGGACGGGTCTGAACGTATTGTTACGCACCCCTCTGATTTCGAGCCCTCAACCCAGCTCGAACACGCCCGGCTCGGCACGGTTACACCCGAGATGCGGCGCGTCGCCGAACGTGAGCCGCACCTCACGCCCGAGCAGGTGCGCGACGAGGTCGCCGCCGGCCGGATGGTCATCCCCGCCAACAAGACCCACCTCCGGTATCAACTCGATCCGATGTGCATCGGCCGGGCGTCCAAGACCAAGGTCAACGCCAACATGGGCGCCTCGCCGGTGAGCAGCTCGACCGATGAGGAGGTCGAGAAACTCAAGTGGGCCGAGCGCTGGGGCGCCGACACCGTGATGGACCTGTCCACCGGCGGGGACCTCGACGCGACGCGCGAAGCGATCATCCGCAACAGCTCCACCCCCATCGGCACGGTGCCGATCTACTCCATGATCATCGGCCGGAAGATCGAAGACCTCAACGAGCAGATCGTCCTCGACACCGTCCGCCACCAGGCCGAGCAAGGCGTCGACTATTTCACCATCCACGCCGGCGTCCTGCGCTCTCACATCAAGCTCGCCAGGAACCGTCTGATCGGCCTGGTCTCACGCGGCGGGTCGCTGCTGGCCAAGTGGATGCTCATCCACAACCGTGAAAACCTGATGAACACCGCGTGGGAAGACATCTGCGACATCATGCGCGAGCACGACGTGACGTTCTCCATCGGCGACGGCTGCCGGCCGGGTGGGCTCGCAGACGCGACCGATGAGATCCAGCTCGCCGAGCTCGTCGAGATCGGCAAGCTGACCGAGCGGGCCTGGCGCAAGGGCGTTCAGGTCATGGTCGAGGGGCCGGGCCACGTCCCGCTCGACCAGATCGAGTTCAACATGAAGGCCCAGCGTCACCTTTGCCACGGCGCGCCGTTCTACGTGCTCGGCCCACTCGTGACCGACGTCTTCCCGGGCTACGACCACATCACGTCCTGCATCGGCGCGACCAACGCCGCGTACCACGGCGCCTCGATGCTCTGCTACGTGACTCCCAAGGAGCACGTGGGCCTGCCGAAGAAGGACGACGTGAAGCAGGGCTGCATCGCCTACAAGATCGCCGCCCACGCCGCCGACGTCGCCCTGGGCATCCCCGGCACGCGGGACTGGGACGATGACCTCACCCGCGCCCGGGCCGCGCTCAACTGGGAGAAACACTTCGACCTCGCCTTCGACGGCGACACCGCCCGGGCGTATCACGATGAGGACCTCGACGTCGACACCGACTTCTGCGCGATGTGCGGCCACGACTGGTGCAGCGTTCGGATCAGCAAGGAGATCCAGGAGTGGGCCAGCGGCAAGGCCGAGGGGTTTGGGCGAGCCGGGGGCGGCAAGCCGGTGAAGTCGGCGGCGCTGACACCTGAGCAGCAGGCCATCCTGGAACAGCGCGGCCACCTGAGCCCCGACGAGATCCACAAGCTGGCCAGCAAGGCTAAAGACAAGCTCACCGCCAAGGACGATTCCGGCAAGGCGAGCTGCCACAGCGATTACGTGGACGCGGACGAGGCGAAGCGGCTGCAAGGCGAAGATCTCGTGCAGCTCGATACCCGCGATGCCCACGGGCTGGCGAAGCATGACTCGGTGATTTGAGTCGGCCCGTTACCAAACCATATACAGTTGAAACGTCGGGATGTGCTTGCTCACGAAGCCAGCAACCGCAGCCGATCCCTGAGCCTACTGAAACATATCCAGTATTCACTCTTGTCTCGCTCCGGCAGGGATGGCATGATTGTCATTTGTGTTCCTGCCGTACTGAAATCGTGACGAGAGGTCAACGTGTCCAAAAGCAAGAATACGAACAAGAAACGGTTGCAGGATGATAAAGGCGACGCCATCGATAAAGCGGGAAACGGCAAACTCAAGAATAAGACCTACGAGAAAGAACTGGCTCGCCTTCAGGTCGAGCTGGTCAAGATGCAGGAATGGGTGAAGGCCACGGGTTACCGGGCGGTGGTCATCTTCGAAGGGCGGGACGCCGCGGGCAAAGGGGGCGCCATAAAAAGGATCACCGAGTGCTGCAGCCCGCGCGTGGTCAAAGTCGTCGCGCTGCCGGCTCCGACCGAACGGGAGCAAACGCAATGGTATTTTCAGCGGTACGTGGCGCACCTGCCCGCCGCGGGCGAGGTCATCCTGTTCGACCGCTCCTGGTACAACCGGGCGGGCGTCGAACGCGTCATGGGCTTCTGCAACCAGGACCAGTACCAGGAGTTTATGCGCTCCTGCCCCGAGTTCGAGCGGATGCTCGTCCGCAGCGGCATCAAGCTGATTAAGTACTGGTTCAGCGTCAGCGATGAAGAGCAGGAACGCCGGTTCCAACAGCGGATCAACGACCCGGCCAAACGATGGAAACTCAGCCCGATGGACCTGGAATCACGCTCCAAGTGGGTGGAATATTCCATCGCCAAGGACACGATGTTCGCGCACACCGACATCAAGCAGGCGCCGTGGTACGTTGTTAATTCGACGGTCAAGAAAAAAGCCCGCCTTAATGTCATCACCCACCTGCTCAGCCTGATCCCTTATGAAGACCTGACCCCGGAGCCGATCGAATTGCCCCCGCGCGAAGAACGGACCGGCTACGTCCGCCCCCCCATGGAGGACCAGACCTTCATTCCCGAGGCTTTTTAAGCGAGCCCGGCCGTACGGCCGGCGAACAGCGCAACCACGCCCACGATCTCGATCGTTATTCCGTCGAGGTGGTCGGCCAGCGCCGTCTCAAGATCCGAGGCGTCGTCGTGTTCGTTGCCGAAGACCCCGCGCCGGTTGTAGGTCCGCATCAGCCGCCGGCCGAAGGCGTTGTGGCGGACGCCTTGGCCGAGGATGGTGGCGCCGAAGACGACGCCGCCGGGTTTCACGCACGCGGCGGCGTGCCTGACGGCAGCGGCTTTGGCGGGCATCGGGCCGGGGAGGCAGTGCAGCAGGTAATTCAGCGCCGCCGAGTCGAACGGCTCGCCCTGCCGCACCTCGTCGGGCATCGGCTGGAGGGCGTCGGCCGGGACGGCCTGGGGGGCGTGCCGGCCGACGCGCCGTCCCGCCCACGCGAGGCAGGACGGGTTGCGGTCGACCAGTGTGAGCCGGGTCGGCGAGCCGTGCGGGAACGCGCAGCGATCGATGAAGTAACCCGTGCCGACGCCGACCTCGAGGTGCCGATCACCGACGTGCCGGTTATAAGCGTCGAGCAACCGGCGCGTCGGGCAGCGCCAGGCCCACCGATTGGAAACGCCCAGCACCCACAGGTCGTAAGCCCGCAGGATCGCCGATGAATAAATTTCGTCGCTGCGCCACTGCTTCATGCGCACACTGTACCCGCTTGAGACTCGACGCTGCGAACGACGAAACGCGGGCCTGATCGGCATGGATCGTGGCGTGCAGCGTGTACAATCCCGTTTACAGACCGGACAAAGGAGCCCACGATGTCGCGTTCATCCACGATCGGCAGATATCTCGTCCAACGTCTCGAAGACACCGGGCTCCAACACGTCTTCGGCATCCCCGGCGATTACGTGCTGTCGTTTTTCGACATGCTCGTCGCGTCGAAACCGATCGAGGTCATCGGGACCTGCGATGAGCAGGGCGCAGGCTTTGCCGCGGACGGGTACGCGCGGGTGAACGGGGTGGGCTGCGTGTGCGTCACGTACTGCGTCGGCGGGCTCAAGACGCTCAACGCGGTGGCGGGCGCGTACGCGGAGAAGTCGCCGCTGATCGTGATCTCCGGCTCGCCGGGGCTGAGCGAACGTCGGCGGTCGCCGATGCTGCATCACATGGTGCGGGACTTCAACACCCAGCTCACGATCTACGAGAAGGTCACGGCCGCGTCCGCGGCTTTGGAAGACCCGGTCATCGCGGCGAGCGAGATCGATCGGTGCATCGACGCCTGCCTCAAGACCAAGCGGCCGGTGTATCTGGAACTGCCCCGCGACATGGTGCACACGCCGATCCAGGTCCCCACCCCGGCGCCCGCGCCCGACAGCGACGCGGACCCGCGCGTGCTGAAGGAGGCCGCCGCCGAGGCGATCGCCATGCTCAAGGCGGCCAAACGCCCCGCGATCCTGGCCGGGGTCGAGGTCCACCGCTTCGGCCTGCAGGACCGGCTGGTCAAGCTGGTCGAGAACACCGGCTTCCCCGTCGCCGCCACGCTGCTAGGCAAGAGCGTGATCCGCGAAGACCACCCCCGCTACCTGGGCGTTTACGAAGGCGCGATCGGCCGAGACAGCGTCCGGCGGGCGATCGAATCGTCCGATTGCCTCTTGATCCTCGGCGCGTTCATGACCGACATCAACCTGGGGATCCACACCGCGCAGCTCGACCCGGCGCAGACGATCAACGCCACCTCGCAGCGCGTCTCGATCAAGCATCACCACTTCGACGATCTCGACCTGGGCGGGTTCATCGACGCGCTGAGCAAGCCCCGCTGGACGGGCAAAAAGAAACCGCCCAAACCCCCGGCGCCCCGGCCGTTCAAGCCACGGCCCGAGCAACCGGTCACCATCCGACGGTTCTTTCAACGCATCAACGAATACCTCGCGGACGACACCATGGTCGTCTGCGATATCGGCGATTGCCTCTTCGCCGCCGCCGACCTGACCATCCACCGCCGCACCGAGTTCCTGTCGCCGGCCTACTACACCTCGATGGGATTCGGCGTCCCCGCGGCGCTGGGGGCGCAGATCAAACAGCCGCACGTGCGCCCGCTGGTGTTCGTCGGCGACGGCGCGTTCCAGATGACCGGCCAGGAGTTGTCCGTCATCGCGCGATACGGCCTCAACCCGATCGTCTTCATTATCAACAACCACGGCTACGGCGCCGAACGCTATATCCACGAGGGGCCGTTTAACGACATCCCCGACTGGGCCTACCATCTGCTGCCGCAGGTCTATCAGCGCGGGTGGGGGACCGAGGTCCGCACCGAGGGCGAACTCGAAGCGGCGTTGGTTCAAGCCCGCAATAACACGACCAGCTTCTCGCTCATCAATGTCCACTTCGACCCGCTCGACGTGTCCGACGCCCTCCAGCGGCTGACCGCCCGGCTGGCCGAGCGCATCGCTTACGACAACCCGGGCAAAGGCGCGGCAAAGCCCAAACGCAAAAAGAAGCCCGCCTCACGCGCCAAAAAACAAACCGCCGGCTGAAGCGATCGGCTAGGATAGGACGCTCAATCATCCTTTGTCGAGGCCTGCCGATGTTTTGCCACTGCGTCCACTTCTGGTTGAAACCCGAGATCAGCGACGATGACCGGGCCGCGTTTCTGGCGGGGCTGCGGAAATTGAGCGAAAGCCCGAACGTGGCGTCATGCCGGGTCGGCGCCCCCGCCGGGACGCCGCGCGAAGTTGTTGACAACTCCTATGATTTCCAGTTGCTTGTGATGTTCGAAACGCCCGAGGCTCACGACGCGTACCAGTCGCCGGACGACGCGGCGCACGCGGCGTTCATCGAACGGTTCGCGTCGATGTGGACACGGGTGTTGATCTACGATTCGGTCGAGGCGACGCCGGCCTGACTATCTCAACAACACCGCCTGGCGAACCCCAACCATGGCCAAAGAGTTCACCCCGCATCAGAAGAAAATCGTCGACCGCTATTATCAGCACCACGACACGATCCAGAGCAACAAGCTGTCGGAGCTGGTGTCGGAGTTGTGGCTGTGTGAAGACGAGAAGGCGGCGGTCAAGCTATGGGGCAAGGCGCAGGTCGCGTTGATGCGGCTGGGGGTCGACGCCAACACGGTGGCGCAAGTGGTCGGCAAGCGCGATATGGAGGGGCTGGCGAAGCTGGTCGCCGACGCGGACGCGGGGGGCGGCGGCAAGGCGGGCGAGCCAGCGAACCCGGCGCCGGGGATGCCCGGGCACGTCGCGCCCCCGCGGGTCACGTCCGCCGCGGACGGGCGGACCATCAAGCAGATGCAGGCCGAGAAGGCGGCGGAGGGCGGTTACGACTCCCTGGAGGAGCCGAACCTGAAACGGGCCCTCAAGGCGTTTCGCCGCAAGCTCAAGACGCTACGGCGCGATGACGAGTCCAGGCTCGGCAATCGGTACGTCACGTCGGGCCGCTCGTCGGGCATCACCGCCATCACCCCGCCGACGGAATACCCCGCCGCGGTCTGGAACAGGCTGGCGGAACTCGGCCGACTTAAAAAAGCGGGGCAAGGCACATTCGAGTTGCCCTGAGAGGCGTGAACACGTCATGCCCCTCGGGGACGGACCGCGCCGGGCGGCTTCTTCCGCGTCCGCCCAAGCACGCAAACGCCGCTTGAGGTTTCAATTCACCGCCACTGGCTGGACGGCTTCGGCCAGACGTTCGAAGGCGCGACGGACCAACGACCGCCGATCCGTTAAGTAAGCCCGTGCCGCGTCGTGCATCGGCCGGTCCAGGGCGGCCCGCGCCCGGGCGGCCGCCAGGTGCAGCTGCCACAGGTGGTCCTCCCGCGTGTCCCGCCCCGCCGGGCGGGCTTGGGGGCCGATGTTCACCGGCCTCTGCGGATGCACGTACGCGTCCGCCGGGTCGGTCGCCGTCAACTGGTCCAGCACCGCAACGGCCCGGTCGACGTCGTTGATCACGCCCCGCTGCGCCAAACGTTCAATCGTCAATGCGATCGACGTGCGAGCGTTCAGCAGCAGGTCTGTGTCGGAAGCGAGACGCTCAAGCGCCGGCAGGCTGTCCGAGGCGCCGCAACGCCGCAGCAGGCCAACCGCCACCGCCCAGTTCTGAACGACGCGGTTGTTCCGGCCCGGGGCCTTGTCCTCGGGCACGTCCTCGAAGCCGTTTTCACGTGAATCGATCGCCGCGAGCAGCCGCGGCTCGGCCTGCGGATCGCCCCACATCGCGCACACTCCCGCCGCCAGCCAGCTGGTCATCGGCCGATCATGGGTCAGGCGAGACACGACCTGCTCCCGGACACGGTC
>JANQFR010000028.1 GCA_028277745.1 Phycisphaeraceae bacterium
TCCGCCGCCACCATCGCCGGCGACGGCCTGATCATCGCCACCCCCTCCGGCTCCACCGCCTACAACCTCTCCGCCGGCGGGCCCATCGTCTCCCCCGGCCTCGACGCCCTGTGCATCTCCGCCCTCGCCCCCCAGTCCATCGCCTTCCGGCCGATCGTCTTCAACGCCTCCTGCGACGTCTGGCTCACCATGCTCCGCGCCAACGAGGGCACCGAGCTCGTCCTCGACGGGCAGGAATCCTGCCGCCTCGAGTGCGGCCAGCAGGTCCTGATCCGCAAACACCCCCGCGTCCTGAAACTCGTCCACAACCCCACCCTCAACTACTGGGCCCTGGTCTCGAAAAAAATGCACTGGGCCGCCCGACCGTCACGCGAATAGCGTCGCGCGGGTAAAATATGGACATGCGATCAAACCGGCCCATCGGCGTCCTGCTGGCGCTCTCCCTCTTCCTGCTGCCGGCCTGCGAAAGCGACCGGCCCCGCAACACGCCGCTGACCGCCGCCGAATTGCAGGAACTTCAGAACCGAACCATGCAGAGACGCGCCCGGTCCCTCTCGCCCCGCGACATCTCCGTGGATACCTCCTCCTACAACTCACGCACCTACAGCGTCAAGGCCAGGGACCTGCCCCCCGAGCAACGGGCGCGCCTCGAAGCCCTCCGCTCCACCGACCCCGACGGCTCGCCCAAGCCGAACATACCCAATTAATCCTGCGAAGATAGCCGGGCCGCTACGCGGCCCCGGACCAGGCGTGCGTAGCACGCCGGCTAACCGACCTACGCCATCCGTTACCCCTCGGTCGACGACCACGCCCCCGCCGCTCGCACGACCTCCTGCACCGCCTGTTCCACGTCCAGCGAGGTCACATCCACCACCGCGTCCGCGGCGGCGCGATAAGCAGGGCCCCGCTC
This sequence comes from Phycisphaeraceae bacterium, assembly GCA_028277745.1. Lineage (GTDB taxonomy): Bacteria > Planctomycetota > Phycisphaerae > Phycisphaerales > Phycisphaeraceae > JANQFR01. The sequence continues at coordinate 911 of JANQFR010000028.1, forward strand.
CGCCAGAACGTGCTCGATCTCCTCAAGACCCCCGCCCAGCGCGGTCAGCGATGGACGCGTGGCCGAGGAGTTCGCGTCCGCGGCGATCCGCCGGTGCAGAACCGCCGGGTCCGCGGCCAGGTACACGCAGCGGGCCGAACCGGCGTCCTTGGCGCTCATCAGCAGGTCCCGCGCCCGCGGCTGCATGATCGTGCCCCCGCCGAACGCAATGATCTGCCCCCGGCCACCCAGTAACTCGCGCACCACCTCGCACTCCCGGTCCCGGAAGGCGGGCTCGCCGTGGGTCTTCCAGATGTCGGCGATGGACATCCCGCCGAAACGCTGCACGGTGAGTTCGTCCACATCCGCGAACGTCATCCCCAGCCGATCGGCGGCGAGCCGGCCGACGGTGGACTTGCCCGAGCCGCGATAACCCAGCAGGACGAGGTTCATGCGCATGATTGTATGAATTGATCCGTCCCTCCGGCGGCGGCCAAAGCCCCACATACGTATGCGGGGCTCCGGCGCGGTTGACGCCTGCGATTTTCTTGAGATGCGTCTTTCAAAAACGCCGTGTGGGGTTGAACGTCAGGTTGTCGTGCCCGGGGATGATGACGTCGGCGATCTCGACGGCCTCCATGAGGCTCTCCTGCGCCTGATCGATGTCCCCGGCCCCGCGGAGCACGCGGCCGGCGCGGAGGTGCTCGGCGGTGGCGACGGCGTCGCCCGCGATCAGGGCGGTGGAGTTGGGCTGGCTCAGCAGCAGCCCGCAGGTCCCCGGGGTAAAGCCCGGCAGGGGGAACAGGTCCACGTGGGTCGCCAGCCGGTCGGGGGCGGCCTGGCACCGCTTGAGCAGCGCGATGTCGCGCCGCAGGTGGTCCGCCGCCTCCGGGTCCTCTTCCTCCTGAAGCCGATGGATCAGCATCGGGCCGATCGACTCGCGCTCCTGCTCGCTGATCAACCAGCGCGCGTGATCAAATGCGGGCAACCCCCAGCGATGGGCGGGGCGGAACGTGGTGAGAAAGACATCGGTGACGTCGGAGGGCTCGAGCCCCGCGCGTTCCCCGAGCCGGGCCGCGACGACCTGCGGCGGCAGGCCGGGGTCGACCAGGATGACCCGGTCGTCGCTGCGCACCAGCGTCGTGGTGGCGTGAGCGGTGCGCGGAGCGGCGGGCTTGTCCCACAACTCATGCACGCTCAGCGCGCCGATGCTGATGATTCGGTAGTCCATGGCGATCTCCGGCCGCCCCCAGCGAGCCGCGGCTCAACGGGTCAGTTTTCATCCTTGAGGTGATCGATGGTCCGCCAGGGGATCCGCCCGCCGTTTTCCCGCTTCTTGCGCTTCATCGCCTCCAGCACGAGCGGAGGCAGCAACCGATGAAGACGGTCGATCTCGCCGCCCGCAGCGATCTGCTTCATCAGCGTGGAACTGGTGAACGCGTACGTCTCGCCGGTCATGATGAACGTAGTCTCGATGTCGGCGATGGCCCGGTTGGTCAGAGCGAGCTGGAACTCGAAGTGCAGGTCGGTGACGTTGCGCAGGCCGCGGAGGATGGCGGTGGCGCCGATGGAGCGGGCGAAGTCGACCGTTAGCCCGTGGAACGTCTGCACCTCGACGTGCGGCTCGCAGGTCTCGCGGAGCAGGGCCTCGATCATCTCACAGCGTTCTTCAACCGAGAAGAGCTGCTGCTTGGCGGGGTTGTGGCCGACGGCGACCACGAGGCGGTCGAAGAGGACCTGGCCGCGTTTGATGACGTCGAGATGGCCGTTGGTGATCGGGTCGAAGGTGCCCGGGAAGAGGCCGATTTTTTCAGGGGTAGCCGGCATGGCGGGAGTATAGCACCCGCAGCGGGGCGCCGAGCTTGCCCAGCCGCTACAGACCGAACCGATCGGCGGGCCGTGAGAAAAGTCGCGACTTCGGTTTGGCGTGGGCGGGAGGTGAATTGGACAGTACGGGTGGCGACGCACGTTGCCGACAACTCGCCCTGGATCGGGTCTCGTCGCGGCCGCCTCCCCGCGCGAGACCTTTCAAGGCCGCCCCGGTTTACGCCGGGGCGGCTTGTTTTTTCCCCACGTTCAGCGGCGTGGCCTGCCCCGTGCTTTGGCTGCCCAAAGCCGCCACCATCACGTTTCTCTGGTTCCAAATACAGACGGTGTTCGGTCGTGATAGAGTGAACATGGAGCTCGCCGATGGCTGCAACCGAAGATACCCGGCTCCGCTGCCCGGCCTGCGGCTATAACCTGACCGGCCTCAATCAAGCGTCATGCCCCGAGTGCGGCCAGCGTTTCCTGATCACTGCCAGAAAACCGCCCCGCCCGCCGCTGACCGCGTTGCACTGGACGCTGTTGATCATTTTCATCGCGGTCGGCCTCGTGCTCGTCGGCTTTCCGTTGCTGCTTTGGATCAATGGCACCGGCCGGTGAGCCTTTGCGTGCTTGGTGGGAACAACCATCGTAAACCGTCCGTTGGCCTTGACCGCCCCACCGCCACGCCCGTACAATTACAGCTCATCGGAACGGACCAACTTCTTCCCCCGCAGCATAAGGAGCAACGATGACCGTCACTGTGAACATCTCGACCGCTTCGTTGCCCCAGCGCGGGAACGGCTGACCGCTCCGACCGAGCTTTCTCCTACACGCCCATCTCCGCCCGCTGGGGTCTGTACGACCTTCCTTCACCCCAGCAGGCGAATCCATGCTATCCAACCACCACCAGGCCCCCACCGACGGGGCCTTCGAACCCACCTACACCGGCGGCAAGCTCGAAAGCGCTTTCCTCCTCGATTCACTCACCGAGTTCCACGATGACCAACTCATCGCGGACGTGCTCTACAAAGTCAAAGGCGGCAAGGAGGCGAACGTCTACTGCTGCGCCGCCCACCCCCGCCTCGGCGGCGGGCTGCTCGCGGCCAAGCTCTACCGCCCCGAACGGTTCCGCGCCATGAAAAACGACGGGCTCTACCGCCTCGGCCGCGAGGAAACCTCCGCCGACGGACAGGCGATCCGCGACAAGCGTGCCCTGCGCGCCATGCACAAACGCACCCGGGCCGGCCGGGCGATGCGCTCGGCGTCGTGGATCCACTACGAATACCGGGCCCTGTGCGACCTCTACGACGCGGGGGGCGACGTCCCCGAGCCCGTGTCGATCAACCAGCGCGCGATCCTCATGGAATACCTCGGCGACCGGAACCGGGCCGCCCCGACCCTCCACGAAGTCGCCCTCGACCCCGCCCGGGCCCGGCTCATCTTCGACGACCTGCTCCGCAACGTCGCGCTCATGCTTGATGGCGGCCGCGTCCACGGCGATCTCTCGCCTTACAACGTGCTCTTCCACGACGACCGGGCCGTGATCATCGACCTGCCCCAATGCGTCGACCCGCACACCCACCCCCACGGCTACGAGCTGCTGCAGCGCGACATCGAACGCCTGTGCGCCTATTTCGCCCGCCAGGGGGCGCCGCGCGACCCGCACATCATCACCGCCGACCTTTGGAAAAGATGCGTGCGGTGATGACCCCGGTTCCCCGCCGGAGCCCCGCAAGCGCTTGCGGGGCTTCCTTCACGGCTGCGCCGCGGCCGCTTCGGCGGCGGCGCCTTGATAGCCGTCGACCTCGGACGCCAGGTCGGCCCGCTGCCAGACGCGGATGTAGTCGATCACGAACTCATCAGGGAGTTGCGTGTCATCGAGCCGGCTGTTGTCCCAGCCGCCGGTCATCAGGTAGAAGATCGGGTAGGCCTCCACGTGCGAAACGCGGTCGTTCTCCCAACGCGCGACCTCTTTGCCGTTGCAGTAGTAGATCAGCGAGCCGGGCGTCCAGAGCAGGCCCGCGGTGATGAACCCGTCCTCATCGTGCTGGATGTAGATGTTCGTGCTGCCGGTGGACTTGTGGCGCTTGCCGTAGCCGTCCCAGTGCATCGCCACGTTGTAGCGATAAGGGCCCCAGCGGGTCAGGTGCTCCATGATGTCGAACTCCATGCCGCCCTTGCCGGTGTCGGCCCGCACCCACTGCGGCCCGACCTCCTCGCCGCGGTCGGGCATCATCCAGAACGCCGGCCAGAGCCCCGGCGCGGTGGCCAGCTTCATCCGCGCCTCGAAGTACCCGTACCGCTGCACCCACTTGCCGTAGGTATCGAGGAAGCCGACCGCGTAATCCGTCATTTTGCGCTGAGGGTTGTCGTTCTCGTAGCCGGTTTTCTTCTCCATGAGCAGACGCACCATGCCGTCGCCGAGGATGACGTTGTCCTTGGTGAAGTGGCTGCGTTTGTCCCAGTAGTTCTCGGTGTAGATGTTCCAGCGGTTGAGGTCGATGTTCTCGCCATCGAACTCGTCCTGGAAGGTCAGGGTCCAGTCGCCTTCGACCGGCGGGCGCTGGCCGAGCCATTCGGGGGTCTGGATCGGGTCGGCGGTCGCCATGATCGCGTCGATGCGCACCGACGCGTCGCCCTCGTGCTTGACGACGACGACCACGGTGTCGGCCTTGTCGCTGGCGAACTTCGTGCCCGTGCCTTTTTGACCGGGCGCGTGCAGCTTGGTCACCGTACCGGTCTGGCCGCGCCACGGCTCGGCCGCCTCGAACAGCGCGACGACCTCCCCCGTCTCGCCCGGCGGGATCGGGGCGTCGACGAACGCCGTACGCGTCGCGTGACGCTTATCGCTCATCACTCGCACGCCCGGGGTCACCGGCGTGTCGCCCGTGTTGGTCACCTTGAGCTTGACCTCGCTGGCGTTGCGCAGGTCCCACCGCCCGACCGCCGGTCGGAGGACCACCTCATGCGCCGCCTTGTTCGCCGGCAGCGACACCTGCAGCGCCTGTCGGCCCGCGTGATCGATCATCTCGGCGGCCGCCCCGTTTTTCGCGGTCACCTGCTTGGCCGCGTCGATCTTCACCGGGCCGCCGAACAGGTAGCCGTCCATCGGCTTCGTGCGGACCTGGTGCGGCTTGAGGCCCGGCTTCTCGCCGACCGGGCCCGCCGCCTGGATCGAGTCGATGCGAAACGACCGGGCGTGCTTGGTTTTCGTCGTAAACACCAGCAGCTTGTTGATCTTGCTCGGGTCGAGCTTGAAGCCGGGCTTCTGGCCGTGCTGGTAGCCGAAGATCACCTTGAGCGTGCGCGACTCGCCGGGCTTGAGGCGAATGCTCTCGGTGTTCCATGGCTTCTTGCGCCAGTCGCCAGGGTTGTCGACTCGCAGGCTCAGGCTGAACGCCTTGTCGCCCGTGTTGGTCACTTGCGCCTCGATGCGGCCGAAGCGCGACAGGTCCCACACCTGGCCGGCCGGCCGGATGAACAACCCCGGGTAGCTCTCCCCGCCCGGCCCGATGGTGACGTCCAGCCCCCCGTCGCGGATCGCGTAGGCCACCTGGTCGGACGTCGGCTCGAATTGGGCCTCGCCCGCCTCGGCGAAGTCGATCAACGGCTGGACGTCGTCGGCCAGGCCGGGGTTCGAAGCAGCGAGAAGCAACAGCACGGCAAGGGGCGTGAGGGTGCGCATGGTTCGGTTCGTTCCTTTGATATGGCGCGGCGGGACACCGCCGGCGCAATCAGGTATGAATCAACAGGAATCCTTTAACTAAACGTTTAGTATCGCAATTTAAGCGGCTTTTGTCAAGGGGTGCGCCGAGACGCCGGAGCTCCGCAAACCCTTGCGGGGCCCCGATTCACGCCGGATCAACACCGCAGCGGATACCGGGTGACCCTGTCGCGCACCGTCTTGATCCGCTGGGGCTCACAGATCGGAGGCATCACGCCCGAAGACGTCAGCACCAGGCCGCGATGATGCGGCAACTCGTCAAGCCAAGACTTGAGCTGGGCGATGATCGCGTCGGCGGGTTCGAGCCAGAGCATCGCGTGCGTGCCGCCGATGAGGCACTTGTCGGGGCAGGCGGTGCGCCCGTCGAACAGCGTGGTGTCGCCGAGCGTCGGGGCGGTGAACGCCTCGAAGCCGGCGGTGGGCATCCCGGCCAGCTGTGGGAGCAGCCGCTTGAGGTGTCCGCACATATGCAGGATCAGCCGCCCTCCGGCGTCGTGAACGATGCGGGCGTACTCGTCGATGTGCTCGGCGTTGAGGGTGCGGTACTGCTCAACGGACACCAGCGTGGTCGAGGTGTTCTCGGTGAGCCAGATGAAGTCGGCGGGGTGGTGCTCGGCCAGCAGCGTGATCTCTTCGCGGAGCACGCGGTGGACCTGCGCAAAAAGCACCCGGACGCGCTGCGGCTCGTCGGCCAGCAGGAGGTGGGCGGCTTCGATCCCCGCGAGCCATTCCACCCAATGCATCAACCCCGACTGCCTGACCGACACGGCGGTGACGGCGTCCTGCCCGACCTCCCGCACACGACTGCGGGCGCGGTGCAACGCCTGGTCGTCCAGCTCGACCCGGACATGTGCGAACCAGTCGGCCATCCGGTCGATGTCCTCAGCGGTCTTGACCGGGAAAGCGATCGGGTGCCACGACTTGGAATCGTTATCAAACGTGTTGACGCGGGTCAGCGCCCCGCCAGGTGTCGTGTAGACGTCGCGCCGCACGCCGTCTTCGACGTCCGACGCGAACCCGTATCCGGCGTCGTAGACCCGGCGCAGGCCGGGCGGGAGGTGTTCGATCGGGTCGCTGCCGATCCACGCGTGGATCTCGCGCACCTCCATCTCACTAAACGGCGGCCGCTGCATCGGCGGGTACGCCCTGTTGAGTTTCGGCCAGAACGGCAAACGGTCAACCGGCTTCAGGTCCAGAGCAGCGCACCATCGTTCGCGCGAAGTCATCGTATCGCTGATCGTTACCGTCATGAGCCGGCTCCTCGGCCGAGAACATCGGCGGCTGCGCCCGTTACGTCGGAATCCGCGCCAGCCAGGAAAGAAGTATTTGTTCTCAACGGGAAAAGCAGTCCTCGGATTATGACGGGAAACAATCCATAATCCATAGCATGGCTAGCGAAAAACTTGTGCCAGACCGGTGATCACGACGACCGGCCTGACCCCGCCAACCTTTGCGGAGCTAAAGCGCACGGTGCTTAGGCGCCCACAACAACCAGTGCTGTCTTGCGCAAAAACCTATCGCTGTCTCGCCGACCACGCCGTTGTAGATCCAGACGTTGTTGTGATTGCACCGGTTGATCGCGGACGCGTCAGAGTGGGAGGAGTAGCTGTATAAATTTTCGGCACCGCGATGCAATCATTCATAGCCAAGGGGCGACGTGTTGAGGCAAGTCGACTAGCGGCCCCCTGCTCGATATACTTAACTTACCTCGATGAAACGGACTCGGTCGGCCCCGAAACAGACTGGCCCTCGGTCGATTTATCCGTCCCAAGAGTGTGATAGCGTAACTAGCCAATTATCTGTCCGCCATCAGATTACTTGAGGATTTTATGTTAAGTCGTAAAGCAAAAGCAGTATTCTATTATGCTGCGGGTCCACTGATGCAGATCAATGGGCTAATATACAGACATTTCCGGGCGCCGAAAAAAGGTGAACTAAAAGTACATTTGGGGCCTGGGCAGAAAAACTACCTCGATGGGTGGGTAAACGTAGACGCCAACACTTTCACAGGAAAATGCGACGTATGGGCGGACTTGCGAAATCCGCTGCCGTTCCGCAATGAAACGGTTGATGCGATGTACTCGCACCATGTGATAGAGCACCTTCCGAATATCGAACACCACTTTAAGGAAGCACATCGTTGTTTGAAACCCGGCGGGGTTTACCGCGTCGGTGGTCCGAACGGAGATTCTGCTATTGCGAAATTCGTTGAAAACGACAAGCAATGGTTCGGAGATTTTCCAGACAAGCGGGATAGTATTGGCGGGCGATTTGAGAATTTCGTTTTTTGCAGGCAAGAACACCTGACAATACTCACTTATTCTTATCTTGAAGAAGTTATGGGAAAAGCCGGTTTTATTAACCTACAACAGTGCAAATGCGTAAAAGAAACAAACCATCCGGAATTTTTCCAAGAGTGCTTGAGTAAAGAGTCTGAGTCCGATTTTGACGTGCCGCATACCCTGATTGTTGAAGGTGCTAAACCGGCAAAGGGTGTCTGACAAGGCGCTCAACCTAAATTCGCGCAATAGCGCCGTAACCGATCAACCTACCGCAATGTCCGCTCGCAAATACCGCCACGGCGCCCCACGCCTGACGCATACCGATGCAGAGGGAAGGCAACCAGGCCGTGACACGCGTCATCTACGCCCTCCGCCTTACTTTCGGCCGGGCGCAAACCCATAGGATCTACACCCAAGACGAGCGCCACGAACTGCCGCCCCGGCTCGCCGAGACCGACTGGGGCGGGGCGCTTAACGAATCGGTCGAGCGCCGGACCGTACCCGACGAACCGACGCCATTAGAATAGACTGAGCCAAACGGAGCCCAGCCATGCGCAGCGTCATGATGATGGCGGTGATGATGATGCTTACCTCAGGATGCGCCATGAGCGAAACCGCGAACCATGCGAATCCCCCTGAGGCGACGGGTTGGACGAGCCGGCTGTTCATGTACGCCGTGGGCCGGCCGGCGCCGGAAGCGGCGCCGATCGATGCACCGACGCGCGAGCGCGACGCGGCGAGGAGCCTTGAGACGTGGACGTTCCCCGCGAGCGGCCCGGGCGTGGCTTTCACCGAAGCGCTGGTGTCATGGAACATCGACAGCGAGCGCGCCGAAGCGGCGGTCGTTCAGCTGCGGGTCGGCCGGGCCGGCTTCTGGTCGCCGTGGCTGGTGGTCGGGACGTGGGGCGGCGGCGTGTCAGGGGTCGACGTCGTGCGAGACTTCGACGGCCCGGACGCGGAGGGCCGGATCGACGTGGATTACTTCCGGTCGGACCGGCCGTTCGACCGCTGGCAGGCGCGCGTGATCGCCGCGCCGGCCGACGGGCGGTTCACGGAGCCGCCGGTCACGCGGATGACGGTCTGCCTGACGGGCGCGGCGGCCGCCGGTGCGGGAGCGGCGGCGCCTCCCGCCGAGCCGGTGCGGCTGGACGTGCCGTTCCGCAACCAGGAGACGGACGACCCTTCGCTGCTGGGCCGGCTGTGCAGCCCGGCGAGCGTGGCGATGGGGCTGGCGTATCACGGGATTTCATGCGAAACGCAGGACGTGGCGGAGCTGGCGTACGACGAGGCATTCGACCTGTACGGCAACTGGCCCCGCGCGGTGCAGACGGCCTATACGCTGGGAACGCCGGGCTACGTCACCCGTTTCAACAACTGGGCCGAGGTCGAGCGCGTCTTGCGCCGAGGCCTGCCGGTGATCGCCAGCATCGACGCCAAAGATGGCGAGCTCACCGACGCGCCCTACGCCACGACCAGCGGCGGGCACCTGATCGTGATCACCGGTTGGGACGACGCAGGCGGCGTGTTCGTGAACGACCCGGCGGTGAGCGACGCGGCGGAAGGCCAACGCGTCTATCGCCGGGACGAACTGACCCGGGTCTGGCTGGAGCGGACGAAAGGGACGGCGTACGTGCTGCTCCCGCCGGCGGGCGACGGGTGACCGGCCCGCGTTCAAGCGGTGTGATAAAATCAGACCATGCAGACCTACCTGGACCTGATGCGTCACGTGCTCGAGCACGGGACCGACAAGAGCGACCGCACCGGCACCGGCACGCGGTCGGTGTTCGGCTACCAGATGCGGTTCGACCTGGCGGACGGCTTCCCGCTGCTGACCACCAAGAAGCTGCACCTGCGCTCGATCATCCACGAGCTGCTGTGGTTTCTCCGCGGCGACACCAACGTCGCCTACCTCCACGAGCACGGCGTGACGATCTGGGACGAGTGGGCCGACGAAGACGGCGACCTGGGCCCGGTGTACGGCTACCAGTGGCGGCACTACCCCAAGCCCGGCGGGGGCGAGGTCGATCAGATCAGGCAGGTCGTCGACGCAATCCGCCGCGACCCCGACTCGCGGCGGCACCTCGTGTGCGCCTGGAACCCGGGCATGGTTGACGACATGGCCCTGCCGCCCTGCCACGCGATGTTCCAGTTCTATGTCGCCGACGGACACTTGAGCTGCCAGTTGTACCAGCGCTCGGCCGACATCTTCCTGGGCGTGCCGTTCAATATCGCGTCGTATGCGCTGCTCACGATGATGATCGCCCAGGCGACCGGCCTGAAGCCCGGCGAATTCATCCACACGTTCGGCGACGCCCACCTCTACAGCAACCACTTCGAGCAGGCCCGGGAGCAATTGACGCGGACGCCGCGCCCGTTGCCGACGATGACGCTCAACCCCGCAGTGACCGACCTGTTCGCGTTCACCTACGACGACTTCACGCTCAGCGGCTACGATCCGCACCCGGCGATCAAGGCGCAGGTGGCGGTCTGATGTGGCTTTCGCTGATCTACGCCCGGTCGGAGAACCGCGTGATCGGGAAGGACGGCGGGCTGCCCTGGCGGCTGCCGGATGATTTCAGGCATTTCAAAACCACGACGATGGGCTGCCCGGTCGTGATGGGCCGCCGGACGTTCGAGGACCACCAGAGCGTGTTGCCGGGGCGGACCAACATCGTGCTGACGCGCGACCCGGACTGGTCGTTCGAGGGAGTGACGGTGTGTCGCAGCCTGGACGACGCGCTGACGCCCTACCGTGGGACGGACCGGGAGGTGTTCGTGATCGGCGGCGCGGGCCTCTTCGCGGCGGCCCTGCCGCAGGCCGATCGGGTGTACGAGACGGTGGTGCACGCGGTGGTGGACGGCGACGTGAGGCTGCCGGACTTCGACCTGAGCCGGTTCGAGCCGGAGGTGCTGATGGAGCACGCCGTTGATGACCGGCATCCTTATGCGTTTACGGTCACGCGATACGATCGACGATGAACAGGCCGGAAGCCCGGGGACTGCAGTCCCCGGGCTTCGGTCGGCCAACGTCTGCGGGTGAGGGCTTTTCGGAGGCGAACGTTCGGGGAGATAGCGGCTACGTCGCTGTGCGAGGCGGTGGGGATCTGGAGGAGGGTAGGCGGGGCAACCGAGTCGCTGGTCAGGCGCCCTCTGTTGGCCGCAGATCGACTTCGCCTCGATCCACGGGCCGTTCCTGGCCCTTGATGAGAGGCGTCGGGCGAATATTTTGTGGGAACACCCAGCCCCGCTCGTGCATGTAGATCACCAAGTCGAGCGTCGTGTCGGCGACTTCGATCCGTGTGATCAGACCGCCCCGAATCGTCATGATGAGGTTTTCGATCGACGTGCCTGAGCGGCCGGTCGGCTCTAGACCGAAAAAGTTGCCGACGTGCGTCCAGTGCAGGTTCACGGTCGCCACAGCTCGACCGCTGCCAGCCTTGTCGATCGCCAAGATCTCATCCACAAGGTCAATCCGCGCGGCGAAGGCGGTGATAAATCCCTCGGCCCAGGTCTTGAGGGCGTCGATCCCTTTGTTGCCGAAATTGGCCGAGCTATTGACAACGACATCAGGATGAACGATCGCGTCGAAACGGTCGAATTCCCCGCTCTGAAACGCATCGTAGAACTCACGGGCGATGTTTGGCTGTTTCACAATGTGTCTCTGTCAGCAGCTAACGTCAATCGGCTCAGTTGCCGGCGACCCGCGGAAGCAAACTCTCAACCGACAACTTTATCCATCGCGGGCGTCGCCGGTCAACTGCATCCGATCCGAATCCGCGACGGCTTCAAATGCAATCTTTCGGATCGTTGATCATGCTGATGTTCCGGGCGACGGGACGTTCACGCTTCCGCGTCCCAGAGCCCGCGACGGACCTCGCGCGGCGTCCGGCCGGTGAAGCGCACCAGCAGGCGGGACATGTAGTTGGCGCGGCCGAACCCGCAACGCCGGGCGACCTCGTCGATCGGGAGGGTGGTCTGGGCGAGCATCTGCCTGGCCGCCTCGACCCGCACGCGGTGGATCTCGTCGAGCGGCGTGCGCCCGAGCACCGCGTGGAACCGTCGCTCGAGCGAGCGCCGGCTCATCGGCACGGCCTGCAGCAGTTCGGCCACGGTCAGGCCGTCGGCGGCGTGGTCGCGGATGTGGGTCAACGCCGCGGCGACCTCCGGATCATCAACGGCGTAGAACTGGCTGGACTGGCGGGTCGCCACGCCGACCGGGGGCAGGCGTGCGCCGGCGGGGGCCCGGCCGTCGGTCATCGCCAGGTCGAGTTGCTCGGCCGCGAGGTAGCCGATGCGCTCGCCGGGGACGATCACGCTCGACAGGGGCGGATACGCCAGTCGGCACAGCAGGTCGTCGTTGTCGACGCCGAGGATCGCGATCTCCAACGGCACCTCGATCTCCGCCTGTCGGCACAACTCGCTGACGAACCACGCCGCCGCGTCGTTGCAGGCGAACAGGCCGGTCGGCACGGGCAGGGCGCGGAGCCAATCGATGAACGCGCGCACGGGCTTCGAATCGGATGACGGCGAGCGCAGCAGCCACCGCAACGCGATGTCGTGGGCCGCGACGTCGAGCCCCGCCTCTTCCGCGGCCCGGAGGAAGCCGAGGCGGCGCTGCCGGGCGAAGACCAGGTCGCGCAGGCCCACGAACGCCAGATGCCGGTGCCCGTGATCGCGCAGGTGGCCGCAGGCCAGCCGGCCGACCGCCATGTCATCAGCGGTGACTGCGGGGAAAGGGTCGTCCTCGATGAGACTCGATACGCCGATCACCGGGCACGCCAGGGGCTCGAGCTCGTGCACGACGGAGGGGTGATGGATATGGGTGATGACGCCGTCGCACCGGGCCGGGGCCTTGCCGCCGCGTTGGAAGTCCTCGGGCGGAACACGCTCGAGTCGCCAGGGCCGGGCGGGGCGGGCGTACGACGCGACGCCGCGCAGCACGGACCGGATATAAAAGGAGTCCTCGTGCAAGACGATGGCGATCCGCTTCCGGGTCCGCTGGGGGCGTCGAGAAGCCTGCATGACGCAATCGTATCACAAATAGACGCATATTAGTCTTGCCTTATCTGGTTTCTTTTTTATGGTTGAGGTGGAGATTCTGGATCATGTCAAGTCATTTCAACTCACGCCCCGCCGCCCGCGGCTTCACGCTCATCGAGTTGCTGGTGGTCATCAGCATCATCGCCCTGCTCATCGCCATCCTCCTGCCGGTCCTGCAGAGCGCCCGCGCCGCCGCCCGATCGGTCGGCTGCCTGTCCAACCTCCGCCAGATCGGCATCGGCGTCGCGGCGTACGCGGTCGACCGCCGCGATGTGCTGCCGCCGGGGATGGTCAACGCCGACGCCGCCCTGGGTTTTGAACGGCATCACATGGCCTCCGCGTTGATGCTTGGCGGATACGTCGCGGACGCGTCGTACGCCTACCCGGGCGGGGGGGACTACAACGGCCCGCACGATAACGTCAACGTCTTCCGTTGCCCGGACGGCCGGGACGAGGTCTGGAGCGGCGGCGGCACGACCCCCGCTTCCAAGGACGACCCCAACGGCGCCCGCTTCTGGACCATGAACGCGGCCGGGCTGGGCGACGTCAATGTCTGGTACACCGCCATCGGCACGGACGGGACCTGGTGGGCGGACGCGAGCCAGATGCCTTACCCCTTCGGCGTGACCAACAAGTATGGCTGGCTCAGCCAGCAACGGATCAGGCGGCCCAGCGAGCAGGCGATGGTCGCCGACGGGCTGTTCTTCCGCATCCACGCCGAGGGATATCTCAACGCCCGCCACCTCAACCAGACCGTGACCAACATCCTGATCGCTGACGGTCACGCCTCGTCCTACACCACCGACACGCTGCCGTTTCAGCCCAACATCAACAACAACGCGCTGGGCGGCCTGACCGACCCCGTGTGGCGGGTCGACCAATGATTGCCCCGTTCGCTTCATTCACCTCGTCATCCACTGGAGGCCGCTGATGATCCTGACGACTCGCCTGACCCTGCTGACCTGCACCGCCCTGCTGACGCTGGCCGCGTCCATGCCGGCCTCGGCCTCGATGACCTGGAGCCGGTCGGCCGACTGGACCGGGGACGGCTCGAATCCCGACGGGGCCTGGAGCTATCAGAAGATCATCCTCAACGCCACGGCCGGCGGAACCACGCCCTGGTACGAGGGAGCGATGACGGCGATGACCTGGGACGCCACAGATGCCCGGTACGCGGGCAACAACCCGACGTTTGATTGGAACGAACGGGAGTTGGCGGATCAAACGACGCTGACCGCGGGTTATAACGAAGTGATTAACCAGGGCAACGGCTGGTTCTTCTACTTCGGCGCCGCCGCGGCCGTGTGGACCAACAACACCGGCTCGACGATGGACATCACCATCACCGGCGACATCGTCCGGGAATGGAACAACTGGGCCGGGACCCTCGGCAAGAACGGCTCGACCCTCGAAGCCGTGGTTGTGAAGAAGTCGGGCTCGACCTACACGGTTCTGGAAGACCTCACCGCGGTCAAACCGGCGCCCACCGCGTGGGAGATTTATTCCGAATCGGTCACGTTGAACGAAACGACCACCGTCTTGCCGGGCGACCAGATCATCTTCGCCGTCAAGGGCTTCGACGGCGACACCACATACCTCACCCGCCTCGACGACTCCGGCGTCACGATCACTCTGATTCCCGAGCCCGCGTCGCTGGTGCTTGCGGGGCTGGGCGGCCTGATCGTGCTCAGGCGGCGAACGTCTAAGAGCTGATGCGGAATGAACAACAGAGGCGCAGAGGACGCAGAGAAGAAATCATCAGAAACCAGAACCGTCGGATGACAACGTTTCCGCTTATGAATTTCATCCCCTGCCTTCCTCCGCGTCCTCTGCGCCTCTGCGCCTCTGCGGTTCAAATGCACCGCCCCTGACACAACTTTTTCTTTGATTCCAAACCATGTACGAGATGTATAAATCCATGAGATCCAGCCTGCGTCCGACCATCATGATTGTGCTGCTCACCCTGTCCGCCGCGGCCGGCGCCGAGGAGGCGTTGGAAGAGCTTGAACCGATCTGGATGAAGATCACCAGCGATGCGCCGGGCAACCTGTTTATCGAGGGCGAGCCCGTGGCCCTGAAACTCACCGCCACGCGGCAGGGCAGAGACCCGAAGACCGGGACGTGGGCGGCGGTCAACGTTGCCTACACCGTCAAGGAGGCGGACGGCGACTGGACGCAGAGCCAGGATTTAGGTGAGTTCGAAGCGTCGGCTGCGCGCGACATGTCGGTGGTGCTCGACGGCCTGCCCGGGCCGGGCCTTTATGAGATCACGGTCAACGCCAAAGCCTCCAACGGCAACACCGGGACGTACGCCACGCGGCTGGCGGTGGCGTCGGACCCCGGTCCGCCCGACGCTGCGTCGCCCTGGGGGGTGTTCCTGATCCCCTATGGCGGCAAGCCGGACGCCCAGAAGGCGGCGGACATGGCCGAGAGCATGCGTCGCCTGGGCGTCTCGTGGGTCCGCCTCAATTTCTGGGAGTACGCGTTCGAAAACGTCGAGGTCGTGGAAGGGGACGCCCCGAAACTGCATGTCGACTTCGAGAAGTGGAAGACGATGTCGGAGGCGCTTCACGAGCGCGGCATCTCGATCATGGCGACGCTCTGCCACCTGCCCGAAGCGCTCTCCAGCAAACCGGGCGTCATCGGGCCGCAGGCCAGCGACGCCGGTCCGCTGTGGGCGCGGGTCATGCCGCGCGACCTGGCGCTGTGGGAACAGCTCATGGAAGAGACCGCCCGCCAGTTCCCCGAGATCACTTACTGGGAAACCTGGAACGAGCCCAACCTGCCCAATCGGTACTGGGCGGGGACGCGGGATGAATTCGCGACCCTCGTCAAACACACGGTCGTCGGCCTCAAGCGCGGCAACCCGGACGCCAAGATCGTCTTCAGCGGTTTCACGTTCGGCGACGGCGAGCGAGAACACCCGATCCCATATGCCGACGCGGTCATGGGCGACGGCGTGGCGGAACTGATCGACGTGTTCTCCGGCCACAGCCTGCACGACCGGCCCGAACTGGTCACGGCGTTCCGCAGCCTGATGAAGAAGCACGGCCTCCCCGAAGACACGCCGCTCTGGGACACCGAGCCCAAGCCGATCATGCCCCTGGGCACGTGGTCGCTGGGGATCGACAAGATGTTCCATTTCATCCACATGGCCTTGGGGCCGAACTACGGCGCCTTCTCCCCGCTGGTCGGTCACGACCTGACGCCGACCGAAGCGGGGCTGACCTACGCCACCGCGGCACGGCTGATCGGCACGCGTCCGTTGGTCAGCCACGTGGATGAGCCGACGTGCAGGGTCTATCGATTCGCCGATGATGGCCGGACGACGATTGCGTTCAAGCCATTGATGCGCGGCATCGAGGGCGGCAGCCTGACCGTCTATGTCCCCGAAGCTTCGCGGGAGAGCGTCGAGTGGGTCGACCGTCTTGGCCGGGTGCGCGAAGCGCCGCTGAACGACGACGGCCGGCTGACCATCCCGATCGATGCGGTCGGCTTCGTGACCGCCGCCGGGCCGCTCGAGGTGAAGGACGTGACGGCCCCGACGCTCAAGCCCGACCCGGTGCAGCATGTCTTCGAGTTCCGCGACGGTCGGGAGACCGGGCCGTGGAACATGAGGCGCCCGACGGGCGGCGGCTGGATCCATGACGACGTGGCGGGCATCTGGACCAGGGACGAGCCCGCCGCCGGCGAGCCGTATGCGATCAGCCTGCCGCTGGACGTGCCCGAGGCCGGCGAGTACGACATCTATATCTCCTGCGACATCTGGACCCGGCTTCAAGGCGCCCGGTCGATCTCGCCGTGGCGCTGGCGGCTGGATGAGACGGACTGGCAGGACGTGACCGGCGAGCCGAAGCCGATGCTCTGGCGCAAGCACGGCGCGTTGCATGAGGCCAACACCCCGGTCCGCGACGACGAGGTCTTTTTCCTCGGCGGGCAGCACGTCCTGCAATACCTGGCGACGACCGAACTGACCCGGGGCCGGCACACGTTCCAGATCGAACTCACCGGACGACGACAAAACCCTGACAACGCCTACTGCATCTACTTCGACGCGGTGGTGCTTCGCCCGAAGGGAGCGACCCGATGACTTCCGGGGCGCTCAATCACCACCCCCGGCGCGTCGTTGAGCGTGTGGACTCGGGCCGCATCCTCCATCAACCCGTGCGCCTCCCGGCCGCGGACCCGGCGGCGACCGGCCCGCTCGTGCGGCGGCACCCCGGCAACCCGATCGTCTCCGCCGCGATGATCCCCGGCGGCGCGTCCTGCGTGTTCAACAGCGGCGTCGCCCGCTATGGCGATCACCTCGTCATGCTGCTCAACGTCTGGGACGCCCAGTGGCGCCCCCGGTTCCTCGTCGCCCGCAGCCGCGATGGCCGGCGGTTCGATATCGACCCCGCCAACCGCTTCACGCCGCCCGACGAGTACCCCTATGTCCCGCACGAAGGCATCTTCGACACCCGCATCACCCCCTTCGAAGACCATTACCTCATCACCTACAACGTCGCTTCGCGCCTTGGCGGGCGCATCCGCCTCGCACGCACACACGACTTCGACCGCTTCGAGGACCTCGGCTTCATCACCGGGCCCGACCATCGCAACTGCGTCATCTTCCCGGAGAAGATCGACGGACAGTTTGTCCGCCTCGAACGCCCCAACGTCGACGCCGGCGGCGACATCTACCTGAGCCGATCGCCCGATCTGATCCATTGGGGGCAGACCGACCTCGTGCTCGAACACAACCGACGGTACTGGGAAAGCGCCAAGATCGGGCCCGGCGCCCCGCCGATCCGGACCGACCGGGGCTGGCTGTGCCTTTACCACGGCGCGCGGCTCGGTATGAACGGCTATTCCTACCAAGCCGGCGCCATGCTTCTGGACCTGGAGAACCCGGCCCAAACGGTCGGGAAGATGAACCGCTGCCTGTTCGAGCCGACCGAGGACTACGAGCGTGTCGGCGTGACGCCGAACGTCGTCTTCCCGACCGCCGCCGTGCCCGACGGGGAGCGCCTGCTGATTTACTACGGCGCCGCCGACACCTGCATGGCCCTCGCCGTCGCCTCGACCGCCGACCTCGTCGAAGCCTGTCTCGCCGACGCGGCGCACGCGGAGTGAAACACGGCGCCTGTCGAGCAACGGGGCGGCCTCGCGTTCTTCTTTTTCATATTTTTATCTTGCATCGGCAAAGGCCGGTGTTACAATCCGCATCCTTCATTGTGGCCGGTTGGTTTTCTCTCAGAAAGATGAAACAAACCGGCGCTCTGAACGTTTGATTTGATGCAAAGGACCATGAACGTGTTCGTCAGACTGTCACAACCTGGAGCCTCGATGGTGTCGAAAGACGGTGGCCTGTCAGGGCTGTGGCCTGCCGACGCCCATCACGGCGAGGCGTGTGGCTTAATTAGCCCCGCGCATCAACGACCGCTGACCAGTTCTTGACCCGACTCGGGTCGAGGCGCTGGCCGGCGGAAAGCCGGACCGGCGCCAACCGGAAACACAACCTGGCGCTGATCCGGCTTTCCGACCGGGAGTTGGTTCTCGGAAGAGGCTTTTCAGCCGGCCGCACCCAGTGCGTTCGGTTGAATAGGATCTTGTATCCGCACCCAACGACAAGAGCTTACAAACCGGTCCAAAAAGGACGTTTGAAAACCGCTCCTGCGACTTGTGCGAAACCCAACGAATTGAAGGAAAAACACCTGGCTCGCCATGAGAACACGGCAAGCCGCTGACCAAGGAGACCCGTCATGGCCGACGTCATCGAAAACCCGGTGCTGCACATCCGCTTCGACGGCCGCAGCCTCGACATCCTGCTGGCGGACCTCGACGTCGGCGCCCTGTCGGCCGACCGCGAGGTCAAGCAGGCCGTCGCGGCGTACCTCGACGTGGCGGTCGACAAGTTCCGCCACTACGTCGTGGACCGACACAACACCGGCAACCTGACCATCCGGCCGGAGGCCGTGTTCGGTTGACCCTGTAACCGTTTAACCGCGCGCCCGTATCCAAGCGCAGAAGCATACAAACACGCTCATGGAGAGCATCACAATCCTACTGTGACCTCGGGTTCGAATCCCGTTACAACACCGCTTCTGGAACTCATACGGGCCCGCTTTAAAATCTCGAACGACCGAGGGAGTCGGTTCGCCTCCCGCGCATGAAGCGGCTGGGGGTCGGCTTAGCCGGGCCGCTACGCGGCCCTGGCCCAGGCGGGCGTAGCCCGCCGGCTAAGACAAGAAAGAGATCGACTGAAGGCTGATCTGCTCTAATGGGGCTTAACCGGAGACCAGACGTTTTACCATCCCGTACCCTACGACGAAAGCTTACAAACAAGGTTCATAGGCCCGGAGGTTGTGGGTTCGAGTCCCACCGGCCGCATTGATTAATACTGCGGCCGTAGCTCAACGGCAGAGCGCCGTAAGTTTCCCGCTTTGGCGACTTGTACGGGATTTTTTAAAACACCAAGCGCCTCCCGTCGCGACGACGCGGCGGGCGTTGCTGAAGACCCTTTTCCAGGGGACCGCCATGACCACGAATGAACAAGACCAGAGACTGGCCATCCTCAACACGCTGCTGACCACGCCCCACCGCCGGCTGGACCTCATCTGGCCGGTCCACCGCGAGATGGTCGAGCAGGACCCGCTGTTCTACGTCCGTCTGGCGGCGTGGTATCACGACCATGGCGACGTGCGCGACCACAAGGAGATGTTCATCGTCACCCTGCTGCTGAGCGACTTCGAGGGCCACCGCGACGTCGGCCTGGCCCTGCTGCGCGGCATGCCGCCTTACGAGGTGGCGCGGGTGATCGACTTCATCCACGGCCGCAAGACCACCCGCACCGTCCGCGTCTCGGACAAGGCCAAACGGCAACGCGCCGCGCGGGCCAAGATCGGGACCGGCAAGGGCGATGACCGCGCCGAGACGAAAACCGTGGTCGAGGAGTTCGGCCTGTTCCGCAACGTGCCGCGCTCGGCGAAGACCGAGGTCGAGCGGTATCTGCGTGAGCGCGAGGCCGACGCGGACTGGTTCGACTCCACCGTGCTGACCGCGCGCAAGGCGGTCAAACGGCTGTACGCGCTGCTGCACATCCGCCCCGGCGACCGGGCCCAGCGGATCCTGTTCGAGAAGGACCCGCCGCCCGACAGCCGGCTGCATGCGCTGCGCGAGCTGGCGCGGGCGTCGAGCCCGACGGACCAGGCCCGCGCGATCGTGGAGCACAACGTGCCCTACCGCGTCGCCGCGACGGTGATCCGCAAGTTCACGCCGACCGTGCTGCTGGCCCTGGTCGAGCAGATGAGCCCGCAGGAGCTGATCAACAACCTCGGCTCGCTGAAACGTCGCGGCGCGTTCGACAACGTGGACATCCGCGCCGCGATCGAGGCCAAGCTCGACGAGGCCAAGCGGTCGCAGCGCGTCAGCGCGTTCAAGGCCGAGGAGGCCATCAAGGCCGCCGGCGTGTCGGACGACCTCCGCGAGAAGTTGGAGGAGGTGGCCGACGCGCAGATCAAGGCCAAGGGCAGGATCACCCGGCCGACGGCGCTGCTGGTCGACAAGAGCGCGTCGATGGAGCCGGCGATCGATTTGGGCAAGCGGATCGGCGCGATGGTGTCGGCGGTCTGCGAGGCGGACCTGTTCGTGTACGCGTTCGACACGATGGCGTACCCGGTCAAGCCGGCCGGGCCGGACCTGCCCGACTGGGAGCGCGCCTTCGCCGGGATCAAGGCCGGCGGCGCGACCTCGTGCGGCGTGCCGCTGACCTACATGATCAAGCAGCGGCAGTACGTCGAGCAGATCGTGATGGTCACCGACGAAGGCGAGAACAATCAGCCCTCCTTTGTGGTCGAGCTGAAAAATTACCGCGAGGCGCTCAACGCCGACCCGGGCGTGTGCATCGTGCGCACCCCCGATTCGTGGCAACGCGTCGAGCGGCAGTGCCGGGAGGAAGGGTTCGCGGTCGACGTGTTCCAGTTCACCGGCGACTACTACTCGCTGCCGAACCTCGTGCCGATGCTCAGCCGCCCGTCGAAGCTCGAGCTGCTGATGGACATCATGAGCTACACGCTGCCCGAGAGACGAAGCGCCTGAGCCCGGCCCGCCCGGCCACGGCCGACGCCCGCCGGGGCTTTATTCTGACTGACGCCAACCCAACCCCTTTCCGGAGGACGCACCGATGGCCAAGCTCATCCTCAAACGTGAGATCCTGAAGACCGCGGCGACCCGCGCCAACCTCAGCGACGCCGGGGGGACCGAACTGCGCCACCGCATCGAGGCCGGCAAGGGGCCGATGTCCCTGCGCCTCGAAGAGCTGCCGATGGCCCTGCTCTACACCCTGCTGGACGACTGCCGGCTCACCCCGAATGAACGGGCGGTCATCGCCATGCGCGTCTTCGGGGTGGCTGACAGTGCGCGGAACGACGCCGACCGCATCCTCGGCATGAGCGTCTCGAACCCGGTCGAGTTCGGGTCGGCGTTCGGCATGCTCAACGATCGCTCGCCCAACTGCGAGTTCTTCCTCAACGGACGCTGGTACCCGATCGTCCTCCGCCCGCACTTCGAGAAGAGCCTTGAGAACCACGTCACCCAGGCCGTGGCGCTCAACGCGGCGCTATCGATTGCGGACATCACCGATCACCTGAGCTATTACGTGTTTCCGGACCTGTTTCTGGACAGCGCGGGGAACCCGGTCTCCCGCACCGTGCTGGAGGTTCTTCAACAGTTCAACCTCCGCCGCTTCGAGACCTCCTCCGGCGAGTACAACCTCCGCCTGATCCGCGCCGAGCGGGCGTCCCGCGAGACGGGCGCCGTCGTCTCGGTCAAGGGCCCGGTCGTGTGGCGCCCCGCCCAAAACTGGTGGCCGAGGCTGGAGTCGCGCGCGCTGGGCGCCCCCACGCAACCCCGGCGGTGCGTCGTGGAGCCCGAACTGGAAGTCGACGAGAACCGCCGCGGCTACTTCGGGCCGCACGCCCACAACGAGAACGGGCTCTCCCGCCTGCCTTTCGTGAGGTTGTTCAGCCTCGACATCAAGAGCTACGTCTACGCCGACATCGACGATATCGAGCCCTGCGCGTTCGATCACGAAGCGCTCGACCGGCTGCAGCTGCCTACGCAGATGCTCGGCGTGCTCACAAAGGTCTTCAACACGTCGATGGACGGGTTGTTCGGCGATCTGATCGCGAACAAGCACGGCGGGGTCGTGGTTCTGGCGTGGGGCAATCCGGGCGTCGGCAAGACGCTCACCGCGGAGGTCTACGCCGAACACACCCAGCGGCCGTTGTACGTGCTCGAGCTCGGCGAGCTGGGCACCCACGTCGGCGAGGTGGAGGAGAAGCTGCAGCGGGTCTTCACGCGCGTGGCCCGGTGGAACGCCGTGCTCCAGTTCGACGAGTGCGAGGTGTTCCTCGCCCGACGCGGCGACGACCTGGAGCGATCGGCCATCGTGGGCGGTTTCCTGCGGCTGCTCGACTACTACCACGGCATCCTGTTCCTCACCACGAACCGGCCGGAAGTGCTCGACCACGCCGTCCTCAGCCGCGTCATGCTCAAGCTGCATTACCCCGACCTCGACCGCGACGCGCGGGCGGCGATCTGGCGCACCATGTTCGACGCCGCCGGGCTTACCCTCACCGACGCCTCCTTCGCCGAACTCGCCGAAGAACAGGTCAACGGCCGAAACATCCGCAACCTGACCCGGCTGACCAAGATCCTCCACCCCGACGGCATGGTCACCCTCGAACAGGTCCGCGCCGTGACGGCCTTCGCCGGGACGTCCGATGCCGCATGGGCCACGCCGGACGAAGCGGCGGAGCGGGTCGGCGTGTAACCTGTCAGCCTTTAGCGCTCTCCGCCGGAAACCCGACAATACGTCGCGCCGGCCCACTGACAACGTCTGATTCCAGTGCCCGCCGCATCAGGTCCCAGCCATGCCTTCCAAGCGATTCCAGAACGCGTTCGATCGGCTCGCCCGGGCGGAGGAGCGGTTCCTCAAGAGCGAGTTCCTCGCGCCGGCCGTGGGCGGGGGCGTGGTGCGCGTGCGCATCGCGGGCGTGCCGTGCGAGCTGCGCATCCGACCTCCGCGGTTCACGGGTTGGGGCATGTTCCGGCCGATCTCGCACGACGAAGCCGAGCTGATCCGCCAGGCCGGCCTGGCGGACCGTCAAAGCTACCTGAAGTTGTTTCCGCTTGTCAGGCTCGTGCTGTGTCGGCGTGACGAAGCCGGCACATGGCGGGGGCTGGCGGCGCACCGCGACGGCCAACCGTTCCATATCCAGGGTCTTGTCCCGATCCGCCTGGCGGATGAAGCCGAGCAGTTCGAAACCATCCGGGCCCGTTTCGACGGCGGGAACTTCTGGTTCGAAGGCGCCGACGCACGCAGCGACCCGGCGGCGGCGCGTTACCTGCGCGAATCGTTGATTCAACGCACACCCGTCGATGAACTGCAACGCGGAGGCCTCAGCCCCGAGCAGCGCGCCGCGTACGCCGTACATTTCATCGAACCGAAAACCAGCCGAAAAAAAGACGACGGCGGGCCGCCGGCTCCCCATCCTCCTACGACCGAGCAACGGCTGCGCGAAGCCCTCGCGCACGCCGGCGCCGAACTGAAGGATTTTACGGAGCGCCGCGACGGCTACCGCGTCAGCTACACCATCGGCGGCCGCCGGCATACCTCATCCGTCAGCAAAGAGGACATGTCCGTCCAGGTCGCCGGCATCTGCCTCAGCGGGGAGGACGAGAACTTCGATCTCAAGAGCCTGATCGGCGTCATCCGCGAGGCCGAGGGGGCCGGTGAAATCGTGCGGATCGGCGAAGATGAATACATGCCCGAGGAACAGTATTGGCAAATCCACCCCCGTCCACGAAGAAGACGACGAAGGTAAGCCCCGCCGATGAAGAATGCTGGGTGCTGCTCGGCCAGCGACGCGGGCGGGTGTGGCGCGCGCGGCGGACGTCGTACGCCATCGGCCAGCCGCACGCCGTCGAATTCGACGCCGCCGCCGTCCTCGAACGCGAAGAGCAACGCGGCGATGTCGTCGGGTTCTACCACACCCACCCCGTCAGCGACGCCTGCCCCAGCCAACGAGACGTCAAGACCATGCGGGTCTGGGTCGGCTCATTCGGCAAGCCGCTGCTCTGCCTGATTGAAGGGGCCGACCGGCTCGCCGCTTACCGCTTCGATCATGACCAGTGCAACGGCAAGCGCCTCATGCTTGTCGAACGGTTCCCCCGCAATCGGATTATTGGAGTCGACGATGCCTGACAAACTGCACCACGAACGGCTGTACCGCGGCACGGACAAACTGGCCGGGCTGGCCGATGTCAACGTCGTCGTCTGCGGGGCCGGCGCGCTCGGCTCCAACATCGTTGACGGCCTCAGCCGCCAGGGCTTTCACCAGCTGCGCGTGATCGACAACGACCGGGTCGAAGAGCACAACGTCAGCACCCAGGTCTACGGCGAGGGCGATGTCGGCGCCCTCAAGGTCGACGCCCTGCGCAACAAGGTGTTCCGGGCGGTAAGCGTCGAACTGCAGACCGAATCGAAGCGGCTCGACGACCGCAACGCCAAACGCCTGCTGCGTAAAGCCGGCTTGGTGATCGACGCCTTCGACAACTCCGCCTCGCGCCAGGCCGTGCAGACCGCCTGCCGCGTCGAGGGGTTGCCCTGCCTCCACGCCGGCATGTACGAAGACTACGGCGAAGTCGTCTGGGACCCGGCCTACCGCGTCCCGCAGGACGTCGGAGAAGATCTGTGCGATTACCCCCTGGCCCGAAACCTCGCGATGCTGACCGCAACGGTCGCCTGCGAAACCACCGTCCGTCATCTGCTGCACGGCGCGGATGAATCATGGTCGATCACGCTCCGCGACCTCGCCATCCGACCGTTGGAGCGCTGAGCGTCGCATTCAAGGCGATCGCACCAGGATCAGGCCATGCCACGCCGGCGCCTGAGCATGATCAGCCCACCGAGGCCGAGCAGCACCAACGACACCGGTTCGGGGATAATCACGGCGCCGACAAAACCCGGGTCGAAGCTTTGATCGCCATCGATGATCAGCGAAGTCACCGAAGCGCCGCTGGCCACGCCGAAGTCGCTGAGATCGATCGCGAAGCCCGCGACATTAAAATCTCTGTCTGGGCCGAAATCGTCAACGGTCGTGATCGATTCCAACTCGGCCAAGTCATCGATGGTTTGGTTCACATTCTGCGCCCGCGGAAGGTCAACCACCGTGCTTGAGACTAAACCTGTGGTCCAACCCAGGTCGGTGGTCACGGTTCTTGTGACGCCGTTGATCGTCACGGTCACACCGTTGTCGGTGGCGTTGCTGGTCGGAGTGAGATCGAAAACGACAATCTCCGCGCCCACGCCGTTGGTGACGGGCGTGGCGAACGTGAGCGTGATCACGGGCACGTTGGCCAAGCCGGTCAGCAGCTTGTCATCCCCGGTGAGTTGCGCGGCCCGCTGCCCGCTCGTCGGGACCGAATTGTCGGTGTTGTAGAGATACACCTCGCTGCCGGAACTCCCCGTCCAACCGGTCAGCGTCGGGCGCTGCCAATCGGTGTAAAGCACGCCATCGACGGTCACCCCGGTGAGGGTGGCGTCCGGATCGCCCAGCGTTGTAATGGAGTCGATCGTCGCGGCGGAAACCGGCGCCGCCGCCAGAAACGCCGCCAGTCCAGTGGCCAGGGGCTTGAGTTCGATCATGGCTCAGAATCCTCCGATGATGGTGAGAGCGAAAAGCGAGAAGCACATCTGACAGCCAAGCTGTCTCTGACATCATTGATGATCGTATATTGTTTATATTAAAAGACTTATATTCATATAAATACCCCCTCAAACCACAAACGTCAAGATTCATGGTGTGGGATGAGAGATATTTTTTCATCTTGACTATTCATTTTTTATATCATTGCTGTCATGCCTGGCTCGGACCTTATACAGTCCGTCTTGCGCGCCACCGATGCGATGGATGCGATCGCCCGCAGCCAGCAAGGCTTATCCGTGCGGGAATTGGCCGAGTTGTTGAACCTCAAACGCCCCACGGTCAACAACCTGCTGCGGACCCTGGCGGAGCGACGTTATGTCGAGTTGCGCGGCAGCCCCCGCCGATACTTCGTCGGCGCCGCGGTCAAAGAGTTGGCGGACCTGTCGTCGGACCGTTCGCTACACCACACCGCGGCACTCGAGATGCGCCGGCTTCAAGAGAAGCTGCCGCAAGCCAGCTTCGTGCTCGCCGAGATGATGGATGATCGGATGCAGCCGACGATGCGGCTCGACAGCACGCGCCCGGGCGTGATACAGCGACCTCGACACGAACTGCTGCATCCTTACTCGAAATCAACCGCGCTCGCCGGGTTGGCGTTCGGGAGCGCCAGCCTGCAATCCGCCATCCGCCAACGTTTTTCTTTCTGGGAGTTCGGCGCCCACGTTTGGGGGGATGAAGCCAGCCTCGACGCCTACCTGGCCGAGGCCCGGGAACTCGGCTACACGGTTTCAAGGCAGAGCCCCGCCGTGGCCGCACCGGTCTACGACGCAGGCAACCACTTCGTCGCGGCGCTGGGCGGATTCTTCGGGCAAACCATCGAGCCCGATCTTGAGGCCTTGACTCAAAACGTGATCGACGCGGCGGGTCGCTTGTCGAAGCCGGAGACACATTCTGCCCCGGCCACTTCCATGGATGAGGGATAATGGCGGGGGGAAAGAAGTCAGGAGCGCCCTCTTGTAAAGCCGCAGTGCCTGGTTCATGTTCGATTCCTGAAACGGGTCTAGTTCTGTTCCAGTACTTCGAAATGGTCTTCGCGCAGTTGAGCGGCGCCGTCGTCTTGGATCGCCCAGAGTTCTTTGTGGATCACGCCAGCGGCTATGTTCATACGCCAGCGAGAGGTCAGCAACACGCATTTTTCGTCGATGACCCGGTACTCGGGCTCGATGTACTGCACATCCGTAAAGCCATCTTGGATGAGTTGCTGCCAGAACGCTCGAATGGCTTCACGCCCTTCGAAAACGCTTAGCGGCTCAGCCCGCATCGTCGCGTCGGGCTCGTACTGCATCGCGCAGCCCCGGGTGTCGCCGGCGTTGAACGCGTCTCGCCAAGTCTTCGATGCGCGCTTGGCCGCTTCAAGCAGCGTCTCGCCCTAACCCGTGCCGGGGGACATCTGCTCGAGCAGGTCGTTCAACAGCACATCGTCTTCGTCCACGAAGCGTTCGATGATGTCCAGGTGGTCCCGATTGTAAGCCACTTGCAGGTGAGCGAGTTGCCCTTCTTCAAGCAGTTTGTTGTGGTACTCCTTGGTCTGCCTGAAAAACTCGGCGGTGTCGTGCTCGGGTACAACCAGGTGGATCGGACAAAGGCCCGCGCCGACCTTCGGTTCTGCCAACAGCGGGCTCATCGCCTCGGCCGATTCAAGCGTCATACCGATCTCATCGTTCACGAAGCTATCCAGCAGGTAGCGAAGATCGAACAAGCCAGCCAGCGAAAAAACCGCCCTGACCCTTTGCATGGCTTGTTCGGGCAGACCATACGCCTGCGGGTCCATACCGCGCAGCATCGAGACGATGTGCCCGCCCGCAGAGTGCCCGATCAGGTAGACCGCCGGGGCGTCCTTCGCTTCGGCGTCGCGCAGCGTGGCGGCCAGCGCGTGCCGCATCTGCTCGACGATCGATTCGATCGGCCTGCCGTTGTTCCAGTCCTGCGCCATCCGGTACCCGGGCATGTACACCGCCATCTGCTTCCGGTTGAACGGCTCGGCGAGGAACGAGAACTGTTCTTTGGAGAACCACTGCCACCAGCCGCCGTGGACGTAGAAGACGATCGGCGCGTCATCGGGCGCCGCGTCGCCGCGGAACACATCGATCTCGCCAGCAAACCCGCCTTCGCCAAAAGCCAGCGTGCTTCGACCCGCACCGATTTTCTCACGGTAGTCCTGGCTGCTGCGCGTCGTCCATTCGATATGCGTTGGCAGCAAGTCATCGGTAGGCAGGCGTCGGGTCCAGAGCGTCGGGTTGTACTGCCGATCGGTCTCTTCACGCGTCAGCCGACTCCAGGGGTGCATCTGTGAGGTGGTCATGGGTGTTTTCCTTTGTTGGGTCGAGGATGTCTTTCTGAACAAACGTTCTGATTGTGGGCAAAAAACGCTAAGCCCGGATCGTTGTCATCACGATCTCGATGAGTTTTTCAGGCGGTGTCGTCCAAGCTTTGCTGCGCCCTACACTCATCAAGCCTCGGAGGAAGCACGACAGGTAGCCGGCGATCGCTTTGCAGTCTTTGTTTTTCGGCAGATCGCCGCGGCCTTGAGCAGCGGCCAGGCAGTTGTGGAAAAACGTATCGTGCGAAGCCAGCATCTCTTGGATCCGCCGATAGGTCTTCGGGCTCAAAAGTTCCCGGTCATTCACCGCGTTGATCAGGAAGCAGCCCCGGCAGCGTTTGGTGTTGGCGTAGGTCGCGCGGTTGAGGAAGAACGCCTTGATGTTGTCCAACCCCAGCGGCTCCTTGGCGAGGATGGCGACAAAATCCTGGCTCATGACCTTTGCGTAGTGATTCAGGCATGCCAAGTACAGCCCTTCCTTGTCGCCGAACTCTTTGTAGAGGCTGTGCTTGTTCAGGCCGGTGTGGCTCACCACATCGTTGATCGATGTGGCTTCGTAGCCCATCGCCCAGAACAACTCGCTGGCCGCATCGAGAACCTGTTCGCGGTGGTACTCCTTGACTCGGCTCATCAACTCCATACTAGACCGATCGTTCTTCTATTATCTGCGAGCTTTCTCTCGAAAATACCAAACAATTTATAATAGATTGATTTGGAAAAACTTGCGCCATCCCCGGCCTGATGTCGTGATGTTGTTGTCTGGCGCGCAGGCCCCATGCACGCCGACTTCTTCGCCAGGCACAGCACCCCAAAAATCGAAACCACCAGCGCTTTTGAGCCGCCTCGTATGGGTTGAGGCATCCCCACCAACCCATACGAAAGGCGGTTCTGATGTAGATTCAGTTCGTCCAAACCCCCATCAGCATCATCAACCTGCTCATAAGCATTCTGTTGCCTGCCCTCAGCTCCGCCCGCGAGGCCGCCCGGTCGGTGCAGTGCCTAGCCGACTCCGCCGACTCCGCCGACTCGGCCTCGACGACGCCAAGCGCGACATCGACAAGCTGCCGGGGTTTGACGCCGAGGGTTGAGTCCGGTTTCGGCAGCGTTCGGGGACCCGATAAGCAGGAGTAAAACAGGAGTAGCGCCCGTTCCTGAAACGGGTCGGCGTTGCCGCTTCTCTCCGTTATTGCCGCGACGGGTGCGGCTGGTGCGGAAGCCATATCGCTTGGCGACGCGTCATAACCCTGCTATATTTCCGCGGTTGGCCGTGGCCTGCCGGCCGTTGCCACGGCTTGCCGCGACTTCTCGTAAGTCTTTTTTTTCACGGGCGATTAGCTCAGTTGGCCAGAGCGCTTCGTTTACACCGAAGATGTCGCAGGTTCGAGTCCTGCATCGCCCATTGATCGAAGATCGCTGACTCATGACGGCGCGCCGCGTGAACCCCGGATGGCAATCCGGGGCTTCTAACAGATGCAAGCGCCGCCAATCGAATGAAAACCCTTCCGCAAACTTCACGACACCCTCGACGGGCGCTGGTCATCGGCCCCCAGCGGAGCAGCCACAGAACCCACCCGCTCCTTTAACCGCGGCGCCCGGACCCGCAACGCCGTCGTCAACGCTTCCTCCTCCGCGTCCTGCGCAGGGCCCCAGAACTCCGCCAAACTCTGTTCGGCCGGCCGACGGAGGCCACGAGAGAGGAACTCGCCGATCTCAAACAGCCACGCGCGCCGGCCGACGCCGTAGCACCAACGCAGCGCCCGGCGCGCGCCTGGGTCGCGGTGCGCCAGCACCCGCCACAAGGCGCGCGGACGCAGTTGTAAAACCGCCTCCGTCAGCTTGACCCATAAAAACACCCGCCACGGCGGGATCCCCGTGGCCAGCACCTGGTGACGGTAGTCCCACCGCCGCCGGTCCGGCTCCACCACCCGCCGGACCGCGCTCTGACGATAAAACGGCGTCCAGCGATGCGGGGTGACATACATCGCGTTGATCTGGTCGGGGTCGTAAGCCAGCAGCTGCCGCAGCCCCTCCAGCAGGTTGCGGTCGGTCTCCTCTTCAAACCCGACCACGTAAGCGACCTGAGAGAGGATATCGTGCCGCCGTAGCAACCGGACCGCCTCGCGGTCGGTCGCCGCCGTCGACCCCTTGCGGATCCGCTCCTGGGCGCCGGCGTTGGTGGTCTCCACGCCCATGAGGATGCGCGAAAACCCCGCCTTCTTATAAAGATGCAGGATGTCGGCGTCCCGAACGATGTCGCCGGCGCGGATCGTCGCGACCAACTGGACGGGGACCGCCTCAGCGATCAACGCCTCCAGGAAAGCACGCCAGAGCCGCGGCGACGAGGTCGGGTTCTCATCCGCCAGATCGACGAAACCCACGCCATGCGTGCGGTGCAGCCACCCGATCTCCGCCGCGGCCCGCGCCGGATCGCGATGGCGCCAGCGAGTCCAGAAACCGCGCTGACCGCAATACGTACACCGATGCGGGCAGCCGCGCGAAAACTGAACCACCGCGGCGCGGCCTGCGCCCCAGTATTGGTAACGCTCCCAGTCTTCAATCAACTCCCAACCCACCCGCAAAGCGTCGAGGTCTTGAATCACCGTCGCGGGGCGCGTCAGACGCGGCTCGCCCCCTTCGCGATAGCCGATCCCCGCGATACAAGACAACGACCCGCCCGACGCCATCGCCTCAAGCACAAGCGGAGCGGTCGCTTCTCCTTCCCCCCGAACAATCACATCGATCTGTGGGTGCGACGCAAGGATCTCCCCGGCATGATACGTCGGATACGCCCCGCCGTAAACGATCCGCACGTCAGGCAAAGCCGCCTTCAAAGCACACGCGATCTCAACGGACGCCGGATGCGCAGAAGTCGAGCCGGAATGGCCGATCAACACCGCATCCGGCGCCCAGGCCGTGGCGGCGGAGACGATCTGCCGCGTGGAAAGAGGGCCGAACTCCGCATCGAGCAGCCGTGCTTCGTGGCCGGCGTCGATGACCGGGCCGCCGATAGCCAACAGGCCCAGCGGCGGCATGCGGCCCTCGTGGCAGCGGCTGGAAACCGCGGGGTGCGGCGGGTTGAGGAGCAAAACGCGCATCGGCTCAAACGCTCACGCCGGTCCGCCGCCAGGTTGCCGGCCGCTCACAGAAGCAAACGCCCAACCGGCAGCCCGGCGCCCGTACCCTTTAATCCTGATGGGTTATCCGCCGCGCGTCAATACCCTAACGCCAGCGCTGCAGTAGCCGCATCGCGCTTCAATCTCTTATGTCCGCCCGACGTCGACAAAACCAGGCGACCTGAAAAGAACCGGCGGCGGCCACCATTGAATTTTTCATTTTTGTGCGCTTGACAAACCGACCCACTTCAGCGAACCTACACCAAACATCGACCAATTCGATGTGGCATGAAGGATTCCGGGTCATGGCGTTCGCCGACCGCAGCATAAACTCGTTGATGGGCGACGCCTTCCGGGTTTTACCACTATTCGCTTTTTCTTCCGGGAGATCAGGAGACATGACCGGCCGTGATGAAGACGGCCGGCGCGGCTGAGGACGTGGGGTCTGCAGGGTCCGGAACACCGGGAGCGATTCCGCGGGGTATCTGGGTCCGGGGCGAGCCGCACAACTGATGAAGTCCGATGAATCGGGACGCACGGGGGCCTGAGGGCGTTTGACCGCCCGGCGCGACGGGGTGTGTCTCACGACGATGGAAGCTCCACGGCGAACGGGACCCGCCGGGAGGCGCAGCGCGATGGCCGCGCGCGTGAGAGGCGTGTGATGCCGGATGTCAGCAAACATTGGATCAAGATGATCACAAATTAGATTGATGATGAAGCCAACCGATCATCCAGACGCCCGGACCCGGAGCGCCCACGGCGGCGTTGGCTCCGGGTCAGGGCGCCTCTGGGGTGGTGAATCTTTTGAGGATGTTCTTACCGAGGAAGGACTGAAGTCATGCCGCGATGGATCGAGTGCCTGGTGCGTTGGGATCGGCTGAACCGTTTGAGGGAGGCGGGGCGGGACTGGGCGCGGTACGCGTACCGGGGGGCGGCGGGTTTAGGGGGTAGGGTGTCGGGTGTGCTTCCGGGGACGGGGGCCTCACTTCCGGGGGCGGGTTCGCCGGTGGAGCAGTTGGAGCCGCGGGTGCTGCTGTCGGGGTCGGCCGACGGGCGGGTGTTTGCCGACGTCGACCGCGACGGCGTGTTCAGCACGGGCGACGCGGGCCTGGCGGGGTGGACCGTGTTCCTCGACGCGGACGCCGACGGCGTGCTCGACGCGGGCGAGGCGAACACGGCCACCGACAGCGCGGGCCTGTACAGCTTCAGCGGGTTGGCCGACGGCGATCACGACGTGGTGGTGTCCGAACCGGCCGGGTGGGACGCGACCGCGCCCGTCGGCGGGACGCAGACCGTCACGGTCACCGGCGGGTCGACGGTGAGCGGCGTGGACTTCGCGTACGAGCCGGTGGTGACCGCCACCGGCGCGACGACGGTCAACGAGGGGGGCGTCTACACCCTCGACCTGTCGGCGCCGGGGCTGGAGAGCGGCGTGACGTGGCTGATCGACTGGGGCGACGGGATGTCGGGCAACGCCACGGGCAACGTGACGCAGGCCACCCACACCTACGACGACGGCGACGCGGTCTATACGGTCCGGGCCTTGGCGGTGAGCACGCTCGGCACCTTCACCGCCGGGGAGGTCGGCAGCGGCTACGAGGCGCGGTTCGCCGCGACCGCCGCCGCGGCCGACCCGCTGCAGGTCGGCTTCGACGCGAGCGATTCGACCCACGCCGGCGGGACGGTCACGTCCTGGCAGTGGGACTTCGGCGACGGCGTAACCGGCTCGGGCCAGACCGCGAGCCACACCTACGCCCAGGCCGGGACCTACCTGGTCACGCTCACCCTCACCGACAACGCGAGCCAGACCCGCTCCCTCACCCGGGCGGTCGAGGTCCGGGCCACCGAAGACGTCGACACCCCCGTGGGGCTGAGCGTCACCGCCGACGACAGCTACAAGCTCTACATCAACGGCGTGATGGTGGGCGACGCCGACGACTGGGACACGCTGGAGTACTACGCGGCCCACCTCAAGCCCGGCGAGAACGTCATCGCGATCGAGGCGACCAACACCGCCAGCGCCGCCGGGCTGCTGGCCGAGGTCCGCTACGGCGGCCAGCGGATCGGGACCGACGCGAGCTGGAAGGTCAGCGACACCCTCCAGACCGGCTGGGAGCAGGCCAACTTCGACGACACCGCCTGGGCCGCGGCGACCGAGCAGTACGACTTCGGCGGCGGGCCGTGGAAGTTCAAGCCCGCCGACATGCCCGTCGACACCCCGGCCAAGTGGGTGTGGACCGCCACCACCAGCAGCAACCAGACCATCTACGCCCGGCGGACGATCACCCTCGACCCGCCCGCCGCGTCGCCCTCCGCTTCCCGCGTGGTGTGGGTCCGGGACCAGCCGCCGGTCGTCACCATCTCCGGCCCCGCGAGCGTCACCGCCGGCACCGCCTACACCCTCAACCTCGCCGCGGTCGACGCCGGGACCGACACGATCGCCTACTGGCAAATCGACTGGGGCGACGGGACGGTCGAACGGGTCGACGGCGCCGCGACCCAGGCGACCCACGACTACCCCGCCTACGGCGAGAGCTACCAGATCCGCGCCTACGCCTTCAACGAAGACGCGTCCGCCCCGCCGGTGCTCGAGGCCAACGGGCGGGTCCACCTCGACGCGGCCAACTTCAACCGCACCGCGTCGGGCGCGGGACCGGCCCACGCGACCGACTGGGCGCTGGTCGCCGACGCGACCGCCGGCTCGGGCTACGTCGTCCAGGCCCCGGCGTCGCCCCCGGACCTGGGCGACGCGCTGGTCGGCCCCCGGCTCGACTACGACATCGACTTCCAGACCGCCGGGACCTACTACGTCTTCGTGCGGATGTCGGGCAACAGCAGCCAGGTCCACGTCGGCCTCGACGGGGCCGTCGCCACGTTCGGCGATGACGATCTGGCCAACGTCGCCAGCGGCTGGGAGTGGGTCAACCAGCGCGACAGCGCGTCGTGGGCCCAGCGCGTGACCGTGAACGTCGCCGCCCCCGGCGTCCACACCCTCAACCTCTGGGCCGCCTCGCCCGGGGCGGCGGTCGACCGCATCCTCCTCACCACCGATCCCGACTTCACCCCCATCCGCCTCGGCCCCGACCTGAGCCCGCTCGACGTCGGCGCCGACCCCGCCCTGCCCGACCACGGCTTCGCCAGCAACGTGCGAAACGTCCAGGTCGTCGGCCCCGACTACTTCACCGTCGACGTCACCGTCCGCGACCTGCGGTCCGACCACCCCGACGCGAACAACGCCTACTCCGACACCGGCGTCGTGACCGGCCTCGTCGCCAGCCAGCTCGACGCCAACCGCAAGCCCGTCTTCGCCGGCGCCCCCGGCGGCTCCATCACCAGCGCTGCCTCCTTCCAGCAGTGGTACCACGACGCCCCCGGCGTCAACAAGCCCCTCACCCACCGGCTCGCGTTCGTCGAGTCCGCGACCAGCCCCGGCGTCTTCGAGTTCGACACCGACCGCTTCTTCCCCATCGACAACGCCGGCTACGGCGCCGGCGCCGACGGGGCCGTCGACTTCGACGGCGTGAGACGCAACTTCTTCTTCACCGTCGAGCTGCGCACCTCCTTTGTCTACGAGGCCGGCCAGCAGTACGACTTCCGCGCCGACGACGACATGTGGGTCTTCGTCGACGGGACCCTCGCCCTCGACCTCGGCGGCATGCACCCGGCCCAGACCGGGACTCTCGACCTCGACGCCCTCGTGACCCAGGGCGTGCTCAATCTCACGCCCGGCCAGACCTACGACCTTGACGTGTTCTATTCCGAACGCCACCCCAAGGGCTCCGAGCTCGCCATCCAGCTCCCAGCGCCGCCCGCCCCCGACAACGTCACCCTCACCGAGGCCGACCGCTTCCGCACCGAGCACCGCTATGCGCTGAGCGTGCCCGCCGGGTCCAAGGCGCTGTCGATCGACCTGCAGAGCCTGACCTTCGACACCGCCGACGGCGACGCGATCAACGACGCGTTCGAGCTGGCCCTGCTCGATGCGAACGGGCAACCTGTATTGCCCACCATCGGCCAGGGCCGCGACGCGTTCTTCAACCTCACCGAGGGCGAGGTCGCCCTGCTCGCCGACGGCGTGACCTACGACGGCTCGACCATCACCCTCGACCTCTCCGCCCTGACCGCCGGGGCGTCCGTCACCCTCGTCGCCCGGTTGATCAACAACGACGCCGACACCACCACCACCGCCGTCCTCGGCGACGCGGTCACCTTCGTCGACGTCCCCACTGCCGGCTCGACGCCCCTCCCGGGGGCCGCCGAGGCGCCCGCGCCGCCGCTGACGGTCGACTTCGATCAACTCGACGACGTCACCACCGGCTTCGACGTCGACTACAGCGCGACCACGTTCGACGAAGACACCAACACGCTGCGCACCGTGGTCACCCTCACCCGCCAGGCGGCCGAGCCGGTGCGCGGCCCGTTGCTGGTCGGCGTCGCCAACCTCCGCGTGCGCGGTCACGAGCCGCAGGACGCGCCCGTCCTGCTCAACGGGCCCGACGGCGTCACCCCCGACGGCGTGCCGTATTACGACCTGTCCCGCTTCGCCTTCACCGACGCCGACCGCGTGATCGAGGCCGGCGACGCGGTCGGCGGGCTCGAGCTGGCGTTCCACAACCCCGGCCGCGTGCAGTTCGACTACGACCTGGTCATCCTCGGCCACCTCAACGACGCCCCGTCGTTCACCACGACCGCCCCCCCGGAGGTGGCCAAGGGCAATACGTACGTTTACCGCTTCGACGCGGCCGACCCCGAGGGCGACGCGCTGACTTACGAGGTCCTGGGCAAGCCCGCCGGCATGGCCCTCGACCCCGCCGACCCGACGGGCCGGACGTTGACCTGGGACACCGCCGCCGACGCCGCCGCGGTCGACGGCGTGTACACGGTCACCCTGCGCGTGACCGACGCCTACGGCGCCAGCGACACCCAGACGTTCGACCTGCGCGTGCTGGAGAACGCGCCCAACCGCCCGCCGCTGTTCACCAGCGACCCGGTGGTCGATGCGTATGTGACGACCGCTCAAACACCCGGCGTGGTTGTAGCCGCGAACGACGAGTGGACGTTAAGCGACACCGCTTTCAATCGCCCAGGCGCGGACACCCGCCAGTTCGCGGTCAATCTTGCGCATTACTTCACGGGTGGGCGGGCGGGCGAATTCCTCGCCTACTCCGACAACATCGGTTTGACCGGGAGCCAACTCGCACAGGTGATGGCCGATGAAGGTCACATGTGGACCGTTTCAACGTCGGTCTCATTCACCGCGGAATCGCTGGCGGCGTACGACGGCGTCTTCCTGGTGGGATACCCCGCCGACAACCAGGTTCTGATCGAATATGTGAACGCGGGAGGCAACGTCTACCTAGCGGGAGGCAGCGGCGGCACGGGAAGCTTCGGGGGCGGGCCGCAGGCCGAATCGGCGGCGTGGTCATCCTTCCTGTCAGAATTTGGGCTGCAATTCCGTGATAACACATGGGATGGAGTCTTCACCCGAGACGTGTCATTTTCCGTTGATCACCCGCTTTTCCACGATGTCAACGCGCTGTACCAGAGCAATGGCCAGAGCATCCTTGACCTGGACCCCTCCGATCAGCTGACCGCCTTGACCGTGCCGAGCCCGACGGGCAACCCTGATTACGCCATGATCGCGGTTGTCGATCCACGGCAGGCGAGTTCAATGGTTGCCGGTTACGAATACGACGCAGACGCCCTCGATCCTGACGGCGATGCGCTGGTTTATACGCTGGACGACGCACCCGACGGCATGCGGATTGATCGCACGACCGGCGTCATCCTCTGGAGCCCGGCCGCCGACGACATCGGCGAGCACGCGGTGGTCGTCCGCGTCGAAGACGGCAACGGCGGCGTCGCGCTGCAGCCCTACACGGTCAGGGTCCACGCGGACCCGGCCAACCACGACCCGGTGATCGTGACCGAGCCGGTGGTCACGTATGTCATCCCGCCACTTGATGAGATGGAAGGCGGCTCGGTCATTATCACCGGGCACGATCCCGACCATCATGCCCACAAAGGGCAAAACTTCGCCGGCGCGCGTCAACTACTTAATTCATTTGTGTCATATGTGATGGACGCCACATGGAACCCGTTTGTCGATGCGGGAGCAGATAAGTTTTTGTTCGTTGACTCGCAAACCGCCAACAATACTGGAGTCGATAGCATGATCGACGCGGGCTATACGCTGGGCGTCGATTTTGAACATCACGATTTCTCGACCCTCGACACCGAGTTAGACAAACTTGGGTCCAACTTTGGCGCAATCGTAATTGCATCCGATTATGGAGGTACGCTCACGCAGGCCGAGCTTGATGTGTTAATCGACCGATCCAGCGACATCGAGGCTTTCATTGACGCTGGCGGCGGTTTATTCGTGATGGCCGAAAGCAACCATACAGGACGTTTGCCGGATGGGAACAAATATGGGTTCTTGCCGTTTGGTGATATAAGTCACCCCCAGGATCTCAATGGGTCGGGCTTTACCGTAACGGACTTCGGCCTAACGCTCGGTTTGAACAACGGCAACCTCCAGACAAACTACGCCCATGCCTACTTCGATGATTTCTTAGGCTTCGTTCCGGTCGATATCAACGCCGCCGGGCACTCCCTGACGCTGGCGGGCCGCGGCGAACTGTCGCCGCGCGGCCTCGTGATGCGAGGCGACTACCTCTATGACGTCGACGCGATCGATCCCGACGGCGATGTGCTGACTTACAGCCTGGCGGACAACGCTCCCACGGGCATGACCATCGACCCGGCCACCGGCCTGATCCAATGGGAGTTGCGGCGCGACGAGCTGGGCTCACACCAGGTCACGGTCATCGTCACCGACGGCCGCGGCGGGGTCGACACACAGACCTTCACCATCAACGTGGTCGAGGCCGGCACGGGTGAGATCCGCGGGACCAAGTGGAATGACATCAATCTTGACGGCGTGCAGGACGCCGGCGAACCCGGCGTCTCCGGCGTCACGATCTACCTCGACGACAACAACAACGGCCGGCTCAACTGGTACGACCTCGACAGCGACGGCGCGTGGGACCCCGGCGAGGGCGAACGCTGGACGCTGACGCTCGAAGACGACCCGGCGACGACCGACGTTGACGAGGCCGGGACATATGTGCTCAGCGGCCTGCCCGAGGGCGACTACGTGGTGCGCGAGGTTGTGCCCGAGGACTGGGTTCAGACGTATCCAGGCAGCGGCGCTCAGCAGGTGACGGTGGGATCGACGGCCGTGACCGGCGTCGACTTCGGCAACACCCCCGACCCGACGCCGCTGAACACGGCGCCGGCGTTCGACAGCAGCCCGGTCCTCACCGCGCCGGCGGGCGAGCGGTACGACTACGACGCGTCGGCGCGCGACGCCGACGGCGACGCGCTGACCTATACGCTGGCCTACGGGCCCGAAGGGATGGTGGTCGACGGACAGACCGGCCGGGTGATCTGGGAGCCGACGCTGCGCGACCTGGGCCCGCACACCGTGGTGCTGCGCGTCGACGACGGCCGGAGCGGGACCGACCTCCAGGCGTTCTTGCTCGAGGTGGTCGACCCCAACACCGCGCCGCAGATCACCTCGGCCCCGCCGCGGGTGTGGGCCCTCGACGGGACCACGACCTACACGGTCACCGCGACCGACCCGGACGCGGGCGACACGCTCTCGTACCGGATCATCGACCCGATCGGCGACATGATGCTCGACGAGAGCGGCGCCCAGCCGGTGGTGCGGTGGACCCCGGAAGCGACGGGCGATTACACCTTCACCATTGAGGTGCGCGACGGCCGGTTCGGCATCGCGAGGCAGGAGGTGACGGTGCAGGTGACGGACACGAGCCTGCCCAACACGCCGCCGGTGATCCTCTCGGGCGCCCCGCGGTCGGTCACGATGGTCGACCGGCCGTTCGCCTATGTGATCGACGCGTTCGACGCCAACGGCGACCCCCTGACCTACAGCCTCGTCGGCGCCCCGACCGGCATGAGCATCGACGTCGCCACGGGCGTGATCGAGTGGACCCCGACCAGCGACCAGGTCGACCCCGCGACGCCCCACACCTTCCAGTTCCGCGTCGATGACGGCGTGAACCCGCCGGTCGACAGCCCGGTCTACAGCGTCACGGTCGTCTCGCGGTTCACCAACAGCCCGGCCGATCTGGTCTCCGGCTTATTCCCCGACGCGACGGTCGGGCAGATGCTGCGCTTCCAGTTCCAGGGGACCGACGCGGACAACGACCCGCTGAGGTGGTACCTCGACAAAGCGCCCGAGGGCATGACGATCGACGCCGCCACCGGCGAGGTGACCTGGGTCCCCACCGCGAATCAGATCGGCTCGCACCGCTTCTATATCAATGTGGTCGACGTGCACGGCTACGGCGAGGGCGGGCGGGTCCGCACGACCGTGCGCGGCGTGAACCTGCCGCCGCGGCTGCTCGAATCGCCGCCGACGTTCGTCAACGGCGGGGACACGTACGACTATCAACTCCAGATCACCGACCCCGACACCCCGCCGCTGGGCCTGGAGGTGACGCTGGCGTCGCCCGCGTTGACCGGCATCTACGCCGGGCTGTCGGTCACGGATGGCGGGCGGATCACCTGGGCGACCCAGGACGACCCGGCCTACTTCGGTACGCATACGCTGACCGTCCGGATCAGCGACGGCTACAACGTCACCGAGCAGCCCATCGTCATCCAGGTGCTCGACCCGTCGGCGGCTGCGCCCACTTTTAGCAGTCTGCCCGCGGTGATCACCGTCGAGCCCGGCGTCGCGTGGGAGACCACCCTCACCGTCACCGACGACGACACCCCGCTCGACACCCTCACGTTCAGCACGACCGGCCCGCTGCAGGTCGACACGTCGGGCCTGACCGCCGCGACGGGGTCGGGCACGGTCCGCCTGTACTGGGACGCCCCGACCGTGGTCGGCGGGCCCGACCACGCGGTGAGCGTCACCGTCCGCGACGGGTCGTCCGGCGTGACCCGCCCCTTCACCCTCCGCGTCCAGGCCAACACGGCGCCGACGATCGACCTGCCCGACCAGACCCTGCAGGTCGGCGAAGGCGACGACCTGGCGTTCGCGGTCTCGGGCTACGCCGGCGACGACGGCCCGCTCACCTTCGCCCTCTCCGACGGCGGGGCCGGGCCGGTAACCGACGGGCTGGCGTTCCTCGACGAACACCAACGCATCATCTGGGACAACATGGCCGCCGACGCCAACCCCTACGTGTTGACCGTCACCGTCACCGATGCGCACGGCCTGACCGCGTCGGACACCCTGACGATCCATGTCAACGCCGACACGACGGCGCCGTCGGTCGTGGTCACCCCGGCGGTCGACTCGGCCCTGGTCGGCGAGACGGTCCTGCTCCGCGTCGACGCGTGGGACGACCAGGGGATCGCGGCCCTGAGCGTCGCGGTCACCACGCCGTCCGGGGGGACGCTCAACCTCGCGGTCGCCGACGACGGCACGGCCCGGTTCGTCGCCAGCGAAACCGGGACGTACAGCGCTGTCGCCACGGCGACCGACGCGGCGGGCAACGCCGCGACGTCCGCGGCCGCGGCCGTATCCATCACCGTCGACCCGCCCTTCTCCGGCAACGAGCCGCGTGTCAGCCTCGTTGATCCCACTTCCGGGGGCGCCCCCGGAAGCAACCCGATCGGTGCGCCCACCGATATCTACGGCATCGTCGACGACCCTGACGACAACCTCGCCTCTTACACCCTCGAACTCCACGACGACCGCGGCGGCGACCCGATCGTCCTCGCCACCGGCTCCGCCGAGGTCGGCGACTGGGACACCTCCACGTCCGCCCTGCTCGGCGCCATCGACCCCACCCTCCTGCCCAACGGCGCCTTCACCCTCGTCCTCCGCGCCGTCGACCACGCCGGCAACGTCTCCACCGACACGCTCGACCTCGCCATCGA
>JANQFR010000094.1 GCA_028277745.1 Phycisphaeraceae bacterium
CGTCGGGGTAGACCGCGGTCACGGCGCCGGCGTCGGCGGTGAACTCCGGCCGGGCCAGGGCGGCGGCGAGGGCGCCGCCGGGGTCGGGCCCGTCGCCGAGCGGCTGGGGTTCGCCGGCGAACGCCAGCACCGCCCGCGCGTCGGGCGCGGCGCGGCGGGCGGCGAGTTTGATCGTACGGCTCATGCGGCAGGTCTCCGGTCCTCCCCGGAGCCGACAGCCTAGGGAGTTCCGCCCCGCCGGCAAGCCCGTCTCGCGCGGAGGTCGGCTTCCCCCGCCGCAACACGCTGAGAATGAAGAGTTTGACGCCGACCCCCAACCCCGCAGCGTTTGACAGTCCCGACCCCCCCTGATAGGTTTTTCTCACCCCGGCTACCTCGCTGGAATCAGCCCCTCGAACGTCAAGCCTGTCGTCGGAGATGCCCTTGATGAGATTGCGTTTTGTCTTGCTCGGGGCAGCTGCGGTCACCCTTCTGGGTCTGAACGTTTCCGTGCTGGCGCAGGAGCGACTGCCCACCAACGTCCTGGTGGTCACCCGCCCCATCTCCGAGCAGGACCAGCGCGCCATCGATGGGTATATCGATTTCTGGATGGACCGCCTGCAGAACGGCTCCGATAAACAGGTGACCGAAGCGCGTGACCGCCTGATCGAGCCCCTGGTCATCGGCGGGACCAGCGACGATTTCAAAAGCATCTACAACACCGCTCTCATCCCCCGGCTCGTGCCCGCCGCCCGCGCCGATCGGGTGATCGTTCGGCTCAACGCCATGATCGTCATCACCAAGATCAGCGGCGAGGGCTCGGTCGCGTTGATCCAGGCCGGCCTCGCCGACCCGAGCCCCGGCCTGCGCTACTGGGCCGCCAAGGCCATCGCCGACGTCGCCAGCCGCGAGGGGTTCAACCTCGAACAGCAGCGGCGGATCCTGCCCCTGATCCAGCAAGCGATTCAGAAGGAAAGCTCGACCGCCGTGCTCACCCAACTGCTCAAGGCGCTCGGCGCCCTGGACATCCCCGAGGCCGTCGAAACCCTGCTCCGATCCTTGAACGAGCGGATCGTGTTTTACGTCGGAGACATCGAAGCGCCGTATTTGCCGGTGCATGACGCGATGCAGAAACTCTACATCGACCTGGTCAAGGCCTTTGCCGCCGGCGAACCGGTCGAGCCGGCCATCCGCGGCCTCGCGCAGACGGCGTATCGCTACATGGCCCTGGCGACCCAACAGCTCAATCAAGCCCCCGCCCTCGACCCCGCCAGCCGCGCGGACAAGGTCGAGATGATCCGCACCTGCGACCAGGTCCTCCGCTGGGCGGTGGAGGACGCCCTCTCGCCCGGCACGCGACTGCCCGAGGCCATCACCAACGCGCTGGTGGTCAGCGACTGGCAGTTCATCCAGTTTCAGGTCGACCGCTGGAGGCGGATCCTCCTGGCCCCGCCCATCCAACTCACCGAGCAGGACCTTCAGCCGGTCCAGCAGTAAAGCCGGCCCTGAGCGCAGCGAAGGTCCGGATGTTTTTCGCTCGACGCGATCCGGACCTTCGCTGCGCTCAGGGCCGGCTTGCATCCTAAGATCGATGGACCCTGCTCAAGCCGATCGTTTTGATCATTTAGCCCCGCCGCTTGCGGCGGGTGAACGCGGGCCTCGTTCCGCATCCCCGGCCAGCCGCACCCCACGCTTGCCGTTAGCCCCGGGCTCCGCCCGGGGTTTTACCAATCCATTGTTGCAGTTGACCGATGGCGTCCGCGATGTAGGATGAGTTTTCGGTTTGAACATCCGCTTCCGCAGGTGGCTCGCAACTCAGTTTTCATGTTAAGCGGATTTGGCATCCTCGAATACGAGCAAGCAGATGGATGAGGTTCCTCCGGTCACTCAGATGATGGCAAGAGCCACACATGGCAAAGACCTCGATGCCATACGCCATATTCTCGCCCGGAAGCCGGATCTCTCTCACTGTATGGATGGCTACAGCCGCTCTGGAGGCGATGATGGTTTTGTGATGCTCAGAATGCTTCTGGATGCGGGAGTTGATATTAACGACCCAAGCGGCGGGCCGCTGCTACACAGCACCGTTGATGCGATTGCAGATTGTGATGGCAGCCGATACGGCCAAGGAGACCCAGATTGGAGTGAAGTAGGTCAGTTGATCGAACTCGGTGCTGATCCGTTTCTCCGCGATGGAGCAGGCCGCAGCCTCTTGGAGATAGCAGAGGCTTGGGGCGACCGCCGGTCACTGGAGAGTTATCTCTTATCGTTAGGCGTTGAGCTCACCTAGCACCCAGCCGTCCGCCTGAAGACCGGCTGCAGTTGACCGACGCCGCCCACGATGGACAATAGAACTTGCCGGGTGGAAGCCCGCTTCCGCGACTGGTCGGCAGCCGGGTCTTTTCGTCAGGCCGCAGGAGTTTCTTATGAATCGCAATCTTGTCGGCAGCTTTGGCTTCGTGCTGATCCTTCTTGCGCTCGCGATACCGTTTCTTGGGCTCGAGCAATCGGACGGCGACATCCTGCCGCTGCTCGTGGCGGTCGTGAGTTTCGTTACCGGGCTGGGCCTGCTGCTCGCCTCGATCAAGCCGGGGATCGGCAAGGCTTATGCGATATCCGCCGGCGCTTTCGCCGCAGTGGCCGGGGTGCTGTTGGTTGTTGGTTTCGTGGTGTCGTTCTAGCGGGATCGCCGCCGGCTACCCGGGATCGACCATCGGCGACGCTGCGTCGCGCGGGCCGGCCATCGCCTCGTCCACCTTCCGCATCAGGTCGACGTAGTCCATCTGCGCGACCTGGAAGTCG
Organism: Phycisphaeraceae bacterium; assembly: GCA_028277745.1. Taxonomy (GTDB): domain Bacteria; phylum Planctomycetota; class Phycisphaerae; order Phycisphaerales; family Phycisphaeraceae; genus JANQFR01. The sequence continues at coordinate 2,782 of JANQFR010000094.1, forward strand.
CGCAGCACCGGGCTGCGGATGACCTCGGCCTGCAGGGATTCCAGCTGCCGCTTGTCCTCCACCTCGATCGGCTGGCCGGCCGCCTCCTTCTCGGCGATCGTCTGCAGGCAGCGGTTGTAGTCGTTCAACGCCTTCTGGGCGTCCTGGTCGTCCTGCAGCTTCGTGAGGGCGGACTCGAGCTTCTGGGCGGCGTCGTGTTGGCTGATCATCTCGCCCAGCTTCCGGGCGGCGTCGAGGATGTCTTGGGTGGTGGACATTGGAGTAGGGTGTAAGGGTGTAGGGTATAGGGTGTCAGGAGGCGAACCTATGTTACAGTACAAAAGCGGTATAGCGGATTCCCATCGGAACCCCACCCCCTAAACCCTATACCCTACACCCTATTCCTCCCCATGCCCGACCTCTACCAACGTCGCATTCTCAAGCACCTGGCCGACACCCGGTATCAGCCGCGTACGGTCATGCAGCTCGCCGCGGAACTGGGCGTGCCCGATGACCAGTTCCAGGCGTTCGCCCGCTCGGTCGAGGAGCTCAACCAGGAAGGGCAGGTCGTGCTGGGCGACAGCCGGGAGGTGGTGCTGCCCCCGCCCGGCCGCGAGATCACGGGCGTGTTCCGCAAGCACGAACGCGGCTTCGGCTTCGTCATCCCCGACGAGGCCACGGCCCACGGCGACCTGTTCATCCCGCCGAACAACACCCTCGACGCCCTCACCGGCGACCGCGTGCGCGCCAAGGTCCGGCGCGAGCCCCGCCGCGGCGGGGCGGGGCAGTCGCCCTACACCGGGCGCATTGTCGAGGTCCTCGCCCGCTGCGAGCAGCAGTACGTCGGCACGCTCGCCAAGCGCGGCCGACACTTCGTCGTCCAGGCCGACGGCCGCTCCCTGCACGACCCCATCCTCATCCGCGACGCGACCGCCAAGAACGCACGCGTCGGCGACAAGGTCGCCGTCGAGCTGGTCACCTACCCCCAGGGCGACGGCGAGCTGCCCGAGGGCGTCATCACCGAGGTGCTCGGCGAGGCCGGCGAGCCCGAGGTCGAGACCCTGGCCGTCATGCGCGGGTTCGGCCTCGCCGAGCAGTTCCCGCCCGAGGCCCTCCAGGAGGCGCGTGAGGCCGCCCGCAAGATCTCCGACCACGTCCCCCCCGACCGCGAAGACCTCACCCCAACCTTCATCTGCACCATCGACCCGCCCGACGCCAAGGACTACGACGACGCGATCAGCATCCAGCGCCTCGACGGCGCCAGCGACGCCGCGTGGGAGCTGGGCGTCCACATCGCCGACGTCGCCCACTTCGTCGAGCCCGGCTCGGCGCTCGACGAGGAGGCCTACGCCCGGGGCAACAGCACCTACCTGCCCCGCAAGGTCGTCCCGATGCTCCCCGAGGTGCTGTCCAACGGCGTGTGCTCCCTGCAGGAAGGCGTCAACCGCTACGCCAAGTCCTGCTTCCTGCGGTACGACGCGCAGGGCCGGGTCGTCGGCCAACGCTTCGCCCGCACCGTCATCCGCTCCGCCAAGCGCCTGACCTACCTCGAGGCCCAGGCGCTCATCGACGGCGACCTGCGCGAGGCCCGCAAGCACGCCAAGACCGAGCCGAAGTACCCCAAGCAGCTCGTCCGCACGCTGCAGCTGATGAACGAGCTGGCCCGGACGATCCGCCAGCGGCGGCTGGCGGACGGGATGATCGTGCTGGGCCTGCCCGAGGTGGAGCTGATCTACGACGACAGCGGCCGGGTGGTCGACGCCGAGCCGGAGGACGACGCGTTTACTCATAAGATCATCGAGATGTTCATGGTCGAGGCCAACGAGGCCGCCGCCCGGCTGTTCGACCGCCTCGACATCCCGATGATCCGCCGGGTCCACGCCGACCCGGATGCGTACAACGTCGGCGAGTTGAGGGGGTTCGCCCGGGTCGCCGGCTACAACATCCCCGCCCGTCCCAGCCGGCACGAGATCCAGCAGCTGCTCGACGCGGTGCGCGGCAAGCCGGCGCAGTACGCGGTCCACATGGCCGTGCTCAAGACCCTCAGCAAGGCGGAGTACGCCCCGGCGCTGCTGGGCCACTTCGCGCTCGCCAGCGAGCACTACACCCACTTCACCAGCCCGATCCGGCGCTACCCCGACTTCGTGGTCCACCGCGGCATCAACGCGATCCTCGACGCAGACGCCCGGGGATTGAAATCCCCGGGCTTTAAAAGAAAAGTCAAAGACGACCCCCGCCTGCCCGACGAAGACCGGCTCCGCGAGATCGGTCGGCACTGCTCCAACACCGAGCGGAACAGCGAGGCCGCCGAACGCGAGCTCCGCAGCTACCTCGTGCTCGAGCTGCTCACCAACCACCTCGGCGAAGACTTCCCCGGCACGGTCACCGGGGTCACCGGCAGCGGGATCTACGTCCAGATCGACAAATTCCTGATCGACGGCTTCATCCGCACCCCCGAGCTGCCCCCCGCCGGCGAGCGGTGGCGGCTCAACCCCAACACCGGCGCCCTCGTCGCCCAGCGCTCGGGCCGCGCCATCACCATCGGCGACCGCTTCACCGTGCGCATCGCCCAGATCGACCTCGCCCGCCGGCAGATGGACTTAGTGATTCTGGAAGAATCTAAAACCGAAAAGCCGAAAATCAAGCAAAAGCAAAAGACGAAGAAAAACCGGAATAAGCCCCGCAAAAACGGCGCGTCTCCCAAGGTCAAGAAACTCAAGCACGGCAAGCGCCGTAGACGGTGACCGATGTCCGCTTTCCTCGCCGCGTGGCTCCACAATATCGACCCTTACGCCATCAAGCTCTGGGAAGGCGGGCCGATCCGCTGGTACGGCCTGTCGTACCTGCTGGGCTTCCTGATCGGGTACCTGCTCGTCCGCCGCGTCGCCGCGGTGGGCGTGTCCACCCTGCAGCCGCAGAAGGTGGGCGACTGGGTCGTCGCGGTCGCCATCGGCATCGTCGTCGGCGGCCGGTTGGGGTATTGCATCTTTTATCGCCCCGATTTGCTGATCGATTTTCACGGCGGCTTCCCCTTCTGGGGCGCGCTCGAGCTGTACAAAGGCGGCATGGCGTCGCACGGCGGGATCATCGGCGGCATCGTCGCCTGCCTCTACTACGCCTGGCGCCACCATCACTCGCGGCTCTACCTGATCGATCTGCTCGCGTTCGGCGCGCCGCTGGGGCTCTTCTTCGGCCGCATCGCCAACTTCGTCAACGGCGAGCTCTACGGCCGGCCCAGCGCCCCCGGCTTCCCCCTCGCGGTCAAGTTCCCCCAGGAGATCGACGCCTGGCCGGACGAACAGGTCTACACGCTATACGCCCAGCTGCCGCCGCCCCCGGAGCTCGGCGTCGTGGGGCAGCAATGGACGATCCCGATGATCCTCGAGCAGATTCAGGCCGGCAACGCGAAGCTGATCGAGATCGTGGAGCCGCTGATCACCGCCCGCCACCCCTCGCAGCTTTACGCCGCGTTGTTGGAAGGGTTGCTGGTGTTTGTCGTGCTGGCGTTGCTGTGGGTCAAGCCGCGTAAGCCGGGGGTGCTGACGTTCACGTTCCTGCTGACCTATGGCGGCGTGCGCATCTTCGACGAGCTGTTCCGGATGCCCGATGCGCACCTGGGGTTCCAGGCGTTGGGCCTGACGCGGGGGCAGTGGCTGAGCGTGCCGCTGGTGGCCGCGGGCGTGGCCGGGCTGATCTGGTGCTCGCGCCGCCGGGCGGATCGCGTCGGCGGCTGGCTGGCGCGGAAAAGCTGAGCAATAGCCGGCGGGCTACGCCCGCCTGGTCCGGGGCCGCGTAGCGGCCCGGCTATTGGAAGGCGCCTTACAGCATCTTGCCGGTTTCGAGGAAGTTGCGGTGCAGCTCGAAGCAGCGCAGCAGGTCGTGGTGCAGGTGGCCCTTGGGGGAGTTTTCGAGGTAGTCGAAGAGGTAGTCTTTGTAATCGGGGTGGGCGCACTTGTCGATGATGACGCGGGCGCGTTCGATCGGGCCCAGGCCCCGGGTGTCGGCCAGGCCCTGGTCGGTGACAAGGATGTCGACGCTGTGCTCGGAGTGGTCGACGTGGGTGGCCATGGGGACGATCGCGGAGATGGCGCCGCCCTTGGCGATGGCGGGGCAGACGAAGATGGAGAGGTAGGCGTTGCGGATGAAGTCGCCGCTGCCGCCGATGCCGTTCATGAGGGTGGTGCCGCAGACGTGGGTCGAGTTGACGTGGCCGTAGATATCGGCCTCGAGCGCGGTGTTGATCGCGATGACCCCCAGCCGGCGGACGACGCCGGGGTTGTTGGACAGCTCCTGCGGCCGGATGACGATCCTGGGCGCGAAGAAGTCCATGTCGGCGTAGACGCGTTGCAGGTTGGGCTCGCTGAGCGTCAGCGCGGTGGTCGATGCGCCGAGCATCATGCCCTTGATCATCAGGTCGACGCAGGCGTCCTGGAACACCTCGGTGTACATGTGGAAGGGCGGCACGTCGTCGGCGGCGCCGAGGCCGCACATCACGGCGTTGGCGACGTTGCCCACGCCCGACTGCAGCGGCAGGAACTGGGGCGGGATGCGGCCGGCCCGCAGCTCATCCACGAGGAACTTCACCACGTGCCCGGCGATCTTCTCGCTCACGTCGTCGGGCGGGCTGAACGGCGCCACGCCGTCGGGCTGTTCGTGCTCGACGATGCCCACGACCTTCTTGGGGTCGACCATGGCGAAGGGCGTGCCCATCTTGGACAGCGGCTCGAAGATCGGGATCGGGCTGCGGTGCGGCGGGGCGGGCAGCATCGCCACGTCGTGCATCTCCGAGAGGCGCGGCGAGTGGTGGCGGTTGATCTCGATGATCACCTTCTTGGCGTGGTGCAGCACGGTCGGCGAGATGCCCGACGAGGTGGTGAGGTAGACCCGCCCGTCGGGGGTGACGTCGAACGCCTCGACCACCGCGAAGTCGATCGGGGGGATGAAGCCGAACGCCACGTCCTGGGCGACCGTGGAGAGGTGGGCGTCGAGGAACTGGCATTCCTGGTTGTTGATGCGTTTGCGGAGGGTCTTGGAGGACTGGTAGGGCGCGCGCCAGGCGATGGCGTTGGCCTTGGCCATGGTCTCGTCGAAGTCGACGCCGGTGGACGCGCCGGTGAGGACTTTGAACTTGAGTTGCCCGCCGTTTTCGTTGGCTTGCTGGGCGCGGGCGGCCAGGGCGCGGGGGACGGCCTTGGCGGCGCCGGCGGGGGTGAAGCCTGAGAAGCCGATCATCGCGCCGTTGGGGATCATCGCGGCGGCTTCATCGGCGTCGAGGCGGGTGAAGGCGGACGTGAGCGGCGGGGCGGCGGTCATGGTGTGTTGCTCCAGGGAGGTCAAGGCATGGGGGCGGTTTCGGAGGACACGGGTTCGAGCTGTTCGATCTCGCCGGCGACGCAGGCGAAGGGCCCGTGGTCGGTGGCGAGGGTGAGCCGGCCGCGCCGGTCGATGCCGATGACGCGGCCGATGAGGTTGACGTGCTGGTGGCGCACGCGCACCGGGTCGCCGAGCCAGGCGAGCCGGCGGCGCAGCCGCATGCGGGTGTCGACGTCGAGGCCGCGCCGGGCCAGGCCGTCGAACTCGGCGCAGATGCGGGCGGCGGCGTGGTCGACCAGCCGGCGGACATCCACGCGGCAGCCGACGCGGTCGGCCAGCGACGCGGCGGGCCGGCGCAGGTTGCGCGGGTCGAGCGACGCGGGGTCGACGTTGGCGTTGATCCCCACGCCGACGATGATCGCCGGCCGGGCGGTGAGGTGCTGCTCGCAGAGGATGCCGGCGATCTTGCGGCCGTGCAGCAGCAGGTCGTTGGGCCACTTGATGCGCAGGGCGTCGGCGTCGTGGCCGCCCAGCAGGTCGCAGAGTGTTTCGTGCACCGCGAGGCCGGCGATCAGGGGGGCGGCCTGGACATTCTGGAACGCGCGGTCGGCCGGCAGGGCGAGGCTGAACCACGCGCCGCCGACGGGCGACTGCCAGCGTCGCCCGGTGCGTCCGCGGCCGGCGGTCTGGGCGTGGGCGCTGACCAGCAGCGGCCGGCCGGGGTTCATCGCCGCCAGCACCGCCGCGCGGGTGTTGGTGGAGTCGGTCGTGTTGTACCGAAAGGTCAACATTGTCTTTTTTGATCCCGGGGCGCCTCCCCGGGACACGGTCCGTGGGTTTAGCCGGCCAGCCTCGACAACAGGACGCCCGCGGCGACGGCCGAGCCGATCACCCCGGCGACGTTGGGGCCCATGGCGTGCATGAGCAGGAAGTTCTGCGGGTCTTCGTCCTGCCCCACCCGGTGCGCGACCCGGGCCGCCATCGGCACGGCGCTGACGCCCGCGGCGCCGATGAGTGGGTTGATCTTCTGTTTGCTGAACACGTTCATCAGCTTGGCGAACAGCACGCCCGTGGCGGTGGCGATGGCGAACGCGACGATGCCGAGGATGAAGATGAAGATCGTCTCGCGGGTGAGGAAATTGGCCGCGCTGGTCTTTGCGCCCACGGTCACGCCCAGCAGGATGGTGACGATATCGATGAACGTCGTCTGGGCGGTCTTGGCCAGGCGGTCGGTGACCAGGCACTCGCGCAGGAGGTTGCCGAAGAACAGCATGCCCAGCAGCGGCAGCCCGCCGGGGGCGATGAAGGCGGTGAGGATGAACGCGACGATGGGGAAGATGATCCGGGTGCGCTTGGAGACGGGAGCGGGGGTCTCCATGCGGATCAGCCGCTCCTTCCGGGTGGTGAGCAGCTTCATGATCGGCGGCTGGATGATCGGGACCATCGCCATGTAGGAGTAGGCGGCCAGGGCGACGGCGCCCAGCAACTCCGGCGCAAGCTGGGAGCAGGTGAAGATCGCGGTCGGCCCGTCCGCGCCGCCGATGATGCCGATGGCCGCGGCTTGCTTGAGGTCGAAGTCGAAGATCGTGATCGCGCCCAGCAGCGCGGCGAAGATGCCGAACTGGGCGGCGGCGCCCAGCAGCAGTGTGCGGGGGTTCGACAGCATCGGCCCGAAGTCGGTCAGGGCGCCGATGCCCAGGAAGATCAGCGGCGGGTAGATCCCCGCCAACCCCACCCCCGCGAACAGCCACCAGAACACCGACGCGTTGAAGACGTCCTGCTTTTGGGGCGACCAGACCTGCGGGTACTTGTCCTCGTCGTTGAACGCCTCGATGAACACCTGCCGCCCCTGGCCCAGGTCGACGATCCCCGGCGGCGCGAAGCCCTTGGGCGGGCGGGCGATGAGCAGCGAATGGGTGTTGACCATGATCGCCTTGCCCTCCTCGACCAGCGCGTCGCCGAGGTAGCGGCGGTCGGGGGACAACTTGGTGACCTGGTCGAAGCTGACGCTCCCGCCGGCGCCCCCCTGCTCGGCCAGCGTCCTGCTCCAGCCCGCCGAGGCGGCCAACCCCGGGCCGTGCGCGGCGTCGGCGGTCGGGGTGGTCGTGTAATACACGATGTCATGCTCGCTCACCGGCCCGTCGTAGACCGACAGCGACAGGCGGGACGAGTCGAACGGGATGTTGCCGATGATGATGCCAAAGCCGATGGGCACCAGCAGCAGCGGCTCGAAGCCTTTGCGGATGGCGAGGAAGATGAACAACAGCCCCACGCCGATCATGACGAGGTTCGGCCACTGGAGCTGGCCGAAGCCGGACTGCTGGAGGTAGTTGAAGAAGGTGGAGAGCATGGGTTGGGTTCAGGGTGTCGGGTTTAGGGTGTCGGGTTTGGGGCGCAGCGAGGCTTGGAGCTTGTGGAGCAGCTTGCCAACATCCTGGGCGAGTTCCCACGCGGGGCGGGCCTGGTCTTTAGAGGCGAATTGGAGGCGTCCGGCGATCACGATCTGGGTTTCGAGTTCTTTGAGGGATCCGTTGGCTACGCCGAGGAGTTGCCGGTATTCTCCGCGCGAGCGACGTCCATAACCTTCGGCGATATTGGAAGGCACGGACACGGCGGCACGACGCATCTGACTGGTCAGGCCGAAACGCTCGTCGTTTGGAAACCCCTCTGTCATCCGGTAAACCGCCTCCACAAGCTCAATGGCTTTTTGCCAAACATCCAGGTCCCGATAGCTCTGTAACCTTTCATTCATCAAACCCCCTAAACCCTACACCCTTACACCCTTCTCTAAAGCTTCACCAGGACCTGCCCGGCGGCGACCGCGTCGCCCGCGCTCACGAGGACCTCGCTGATCGTGCCGGCCTGGGGGCTGACGACGTTGGATTCCATCTTCATGGCTTCGAGGACGATGACCACGTCGTTGACGGCGACGGTGTCGCCGGGCTTGACCTTGACGTCGAGGACGTTGCCGGCGATCGGGCTGACCACCTCCCCGCCGCCGGAAGCCGCCGGCGCCGGGCTCGGGGCCGGCGCCGGGGCTGGGGCTGGGGGAACGGGCGCGGGCGCCGGAGCGGGAGCTGGGGCCGGCGCCACGGGCGCGGGCGCCGGTGCGGGGATGGGGGCCGGCGCCGGGGCGGGTGCGGGGGCGACAGGGGCGGGGGAAGCGGCGCCCTCGTCGAGCACTTCGACGTCGACGTCGTAGGTGGCGCCTTGAACGGTGATGCGGAGTTTCATGCGGAGGTTCCGTAAATGACTAACGCTTGTGAGGTCGGTGGGAGGTCATGATGTTGCGCCGCCCCGAACGCGCCCAGGTGGACGCGCTGGGCGTCAGCACGCTCACCCGCCGCACCCGGACGGGCTTGCGTACGGCCACGGCGGCGGCGGCGGCGATCACGGCGAGCCGCTCGGGGCTCAACCCGTGGTCGGCTGGGGGGTCGGTCCCCATCAGGGGCGCGGCCGGCTCGGGCGTCAACGCCGGGTAGACCGGCGCTTCGGTGAGCTTGCGGATGCCCATGATCACCGCCAGCAGCAGCAGCAGCGCGGTAAACACCACCAGCATGCCGACGGCCATCAGCGCCAGGCCCTCGGTTACGAAGGCGGTATCGGATTGTGCGAGCAGGGGGGCGTAAGGCATCATGGTTCACAGGGGGATCAGGCCGTGCTTCTTCTCGGGCCGGATGTCGCGTTTGGTGGCCAGAGAGTCTAACGCCATGGCCAGATAACGGCGGGTCTGGGCGGGTTCGATCACGTCGTCCACCATCCGCCGGCCGCCGGCGACGTAGGGGGTGCTGAACGTGTCGCGGTAGGTTTCGATCATCTCCTCGCGCTTGGCCTTGGGGTCGGCGGCGGCGGCGATCTCGCGGCGGAACACCACGCCCGCGGCGCCCTCGGCGCCCATCACCGCGATCTCCGCGGTCGGCCAGGCGGCGCAGCGGTCGGTCCCCAGGTCCTTGCCCGACATCGCCAGGTACGCCCCCCCGTACGCCTTGCGGAGGATCACCGCGATCTTCGGCACGGTCGCGGCCGAGTAGACGAACAGCATCTTGGCGCCGTGCCGGATGATCCCGCCGTACTCCTGCTCGACCCCGGGCATGAAGCCCGGCACATCGACCAGGGTGACCAGCGGGATGTTGAACGCGTTACAGAAGCGGATGAACCGCGACGCCTTGTCGGACGAGTTGATGTCGAGGCAGCCCGCCTTGACCATCGGCTGGTTCGCGATGATGCCCACGGTCCGGCCGTTGATCCGGCCGAAGGCGACGATCAGGTTCTGCGCGAACTGCGACTGCACCTCCAGGTAGTCGCCGGCGTCGACGATCCGCTCGATCACGGCGTGCATGTCGTACGCCGCCCTGGGGTTGTCGGGGATGATCGCGTTGAGGTCGACGTCGGGGATCATCTCGTCGACGCTCGGGCCCTGGGGCGGGTCCTCCATGTTGTTGGACGGCAGGAACGAGAGCAGCTTCTTGCAGATGTGGACCGCGTCCTGGTCGTCCTCCGCGATGAAGTGGACGACGCCGGAGTACGCCATCTGGGCCTCGGGCCCGCCGAGCTGCTCGGCGGTGACCTCTTCGCCGGTGACCTGCTTGATGACGCCCGGGCCGGTGATGAACATCTGGGCGTGCTTGGTCTGGATGATGAAGTCGGTCAGCGCGGGCGAGTAGGCCGCCCCGCCGGCGCACGGGCCGCAGATGAGCGAGATCTGCGGCACGACGCCCGAGAGCAGGGTGTTGTGGTAGAAGATCCGCCCGTAAGCGGCGAGCGAGTCGATGCCCTCCTGCACGCGGGCGCCGCCCGAGTCGTTGACGAAGACGAAGGGCGAGCCGGTCTTGAGGCTGCCCTGCATCATGGCGACGATCTTGTCGCAGTGGACCTCGCCCGCCGCCCCGCCGACCGAGGTGAAGTCCTGGCTGGCGAGGTGGATCAGCCGCCCGTCCACCGCGCCGCAGCCGGTGACCACGCCGTCGGCGGGGACCTCCTTGCGGTCCATGCCGAAGAAGGTGCAGCGGTGCCGGGCGAAGGCGAACTGTTCCTGGAAGGAGTCGGGGTCGACCAGGGCGGCGACGCGCTCACGCGCCGAGAGCTTGCCGGCCTGGTGCTGCTTGTCGATCCGCTCGGCGCCGCCCATCGCCTCGATCGCCGCACGCTGGCGGCGTAACTCGGCGACGCGTTCGGCCATGGTCATCTGGCTGCGGGTCTTGGATTCAGGCATAAGTTCAGTTCCGTTTCAACGTCAGCCCTGGGGCTCGGTCAGCTCGGTGAGGATACCGGCTGTGGCCTTGGGATGGAGGAAAGCGATCAGGGTGTGGTGGGCGCCCTTGCGGGGCGTCTCGTCGATCAGCCGGACGCCCGCGGCCTTGAGCTCGGCCAGGCGCTGGGCGATGTCATCAACGGTGTAGGCGACGTGGTGCAGGCCCTCGCCGCGTTTTTCCAGGAACGCCGAGATCGGCGAATCGTCGCTGGTCGGCTCGAGCAGCTCGAGGCGGACCTCGCTGCCGGGCGCGCCCACCTTGTAGAAGCCGACCCGGACCTTCTGGTCCGGCACGACCTCGGTGGATTCGTACACGGCGCCGAGGGTGTTGACGTAATAATCGTGATGGGCCTCGATAGACTTCACCGCGATGCCCAGGTGATTGATGGCTTTGGCACGGATCACGGGCGGGGCTCCTGGGGGATGAGGCCGACCGGCGTCGGGCGTCTGAGCCGGGGGCCGGGCGGGTGGCGGGGACCACTCACGTGGGGGGTTCCGGTTCGGCGTCAGGAGTGTACCTCACGCCCGGGGCCCCATCAAGTCAAAAGGTCTTTATATCTTTTTACAGGGTGGGTTATCCACACGCCGCCCACCCCGGCGGCCGCGCCTATCGCGTCTGTCGCTCCACGCTCACGTCCTCGAACCGCCACCGGGCCCACGCGTTGGCGTGCAGGCCCTTCACCTTCGCCGGGTCCCACAGGTAAAGGTTCTCGTACTGGAACAGCAGCGCCATCGGCTGGTCCTCCAGCAGCACCGCCTCGGCCGCCTCCAACGTCCGCATCCGCTCGGCGCCGCTCTGCGTCTCGGCCCGCTCCAGCAGCGCGTCGAACCGCGGGTTCGACCAGCCGCAGTCGTTGTTGCCGTCGCCCGTCTTCATCTTGTCGAGGAACGTCGTCGGGTCGGGGTAGTCGCCGAACCACGACGCCCGGCAGATGATGAAGTCCTGGTTTTTCAGCCGCGCCGAGAACACCTTGACCTCAACCCCCTCCAGCGACACGCTCACGTTGAGGTGCTGCTCCCACATGTTCTTGATCGCCTGGGCGATGTTCTCGTGCCCGGCGTTGGTGTTGTAGAGGATCGACAGCCCGTCGAGCCCCGCCCCGTCGGGGTGGCCCGCCTCCGCGAGCAGCTTGCGGGCCTGGTCGGGGTCGAACGTGACGCCGTCCTGCGCCGGCGGGGTGTAGCCGGTGATCGAGCCGGGGGGGATGTAGGTCAACGCGATCGGCTGGTTCATCCGCGTCACCCGCTCCACGATCGCCCGCCGGTCGATCGCCATGCTGAACGCCCGGCGGACCCGGGGGTCGACGAAGGGATTCGCCCGGCCGTCGTTGAGCTTCGGCTGGCAGTTGAAGTTGTAGAAATAGGTTCCCGCCATCGCCTCGCGGTGCAGGTCCGGGCGGTCCTGCCGGATCAGCTCCGCCGCCAGCGACGAGCCCGAGGGCACCTGCACCCACAAATCCGCCTCCCCCGCCTGGTAGGCCAGCATCGCGGTCTGCGGCTCGCTGATGATCAGCTCCAGGATCGACCCGTTCTTCATCGCGGCCCGGTCCCAGTAGAACGGGTTGGCCGTCATGAAGACGTACTGCCGGAACGCCCGTTGGCTGAGCTGATAAGGGCCGTTGCCGACCAGCCGCGCCGGGTCGGTCCAGTACGCGGGGTCGACCCGCGCCATGCCGGTGTCGTCGTTGATCTTGAGGTGGGCGTCGATCACCTCCTCCGGGATCGGCGCGAAGGTGACGAACGCGACCAGCTCCAGGAAGTACGGGCACGGGCCCGCGAGCTCGACCACGAGCGTGCGGTCGTCCGGCGCCGAGACCCCCACCGTGTCGGCGAAGTGGTCCATCGCCAGCTCATACGTGGCCCGGGCCGCCTCGCTCGCGGTCCCCGTCGGGGTGGTCGCGCTGGACTGTTTGATCCTGACATAGTCGGCCAGCTGTTGCGTGCGGTAGTCGTAGAACGCCTTCGCCCCCTTGATGCGGAACATGAGCTTGGCGTAGTCGGCCGCCTCATCGGGCATCATCGCCCGCCGCCAGCCGGCGATGAAGTCGCTCGCGACCACCGGCTTGCCGTTGGACCACTTCGCGTCCTCCCGCAGGCGGAACGTGTAGGTCAGCCCGTCCTCGGACACCTCCCATGACTCCGCGACCCCGGGGTCGATCGACAGGTCGGAGAAGTCCAGCGTGACCAGGGTCTCATAGAGCAGCCGGGCGACGCGGACGTCGTGCGACCAGGACATCTTCTGCGGGTCGAGCGTGTTGTGTTCGCTGCCGCTGATGAAAGAGAAGTCCGCAACCGGCCGCTGATCCCCGCAGGCGGTGAGCAGCACGAGACAGCCGCCGCCGAGCAGCGCGGACCACCACGAACGCTTGGGCGTTTTTTTCATAATGGAGGATTGTAGCCCAGACGGATTGAGCCCACGATCGAACCATTGAATAGGTTTTAGCCGGCGGGCTACGCCCGCCTGGTCCGGGGCCGCGTAGCGGCCCGGCTAAGTGCGTGTTTAATCCCTCACCACCGCGCTGAACTGATACAGCGGGTCCCAGGCGCGGGTGAACGTATCGATGCCGTTGGGCCAGGCCGGTCGGTCCCACTCCGGCGCATCGCCGGGCAGGTCGGCGCCCTCGATGATTTCGCCGTGCCCGTCGAAGAACGCCGCGTTGACGCCGCCCGTGTGACGGGTGAAGGGGAACATGCCCATCCAGTTGGGCGGGCTCTCGAAATTCAGCGTTCCGTTGTGGAAGCTGCCGTCGCCGCGGTCGACGATCGCGCGGATCTGGGACGGGTTGATCATCGCGTCACGCACGCGCCACGCGTCGCCGCGGTACATGCCCGCGTTGTAGGTGTAGCTGATGGGCAGCTCACTTACCTGGACGCCGGAGGGGGCCTCATGGTTGTAAGCGTTGCGGATTGAATTGGTGTTGATCGGCTCGTCATCCGCGGGGCAGACGTAGCCGTCGACGCCGGCGTGATACCGACCGATGGTGCGGTAAGCGTACCACTTCGGGTCGCCGAACCCGTTGGTGAACCCCGTGGGGTAGTGGCCGCCGTAGTCATCGGAGTACATGAACACCGCCAGCCCGAGCTGCCGGATGTTGCTCAGGCACGCCGACGCCCGCGCGGCCTCGCGCGCCGCGCCCAGGGCCGGCAGAAGGATGGCGATGAGCAACGCGATGATCGATATCACCACGAGCAATTCGATCAGCGTGAAACCGGTCGGGCGGGATGATGCGTGCGGGCGGGTGGGCATGGCGAACCTCTTGGCTATGAGATCATTCGGCGGATGAGTCGTACGAGACAAGCTGGCCGGGGGTTTTTCGTCCCGCCGGCGGGGGCTGACGGCGGTCAATCGCGGCGCGGCCGGCCGAGCCACAGCAGGCTCCCGCCGGCGATCAACAGCAGCGACGCCGGCTCGGGGACCTCGGTCAGGAAAATGTCGTTGAGCTCCGTAAACACCTTGTACTCATCGAACAGCGACTCGTTGGGGTCGCCGAACTGCGTCCCCGCAAGCAGCTGCAGGTAGTCGCCGGCGTTGAAGCCGACGCCCGTGACCGTCTCGGTCAGCACCGCCCGGTTGTTGGCGTTCAGCTCGGCCTCGGTGACGCCCCCGCCCTTGACCGCGTCCCAGTCGGCCTCGCTGAGCACCCACATCGTCCCGACCTGATCCCCCGCGCCGCCGACGTTCTCGAACTTGCCGATGAACAAATAGTCCGTCTCGTTGTTCAGCACCGCGGACGCGGACGTGATGCGCGAGGCGTCGTAGCCGAACCCCACCTCGTCGGGGTTGTTCGAGCCGAACTGGTCGATCGGCTCGAACTGGAAGCCCGTGTTGCTCCCCCCGCCGGTCGCGGTGTCGCTGTTGCGTACGACCGTGACCGTGCCGAAGTTGGCGACGGACCGCGGCTGGTTCTGCCGGTAGAGGAAGCTGATGAACAGGTCCTGCCCCGCGGCCAGCCCCAGGTCGGGCAGTTGGCGGTGGGCGATCCAGTTCCCGGTCGTGGGGCCGGCGGTGTTGTTGCTGTTGTGGTTGTTGCGCACCTTGGCGACGTGGCCCGTGGCCGCGAAGTCGGAGAAGACCAGCGAGCTGGCCGCGACGACGCCCGCCTCACGGTCGCCGCCCGTGGCGCTGCCGCCCTCGCCCCACGCCGAGCCGTCCCAGCCCTGCCCGCCGCTCTGGCCGACCAGTGCGTCGACCCCTGGGGCGTAGTCGAAGCCCTCGTACAGCAGCAGGCCGCCCCGGGCGGTCGCCGCGGCGAGCATGAGGCCCGCGGCCGAGACCAGCGGCGCCGTGCGGGTGAGTGTTCGTTTCATGATGTCAGCCTCCATAAGTGTGGTGATGTGAGATGATCCGTTAACGATGGCGATGCACGCGCCCCCGGCCGACCAGCAGGCCGACGCCGGCCGCCAGCAGGACCAGCGACGCCGGCTCGGGGATCGGCGTGACGAACCCGTCGGCGTCGATTTGGCCGGCGGCGTCGCCGAAGCCGGCGAAGCGGATCAGGCCCAGCTGGTCCGCGGTCAGCCCGTTGGCGTCGGCGCCGAACCGCAGCGTCGACACGCCGATCACGAAGCCTTCGATCGTGAGGGTGTTGGCGCCCCAGTCCCGGTCCGACGAATCGCTGAACGCCGCCTGGCTCGAGCCGCCCAGGTCGAGGGTCGAGTCGGCCGAGAGGATCAGGTCGCCGGTGGTTTCGTCGAACCCGTTGAAGTCGGCCGTGCCCCCGCGCAGGTTGAGCCGCCGCGTGTCGCCCAGCTGGTCGGAGGCGAGCCACCGCGCCGTGGCGCCGGTGTGGATCGTGGTGTGGCCGCCCGAGACGTCGAAGCCGGCGGCCTTGTTGAACTCGACCACGTTCTGCCCGTCGAGGACCAGCCCGTCGTTGTTGTTCTGGTTCATGCCGGTGTTCGAGACGTTGCCGGTGAGCTGGATGACGCCCGTGCCGCGGAGCTTGAACTCCTTGACGGACCCGGTGATCGCGCCGCCGAGGGTGAGCGTGCCGGCGCCGTTGTGGGTCCAACTCGCCTGGGTCGTGCTGCTCATCACGGCGCCGCCGGTGAAGGTGAGGTCGTGGTCGCCCTCGACCACGAAGCCGTCGCGCAGGACGTTGGCGAGGGTGCGGTCGCCGCCGAAGGCCTCGAGGGTGGGCGCCTTGGCGCCGAAGGGTTTCTGGTTGTCGAGCGTTCCGACGCCCAGCGCGGTGTTGGAGCCGATCTGCACCTTGCCGTGCTCGATGACGGTGTTGCCGGCGTAGGTGTTGTCGCCGTTGAGCCGGTAGGTCGAGTTGCCGGGGAACGAGCCGTCGCCGTCGCCGAAGCGCAGCTGCCCGCCGCCGGAGATGACGCCGTTGACGACGATGAGCCCGCCGCCGTTGGTCGCCCAGTTCTGGTCGGCGCCGAGGGCGAGGTTGACGTCGAGGGTGAGGGTGGCGTTGTTGGCGTTGAGGTCGAGGGTGCGCTGCTGGCCGTCGTTGGGGTCGAGGTTGTTGGGGTCGCCCTGGCCGAGGGTGAGGGTCTGGCCGCCGCCGAGGGTCCAGCCGTCGCTGCTGAAGCGCAGGCCGGCGACGGAGCGGTCGGCGGTGAGGGTGGGCTGGGCGGCGGGCGTGCCGCTGAACACGCCGATGTCGGTGGCCAGGTCGTCGGTCGGCGCGGCGGCGCCGGTCCAGTTGGCGTCGGCGTTGAAGTCGGCGGCGGTGTTGGCCCAGCCGATGTCGGCCGCCGGCGCAGCCCGGGCGATCAGCACGAGCGCGACAGTCGGAGCGATCCGAAAAATGGCCGGAGCGATGGAGAGCTGATGCATGCCGTTTTTCTTCCCTTCGAAACGTGTGAACAAGCGAACGGCGACGAGCCGATGAATGGACGATTTCAGCCGAGGCGGCGGACGGACCGGCGGACGACAAGCCGCGGCTCAATCGGGCGGGAGACCCGTGGCTTGTCAGGATGAGCGATGCGATCGCACAGCAAGTCGATCGCGCTGGACATCTGTTGAGAGACGTTGCAGTCGACGGTGGTCAGGCCCGGCACGAGATACGCGCTCTCGGGCAGGTTGTCGTAGCCGGTGAGCGACAGGTCGTCGGGGAGGCGGATGCCCAGGGGCGCCAGCGCCGCGATGGCGGTCATCGCCGTCTGGTCGTTGTGGCACATCATCGCGGTGGGGCGCTCGTGCGCGGGCGTCTGCAGCCACCGCTTGCCGAACGCCAGGGCCGACTGGTAGGAATCCTGGAACCGGCCCGTGTCGGTCTGGCGGACGATCCACCCCGGCTCGTAGAGCCCTTCCCGCCGCAGCCGGTCGCGCAGCGCCGCGAAGCGCGAGCCTTTGGCTTGTTCAAGGTCGGCGTCGGGCGAGCACAGGTAGCCGATCCGCCGGTGCCCCATCTCCAGCAGGTGGTCGACCAGCATCGTGCCGCCGATGGAGTCGTCCTGGTCGACGCCGTCGCAGAAGTCGAACGGCCCCCCCAGCACGACCAGGGGCACGCGCCCCTCGAACAGGGGCTTGTGCTGCTCGATGTCCTTCTGCTCGTAGACCGGGGCCACGATCAGGCCCTCGACCTGGTCGCCGATCAGGTTGGCGATCTGCTGGCGTTCGGTCTCGGGGTTGCCGTCGGCCACGGCCAGCTGCATGCGCAGGCCCCGCCGCCGCAGTTCGTTCTCGGTCGCATCGGCGAGCCGGGCCCAGAACGGGTTGGAGAAGGTGCGGGTGAGCATGAACCCGATCATGCCGCTGCGTCCGCGGGCCATGGTCTGCGCGGCCCGCGACGGGGCGTAGCCCAGCTCGCGCACCGCTTGGGCGACCCGCTCGCGGGTCTTGAGGCTGTAGTTGGCCGACGCCCCCCGGTTGAGGATGTCCGAGACCGTCGTGCGGCCCAGGCCGGTCGCCTTGGCGACGCTTTCGAGCGTGACCCGCGGCGGGGACGAAGGGGTGGTCGAGGACTTGGACATAACGGCAGCCTCAAAAAGAATCGGATCGCTCCGAATACGGCATAATTATGTATCGGAAGGCTCCGAAAGTCAATATGGGAGGTGTGTTTTTCTTCCGGCCGGGGGTCAGAACTGCAGGTCGATCTCCGGGCCGGGCCGCCAACTGTCCGCCGGCTCGTGGGTTGCGTCCGGCGCCGTGGTGAGCAGGGTCACCGACCAGCCGGGGAGGGTCAGGGGCCGATCCGCGGGCGCCGGCCCGCGCTGGCCGCCCGAGTCGGCGTCGATGGCGAGCCGGCGGGCCGACGCCGGCAGCAGCGGGGCCGCGCTCCGCACCACGATCGGCGCCTCCCGCTTGTTGACCAGCATCACCGATCGCTCGCCGTCGTCCAGCATCACCGGCAGGACCTCAAGCGCCGCCGGGTCCGAGACGGCGACCGCCGCGATCGGCCCCGTGAGGTAGCGATGCCCCCACCGGTACAGCAGCCCCGGCGCCCGGAGCCGGTTGTCGCCGTCGATCAGCCCGTAGGCGTTGCCCTTGGCGTGCCAGACCGCGACGCCGTCGACCCCCAGCAGCGCCATCCGCCGGACCACCCCCGCCTGGAAGGCCGCGCCGAGGTTGTTGGCGTGCCGCCGCTCGAACGGGCTCCACGTCCACTGGACGTTGTACTCGGTCAGGAACGTCTCCACGCCCGGGTCGAGCCCGTGCCGGTCGATCGCCTCCAGGACGTGGGCGGCATGGCCCTCCAGGGTGTCGAGCCGCTCGAACAGGTCCGCGTTCGGCAGCGTCGGCTGGCCCGAGGCGTAGTTGTGCCAGGTGATGAAGTCGACCCGGTCGCCGCTGTGGGTCAGGAAGCCCTCCACCCACGCCGGCTTGGGCCAGGTCAGCGCCGGCCCGCCCACCTTCGCCGCCGGGTCCGCCGCGCGGATGGCCGCCATCACGCGGTTCTGCAGGTCCCACAGCTCATCCAGCCGATCGGCCTTCTCATACATGTTGTCCCGCTCGTTGAGCACCTCCCAGTAGGCGATCTCGACGCCGACCTCGTCGCGCAGGAGGCGGACCAGGTCGCCGATGAGTTCGAGAAAGGCGTCGTACTTCTCCGCGGGCAGCGGGCCCCGGTCGTGCAGCCACTTGGGCCACTCGGGGATGTTGAGCATGATCTGGGCGCCGTCGAAAGCCTGGTGATCGAACGCCTGCCGGATCGCGTCGGTGTCCCAGGCGCGGGCGTCGGCATCGGTCCACTTGTTCGCGAGGTCGCCGTGATGCACCCGCACGAGGGCCGGCCCGAGCGACGCGAGGTACGACTGCAGGCCCGGGTCGCCCATCCGCTGGGGGTAAGCCATCTCGTAACAGTTGACCCCCCAGTGCCGGGCGGTGACCCGGCCGACGGCCTGGTCCCAGTCGATCGCGATATCGACCCGGTCGGCCGGCAGTTCGGCCCGGGGCTGGAAGCCGGGGCGGGCCGCCGGGGGCGGCGCGGCGGCGGGCTCGGGCGCGTCAGCGGGGACGAACACGACGCAGTCGACCGCCGGGTCGTCCGCGTCCGATTCCTCGCCCCGGATGATGACCACGTGGTCGCCCAGTTCCTCCCGCGTCCAGGCGCCCATCCGGGTCCAGGTCCATTCCTCCGGCTCCGACCAGGCCCATTGGAGTTCCTTCTGCCCGTCCGCGTGAACGGCCTTCAGGCAGACCGGCCCGCCGCGCCGACGGATCCAGACCGCCAGCCGATCGCCTTCGGGCGTCGGGCTTGCGAAGATCGGCTCCCAGGGTTTGCGGCTGGTGACCGCCTGACCGCCCGAGGCGTCGGCGTCGTCGATCACCGTGCAGGTGCTTGCCGGCTTAGGGTCTTCCGCCTCGACCCGGACGCCCTCGGGGGCCCCGGTTTCGCCGTCCGCCAGCGCCGGGCCGCCGATCAGGGCGGCCGCCAGAAAACCCCAGATCATGCGTTTTTCCAAAGCCAGGTTCCTTTCCCGTTGCTTTTCGGAGCGCTCCGAAAAGACACAGGATACCACGGCGCCGGGCGTTTTCCAAGCCTGAATTCCTGCTGTATGACGTGGGCGGAGCCCCGCATCCGTACGCGGGGCTTCGGGGCGGCCGTTGCGGCCAGGCAAGTGAACGGGCGTTAAAAAGACTCGACGGCGTCGGTCAGCTCATCGAAGATCGGGAACACCGCGTCCAGCCGGGTGACCTTGAACAGGAACTTGACGTTGTCCTGACACCCCGCCAGCGCGATCCGGCCGCGCATGTGCTCCACGTCCTGGAGGAAGCCCACCAGGGACCCGATGCACGCCGAGGCGAGAAACTCGACCGGCGACAGGTCGAACGCGAAGTGGCGGGCGTTGTCGTTGCGCATCCGCTGCATGCACTCGTCGAGCACCTCCTGGAGGTCGAGGTGGTCGACATCGCGCCGGTCGAACCTGCAGGTCACAACCGCGCCTTGCTGCTCTAACTCCATACCGATTGGCAACATCGTGACGCTCCGATCCTTGGGGAACACATACGGGCGACTCGTTGCGCTCCGGGCGGCGCCCGGGGACCCGGGTCTTTATCGGATGCGTGGGTCGGCCTCGATGAGCCGGTCGGCGGTCGGGCGCATCTTTTCCGCCTTGACCGACCCGCACGACCGTCACGACCGGTTCAGGCCGGCGCGGGCGCCCGGCCGGCGCCGAGCCCCGGGGGGATCGGCAGGCCGCATTCCGGGCAGGCGTCGTGCGAGGCGCGCAGGTCGTACCCGCACGCCGGGCAGACGTTGTCGCCCTCGAGCGGGGGCATCTTGCGGGTCAGGCGCTGGGCCGCGTAGACCAGGAGCATGACGATCAGCAGGATGAGGTTCAGCACCACGCCCTGCAGCAGCGTCCAGACCAGCGTGATGAAAAACCTGTCGTTGGGGGCGTGACCCAACACCGCATCCAGGATCGCGCTCGTCAACAAGCCGCAGACCAGGTCAGCGTACAGTCCGACGGGGAAGGCGACGGTGATGAACACCCGCAGCCCGTACCCCGCGTAGAGACAGGGCATCACGAAGGGCTGGCGCCGCAGCCGCCGGAAGGTCCGGGTGGACGACAGGCAGGTGTAACCCACGATAAACAGGCCCACGCCGGTGAGCATGGCGGCGATCCCGGTCCCCGTCGGGTCGATCGTGAAGCCCAGCCAGAAGCTCGGCGTCGCCCCCGCGGCGCACAGCAGGGTCCATATCCCAAACCGTTTGAGCACGTCCATGACGGTCAACGGCGGCAGATAGACGGGGTAGGGTCGAAACAGAGGCACCCGGTGATTTTAACGTGGGTCTAAGCCCCGCATGCGTATGCGGGGCTCCGGTGCGGTCGACGCCTGCGTTTTGGTGATGGCCTCACGCGGCGGCGGAGCGGACGAGGCCGGCCAGGGCGCCGCCCAATTCGTCGGGGCTGAGGTTGGCCTGGGTGACGCCGGCCTCGGTGACGGCCTTGGGCATGCCGTAGACGACGCAGGTCTCCTGCGACTGGGCGAGGACGACGCCGCCCTTGCCGTGCAGTTCGCGGGCGCCGGCGCAGCCGTCGTCGCCGATGCCGGTGAGGACGATGCCCAGGGCGCGGGCGCCGACGGCCTCGGCGGCGGAGCCGAGCAGGGCGTCGACGGACGGGCGGTAGACGGCGTCGGCGGGCTCGTCATTCACGTCGAGGCGCCAGTGAGCGAGGCGGGTTTTGCGGACGTGGGTGTGTTGGCCGCCGGGGGCGATGTACGCGCAGCCGCGCTCGACGGTCATCCCGTCCTCGGCGTGCCTGACCTCGAGGCAGCAGACGTCGTTGAGCCGGGCGGCCATGGACCGGGTGAAAAGCTCGGGCATGTGCTGGGCGACCACGATGGGGGTGTCGAACCCCGGCGGGATCGCGGCGAAGATGGTTTCGAGGACCGGCGGGCCGCCGGTGGATGAGCCGATGGCGATCAGGTCCAGGCGTTTGCCTTCGAGGGACGGGATGCGGGCGTGAGGTTTCGCCGGCGTGGGCTTGCGATCGGGCTTGTGGTGGTGCTTGCGTGCGCCGATGGCCCGGATCTTGCGGACCAACTCGTCGCGCATGTTGGTCACGGTCAGGCTGACCTGGGAGTGGTCCTTGGCGATCACGTCCGCGGCGCCGAGGCGCAGGGCCTGGAGGGACGCGACCGACCCCTCGGTGGTGAGCGAGGAGACCATGATGACGTTGGTGGGGCACTCGCGCATGATCCGCCGCAGCGCGGTGAGCCCGTCCATCTCGGGCATCTCGATGTCGAGGGTGATCACGTCGGGTCGGAGCTTCCCGGCCAGTTCGAGCCCTTCTTTGCCGTTGCGGGCGGTTGCGATGACTTCGAGCCCGGGCTCAGAATTGACCATGGTGTGGACGGCTCGTCGCATGAACGCGGAGTCGTCGACAACGAGGACGCGCATCAGGGAAACTCCGGTAAGACAGCTCGGTCTAAGGGTATATCGTGCGAATGCTGGAGCCGGATGAGCGGTGATTAGTGCGAAATGCGCGGTTTCCCGCCGGCCTTTGATGTCCGGCGCCATCAAGCGGCGCGGCGGGGAGCGTGGGCGTTGACGTCAGCGATGTCGGTGATCGGGCTGAGGGGGCCGTCCCGGCGTCGATAAACCAGCTCGCCGCCGTCGTTTTTCGCGATCTGCACCGGGCCGCGCATGTCGTCGCGGATGGTGAAGGCCTTGCCCGCGAAGATGAACCGGACGTTGTGGCAGAGCCGGCGCTCGACCGAGACGTCGACGGTGCATTCCCGGGCGATGACCTCGTGCAGCTTGTCGAGCGTGGGCCGGCCCTTTTGCAGGCAGGTTTCGATCCGGGAGAGCTCCGACGCCAGATCGACCTCGCGTTGTTTATCGGTCATGGCGGGCCGTCCCTGGGCGGCGAGCTCGTTGTACATGTTCTGTTCTTCGATCAGTTCCTGGCGTCGTTTTTCGTATCGTTCGACGATCTCGCCGAGCTCGTCCGCGAGGGGTTCGTAGCGGGGCACGCAACCGATGAGGATCTCGGTGGAGGCGCCGGCGGGTGAACCGAGTTGGTTGATCTGGAGCTGACGGGTGACCGCGAGCCGCCCGCCGATGACCGAGCCGCTGGGCGAGAGGACCGAGCCGTGGACCGTGAGGCGGCAGTTGATGATTTCCCGGTCGATGCAGAGGTCTTCCTCGACCTGGCCGCGGATGTTGTCGAGGTACCTGCCCTTGAGGCAGCCGCCGATCTGGGCGTTGCCCTGCTCGCGTCCGGCGAACCCGCCGGCGGCGATGAGGTCTCTGCCGGCGATGATGGTGGCGGCCTCGATCAGGCCGCGGACTTCGATATCGCCCTCGGCCTTGAGGGTGAAGCAGTCGCGCACGCCTTTCTGCACGACCACGTCGCCGTTGAAATTGATGTTGCCGGTGGAGAAGTCGACGTACTCGGGGATCTCGAGCTGCGGCTCGATCATGGCGTGGCCGTCGGCCCGCATCAGGGCGCCGCTGGTCTGAGCGATGAGGTTGCTCCCGGCGTCCAGCAGGATGGTTTCATCGAACGTGAGTTGGGCCTCTTGGCCTTGTCGGGCCTGAAGGGTCTGGCCGGTGACGTCGCGTCCGTCTTCGCCGACCGTGGGGAGATGGATGTGGCCGAGGGTGTCGCCGGACTTGACGATGGTGAACGCGGAGCGGTCGTAATGGTTGACGGCGCCGTCGTCGTCGTCGTCGTTGTCGTTGTCGTCGCGGTTGTTGTCGACGTCGTCGTTGGGGTTGGGTTCCGGTGGGGCGGGCGGGGGCGTGTCGGTTTCGGGGTTCTCGTCGACGCGCCACTCGACGCGGCCGTCCTGGCCGTGGACCGGCGGCTGGGCGCGGGCGACGGTGTGGGCGATCTCGAGGCCGGGGGCCTGGGCGTCGCGGACCAGCCGGTCGATGGCGCGGCGGACCTTGTCGTTGATCTCGACGCCGGCCTGCTGAAGCGTGGCGGCGCAGAGGTCGGGCTGAAGCAGGGCGCGGTCGAAGCCGGCGGGCACGTGGAGCCGGGCCGTAAGACGGTCGGGCGCGATGGAGACGCGCAACGCGGCGGGATCGTGTGATGGGTTCGAGGCCTCGGTCAAGGTCGCGCCTCCCGGTCGCCGCGTCCTGACCCCTTGGACGTGGCCTGCCGACCCGCTGCCGACTACGCGGCTGTGACGCGGGCGAGTGTTTCCTTGATGCGTTCGGCCAGCACGTCGGGCGTGAACGGCTTGACCACGTAGTTATTGACGCCGGCCTTGATGGCTTCGACGACACGGACCTTCTCGGCTTCGGTGGTGACCATGATGATCGGCGAAGCCCCACCCGACGCGCGATACTTCTTGACGAACGTCAGGCCGTCCATGTTGGGCATGTTCCAGTCGACCAGCAGCAGCTCGGGCGAAAACGCGCCCAGCTTCGAGAGGGCGTCGAGCCCGTCGGCCGCCTCCTCGATCTGGCTGTAGCCCAGCTGGGCGAGGATGCCTTTCTGGATGTTGCGCATGGTCTTCGAGTCGTCGACAAGCAGGACTTTCATGGTCTTGAGCTCCGGTGCGGTGCGGGGCGCATTCCCCCCGTTGGGATATCGGTAAAACAGAAGCGAAGATTCAGGTATTGGCGGAGACGGGA
The DNA here is from genome assembly GCA_028277745.1 of Phycisphaeraceae bacterium. GTDB lineage: Bacteria > Planctomycetota > Phycisphaerae > Phycisphaerales > Phycisphaeraceae > JANQFR01. The sequence continues at coordinate 26,821 of JANQFR010000094.1, forward strand.
ACCTGTCGGACGGCGACCTCCACGTTGAAGTCGCCCGCGTCGGACTGGCAGGGGATCACGATGCAGACCGTGTCCTTGCGGCCGTGGACCTGGTGCTTGGCGCCGATCACGACGCTGGGGCAGGAGATGGACACCTGCTTGCCGTTGAACTGGGCCTTGGCCCCGCCGCTGACCATGTTGACCAGCTCGCCGACGGCGTCGGCGAAGTCTTCATGGGTGTGTTCGAGCTCGGAGCCGGTGAAAAGGCTCACGACGCGCTCGGCACAGGTGACGGGGAAGCTCAGGACGATCGAGCCCTCGACGTCGCCGGACATGCCGATAATGCCCGACACGTCGAAGCTGGGCTCGCCCTGGTTTTTGAGCGAGGGCTCGCCGATGTTGACGGGCAGCTGCAGCATCGTCTCGAAGACGTTCTGCACGGACTTCACGAATGGGACGATGTAGCTTTGATCCACGTTCGGCGCTCCTTGACGTTAGGCGGCTCGGGTTTCCGGCGGGCCGGCGCTGGCGGGGGGCTGTCGGACCAACTGGGTGACATCGAGGATGAGACTGACCTCGCCGTCGTCCTGGATCGTGGCCCCGCTGAACGGGCCGCCCTGGGTGTAGCCGTCATCGAGCGGCTTGATCACGATCTCCTGCTGGCCCACGAGCTTGTCGACGAGCAGGCCGGCGGATTGGCCGCCGACGGCGACGACCACGGCGAACCGCCCGCCGTGATCGTTTCTTTCTTCGTTCAATCTTTCCTGCATATTCACCAGCGGCAGCACAGAATCTCGCAGACGCATCACTTGATGGCCCTTGACGGTGTGCACCTGCTCGGTTTCCGGACGTACGATCTCGATGATCGACTGCAGCGGCACGCTGTAGAGGTGCCGGCCCACGCCCACCACCATCGCGGGCATGATCGCGACTGTCAGCGGGATCAGGATCTCGATGGTCGTGCCCCGGTCCACCGCCGAGTCGATATTGATCGTGCCGTTGAGCTTCTGGATGTTGGTGCGGACCACGTCCATGCCCACGCCGCGTCCGGATAAGTCCGACACCTGCTTGGCGGTGGAGAAGCCGGCCTCGAAGATGAAGCGGAAGATGTCCGAGTCGTTCATCTTGTCGAGCTGCTCGGGGCTGACCAGGCCGCGCTCGACGGCCTTGCCGCCGATCACCTTGGGGTCCAGGCCCTTGCCGTCGTCGGCGATCGCGACGCGGACGTGGCTGCCCTGGTGCTCGGCGGTGAGCTTGATCACGCCGGTCTCGGGCTTACTCTTGGCGAGGCGGTCGGCGGGGGGCTCGACGCCGTGGTCGGCGGAGTTGCGGAGGATGTGGACCAGCGGGTCGGCCAGGTTTTCCAGGACCGACTTGTCGACCTCGGTGTCCTTGCCTTCGATGAGCAGGTCGATCTTCTTATCGGTCTGCCGGGCGATGTCGCGGATGACGCGGGGGTAGCGGTCGAAGAGCTTGGCCAGCGGTTGCATGCGGGTCCGCATGACGCCGACCTGCAGCTCGCCCATGAGGTGGTCCAGCTCGCCGGCGGCGGCGGTGAACTCCTCGTTGAGCTCCGCCGGGATCGACGCGTCCTTGAGCGTGCGGGTCAGGCCGAGCACGCGGTTCTTGTTGAGCACGAGCTGGCCGACCAGGTTGAGCAGGGACTCGAGCCGGCCGACCTCGACGCGGATCGTCTGCTCGACCGCGGGCTTGTTGGCGGGGGCGTCTTCTTTTTTCTTATCGGCGGCGGGCGTCGGCTCGGCGGAGGGAGCGTCGGCGCCGGCGCCGGTTTGGTCGGCGGTCGCCTCGGCGGGCGGCGCTTCGACCGGCTCATAGGTGTCCTTGACGATCTCGTCCAGCGCCAGGACGTTGTCCACCACGTTGTCGTGCAGGCCGACGAACTGTTCCTCGATCTGGGTGTGGCCGCTGAGCCGGGTGATGCGCTCGACGAACGTATCGAGCGACCAGGTCAACGCCCGTTGATTCTCGAGCGCCGCGGCCTGGTCGTGGATCAGGCGCTGGGCGGCTTGGAGGCGGATAAGCAGCTCCGGCAGCAGGTCGCCCGGGCAGTCGTTGAGCGAGGGCGCGGTGGTGACGAACAGGCTCACCACGCGCGACAGGTGGTCCAGCTCGAAGAACTCGGCGGTCTTCACCATGTTGTCGCCGATCTCGGCGAGCTGAGCCGCGGCCTCCTCGCGGGTCGCGTCGTTGGCGACCTGGCCGAACACCTCGTCGAGCTGGTCGGCGTAGTCGCGCAGGTCCTGGACCATGAATTCGAGCAGGTCGGCCTTCTGGGCCGGCAGCTCGAGCGGGACGCCGGGCGCGTCGTGGTCCGCCGCCGGCCCGGCCGCCGCCTCGCCGGCGTCATCATCGTCGGCCTGGGCGTTGGCGATCCGGTGCAGCGTGTCGATCAGGTCCGCCGGCCCCTCGGCGGCCTCGCCGCCGCCGGACAACGCGTCGATCTGGTCGCGGACCACGTCCGCCGAACGCAGCATCGCGTCCATGACCTCGGTGGTGACCGGGACCTCGCCCTTACGCATCTTGTTCAGCGCGTCTTCCGCGGCGTGGGCGAAGGTGGTGACCGCGGTCAGCCCCAGGAAGCTCGCCGCACCCTTGATCGTGTGCAGCCCGCGGAAACAGGAGTTGCACAGCTCCGTCAGCTCGTCACCCTCGGCCGTCTCGAGCTTGACCAGGTCCGCGTCGAGCTGCTCGATCAATTCGCCGGCTTCGGTCAGGAAGTCCTGGATCAGGCTGGGGTCCATGTCCGACATAGCTGCTTGCCTCACATCAGCACGGGTCGCCACCCGTGTTACGCGTTCTTGACGTATGCGAACGCCTGGGGGACCGGGATCGGCTCGAATTTCACATCGAGGTTCCGCAACGACTCGCTGTGCCCGATAAACAGTGTGCCGTCCTGGGCGAGCTGGTTGTGGAACATCTCGATCACGCTCTTGCGCATCTCATCGTCAAAATAGATCAACACATTGCGGCAGAAGATCACATCAAACTGGCCGAAACGCTTGGCGGCGATACGGTCTTTGAGGTTGAGCTTTTCGAACCGGACCATCGACATGATCTGGGGATCGATCTGATAGGAGCCGTCCTCTTCCTTGAAGTAGCGCTGGAGCACCATCGGATTGACGCCGCGCACCGAGTAGGCCGGGTACTTGCCCGTCTGGGCGGCCAGCAACACCTTTTCGCTGATGTCGGTGCCGAGGATCTCGATGCGCCAGTCGGCGAGGCGGACGCCGAGGCTGCGGTGGATCTGCATCGCCAGCGTGTAAGGCTCCTCGCCCGAGGACGACGCGGACGACCAGATGCGGAGCGTCTTGTGGGTGGAGCGGGTTTCCATCAGCCGGGGCAGGACCTGTTTCTCGAAGACATCCAGCTGGGGCTCGTTGCGGAAGAAGCTGGTCTCGTTGATGGTGATGCGGTTGAACATCTCCTGAAACTCATCCATCTGGAACGGCCCGGCGGTGAGGAACAGCAGATACTGGTCGAAGTTATCGAACTCCAGCTCCTCGAGCCGACGGGCAAGCCGGGACTCGAGCACGTACTTTTTGGAGTCCTGAAAGTGAATGCCCGCCCGGTCATAGACGACCTTGCGCAGCTTGTCGAACTGCGCCTGCGTCATCGAATGGCTAGAGGTGGTGGTCGGGGCGGCGCCTGTCGTCGTCATTCCATATGGCTCACATAGTGCTCGAACCGATAACCGTCCGTGGATTCAAGCGGGGGTTGATGATGCATGTTGCTCACGCGGCCTGAACGGTGGCGGCGTCGACCTCGGCCATCTCCTCATCGCTGAACAGACGCTCCAGGGAGAGCAGGATCAGCAGGCGATCGTCGAGCTTGCCGACGCCCTGGACGTAATCCCCGTCGACCCCGCCGGACAGCACCATCTGTGGCGCCGGGTCGACGATGTCGGCCGAGATGCGAAGCACCTCGTTGACGCGGTCGACGGTGAAGCCGATCACCCGGTCGTTCACCTCAACCACGATGATGCGCATGTCCTCCGAGTCGTCGAGCTTCTCCATGCCGAAACGCTCGCGCAGGTTGATGACGGGGATGATCTTCCCGCGGAGATTGATCACCCCTTCGACGAACGGCGGGCTCTGGGGCACGCGGGTGATCTGCATCATCCGGTTTATTTCCTGGACCGAGAGGATCGGCACCGCGAACTCTTCGTCGCCGACCACGAAGGAAACCAGCTGAAGCAATTCGTTCTCGCCCGCGGCGACGCTGTGGTCGACCGGGGCGGCGAGGTCGTTGGCGGCGGAGGTCTCGATGGCGCTCATGAGTGGAATTCTCCCGGGACGCCGGCCGGGCCGACGCCCCTACGTGTTGCGGTGCTCATCGACGATGAGTTCAAGGGGATCGATGCTCCGCAACCAGCATCGGAAGCGGCGCAACGGCGCTTTAGAACGAGTCAGGGTTAATGGCTAAGAAAGTGCTGGGATGGCCAGTTTTAGAGCGCGGCTATCGGACCCGCCCCGCGGGCTCCGGAATCCCCCCGCGTCATCAACGCCGGCGACACCCGCGCATCAGCCGGCCACGGCCAGCGAGGCGGGGCCGTTCATCCCCGCGAGCTCGGCCACGGTTTGTTGGCCCAGGTCTTCGCGGAGCTGGTCCGCGATCCGGTTGCAGATCTTGCCGAGCATCCGCACCGTCCGGGTGCCGTCGTGCAACGGCACATCGCCCACAATCGGGCCGTCCACCGCCTCGATGATCTGCAGGAGGGTGACTTCCTGCGGGTCGCGGTTGAGGAAGTACCCGCCGCTGCGCCCCAGCTGGGACTGGATGATCCGATGGCGGACCAGGCACTGCAGGATCTTCAACGCGGAATCGGTCGGGATCTTCAGGTGTTCGGCGATCTGACGCGCCTGGATCGGCTGGCTGTTGGCGGCCTCCGAACTCCGGCTGGCGAGGAATGCGACCGCGACCGCAGCGTGGGCAGATGTTTTACTGAGTTTCATGATTGTGGGGGTCCGTCCAAGACAGCTGGAGCTGGACGGCATGATGCTGGTCGACGAAGAGCAAAAAAAGCGATGCCACAGATAAGCGGGGCGTCGGTGCGACGCTGTGCCCTGGAAAAGGGGCGCTGTGGTTTACTGACTTTTTTTGAAACGGTCTCCGTCGGCCGATCGCTCGGATCGCGCCATCCTGTGGGTTAAACCGTCGAGACGTGTCGGCGTTGGCAGATCATCCCGACGTTTCGGCCTGACACGCGTCGGGGCGCCTCAAGCTTCAAACAACATACTCCCAGGACGACGGCTTGGTCGATCAGCCGGGACCCACCACCACACCCTTGCATATCGGGTTAATACCTTAATTCCCTTGAACCATCAAGTGCGAATGGGTTAGCCAAGTCAATAATAGGGTAAATCCCTATCTGCCGGCCGCCGCCGCCTGGCTTGGCCCCGCGTATACCATCAGCCGCGTTTTTCCCGCAGCTTTCGCACTGTAAAGGGCGTGGTCGGCGTGGGCTACGAGCTGTTCGGCGCTCGACGCCCGGCTGCTCACCCGCGTCGCCAGCCCCATCGACATCGTCAGCCGCAACGCCTGATCCGACGCCGCCAGGTCCGCCTCCGCCGCCGCGGTGAACTGCTCCGCCACGCGCTGGGCCACCTGCCGCGCCGAGGGTTCATCGCTCTGCGGCAGCAGCAGCACGAACTCATCGCCCCCGAACCGGCCCGCCACGTCGGACCGCCGGCAGTTCGCCTGCAGCACCTTCGACGCCAGCTGCAGCATCTGGTCGCCCTTCTGGTGGCCCAGCGTGTCGTTGAGCCGCTTGAACCCGTCCAGGTCCACCATGATGCACGCCAGGTCGTGACCCTGCCGCACCGAATCGGCGAACCGGCGGTCCAGCGCCTGCCCGAACGCACGCCGATTGGCCAGGCCCGTCAGCGGGTCGGTCGCCGCCATGGTCTCCAGCTTGTGCACCGCCTCCTCGAGCTGCTCGTTCTTGACCTTCACCTGCTCCAACGTGCGCTCCAGCTGCAGCTGAAGCTCGATGTTCTCCAGCCGCATCCGGTGGATCTCCAGGTTCTTTTCGATCACCACCGGCAGAGCGAAAAGGTAGTCCCCCGCCTTGACGACGTAGTCGTAAGCGCCCAGGCGGATCGCCTTGATCGCGTTTTCCAGGATGCCCTCCCCCGTGACGAACACCACCGGCAGGTCGTTGCGCCGGTCGAGCAGCTTCTCGACCAGTTCCAGCCCCGTGCCGTCGGGCAGGTTCATGTCCGACAGGACCAGGTCATAGTGATCCAGCTCCACCGCCAGGCCCTGGCTGACCGTGGAGCGGTGATCGACGCAGTCGGCGCCGAAGTGATCGACAATCGTCTCGCGCAAGAGGCAAGCCGTGTCCGGATCATCTTCTATCAACAGGATGCGGGGCGGAGTGTCCGCCATGAGGGCAGGCCTTACAACAAACCCGGATCGCGCGGCTCCAACCCCCTTGGTCGTTGCGCAAGATCCGTAACCTCGACTCCGCAAACTTTATCGGCGATATGTCAACGGCGATTCACTGCGGCCCGCCGAACCTCTGATAAAGCTCGCCGGCGGCGTTTAGGCCGTCGGCAAGCGTTCCTCCGTCGTCTCCCCCGCCCTCCATTCGTCTCCCCCGCGCCCCGTGCTGGGGGTTTCGCGGCCAGCCCGACACCGCCCGGATACCTGCGCCGGCCGGCCGCGGTTCGCCAAAATGTCCCGATCCCCCAGATTCCCCATAACGCCTCACCGCGCGGGCCAAACGCGTTACGCTCACGGCGGTTCAGCCGCAGAGGACCCGCCCGGCGACGATAGGCCTCCAGAACAGTCGTCAGGCCTTCGCCGGCCGCTTGATCTGCGGCGCCGTGACGGCCTGGATGTCCAGGCTGAAACAAAAGGCCGACCCCTGTCCCAGCGTCGAACTCACGCGGATCGTTCCGCCGTACGCCTCGATGATGGACTTGACGCTCGCGAGCCCGACGCCTTTGCCCTGCACCTCGTGGCTGCCCGAGTGTGTTGAACGCCGGAAGACCTGGAAGATCTTTCCCAGGTCCTGTTCGGCGATGCCGCGGCCGGTGTCGGCGACTTCGAACCAGTATGAAACGTCGTCCCGCCACGAACGCACCGACACCCGCCGCTCCCGGGCGTCGAGCATGTACTTGATGGCGTTGTCGACCAGGTTCTGAAACACCTGCCGGATGCGGTTGCGCTCGGCGTAGATCACCGGCAGGCCGCGCTCCACGTGCAGGGCGATCTGCGATCGCTCCAGGTCGTAGGCGAAACTCTGCCTCAGCTCGTCGATGAGCTGGTCCAGGTCGATGTTCTCTTTACGTCCCGGGCGGGTGCGGATCTTGGACAGGTCGAGCAGGTCGCCGATCAGTTCGGTCTGGAGCTTGGCGTTGGCGCTGATGCGTTCGAGCTTGTTCAGCGCATCGTCGGCGAGGTCCGCCTTGTATTTCATGAGCAGCATGGTGGCCATGCCGTTGATGTTGCGCAGCGGCGCGCCCAGGTCGTGGCTGACGGCGCGGAGGAACTCGTTCTTGTCGTCGATCTCGTGCTGGAGGCGGTGGGTCAGCTCCTCGAGCTCGGCGGTGCGGGCGCGGACCTTTTCTTCGAGCTCCTGGTTGGCGGCTTCGAGGCCCCGACGGGCGTCGTAGAGCTTCTCGGCCATGTCGTTGAAGCCCTCGGCGAGCTGGCCCAGCTCGTCGCGGGTCGCGGTGGGCACCGGGTTCGGCCGGCGGCCCCGGGCGAGCTGGGCGGTGGCCCGCAGCAGCTCGCGGATGGGGCGGACCCAGCGGCGGACCGCGATCACCACCAGCGGCGTCATCAGCAGGATCACCACGCACGTCGCGCCGATCTGCGCCGTCTGCAGGGTGTCCAGAAACCCCGGGATCGAGCGGTCATACAGCGCAAGGATGATAAACCCCTCGAGCTGACGGTCGGCTTCGCGCAGGTCGCCGGCGGCGGCGGCGTCGCGGACCGGCGGGTTCCAGATCGGCACCTTCCGCACGATCAGCGAGCCGTCGCGGTTCAACCGCAGCGGTTGGCCGATCTCCAGGTCGCCGGTGTCCCCCGAGTCGATGTGGGCGATGAACGCGGTGTACGCCTCCGGGTCGATCACCCGCCGGTGCGTGATGGTTTCCTCGGGGTCGGTGGCGATAATCAGCCCCACCCGCGGGTCGAACGTCAGGGCGTCGATCACGGCGTTGGCGTCCGAGCCCCACGGCGCCATGCTGCGGCCGGCGAGGGTGGCGGCCACGGTCTGGGTCAGCACCTCGACCGACCGGACGTGGCTGCGGGTGAACGCTTCGCGCGTAATCAGATTAAGCCAGACGCCACAGATGAACGTCGGCGTCGCCACCAGCGCGACGGTCCACAGCACCAGTCGGCGCTCCAACGAATGGGAATGGCGCGCGCGCCTCAATACGGGGCCTCGTTCGTTCGAGCGATAGACGGGGCGCTCCCCATGAGCCGCCCCGTCTGCAGCATCGACCGCATCCGCCGATGAATTCAGAACGAACCGGGGAAAAACAGGAAAGCAGAAAAGCAGGAAAACAGGAAATATCAGAGAAGCGGAGACCGATGAGCCGATCCACAAGGGCCTATCAAGGATTTTTAATTTCCTGTTTTCCTGCTTTTCTTAATTTCCTGCGTTTCCTTCCCCCTCCCGCGGGTCGAGTTGCGGCAGGTCGCCTTGAATAATTGCGTCGCGCAGCCGTCGCCATTCGTCGCGGAACGGGCGGTCGAGCATGAGCGTATCGCCGTTGATGGGGTACATGGCTTCCAGCGCGTTGGAGCCGGCGAGCGACATCTCGACCCGGACCGGCCGGCCGTCGCGGAGCAGCGACAGGGCGATCCGACCGCCCTTGCGGCGGTTTTTGATCAGGGCCTTGAAATCCGTCTGGGTCATCCCGATCGGGAACGGCTCATCATCGAAGGCGGTGATCAGGTCGCCGGGCCGCAGCAGTTCGTGCCCGGGGAACCCCGGGATGGTCATGACCACCCGGATCGCGGTCGCATCGATCCCGGGCAGGGTGTTGGCGGGGGCCATGGCGTGCGACAGGCCGATCGACCCCTGCCCCATCGGGGGGAAGATCCGCTCGCGCATCTGGCGGATCGCGTGGTGCTCGGCGACGCTCAGCAGCCGGTGCCGCTGCTCGGGCGTGCGGGCCCGGGCGTACATCCGGCCGACCTCGGCCAGGGTGAGGGTCGAGTCGGCCAGCAGCCGACGGGTCGCCTCGTCGCGCCGGTGATAATCGGCGTCCCCCAACTCGTCGAGCACGTCGGCCGACGCAGACCAGCCGCCCGTCAGGCCGGCCAGCAGGATCGTCATCATGTACACCCGGATTTGCCGCATCACGTTTTGTTCCCGGCGGCTGTCGCAGCCGCTTGCGTTGATTCTAGAGCGTTTCAATTGGACCTGTATCGCTTGACGTCCATTTAGCCGCGGGGCTTGCCCCGCGTTCACCCGCCGCAAGCGGCGGGGCTAAATGCCCCCTGGCTTCACCGCGGTGGGGCCGGGGGCGTGGTGGTCCAGACCGGCTTTTCTTCGCCGCGATCGAGCTCGATGACGGCGACCGGCTTGATCGGCGTCCGCCGGCCGGGGGCGTAGCGGATCGGGCCGACCACGCCTTGGAAGCCGGTCGTATCCGCCAGCGCGTCGCGGACCCGGGACGGGTCGGTCGAGCCGGCCCGGCGGATCGCGTCGGCGAGCAGGTTCAACGTGTCGTAACCCAGCACGGCGAACGCGTTGGGCGGCGCCTGGCCGAACCGGAGCGTGTAGTCGGCGACGAACGCCCGCATGGCGGGCGTGTGAACGTCGAGGTAGCGGTGGGTGGTGAAATAGATGTCGGCGAGGTCCTGCTCGCGGCTGAGCGCGACGAGGTCGGCGTTGTCCCACCCGTCGCCGGAGAGCAGCGGCGCCGACACGCCCGCGGCGCGGGCCTGCGCGACGACAAGGGTCGAGCCCGCGGGCGCGGTCGCGGCGTAGATCGCCTCGAGCGCGGGATCGGCTTTTCCGAACGCATCGATGAGGTCGGCGAACTCGGTCTTGCCCCCGGCGTAGCGGCGGACGCTCACGGTCCCGCCGAGGCGTTCGAACGCTTCCTTGAAATAGGCGCCGACCGCGCGGGTGTATTCGCGGTCCTCGTTGATCCACACCGCCACGTGTCGCAGCTTCAGGCGGTGGTAGGCGAACCCCGCCATGACTCGGGCCTGGGCGTCGTCGCCGTAGGCGGCGAGGAACATCTCGTCGCCGACCTGCTCGGGGAGCGTGGGCGTGGTGGCGCCGGAGGTGATGAACGGCAGGCCGTCTTGCTGGAACACCCGGCCGGCGGCGAGGGCATAGCTCGAATCGCTGTACCCGATACCGGCGACCGCGCGGGGGTGGCCCTTCAAGGCGGCGTCGACCGCCTGGGCGGTGGTCGGCAGGTCGCTGGCGGTGTTGACCGCGATCAACTCGATCGGCCGGCCCAGCACGCCGCCCGACGCGTTGATCTGTTCCGCCGCCAGCTCGGCGCCGCGGAACGACGGCCCGTCCAGCACCGCGTCCGACCCGCTGAGGTTGAACGTGGCGATGACCGGGATCGGTTTGCCCGTTTCGCACCCGGCCATCGTGAGCGCCGCGAGCAGGCCGATCGCGCACGCCCAAAAGTGTTGCGTCTTGTTCATCGCGCGGTCCTTTCGATTCCGAAGAGGGTGATGCAGGCCTTGTACGCGAAGAAGCCCAGGGATTGCAATCCCTGGGCTTCGGGGACGGGGTGGGGGCGGGTCAGGCGCCCGCCTTGAGACGCTCTTCGAGCGCGTCGAGCTCGGCGACGAGCGCTTGGGGCAGCTTGTCGCCGAACTGGGCGTAGTGCTCGCGGATGAGCGGGATTTCGTCGAGCCAGCCCTGGGTGTCGACCTCGAGGAGCTGGGCGATGCAGGCGTCGTCGAGCCCCAGGCCGTCGAGGTCGAGGGCGTCGGGGGTGGGCAGCATGCCGATGGGGGTCGGGTCGGCGTCGGCCTCGCCGGCGCATCGTTCGAAGACCCACTTGAGGACGCGGGAGTTCTCGCCGAAGCCCGGCCAGAGCAGCTTGCCCTCGGGCGACTTACGGAACCAGTTGACGTAGAAGACCTTGGGCATGCCCTCGCCGCCGGTCCGGCCCATGTCGAGCCAGTGGCTCCAGTAGTCGGCCATGTGGTAGCCGCAGAAGGGGAGCATGGCCATGGGGTCGCGTCGGAGCTGGCCGACCTTGCCGGCGGCGGCGGCGGTCTTCTCGGAGCTCATGATCGAGCCGAGGAACGTGGCGTGCGGCCAGGAGAAGGCCTCGTTCACCAGCGGGACGACCGAGGCCCGGCGGCCGCCGAAGAGGATCGCGTCGATCGGCACGCCGGCGGGGTCCTCCCAGTTGTCGGCGATGACCGGGCACTGCTTGGCGGGGGCGGTGAACCGGGCGTTGGGGTGGGCGGCCTTCCGGTCGGCGTGGGCGGTCCAGTCTTTGCCGTGCCAGTCGATGAGGTGGGCCGGCGGCTCGTGGGTCATCTCCTCCCACCAGATGTCGCCGTCGTCGGTCAGGCCGCAGTTGGTGAAGATGGAGTTGCGGGAGGCGGACGCGAGGGCGTTGGGGTTGGACAACTCGTTGGTGCCGGGCGCCACGCCGAAGAAGCCGGCCTCGGGGTTGATGGCGAAGAGGCGTTGCCTGCCGTTTTCATCGCGGGCGAACTTCATCCAGGCGATGTCGTCGCCGACGGTCTGGACCTTCCAGCCCGGGAGGGTGGGGGTCATCATCGCGAGGTTGGTTTTGCCGCAGGCCGAGGGGAAGGCGGCGGCGACGTACTTGCTCACGCCCCGGGGGCTGGTCAGCTTGAGGATGAGCATGTGCTCGGCCATCCACCCCTGCTCGCGGGCCATGACCGAGGCGATGCGGAGGGCGAAACACTTTTTGCCCAGCAGGGCGTTGCCGCCGTAGCCCGAGCCGAAGGACCAGATTTCCTTGGTCTCGGGGAAGTGGGTGATGTACTTGTTGTCGGCGTTGCAGGGCCAGGGGACGTCCTCGGCGCCGTCGGTGAGAGGCATGCCGACGGAATGGACGCAGGGGACGAAGAAGCCGTCGTCGCCGAGCACGTCGAGCACGGCCTTGCCGACGCGGGTCATGATGTGCATGTTGGCGACGACGTAGGGCGAGTCGGTCAGCTCGACGCCGATGTGGGCGATCGGTGAGCCGATCGGCCCCATGGAGAAGGGGATGACGTACAGGGTGCGGCCCTTCATGCAGCTCTTGAAGAGCGGCATGAGGATGTCCTTCATCTCCTGGGGCGCCTTCCAGTTGTTGGTCGGGCCGGCGTCGGCCTGGTCCTCGCAGCAGATGAAGGTGCGGTCCTCGACGCGGGCGACGTCGGCGGGGTCGGAGCGGACGAGGATCGAGTTGGGCCGTTTGGCGTCGTTGAGCTTGATCGCCGTGCCCGACGCGGTCATGAGGTCGAGCATCGCCTGATATTCCGCGGGCGAGCCGTCGCACCACCGGACCTTGTCGGGGGTGGTCAGCGCGGCGACCTCGTCGACCCAATTAATGAGCTTCTGGTTGTTGGTCAGCGCGGCGGCGTCGAGGGCTTGGGTCATCACGAGGCTCCATGTCGGAGGAAACAGAAGGAATGCGGCTCCTTCAAGTCAGGCCGGCGGCTCGCCGCTGAAAAACGACGCTATCTCTTGATTGACAAACGGTCAAGGACCTTCCTGGGTGGGCTCGGTAGGCGCCGGCTCGGCGGGCTCGGCCGGCTCGGCCGTGTCCGTCGCCGGGCGCGGGACGCGGTCGAGCACCGCGCCGGTCTGCCCGACCGCCGCGACCTTGCCGTCGGCGTCGACCACCACCAGCCACGGCAGGGAGCGCACCCCCAGCGTCCGCAGCACCGCGTCTTCGTCGTTGACCTCCGCGATCGGCCACGCGTTGTCGTCCCGGTCCGCCGTCGAGCTGTTCACCGCCAGCGACAGCACCGACACCCCCTCCTCCCCAAGCGTTTGCTGCAGTTGTCCGATCGGCTCGAACAGCGCGACCGACGTCGGGGCCGCGTCGGCGTAGACGTGGATCAGCACCGGCCGGCCGCGTTGATCCGCGAGCGACCAATCCTGCTGACGGGTCGTGTTGACGTCCACCGCGATCGGTTCGCCGAGCATGTCGAGCACCCGCCGCGCGTCGTGAAGCTGTTCCCGGCGCGGGTCCTGGGACGACAACGTCCGGCGGAGGTCCAGCAGCAACGCCGCCGCGTCCTCGCTGCGGCCGGCCTGCTCGTAAAGCCGAAGCAGCGCGAGCTTGACGTCGGTCTTCATCGCGGGCGGGGCCTCGGGCGAGTCGAGGAACGCTTCCAGCCGCTCGATCGCCCCGGCCTGACGCTGCGCCAGGTCGGGGGTGTTGCGGTTGAGGTCGATCAGGTCCGCCTGCAGCAGCCAGAACGCGCCGGCGGCCTCGGCGTCGTCGAACTGGAGCTGCCGGGTCTGCTGCGCGGCGCTGCGGAGCTGGGTGACCCGCAGGCTCGCCTCGCCCGGGCGGTCGGCCTGCTGGGCGGACTGGGCCAGGGCGTTGTAGGCCCGCATCTCCAACTGGTTGGCTTCGAGCTTGGTCTGCGGGTCGGCGGCGTTGCGCGACAGCACGCCCGACTTGGCGGCCAGGTCGACGAGCTGGCGGTTGGGGCTTTCCTCGAACTGTTCAATCGGCACGCCCGTCGGCGCCAGCAGGGCGTCGAGCTGCGTGCGCAGGTCGTCGAGCGACATCGAGGCCGGCGTCGCCGCGTCGGCCTCGGACGTCTTTGCGGTCTTCGCGATCTTTGCGGTCTTTTCGGCTTCCGCGGTCTTGGTCGGCGGCGGGGCGGGGTCCGCCTGCCCGATCAGCAGGCCGGCGGCGCACCAGAGGATCATCAGAGACAGGTTCACGGTTGGTCAGCCTCCTGCTTCGGGCCCATCCAATCCCATCATCGTACCCGCCGCGTCGGCCAGGAGCAGCCCCGGGATAACCGAAGCGCCCGGCCCGCCGTGGGTCCAGTAGCTGCGGGCGTCGTGGAGCTGCTGTTCGCCGAAAGGGATCGACTCGGGGTGGGTGAGAAACGCGGCAACGGCCCAGGGCTGGGCGGTGGTGTGGTCGGGCTGGGTGTTGTCGAGGTGGTAGAGGACGGCCCCCCGGGCGCGGGCCCGCCACGCGTCGCGGCCGAGCGGGCCGTGGGCGAGGCGGAACAGGGCGTGCAGGCCGACGAGTTCGCGGTACCACCAGGCATCGAGCAGGTCGTCGCCCTCGACGAAGGCGTGCAGCTCGCCGTTGGGGCCGGGGCGGCTGACGACGGCGTCGACCATGGGCGCGGGGTCCTGGCCGGGGAGGTGGCTCAGGCACAGCGCCCGCCAGAGCTCGTCGGCCGGGTCGTCGGGCCGGGGTTCGAGCCGGGCGACGGCGGCGGCGACGGCGTCCCGGCCGGGGGTGTCGTCGTCCAGGGCGGCGGCGTGGAGGTGGACGAGCAGGGCGAAGTAGGCGGGGCGGGTGTGGCCGAGCGAGTCGTTGTAGCGCAGCGGCCCCGTGGTGAGCCGGCGGAGCCCCTCAAGGACGGCAGCCGGGTCGACCGCGGCGGGGTCGAGCAGACGCCGGGCCGCGGGCAGCGCCATCGCCATCCGGCCCGCGGCCTCGTCCGCGGCCGGCGCCGGCCCGGCCGCGTCCAGCGCCTCGGCGGCGGCGTGCGCCACCACCGCCGCGTACCGGCTAAGATGAGCCGTGGTCTTCGTCATCCGTTCATCCTAAGGACCGTCTCGCTCATGGCCAACTGGATCGACGCTTGCCCCGCCGCCGAGGTTCCTGACGGCGGCAAGCTCTGCCTGACCGTGCAACAGACCCCGCTCGTCGTGGCGCAGATCGAAGGCGCGTTCTACGCCATCGAAAACACCTGCCCCCACGCCGGCCTGCCCCTGGGCGAAGGCGACCTCGCCGGCCGGGTGATCACCTGCCCCTACCACGGTTACGCTTATAACATCACCAACGGCAAAAACATCGACTTCCCCCAGGACGAGCCGCCCTGCAAGACCCACCCCGTGCGGGTGAACGCCGGGACGGTGCAGGTCAACCTCAACGGAGAGGCGAATCATGAATGATCCCGCGGTGGACCGGTTGTGCGCATTGCTGGCGATCCCGAGCGTAAGCACCGACCCGGCGTACGCCGACCAGATGCGGGCGGCCGCGGCGTGGGTCGCGGACCACCTGCGCGGCTCGGGCTTTGAGCCGCGGGTGATGGACACCGCCGGCCACCCGTGCGTGACGGCCCGCACAACCGACGCGATGGTCGCCGACCCGGCCGCGCCCAGGGTCCTGTTCTACGGCCATTACGACGTGCAGCCGCCCGACCCCCTCGACCTCTGGACCACCCCGCCGTTCGAGCCCACGGTCCGCGACGGCCGGCTCTACGCCCGCGGCGCCAGCGATGACAAGGGCCAGGTCATGTGCTTCCTCGAAGCCCTGCGCACCTACCGTGACGCCGGCGAGAAGCTGCCCTGCCACGTGACGGTCCTGATCGAAGGTGAGGAAGAGTGCGGCAGCGTGAACCTGCCGCCGTTCATCGAGCAGCATAAAGACGAGTTGGCCGCCGACGTGGTCGTCGTCAGCGACACCAGCATGTGGGACGCCGACCCGCAGCGCCCCGTGCCCGCGATCACCTACGCGATGCGCGGCCTGGTCTATTTCGACGTCAAGCTCCACGGCCCGTCGCGCGACCTGCACTCGGGCGTCTACGGCGGATCGCTCGCCAACCCCGCGACCCAGCTCGTGCGCGTGCTCGGCAAGCTCCTGGACGACGACCATCGCGTCACGCTGCCCGGGTTCTACGACGACGTCGCGCCCCTCGACGAGGCCGAGCGCGAGCAGTGGCGCCAACTCGGTTTCGATGAGGCGGGTTTTCTCGGCGACGTGGGCGCCGCCCCGTTTGGCGAGAAAGGCTACTCGACGCTCGAACGCCGCTGGTCGCGGCCGTCGTGCGACGTCAACGGCCTCTACGGCGGGTACATGGGCGAGGGCGCCAAGACGGTTATCCCCACCTTCGCCGGCGCCAAGGTCAGTTTCCGCATCCCCGCCGACATGGACCCGAAGAAGGTCGCGGCCCAATTCATCGACTGGGTCCACGCCCAGGACGTGGGCGGCTGCCGCTGGGAGATCACCGATCACGCCGGGGCCTGGCCCGCGGCGGCGGCGACCGACTCGCCCTGGATGGCCGCCGCCCGCCGCGCGGTGGAGCAGACCAGCGGCCGCCCCCCCGCCCTTGTCCGTGAGGGCGCCACCATCCCCATCATCGCCGACTTCAAGAAAACCCTCGGCCTCGACACCCTCCTGCTGGGCTTCGGCCTCAACAGCGACAACATCCACAGCCCCGACGAACACTTCGCCCTCGACCGCTTCCAACTGGGCGTCCAGACGCACGCCGAGTTGCTCCGCCAGATCGCGGCGACGCGTTAGTGGTCAGAGCCGTGACGCGTAGCCGGGCCGCTACGCGGCCCTGGCCCAGGCGGGCGTAGCTCGCCGGCTAAGCATCATAGATTCGTCAGTTGGGGCAAACCCGCGGAAATGTCGACCCTATTGCAAGGGTTCACTCAAGGAGCGACATTTTCTTTACGGACCCGCGACGCATGACCGACGGCAGCACGATCGGCAGACTCCCAGGCCCCGCGTCGCGCCCCCGGCTCGACCGACGTGGGTTTGCTGCGCATTTCGCCGACGCGTCGCACCTGCTCTGGCTGATCGCCGCGGGGATCGTGGCCGACCGCCATCTCGCGGAAGACATCGTTCAAGAGGCCGCGGTCGTGGGCCTGCGGAAGCTCGACACGTTCGACCCCGACACGAATTTCAACGCCTGGATGGGCCGGATCGTTCGACACGTCGCCATGAATCACCGCCGCAAACGCCAGCGCTCCCGGGAGACCGGCCTCGACGGCGCCCCGATACACGCGCCGGCCGGCCATGGGGCGGAGCGGGAGGGGGTGACCCCCGCCGGTCAGCTCGCCGCGGGTCATGAGGCGGTGTTCGACGATAGCGTGCTCGCAGCGCTGACGGCGGTGCCCGAGACCGCCCGGGCCTGCATCCTGCTTAAAACCGTCAAGGGGCTGACCTATGACGAGATCGCAGACATCCTCGGCATCCCGGCGGGCACCGCGATGAGCCACGTCCACCGCGGCCGCAAGATCATGCGCGATCGGCTGACGCCGGAAAGGACGCCACGACCCGCTTGAACGATCATGACCCCCCGAGCCAGGACGACGCGTTGATCGACGCTTACCTCGACGGGTTGCTCGATGAGGACGATCGCCGCGCGCTGGAGCGGCGGATGGAGGCGGAGCCGGCGCTGCGTGAGGCGGCGGAGTTGCAGCGTCGGATCGACGAGGCGTTGTGCCGGTCGTTCGGCGTCGAGACAGCGCCGCGGATGGCGGCGCCGAAACCCAAGCCGCGTGTGGCGCGGCGGGTCTGGGCGTACGCGGCGGCGGCGGCGATCGTCTTCGCGGCCGCCGTGGTGGTGCTGATCCAGTCGCTGCAAGGGCCCGCCACGCAACCCTGGAAAGCCCGTCCGCCGGCCGAGTCGTTCGCCAGTGCGTATCAACAGGAGCTGGACGCCGGCTTCACGCCCGGCTGGGTCTGCGAAACCGACCAGGAGTTCGCCGACACGTTTGACCGCTACCTCGGCCAACCGCTTGTGCTCACCGCCGCCCCGGGCGTCGAGGCGCTGGGCCTGTCGCTCAAGCCCGTCCAGTCGCGCCGCACCATGGCGGTGCTGGCGCGGGTGGACGGCGAGCCGGTGATCGTGTTCGTCGTCAGGCCTTCGCCCGACCAGGCCCCGCCGCCCCGGGTCGATGAGGGGCTGAACATCTTCCCGATTGAGCTGGACGGCGTCGCCGCGTACGAAGTCACCCCCCTCGATCAGCCGCGCGTGCTTGAACTGCTTAAGGAGCCGTAGCCGTTAAGCCGGCTCTGAGCCTTGCGCAGCAAGGCGAAGACCCGGATATCCGGACCTTCAGCCGCCTGCGGCGTCTTCAGGACCGGCTTCTTGCGGCTTAGCCGCGCGTGGTGTCGTCGTCGTCGAGCATGCGCCACGCCGGCGAGTCCAGGTCGTCGAACTGACCGCGACGCACCGCCCAGCAGAAGGCGCTAACCGCGATGACCGCGAGCACCACGGCCAGGGGCAGGACGATGTAGAGGATCGACATGGCGGGTCTCCGGTGAGGGGGCGCCGAGGGTCATGGCCAGGAGGGTGAAGGAACTGAGCGGCATGAGGATGGCGGCGGCCAGGGGCGTGATGAGCCCTGCGGCCGCGAGGCCGACGGCCAGGGCGTTGTACGCCAGCGACACGGCCAGGTTCCGCCGGATCAGGCGCATGGCGCGCCGCGCGGTTTCGACCAGGTCGACGATCGGCATGAGCCCGGGCTGGTCGAGGTAGACATCAGCGGCGGCGAGCGACGCCTCGGCGCCGCCGTGCACCGCGATCCCCACCGACGCCGCCGCCAGCGCCGCCGCGTCGTTGACGCCGTCGCCGACCATCACGACGTGGCCGCCGTCGCGCGTCATCGCGTTGATGCGGCCGAGCTTGTCTTCGGGCGTCTGGGCGCCCCGGCTCTGCGCGGGGTCGATCCCGACGCGGGCCGCCGCCGCGGCGGTCAGCGCGGGGTCGTCGCCCGACAGCACCGTGACTTCCCAGCCGTCGCGGCGCAGCCGCGCGACCGCGTCGGCGGCGTCGTCACGGATCGCGTCGCCGAACGCCATGCCGGCCTGCACCGCTCCATCGACCGCGACCAACACGAGTGTCAGCGATTCGTCGTCGCAGACCTTCCGGGCGTCGTCCAGCCACGGCGCGGCGCCCTCCGACGCCTCCACCCAGCGTGGCGATCCGATCTTGATCCGCCGTCCGCCCACCGTCGCGCTCACGCCGCCTTCGGGGTGAGCGGCCACCGCATCGGCCTCGACCGGGTCGTGGTTCCAGGCGTCTTCGAACGCCTCGACGCACGCCCGGGCGATGTGGTGCGAGCAGCCGCGCTCGACCGCGGCGACCGTCGTCTGCAGCGACGCGTCGCCGAACCAGTGCACCAGCCGGGTCCGCCCCGCGGTGATCGTGCCGGTCTTGTCGAGCACGATCACGCCGGGCCGCGCCAACCGTTCGAGCACGTCCCCGCCCTTGATCAGGATGTCCCGCCGCGCCGCCCGGCCGATCGCGATCGCCATCGCCAGCGGCGTGGTCATCCCCAGCGCGCACGGGCACGCGACGATCAACAGCGCCACCGCATGATCCACCGCCAGGCCCACCCCGCGCGTCGCCCACGCCGCGAACGTGACCGTGGCGAAGGCGATGACCGTCATCACGAACCACCCGCCGATCCGGTCGGTCAGGCGCACGATCGGCGCCTTGTCCCGGGCGCCCTGCTCGACCAGCTGCATGAGCCGGCCCACGCGGGTGTCGCGCCCCGTTCGGCTGACGCGCACCCGCAGGACCGATTGCAGGTTGATCGTGCCGGCGAACAGCGGCTCGCCCGGGCCGACCTCGACCGGGCGCGACTCGCCGGTGAGCAGCGACTGGCGCACGCACGAGGCGCCCTCGACGACCCGCCCGTCCGCGGGCGCGGCGTCGCCGGGCCGCACCTCCACCACGTCGCCCTCCTCGATCGCCTCGATCGGCGTCTCGCGCACCTGCCCGTCCGGCTCGACCCGCCGCGCGCACGACGGCGTGAGCGAAAACAGCAGCTCCACCGCGTCCGCCGCCCGCCGCTGCTGGCGGTGCTGCACCCACCGGCCGATCAGCAGCAGAAACACCAGCACGGTCAGCGAGTCGAAATAGATCTCGCCCCGGCCCACCGCCACGTTCACCACGCCGGCGACGCCCCCCGCGCCCAGCGCCAGCGCGATCGGCAGGTCCAGGTTCGGCGTGCGCGCCCGGATCGCCGCCCACGCCCCGCGGAAAAACACCCGCCCCGGCACGGCCAGCGACACCACGCCGATGAACACGCTCACCCACCGGAACAGCTGGCGGAACTCTTCCTCGATCCCGCCAAACATCCCCGCGTAGAGCGCGAACGCCAGCAGCATCGCGTTGCCCGCGCAGGCGCCGGCGATGGCGGTGAGGATCATGTACCGGCGGTCCTCACGCGTGCGCACGTCCTGCCCGGCCCGGTCGCGCAGGGGGTGGGGCGGGTAGCCAAGCGAGTCGAGCGTGCGCGCGATCTGAGGCAGTGTGACCGCCGCGGGGTCCCACGTGATCCGCGCGGTGGACGCGCCCAGCGCCAGCCGCGCCTCGATGACCCCGGCGGCGATGCGCGGCAGGCGTTCGATCAGCCACAGGCACGCCGCGCAGTGCACGCCCTCGAGCACGAAGTCGACCGTCTTCAACCCGTTGGGCGCATCGCGGCAATACAGATCGACGAACTTGGGGTCGGCGAACTCGTCGTAGCGCCGCCCGGTGACCTGGGCGGGTTTGACCGACGCCGCGGCGTGGTCGCGGAGGTTGTAGAAGGAGGCAAGCCCGTTATCGCGGATCAGGCGGTGGACGGTGCGGCAGCCGTTGCAGCAGAACTGCTGGTCGGCGCCCGGCTCGATCAGGCCGCGCGGCACGGGCAGGCCGCAGTGCGCGCAGACCGTGTCCGCGGTCGGTGCGGGGCACGAAGCCGGGTCGGCGCGGGTTGGGTCAAGGGTCGCTGGCATTGAACGGGCAGCAGGCCATGTCGCTGGCGTCGAGTTGTTCGACGCGCTCGATGGCTTCCTGGGTGGTGGACGGCGGGGTGGACGCGGCCGACCCGGCGAACGCGGAGGCGTCCACCTGGAGCCGGGCGGTGACGGTGAGCAGGCCGACGATCACGAGGGCGATCGCGGTAAGGGTCGGCAGCCGGGCGCCGAGGAAGCCGGAGGCCTTCTGCACGCCAAAGCCCAGGGCGACGAGGACCGGCAGGGTGCCGGCCCAGAACGCGGCCATGGTGAGCCCGCCCCAGAGCGGCGACGCGGTGCCGGCGGCGGTGACCGCGAACGCGTAGAGCCAGCCGCAGGGCAGCAGGGTGGTGAGCAGCCCGATGACCAGGGCGCGGGGCGTCGGGCCGAGGCGCATGGCCCGGCGCTGGCCGGCGCCGATGAGGCGCTGCAGCCACGCGGGCGGGCGCACGTGCGGCAGGCGCGCGCCCCACAGCCGCAGCAGCGCGGTCAGGCCGAACAGGATCATCACCACCCCGGCGCCGACCGCCGCGGCGCGGGACAGGCCGACCATCGACCCGCCCCAGTCGATCATCGCGCCCATGGCGCCGCAGATCACCCCCAGCAGGGTGTAGGTGGCCAGCCGCCCGCCGTGATACGCCGCCTGGAGCCGCCACCGGCCGGGCGCCTCGCCGCCGTCACCCGCGCCGACGGCAAAGGCGACGAACGCGCCGCACATCCCCGCGCAGTGCAGGCTGCCCAGCAGGCTCGCGATCAGAACCGTGATGATCAGTGCGCTCATCGGTCAGCCTTTCGAGTCGATGCGTTGCTGCTGCGTGTCGAGAAACGTCTGGTCGCCCCGGGCGGCGACGATCTCGAACTCCCAGAGCCCGGCCCGGCGCATCGGCAGCGAGGCGATGTACACCCCGGGGGAGAGCCGGTTGAGCCGGCCGTCGAACCGCTCGGCGCCGCGGGCGTGGTG
Organism: Phycisphaeraceae bacterium; assembly: GCA_028277745.1. Taxonomy (GTDB): domain Bacteria; phylum Planctomycetota; class Phycisphaerae; order Phycisphaerales; family Phycisphaeraceae; genus JANQFR01. The sequence goes on from JANQFR010000094.1 coordinate 48,415, forward strand.
GAAGTAGTGGAGGCGCACGTCCGCGTCGTCCACCGGTCGGCCGTCGCGGTCGGTCAGATGCAGGGTCACGGCGCGTTCGCCGAGGATGCTCACCGCGTCGCCGAAGCTGAACGCCGCGGTCCAGCCCAGCGCGGCGCTCGCGCGGCGGGCGGCGGCGGAGCGGTCCCAGTCGACCGCCCTCTGGTAATAGTCCGGCAGGATCGCGTGCGAGCGGTCGAGCTGCGACAGGTAAACCGCGGTGAAACACATCGTCACGTTCATCAGCAGCAGGCCCACCACGATGGCGGGCCAGACCCACCAGCGTCCGGGCTGACCGGGCGGGTCCGTCGTGGCGGCGGGGGGTGGGGCGGTGGTCGTCATGGGTCGTTCCTTGATGGGGCGCCGGCGGCGCCGGTCGGGCCGAGCATGAGGGTCTCGACGGTCTGCGAAAACCCCGCGTCGTCGTTCACGGTGAGGGCGGCTTGGCGCCGGCCGTTGACGAAGCCGCCGGCGGGCGCGGTGAGCTGGATGCCAACGGTCGCCGATTGGCCGGGTGGGATCTCGACCGGCAACTGGTCCGAGGTCAGGGCGACGCCGTCGGCGGCGTCGGCGGTGTAGGTGCGCGGGGCGTCGGTGCGGTTGGTGATCTTGAGGCGCATCGGGTTCATGACCCGCCCGTCGTCCTGCTGGATGAACGGCGCGCCGAGGCTGCGCAGGAGCCTCACGTCGGCGTCGCCCTGGCTCAGGAGCACGGCCGTGAACAGGGCGGTGATCGCCAGCACGATCGCGGGGTAGATCACCACGCGCGGCCGCAGCAGCTTGCGGGCGTGGCCGGCGATGACGTGCTGCGTGCTGTAGCGGATTAGCCCGATCGGCTTGCCGATCTTCTCCATCACCGCGTCGCAGGCGTCGATGCACTGGGCGCAGGCGACGCATTCGAGCTGGAGCCCGTCGCGGATGTCGATGCCGGTGGGGCACGTGGTGACGCACAGGTGGCAGTCGATGCAATCGCCGCGCGGCGGGTCGGCCGGGCCGAGCTGCTTGAGTGAGAGCTTGCCGCGAGGCTCGCCGCGCTTGGGGTCGTAGCTGATGATCAGCGAGTGCGGGTCGAGCATGACCGACTGGAGCCGGCCGTAGGGGCAGGCGATGATGCACAGCTGCTCGCGGAAGAAGCAGAAGTCGAACATCATCAGCCCGGTGACGACCGCCATGACCATGAACGCGACGGGGTGGTCGAAGGGGGAGCCGGTCATCCAGCGCAGCACGTTGTCGGCGCCGGCGAAGTAGGCGATGAATGTGTTGGCCAGCACCGCGGAGATGATGAAGAACACGACGTACTTGGCGACCCGCCGCCAGGGCGCGATCGTCTTGGCGGGCTTTCCGCCCCGGCCGGCGTTGCCGTGGAAGAGGCGTTCGATCGGCCGGTAGATGAACTCCATGTACACGGTCTGCGGGCACGCCCACCCGCACCACACCCGGCCGAATAGCGCAGTGACGAAGAAGATCGAGACGATCAGGCCGACCATGAACAGCGCGAGCAGCGCCGTGTCGGTCGGGTGGAAGGTGTAGCCGAAGAAGGTAAACCGGCGGTGGAGGATGTCCAGGAGGATGAGCGGCTTGCCGTTGAGGTGGACGTGGGGGATGGCGGTGAAGATCAGGATGAGGGCGTAGGCGACCCACCGCCGGGCGGTGAGGAACCGGCCGCGCGAGAGCTTGGGCGTAAGCCAGCGCCGCGAACCGTCGCTCTCGAGGGTGGAGAGCACGCGTTCCTCGGGTTGCAACAGTCCGGACGCCACGGCTTAAATTCCTTTACACCCCAGGCGTTGCGGTTACTCGGTCGTCTCCGTCGTCTCGATCGTGGTGGTGGTGGTCGCAGGGGCTTCGGCTTCTTCGGGCGCCGGTATCGGCCAGGGCGGGATCACCGTCCCCTCGGCGGGCCGGCCGGAGCCGGGGTTGGAGCCGCGAAGCGACGCGACGTAGGCCGAGACAAGCACGATCTCGTTGGTGTTGAGCCGGTTCTGCCACGCGGGCATCGCGCCGCCGGCCGCGCCTTCCTGCACGATCAGGGCGATGTCTTCGATGACCTTCACGTTCTTCCAGTAGTCGTCGGTGAGGTTGGACCCGACCAGCCCCTCGCCCGCGCTGCCGTGACAGGAGATGCAGTGGGTGATGTAGATCGTCCGCCCCACGCCGAGCCATTTCTCGTCCTGGCTGAACCGTACGAGCGTCGGCCCGTCGGGGGTCAGCTCGCCGATCTCGGCGAACTGGAGGAGGGTGTTCTCGATGACCGCCCGGTCGTACGCGCCGATCGGGCTCAGCTCGCCCCGCCCCGCGAGCACGATCGGGAAGTAGAGCACCGAGAAGATGATGGTGACGACGAACAGCCACGTCCACCAGCCGGGCGTGGGGTTGTCGTACTCGCGGATGCCGTCGTACTCGTGGTCGGTCAGGATGTCTTGGGGTTCTTTAGCCATCGTTGGGGTCCTTGCACCGGCATCGTCCGCACCGCTTGCCGCCGGCCTCGGGGCGCGGCGGCGGGGGCGCATCGTCGTTGGGGAGGTTGGCGAACCGCTGCATGTCGCTGCGCGAGCGGAGCAGCGTCGTCACCGTGATCGCGATGAACACCACCAGGAAGATGACCAGCGCCGCCTGGGTCAGCGTCGTCATGTCCATGTGTCGCAGCACGTCCTTGAACATCAGCGGGCTCCTTGTGCGCCGAGGGTGGTGAGCGGGGCGGCCGCGCCGTCGCCCCGGTCCGCGGCGGGCTGCTGGGCGTCCGCCTCGGCTTCTTCAACCTCGGCTTCTTCGACCGCCTCGACGGGCGGGTCCTTGTAGATGTCGACCCCCAGGCGCTGGATGTAGGCGATCATCGCCACCACTTCCGTCTCCTCCAGGTCGATCTCTTTGGCCAGCGCGCCTTCGCCGCGGATGAACGGCCCGCCGTACTGGTCGGTGATCTCCTTGGCGATCGCCCGCGCCTGCTCCTGCGCGTCCTCGACGCTCCGCTCGACCTGTTCATCGGTGTACGGCACGCCCAGGGCCTGCATCGCACGCATCCGCACCGGGATCGCCTCGAAGTCGAGCTTGTTGGCGATCAGCCACGGGTAGGGCGGCATGATCGAGTTGATCACGACCTGCTGGGGGTTCTCGAAATGCAGGATGTGCCACAGCGACGACTGCTTGCCCCCCTCGCGCGCCAGGTCGGGCCCGATCCGCCGGCTGCCCCACTGGAACGGGTGGTCGTAGACGAACTCGCCGGGCTTGCTGTACTCGCCGTACCGCTTGGTCTCGGCCAGGATCGGCCGGATCATCTGCGAGTGGCAGTTGTAGCAGCCCTCGGCGATGTACAGGTCGCGCCCCGCCAGCTCCAGCGGGGTGTAGGGCGTGACCGTGGCGATCTGCGGCACGTTCGAGCGGATCACGAACGTCGGGATGATCTCGAACAGCGACGCGACCACCACCGCGATCAGGACCATCACGGTGAAGAACACCGGCATGCGCTCCCACTTGCGGTGCCAGCGCATCTGGGCGAACACGTCGAGCTTGTGGGCGCTGTCGGTGACGTGGCCCTGGATCCGCGACGTGGCTTTCGGCTCGTCCGGGTAATCCGGCGACAGCGGCGGGGCGGCGTGGACCGGCTCCTCGTACTTCGCCGGCCGGTTCCGCCACGTCTTGTACACGTTGATCGCGCCCAGCACCCCGCCGGCCAGGTACAGCGCCCCGCCGATCGCACGCAGGTAGTACATCGGCATGATCGCCATCACCGTCTCGACGAAGTCGGGGTACGCCAGGTTGCCGGTGTCGTCGAGCGCTCGCCACATCAGGCCCTGGGTCAGGCCGGCGACGTAGATCGGGATGATGTAGAGCAGGATGCCGATCGTGGCGATCCAGAAGTGCGTGTTGGCGAGCTTGGTGCTCCACAGTTTCGTCTGGAAGAGCCGGGGCAGCAGCCAGTACATCATGCCGAACGTCATGAACCCGTTCCACCCCAGCGCCCCGCCGTGAACGTGGGCGATGGTCCAGTCGGTGTAGTGGCTCAGGGCGTTGATGCTCTTGATCGAGAGCATCGGCCCCTCGAACGTCGCCATGCCGTAGAACGTCACCGCGACCACGAAGAACTTGAGCACCGGGTCGGCCGCGACCTTGTGCCACGCCCCGCGCAGCGTGAGCAGGCCGTTGATCATCCCGCCCCACGACGGCATCCACAGCATGATGCTGAACACCATCCCCAGCGACGCCGCCCAGTCCGGCAACGCGGTGTAGTGCAGGTGGTGCGGCCCTGCCCAGATGTAGATGAACACCAGCGACCAGAAGTGCAGGATCGACAGCCGGTAGCTGAACACCGGCCGGTTCGCCGCCTTCGGCAGGAAGTAGTACATCAGCCCCAGGAACGGCGTGGTCAGGAAGAACGCCACCGCGTTGTGCCCGTACCACCACTGCATGAACGCGTCCTGCACCCCCGCGTAGATCGGGTAGCTCTTGAACCAGCCCGCCGGCACGACCAGGTTGTTGAACACGTGCAGCAGCGCCACCGTCACGATCGTCGCGATGTAGAACCACAGCGCCACGTAAAGGTGCCGCTCGCGCCGCTTGATCAGCGTCATGAAGAAGTTCACCCCGAAGAACGCGACCCACACCACCGCGATCGCGATGTCGATCGGCCACTCCAGCTCGGCGTACTCCTTGGACTGGGTGATCCCCAGCGGCAGCGTGATCGCGGCGGCGACGATGATCAGCTGCCAGCCCCAGAAGTGCAGCTCGCCCAGCCGGTCGCTCCACATCCGCGCCTTGCACAGCCGCTGGGTCGAGTAGTAGATCCCCGCGAAGATCGTGTTGCCCGCGAAGGCGAAGATCGCCGCGTTGGTGTGCAGCGGGCGCAGCCGGCCGAACGTGATGTACGGGATGCCGCCGTTGAGCGCCGGGAACGCCAGCTCCAGCGCCGCGATCATCCCGACCAGGAACGCCACCAGCCCCCACACGATCGTCGCGAGCATGAACTTGCGGACGATCGCGTCGTTGTAGACGAACTCGTCGAGGTGGGCGGCCTGGGCCTGCTCGTGCGTCGGGTCGGGCGGCTCGGGGTCGCCGGGCATGGTGTCGGGTCGGGAAAGCAGAGACATCGTGGCGGTTCCTTCGGGTTGAAACGGCGGGAGACGGTTGCGGTCAGGCGTCGGGCGCCGACTCCGTGGAGGGGTCCAACAGGTCGTGGATGGTTTGCTGGGCGAAGGTGTGGTCGACCTTGTCCATCGCCTGCCGGATGGCCCGGCTCAGCGCGGCGAGGGCGGCGTCGGATTCGGCGTCCGCCGGCGCGTTGTCGCGGCTGCGCCAGCCCGGCTCGGCCGCGTCGGCGACGTCCAGCACCGTCAGCTCGTCCGCCGGCCGGGCGAGCGTGAATCCCCCATGCAGCCCCCGCTGGCCGGTCACGATCCCCGCCCGCGCCAGCGACTGGAGCACCTTCGCCAGGTAGCTGGCCGACACCCCCGTCGCCTCGGCGATCTGCTGCGTCGTGCGCGGCGCCGCCGGGTGCTGGGCAAGCCAGACCACCGCTCGCAGGGCGTATTCGACCGTCTGAGAGATCTGCAACGGGGCGTTCCTGACGAATTCAGACATTCGGACCGTCAAGTCCAATTTATCGGCCAAGCAGAAAAAGTCAATCAGACATTTATGTCTAAAAACCTCCGCCCCCCCTCCCAGGGGGCCGGGCGGTACGATTCAACCCCGCGCCGCCGATCGGCTGCGCGGGCAGGGGACCTCGCCATGCATGAGCGATGGATCGGACTCTGGCGTGACGACCCGGTGCTGCGCCCCTGCGCGTTACGCCACGAAGCCCGGCTGCGCCAAATTGGCGCCGACCTCCTCGCCCGGTACGCCGAATCGGCCCGTGTTTACCACAACACCGACCACCTCGCGGACTGTCTGGACACCTTCGACGCGGCCCGCCGCCTGGCCCGGCAGCCGACGGCCGTGGTGCTCGCGATTTGGCTCCACGACGTGATTTACGACCCTAGGCGGTCCGATAACGAAGCGCAGAGCGCCGCCTACGCCCGCCGCATCCTGACCGGGGTGGGCTGCCCTGCCGACGTCATCGACCCGGTGGCGTGCCTGATCGACGCGACGCGCCACGTTGGCCCGCCGCCGGGCGGGGACGCGGCTCTGCTGCGTGACATCGATCTCGCCGTGTTCGGCCGCCCCGAGCCCGCCTATCGCCGGTACGCCCAGCAGATCCGCGCGGAGTACGCCTGGGTGGAGGCGTCGGTTTATCGCGAAGAGCGGTCGCGCGTGCTGCGCCGCTTTCTGGAGCGGCCGAGCCTGTACGAAACCGCTTGGTTCCACGACCGCTACGAGGCCCGGGCGCGGCGGAACCTGACGGCCGAACTCCACCGCCTCGCTCAAACGGACGAGGGCTGCCAGACGCCGCCCCAGTGCGGCCAGTAACAGGCTACCCTTCTCCACGTGGCCTGCGGTTCATTTCTTGTTTCCGGGAGCAACCGGCCCGATGGGCTAAGCACGCGGGCGTTGCATGGGCTGAGATGGCACGCCTTCCACCACGATCGAGCGGCAGACGCCGGTCGTGCATCGGCCTTAAGGCGGTTTTATATCGCCATAATTATTGAAATATAAAGACTTAAATGGAAATGTCGCTGCGCGGGAGACAATATGCTTGACGTGAATATTAATGCGCAATATTATTGTTTTGATGCGTACTAAGATGCCTCAGGTTAAATCGGGTCCGTCGGTCGGGGGGCGACGGTCGGACGTCAGCGCGACGTCGGTCGCGCGGACCCTGCGTAGCCGGATCCTTGCCGGCGATTGGCAGCCGGGCAGCCAGATCCCGACCTGGACCGATCTGGAGACCGACCTGAACGTGGCCCGGACCACCCTGGCCAAGGCGGTGCGTCAGCTCAAGCGCGACGGGTTCGTGTACTCGGCCAGCACCCGCGGCACGTTCGTCAGCGAATACCCGCCGCACCTCTATCGCTACGCCCTCGCCTTCCGCGGCGAACCCAACTCGCCCGCCTGGCTCCGCTTCTGGTGGGCGCTGGCCAACGAAGCCACCGCGTGGAGCCAGAACAACACCCAGCACCTGGTCCCGTTCTACGGCGTGGGCGGCAGCGACAACACCGAGTCGCACCAGCGGCTGATGGCCCAGGTCGAGGCCGACCGGTTCGCGGGCGTCATCTTCGTCGGCTACCCGCCCGAGATCTCCGACCAACTGCTGCACCACCCCTGGCTCGCCAAGGTCGCGATCGGCGACTCGCCCCGCACCGGCGGGCTGGCGCGGCTGTATCCCGACCGCGGCTCGTTCATCCGCCGCTCGCTGGAGTACATGCGGCAGCGCCAGTGCAAACGCGTCGCCGTCGTCACCGGCGGGAACCCCGAGTTCGCCGCCTACGACGCCGCCATCCCCGAGTACGGGATGTCCACCAAGAGCTACTTCCGCGTCGCCGCCACCCTCCACGACCCGACCTCGGCCAAGCACATCGTGCAGCTGCTCATGGACCGGCCCGAGGCCGACCGGCCCGATGCGCTGATCATCACGGACGACAACCTGGTCGAGTCGGCGTTGGCCGGGGTGATGGCGTCGGGCGTCCAGATGCCGGGGCAGCTTCAGGTGCTGGCGCACTGCAACTGGCCGGCGGAGGTCGGCTCGCAGCTGCCGATCAAGCGTCTGGGCTTCGACGCCAGCGAACTGCTCCGCCGGGCGATCGCCCTGGTCGAGGCTGTACGCAACGGCCGCCGCGCGCCGCAGCGCACGCCGGTCGCCGCCGTGTTCGATGACGAAGTGTCTTCCGCCGCCCGGCCCTCGAGCCCGGCCGGCGTGATCTGAATCTCAGCCGTGTCCCATCTTAATGATCCAGTGAGGAGAACCCCATGAGACTCGCCGCCGCTTCCCTGACCGCCGCCTGCCTGGCCTTCGCGTCCCACGCCCCCGCCGCGACGCTGCTCGACGCCGACTTCGACGCCGAGACCCCCAGCGCCGCCCTCGCCGACGGCTCGACCGTCGACGGTCTGACCGTCGGGTCCGACACCGGCGGTGTGGTCTCACTCGTCAACGTCGGCGTCGGCGACAACGCCCTGCAACTGACCAAGAGCTCGGACGTTTTCCTCACCGACGGCCGGCCGTTCGTCTCGGCGCCCATCACCGGCGTCAGCACCACCGCTGCGGGCGACAACGTCCTCGCCATCGAGTTCGCTTACACCCGCCTGCCGACCACCCCCAACGGCGTGACCAACCCCGAGCCGCTGTTCCAGTTCCTGGTCAATATCGATTCGCAGCCCAACGTCAGCGCCGTCAGCACGATCCTCAACCTCGACATCCTCGGCACCGGCGTGGTGCGGTACTTCGACGGGACCACCGGCTCGACCGCCAGCACGGCCGTCCTCACCGGCCTGACCCTCACGCCCGGGACCGAGTACCAGTTCCGCATCGAGATCGACCTCTCCAGCGACACCCAGGACACCTGGTCGCTGCTGGTCAGCGAGGGGGCGACCGAGCAGCTCAACATCGCCGGCATCAACACGCGCGTGGACAACGGCACGCCCGGGATCGTGCTGTTCAAGGGCGGGGTGAACGGCGGGGCGTTGAACGCCGACCCGTTCGCCCAGATCGACGACATCAGCGTGATCTCCAGCCCGATCCCCGAGCCCGGCTCGATCGGCCTGGTCGCGGCCGCGGGGGCGCTGATGCTGACCACCCGCCGCCGTTGAGCGGCGCCAACGCCCGTTCCCGGCCGCCCGCCCAACCGCGGGCCGCCGGGTTTCGTATCTCTCCTGGGGGCTGACAGGAGCCCGACCATGCATCGTCGACCGACCCCTCGACCCCGCGCCTTCACGCTGATCGAACTGCTGGTGGTGATCTCGATTGTTGCGCTGCTCATCGCTCTGCTGCTGCCGGCGCTTCAGGCGGCGCGCGAGACCGCGCGCAACGTGGCGTGCCTGAGCAACCTGCGGCAGATCGGCATCGCCAACACCGCCTACAGCGTCGACCACAACGGGTACTACCCGCCCATCGGGCGCGGCGCCCCGGACAACGTCCCCGCCTGGCACGCCCAGCTGCGGCCCTACCTCAACTCGTCTCTACCGCCGACGGGAGCGCTCAAGACGCTGGAGGTCTATCAGTGCCCTGTTGATGAGAGCGAGTTCCCCGGCGTTAGTCCCCAAAGCGAGAACTTCCTTTCCTACGCCGTCAATTGGGGGCAAGGCATGGATGGCGTACTCAGTGCGGACTCGTACATCTTGCCTCGGCGCCCCGAAGGCGCCGTCAAGCTGTTGAACACGGTCGACTTCCAAGAAAGCCCGTCGAAGCTGATCAATATCCTGGACAGTCATTGGTACGGCAATCAGTCGCGATACCGCGGTGAATCCAAGGCCAGCCAGCATTACATCGACGGTGTTAACTGGCACAGCGACCACCAGGACGGTGAAAAAGCCAACGCTTTGTTCTTCGACACCCACGCCAAGACCGTAGATCGTTGGACCGACCTCGACCGACTCAGCGGCCGGGTCCATTGGCGGCTGTCGCCCTGATCCGACCATCACTCCATCTGGACCCCTTTCATGCTTTCAAAACGCTTGACGTGTTTACTGATCCTGTTGTTCATCCCCGCCCTGACGCTCCGCGCCGACACGGTGCTCTGGCAGATCGGCGTCGATGACGGGTCGCGAGACGAGTTCACCGGCGGGCATCCGGACCGTCTAGTCATCCCCGATGATTGGCAGGCCCGCACCGCGCCGGGATCGGCGTGGCCCGAGTTCGTCAAGAACGCCGTCGCCAACCGCAAGAAGCCGGTCGTCATCGACTTCACGCTCGGCCAGGTCCCCGAGCACGGCGCCGAGCTGGACCTGGGGATCTTCGGCTCGACCAAGCTGACCCCACAGGTCGCGGTCTACCTCAACGGCACGATGGCGGGGCTGATCCAGACCTGGGGGCTCAAGGGCACCAAGCACGGCAAGACCCACACCTACCGCCGCGTGTATCGCCTCTACCTGCCGCCGCAGCTGCTCCGCGCCGGCGAGAACGAGCTGCGTCTCGGCTTCCTGCCCCAGCCCTACGGCTCGAACCCGGGGATGGATTATTTTTCGTGGGACTTCCTGCGGCTGCGCACGCTCGACCAGGCCCCCGCCGAGCCGGTCCACGGCGCGGTGGTCTACGCCGGCACGAACATGACCCTCGGCGCCGACGGCCCCAAGGCGTTCCGCGTGAACGAGCACGTGATCCGCATGGCGCCGCCCCTGCTCGAATGGCTCGGCATCGCCCACAGCGGCAACCTCGTCCGGGCCGCGTTTTGGTCCAACGTCTCGCGCCTCCAGACCCACCGCCGCGAGCTGCTGGAGACTTATCGCGACCTGAACATGCGCGTCGTGCTCAATACGCTGTACCTGGGGAACTTCACGCCCGACGGCGAGGAGTTGCCCGCCGAGCAGCGCACTTTGTTCGATGAGTACATGTCCAACTACAGCGACCTCGTGCAGTACGTCGAGGTCTCGAACGAGCCTGGGCTGATCGGGCCGATCCCCTACGAGAACGTGCTGGCGTTCACGAAGTACGTGAGGCAGGCGGTCCCGGAGCACGTGTCGGTGATGGGCCCGGGCTGGGCGTACAACACGTGGGCGGGCGACGCCCAGAAACGCCGGTCGATCGAGGCCTATTGCGATGTGATCGGCGGCCACGCCTACGGCCTGAGCTTCAACAACACGCCCGGCGGCAGCTTCGTCGAGAACGTGCTGGCCTACGCCCCGTTGGAGGACGGCCTGCCCAAGCCGTTCATCAACACCGAGTTCGGCTCCAACGAGTGGCACCACGACTGGGACGCCAAGGACTTCACCACCCAGCCCCACGCCGCCGCGTTCGACCGCAACATGCGGGCCCACGTCGCCGTGGCGACCGGCTTCATGCAGCACGCCGCGTTCTTCGCTCACGCCAAGAAAGAGTTCGAGAAGTTCAGCCTCTTCGCCGACGTGGAGGACGACGACTGGGAGAATCATGATCCGCTCGACACCGCGGTCTGGCCGGGCATCGACGGGCAGGACTCGCGGGTGCAGACGTTCCGCCGCCTCGCGCTGGCGTACAGCACGCACGGCGCCCCGCTGCCGTGGACGCTGCTCAACGCCGAGGCCTTGGCGTATCAGCCGGTCTACATCCGCTGTGTCGACACGTCCGCGCTCGACCCGCTGCCCGGCAGCGGCGGGGCGTCGGACAAGGTGCTGCTCAACTTCGTGAACTTCAGCGACGAGGCGCAGACGCTGCGCGTCCGGGTGACGCTGCCGCGGCCGGGCGTGTGGGCCGGCAAGCGGATCGGCCCCGGCGACACGCTGCGCGAGGCGACGCAGGCCGTCACCCTGACCGCCGACCCGGGCGTGGCGGTCGAGGTCGAGCTGCCGCCGCGGGAGAGCGTGCAGTTCATCCTCGACCCGCCGGGCGCGGGATGAGGCGGCGTGATGAAGCCGGATCTGAGGGCGCCGCAGGCGTCCGAAGATCCGGATCTTCGCGTTGCTGCGCAACACTCAGAACCGGCTTATGTTCTTTAAAGCGTGATCTTCTCCCACGGCCCGAAGCGCCAGCGGGCCCAGAACGTCGCGCCCAGGATGACGATGTACAGCGTCGCGGCGCCCCACGGCCCAAGGCTGCCCCACTGCGGCGCAAACCAGGCGGCGGCGAACCCGCCGCCCATGAACACGATCAGCACCGCGACGATCATCATGATCGCTGGCCAGCGGGTGTCGCCCGCGCCGCGCAGCGCGTTGCTGTGGATGATCCCGATCGCGTCGAACACCTGGAACACCGCGCACAGCAGCAGCATGCGCGACGCCCATGAGATCACCTCCGGGTCGTTGTCCTTGCTCAGCAGCGCCGCCAGCTCGGCGCCGGAGGTGACGTACGCCGCGCCGATCAGCCCCATGTACCCGATGGCGAACCCCGCGCCCCAGCGCACGATCGTGCGCGCCAACTCGGGGCGACCCTGGCCGATCGCTTTGCCCACCGCGGCCGTCACCGCCATGCCCAGCCCGACCGCGGGCATGAAGCTCACCTCCAGGAACTTGAAGGTGATGTTGTTGGCCGCGAGCTGGGCCGTGCCGAACCGGCCGATCAGCACGAGGGTGAACACCGTGAACGCGGCGATGTCGGTGAGCCACTGCAGCCCCGCGGGCAGGCCGATGCGGATCACGCCCATCATCCGCCGGCCGCTCCACCGCCACGCCGCGCGCGTGCCGAACTCACGGTGAACGTGGGGCGCGAGGAACCAGACCAGCAGCACCGCCGCCTGGAGCGCCGCCGCGAGGGACGTGGCCTGCGCGGCGCCGGCGATGCCCCGCGCCTCGAACCCCCAGTGGCCGAAGATCAGCGCGTAGTTCGCCGCCACGTTGAATATGTTGCCGATCAACGCCGCCCAGAACCCCACCATCGGCCGGTGGATGCCGGTGAAGAAGTTCGACAACGCCACCCCCACCAGCGCGGGCGCCACCTGCAGCAGCCCGTATTTGACGTAGGCGACCTCCATCGCTTGCACCGCCGGCTCGTGGCCGACCGCGGCGAACAGGGGCTCGGCCCCCCACCACAGCGGCAGCACCCCGACGCCGAACAGCAGCGACAGGTACGTCCCCTGCCACGCGTACGCCGCCCCGTCCCGCGGCTCGCCGCGCCCCAGCGCCTGCGACACGAACGTGCTCACCACCGACAGCACGCCCATCCCCAACGCGATGATGCAGAACAGCACCACCCCCGCCGGCATGATCGCCGCCTGGGCCTGCGTGCCCAGGCGCGACACCATCACGAAGTCCACGAAGCTCATCGCGGTGCGCGACACCATCGACGCGATGATCGGCAGCGCGAGCAGGATCAGCGCCTTGGGGACCGCCCAGCCCGTCGGGGCCGGCTCGAGTTGACGCGCGCCGTCGTCGGGCATGGGCCCGGTACGCTACGTCGGGCGGTGGGCTTGGACAAATCAACTCGCGGCGGGCTCAGCTTTGTTTTCAAATGCTGGATCATGAAACCGCGGATGAACGCGGATAAACGCTGATTTCGGAAGCATTAAATGTTTCTTTGAACAAGGCGTTCGATCGCATGCCCAATGACTTGAAGCAAGCGGATCGGGTGATGCCTGGCATAGCGGATGCTTGGAGCCCGGTTCTCAATGGCTCTGACTTATATCCGCGTTCACCTGCGTTCATCCGCGGTTTCATCCCAGGATGGAGTCTGAGGACAGGCCGATATTGACAGAGATTGACGCCTGTCGCCGCATCGGTTTCAATACGTGGCTCACTCCCGCGGCCCGGCCGCCGCGGGATGGGCGGATGCCAGAGCGGCCAAATGGGGCGGGCTGTAAACCCGCTGGCGAAAGCCTTCGTAGGTTCGAATCCTACTCCGCCCACTTGTATAGAAGCCCAGGGATTCCAATCCCTGGGCTTCGGTCTTTTTAATAGTCGTAGGCGCCTTCCCGCAGGTTGGTCGATTCTGTCAGCGAGCCGCCTGCGGTGTCCACGAACGCGGCGTGCGGGTCGGTGAGCTTGCCGTACAGCTCGGGGCGTCGGTCCTTGAGGTAATAATAGTTTGGCGCGGGGTGGGTGGGCCCGTAGTAGGCGGGGACGCAGTCGGCGACGAGGAGGGTGTCCTGCTCGTGGCCGGCGGCGACGATCGGGTCCCCGTGAGGGCCGTAGACGATGCTGTTGCCGCGGTAGTGCCACACGTCGCCGTCGCGGGTTTCGTAGCCGCACCGGTTGGCGTAGGCAAAGAAGAGGTTGTTGGCGTAGGCGTGGGCGGGGAACTGGATCTTCGAGACGTCGGGGTAAGGGACTTTGCTGCGCTGTCCGTTGGGCATGCGGTAGTAGCTGTCGGCGGCGGTGGGGCCGACGACCAGCTTGGCGCCTTTGAGGGCGAGGAGGCGGACGAGCTCGGGGAACTCGCACTCGTAGCAGTTGAGCACCCCGACCGGGAAGCCGTGGATGACGTAGGTCTGCGGCTCACGGTCGCCCGGGGTCCAGTTGTCGCGCTCCTGCTGCCCGTAGAGGTGGGTCTTTTGGTAGCTGTCGAGCAGCGTCCCGTGTTCGTCGATGACGGCGATGCTGTCGAAACAGGCCGGCCGGCCGTCGGGCGCCTGGGCGCTCTCGCCATATGGGACCAGCATGCCCATCTGATGGTCGGCCGCCAACTCGCGAGCGCGGGTGATGCTCGGGCCGTCGAGCGGTTCGGAAACCTGGCGGGCGGTGTCGGGGTCGAGCGCGTAGCCGGGCAGGTACAGCTCGGGGAAGCTCAGCAACTGGGCGCCGTACTTTTTGGCGGTCGCGGCGGCCTGTTCGAGGCGTTGCAGGTTCGCCGCGACCGCGTCCGGTCCGCACGCGGCCTGGGCCTGATAGATCGCCAGCCGGATCCCCGCGCCCGCCGGCGGCGGGTCCTCATAGATCGCGGTCCGCACCTGGAGCTTGCGGTAACTCTTGAGTACGGTCGGGGACGGCTCGGGCGTCCCGTCGTTGGCTTGTTTGAGAAGGTCGGCGGTGGGGTCGGACATGGCGGTGCTCCTTCGGGTCGGGCCGGTCGGCCGCGGTATGGCTTGGACGCATGTAAATAAAAAGTCAAAATAGTCTTTTTGGGGTTGACGCCGCGCCGGGAACGTGGATAATTATATTAGGACAATACAGTCTTCATTTGACTGACGCTTGGAGTTCCGTTCGGGCCCCCGTGTCAAGGGTGATTTCTCCCCCCACCCTTGACCGGGGGTGTTTTATTGATGGCCCGGCCCGGGTTGTAACAAGAACCGCCGGCCGCCGCCTTCCTTGGCGGCGGGGCCGGCGGTCGTGGCGCAGGGGCTCACAGGGAGTTGCGCGGCAACACTCAGCCGCGCAGGATCGTACGGCGGAGCCGCTCCACTAGGTTCGCGGCGCTCGTCTCGCCCAGGCCGTTGGGCAGGAGCACGGGCTGGTCCGACTCGATCTGTTTTTTCATCCGTTGGGCGGCGGTGATCACCGTCGAGTGGTTCTTCCGCCCCATTGCCGCGGCGATCTCGGGGAAGCTCATCGACGTGAACTGACGGGTCAGGTGCACCACGAGCGACCGCGCCAGGACCACGTGGCGGTGCCGGCCGGCGCCGGTGATCTGGGCCGGGGTGACGTGCAGTTCCTCCGCGACCGCCTGGAGCACGTGTTCGTAACGGACGCGCCGCCGTTTGGAGTCGGGCGCTTCCGAGCGCAGCAGCCGCTCGACCATCGCCCGGCCGATCGGCTCGTCGGGGGCCACGCCCTGGGCGTTGAGCGACGCCATCGCGTGCAGCTTGGCGAGCAGGCCCTCGATCTCGCGGACCGACCCGTCGCCGTGCTCCGCCAGCGGCTCGATCACGCCGGGGCTCAGCGTTAGCCCGCGCCGGCCGGCGAGGGTCTGCACCAGCTGGCGGCGGAGTTGTTCGTCGGGCGGGTTGATCTGCACCACCAGCCCGCGCACGCAGCGGCTGACCAGTTGCTGGGAGAACTGCTCGATCAGCTTCGGGTGGCTGTCGCTGGCGAGCACGACCCGGGCGCCGCCCAGCTCGATCTGGTCGAAGCTGTGGAGGAACTCCTGCTGGGTCGCGGCCTTGTTGGCGATGAAGTGGACATCATCGACCGCCAGCAGATCGACGCGGCGCATCTTGCGCCGGAAGGCCTCGAGCTTGTTGGAGCGGACGGCGGCGATGTAGTCGTTGGTGAACTGCTCGCCGGTGGCGTAGTGGACGCGGGTCTGCGGGTCGCGGTCGATGACGCGGCGGCAGACGCCCTGGAGCAGGTGGGTCTTGCCCAGGCCGCAGCCGCCGTGGAGGAACAGCGGGCCGGCGGGCGCCGCGTCGTTGACGGCTTCGTCCGCCAGGCGCGCCGCGGCGGTGTAGGCCAGTTCATTGGCGGGGCCGACGACGAACTCCTCCAGCCGGTGCCGCAGGCGGCCGGCGGAGGGCCGCCGGCGGGGCGCAGCGGGGGCGGCGCGGTAAGCGATCGAGGGCGTGGCGGGGTTGGGCGAGGAGACCCGGTCCTCCCGCGCGAAGCCCGCCGGGTCGATTACAAGGTCGACATCGACGTCGTCGAGGGTCTGGCCGGCCTCGTTGGCGGCGGCGCGGTGGATCTCGTCGCGGAAGTGCTTGCCGATCCAGTCGGCGACAAAGCGGTTGGGGACGGCGACGCGGAGCGTGCGGTCGTCGTGGTCGTAGCTGAACCGGGCCGAGTGGTCGAACCACATGGCGTACTTGCGGGGGCCGACGTCGTCGGCGATGCGTTGGGCGATGCGCGAAGAGATCGCGCTGGGGGAAGTGGCCGTGCTCACGAACACTCCTTCCGTGGGTGGCGTGGATGATGACCCTGCCGCAGCCGGGCCGCTTAGTCGGAACGCGCCGACTGTCTGGCCGGCGCCACTAAAAAGAGAGGATCCTTCCGTCCGCCTGCTCACGGGCCCCGGCCCCGCTTCGACGTGTCCCCCTGCGGGCGCCTGAAAACACGGCTTGACGCCGGCGACGCCCCGGACGGGCCGCTCGACTTCCTGGGCGAGCGGAGCGGCAATCCGTTGCCGCCAAGGGCAAAGCATAGAGAGACGTTGCCCCCGCTTCAACCGCTTATCCGCGGACCTGAATGGATTGTGAGTTCATGGTGAGCAAAGCTAAGACGTTAGAACGCAAAACATTTTTTTATCCACCGGTTGTCCGCGTGTGAGCATGATGTGGATAACGGGAGGGTTGCGTGCGGACCGGTGTTTTCCCTTTATTTCAAGGGGAAAATCAATGCGGTCTTTCGGCTCGACACGGTGAAGCGCAGTGAGCGGTAAAGCGACACCGCCGGCGTGTTATCGCGATCCACCGCGAGCAGGATGCGCGACACCCGCCGCGCCGCGATCACGCTCACGCCGTGCCGCAACAGGCGACGCGCCAGCCCCCGCCCGCGGAACGCCGGCGCCAGGCCGAGGTAAACCAACTCGCCCGCGTCCTGGTGCGACAGCTCGCTGAGCAGCATCACGCCCGCCGGCTCGCCCGCGCGATGCACCGCGAACCACAGCTTCGGGTCGAACACGCCCGTGGACATGTGCCCGTCGAGGATGTCGTCGATCTCCCGCAGCCCCAGCAGGCCCGGGCAGTCGTGGGTGTCTTGGTAGCTGGCGAGGATCGCGTCGGCGAACAGCGAGCGGTTCGCTGCGCTGTAGGGCGACGCTATCAGGCCGGCGTCCAATTCCAGCGGGACCGCCTCGGCCCCCGCGATCGGCCGGCTCATGTACAGCAGCGTCGCCAGCCGGGTGAAGCCCGTCGCCTGCAGGGCGTCGCCCTCGGCCGCCTGCTCGGGCTCGAGCAGGCACTGGATCAGCCGCACGCGCCGCGGGTCCTGCTTCGCCGTCGCCGCCCGCGCCAGGGCCATCACCACCGGGTCGCGCTCCAGCCGCCGCGCGGGCGAGACAAACATCATCGCGGTCCGCCCGGCGCTGGGCACCACGAGGCACGCCCCCGCCATCCGCCGGCCTCGGTACGCCGCCCACAGCCCCGACAGGTCCAGTCGCTGCTCGCGCGCGAACTCCAGGAACCGCTCCACCGCCGGCTCCCGCCCGTCGCTCCGCCCGGTCAGCAGGGTCCCCAACGCCTCCCGGCGGCCCTCCCCGGCCACCTGCTCCACACGCAGCTCGTCCCCGGGCGGGGGGTCGGTCAGGGGTCGGTTGGGGGTGATCGTCGCCATCAAACGCCTCGTCTTTGCCCATCCTACCCGGAACGTACGCGGCGGCCCCCGTCCGGGTTGCCGATTTTGCGGTTCGGGTTATGACGATTTTTCCGGTTATAGGGTGAAGTCTCCGCCCCCCGGCGCCGATGATCCCGATATGGCCAAGCCCCGCATCAGCGTCATCACCCCGTCCTATAACCAGGCCTGTTACCTCGAACGGGCGATCTGCAGCGTGCTGGACCAGGGTTACCGCGGATTGGAATACCTGATCGCCGACGCCGGGTCGGACGACGGCAGCGCGGACCTGGTGCGGATGTACGCCGACGAGCTGGCGTGGCATCGGATCGCGCCCGATCGGGGGCCCGCCGACGGGATCAACGCGTGCCTGGAGCGCGCCACGGGCGAGCTGGTGCTGATCCTCCATGCCGACGACGTGCTGCTGCCGGGGGCCCTGGAGGAGGTGGCGGCGTCCATGTTCAGCCCCGACGCGCCCGCCTGGGCCGCGGGCCGCTGCCTACGGATCGACGGGCGCGACGAGGCCCTGGGCCAGTTCACCGCCGCCGCCCCCGAGAGCCTCCTGGGCTTTCTCATGCACGACACCGGCATGCTCCCCCCCGCCAGCACCGTGTATCGCCGGGAGGCGTTGGACGCGGCCGGCCCGTTCAACGTCGACATGCGTTACGGCTACCGCTACGACATGGCCTGCCGCCTGTTGGCGGCGGGTCTTGAGCCGGCGGTGCTCAAGACCGTGGTTGCGGCGACGCGCGAGGCGAGCCCCCTGCGCACCGCCGAGCAGACCCTGCGGCTGGGCGAGGAATGCATCGAGGCGGCCGAGCGGTCCGCCGAGGCCTTGCCGATGCGCGAGCGCTACGCCCTGTGGCGCAACTGCGACGAGCGGCGGCGGATCTACGCCCTCGCCGCCTCCGAGGCCGAGCACAGCGCTTCACGCCGCCACCTCTGGCAGCAGCTGCTCCGCCGGCCGTGGTGGCTGGCCAGCGACCGCTACCGCAAGACGCTGCTCGCCGGCGCCGCCCGCCCCGCCGAAGACCGCCGCGCGGCGTGAGGCAACAACCATCAGGTCTTTCCCGATTTGATGCGTCCCCGCCTTGTGTCGCTGCGTAATTCTATATATAAGTCGCATCTTGGCTGCGGGAGAAAAGTGGGCGCCCACGATTCGTTGCCTTCTCTTCCTTCTCGTGCTTAAGGACGGGACGGCAACCCACGCCGTTCTGTTTACATAAGACAATCGGATTTTGACCGTTTGTTGTCGTTCAGCGGTCCACGCCGTTGCGTGGAGCGGGAATCGCGTCCACCGGGCGGCGCGGCGCCTGTATCGATGACTCGTCCGGCAGAGCATAAAAATGGATAAGAAAGTTATTTTTTTGTTTATTTTGTTCGCGCTAGCGGCGTTGGCCGGGCCCTCGACGGCGCAGGAGACGGTGACCTCGATCGCGCCGGCCTCGCTCAGCCCCGCTCCCGGCGTGTGGTACGAGTCCAGGGTGACCGAGAGCGGCGCCGTGGAGATCGTCGACCTCGGCGGCGTCGGGGGAGCGCTGGAAACCGATGCGCCGCTCGGCTCGGGCGTGGTCAAGCTCACGACCACCGGCAACGTCCAGGACCGCGCCCAGATCGGCATCGTGGATAACTTCGGCGCCGCGGCCGACGTGCTGCAGGGGATCACGATCTCCTACGACTACTTCAAGCAGACCCAGGCCGTGGTCGGCTACGACACCTTCGCCGCGCCGTCGGTTCGGATCGTGCTGACGACCGTTGATAACGGCGTCGTCATCGACGGCGGCACGCTGACGTATGAGCCGTATTGGAATCAGCCCGGCGGCGGCGCGCCCCCCGCCCCCTCGGACGCCTGGCAGTCGGTCGCGATCACCGAAGACACCGGCGAGGGTGATTCCGGCACCCTCAGCAATGTGGACGGCGGCTGGTGGTGGAGCGGCGGTTACAACGAAAGCAACAGCTTCGGCGGCCTCCCGGTGCGCTCCCTCGAGGAATGGGCCGCCGTGTTCGCCGCGTCCGACGCGACCGACTTCGCCAACGCACAGGTCAGCCTGATCAGCATCGGCATCGGCGGCTGGAACGAGTTCCAGGTGAATTACTTCGACAATGTGCAGGTTGCGATCCCGTCGGCGGGCATCGCCCGGTCGTACAACTTCGAGATCCCCGAGCCGACCACGCTGGCGTTGCTTGGCCTCGGCGGGCTGGGCCTGCTGATGCGCCGCCGCGTCAGCGGTTAACCCGGGCCCGGCGTCAATAACAGTCGCGACCGCGGCGCTGCGGGTCCTTTCGGACTCACAGCGCCTCGGCTTCGCGCATGGTCAGCGGCGCGTATTCGGGGCCGCCGACGCGGTAGCGCGGCGGCAGGGCGTCGATGCGGAGGCGGTACTCGTCGTCGAGGCGGTCCTTGACCAGCCCGCGGGCGATGAGCTCCTCCTCGGTGACCGCGCCGAGGTCTTCGATCGACGCAAGGAAGCGGTCGAGCTCGGCGCGGTGCTGTTCAAGGATGGCCCGGTGCTCGGGCGCGTCGGCGAGGTTGCGGACCATGTCGGGGTCGGCCTCGGCGTCGTAGAGCTCCTCGGCGGGCTTGGTCGGGGCCAGGAACACGTCGGCGGGCGGGTGGAGCTTGCCCTCGGCGTGCAGCTCGCGCATCGCCTGGTAGGTCGGCTCCTGTTCCATGTAGAACTGGTGCTGGGCCCAGGGCAGTTGCGGGTAGAAGTTGCGGATGTAGTGCCAGCGTTTGGAGCGGACGCAACGCACGCGGTCGAAGACCTCGTCCATGCGGTCGCGCTGGGCGTAGATGTACTGCCGGGGCGGGGCGGCGTCGGGGCCGAGGAAGACCTGGCCGTCGTAGTCGTCGGGGATCGGGGCGCCGGCGAGGGAGAGGATGGTGGGCGCGAGGTCGACCCAGGCGACCAGGTCGTCGACAACCGACCCGGGCGCGATCCGGCCGGGCCAGCGGACGATCAGGGGCAGGCGGATGCCGGCGTCGTAGAGCCAGCGCTTCTCGCGGGGCAGGCCCCGGCCGTGGTCGGACATGTAGATGACGACGGTGTTGTCCGCCAGGCCGGCGGCGTCGATCTCATCGAGGACCTGGCCGACCTGCTGGTCCTGGATGGTCAGGTTGTCGTGGTAGCGTGAGATGTCCTGGCGGGTCTGGGGCGTGTCGGGCAGGTAGGCGGGGATCGGGGCGCCGGCAGGGTCGTGGCGCAGCTCGTCGGGCAGGTCGGCGGTGCGATGGGCGAAGTCGTTATTGGCGGCGGGCGGGTCCCAGACGCCCGACTCGTGGGTGTTGTTGAAGTTGCGGAAGAGGAAGAAGGGCTGATCGGCGGGGCGGTCGGCGAGCGAGCCGCGCCAGTCGTCGGTGCTGTCGCACCAGCCGTCGGTGGGGTTGAAGTTGAAGTCGAGCTTGGTCGGCCAGGCGACGTGGTAGCCGGCGTCGCGGAGTTCGTGGGTGAACAGGCGCGGCGGGTCGAGCAGGGTCGAGCGCATGTGCAGGGCGCCGGTGCAGACGGGGTAGCGTCCGGTGACCAGGCCGGAGCGGCTGGGGGCGCAGACCGGGGCGTGGGAGAAGCCGTGGGTGTAGCAGGCGCCCTGCGACGCGAGGCGGTCGATATGAGGGGTGTGGGCGTAAGGCTCGCCGTAGCAGCCGTGATGGCGGCCGACGTCTTCCCCCACCAGCATGATGATATTCGGGCGATCGGGGCTCTGATTCATGATGAGCCGATCTTAGGGGATGTCTGAGAGGTGATCCAATCGGCCTTGCGACCAAGCCGGTCCTGAGCGCAGCGAAGGTCCGGATGGATCCCCCCGACGCGATCCGGACCTTCGCTGCGCTCAGGACCGGCTTCTCACGCGCGGTGGGCGGGGACGCTGCGGTCGTGTTGGCGGTAGCGGTCGAGCAGGGCGAGCAGGTCGCTGACGACGTCGGGGTGATCGTTGTGGAGGTTGCGTTGCTCCTCGGGATCGTCCTGAACGTGGTAGAGCTGCATGGGCGGGGCGTCGGCGGGGACCTCTTCATCGCTGAGCGACCACCCGCCGGAGCCCTTGCATTCGATGAGTTTCCACGGCCCCTGCCGGATGGCGAACCGGCCGGAGACGGAGTGATGCACGGTCGCCTCGCGGAAGGGGCCGTCGGTTTGGCCCAGCAGGAGGGGCAGGAGGCTGACGCTGTCCTCTCCGGCGTCATCGGGGAGGCCGGCGGCGTTGAGCTCGGCGGCGGTGGCGATCAGGTCGGTGAGGCAGACGGTGCGTTCGCAGGTCGCGCCGGCGGGGACGCGTCCGGTCCACCGGGCGAAGAAGGGGATGCGGTGGCCGCCGTCCCACGCGTCGGACTTCTGGCCGCGGTAGATGTGGTTGGAGCGGTGGCCGAACTGGCGTTCGTAGTCGAACGCGTCGCCCAGCGTCTTCTGTGCGCCGCCGCGCATGTGGGCGCCGTTGTCGCTGGTGACGATGATGAGGGTGTCCTCGCCCAGGCCGTGGCGGTCGATGGCGTCGATCACGCGGCCGACGGCCCAGTCGTGCTCGATCACGTAGTCGCCGTAGGTCCCGGCCTGGGACTTGCCGGCGAACGGCGGGCGGGAGAAGTGGGGCGTGTGGGGCGAGGGCGTGGGGAAGTAGAGGAAGAACGGCCGATCGGGGCGGGTCGTGGCCTGTTGCTGGATGAACGCCTCGGCCCGGGTGGTGAATTCGAGGAGGCAGGTGGCGTGGTCGAAGCCCGGCGCGCAGGGCCCGCCGCGCCACATGGGGGGGCGGGGCGAGTCTTCGGTGTGGGCGGTAGGCGTCTCGACGACCCGGCCGTCTTCGATGTAGCAGTAGGGCGCCATGTCCAGCGACGCGGGGATGATGAACGAGTGGTCGAACCCGGCGGTGTGGGGCCCGGCCTGGATCGGGGCGTCGTAGTCGATGTCCTCCTTGTCGCCGGAGCGTCGCCGCCAGTCGAGGCCCAGGTGCCACTTGCCGATGCAGGCGGTGTCGTAGCCTTGTTGTTTAAGGAAAGACGCGACGGTGAGCCGGTCGGGCTCGAGGAGGGCGTCGTCGTAGCCGAACAGGACGCCTTCCTTGAGCCGGCTGCGCCAGCAGTAGCGTCCGGTGAGCACGCCGTAGCGGGTGGGGGTGCACACGGCGGAGTTGCTGTGGGCGTCGGTGAAGGTCATGCCCTGCGACGCGAGGGCGTCCATGCGGGGGGTGTTGATCTTGGAGTCGGGGTTGAGACGGGAGACGTCGCCGTAGCCCAGGTCGTCGGCGAGGATGTACACGATATTCGGGGGGCGTGAGGGTTGGTCGGACATGCGGGCGATCATCTAGGAAGGGGTGTGAGGCGTCAAACGTTAAAAAGTTGAAGCCCAGAAGCCCAGGGATTGCAATCCCTGGGCTTCAGCGATGTTAGGACGACTGCGGCGGCTCGCCTTCGACCGTCAGGCGGGTGGGGTGGCCGAACCAGGCGTTGGGGCCGTCGCGGTCGGCGTATTTGGCTTCGAGCAGGGCGGCGACGTCGGTCATGCCGGCGTCGGCGTCGACCCAGCCGTGGTCGAGGTCAGGGAAGTCGTGCCGGCAGTTCTCGCACTTCTTGTCGCTGTGGAACCGGATCGGGCACCAGAGCGACTCGATGTTGCGAAGCATTTCCGAGCCCAGCGACCACAGGCCGGTCATCCAGTCGCAGTACAGGCACCAGATCAGGTCGTGCCCGACCAGGCCGTCGAACTTCTGGCGGGAGAGATTGACGAAGTCGCCCTGTCGGTAGGGGGGCAGCTTGGCCAGCGCGACCAGGGCGGGGTAGATGGTCCACTGCGCGACGCGGATGAGCCAGAACACCGGGACGGCGGGCGTCATGACCCAAAGCGCCGCGTGGTTGCGCGTCCGGCCGATCACGCGGTTGAGCACTTTCACGATCCGCGGCCCCCGTCGCGCGTCGGGGTGCGTCCATTCGTGCAGGAACACCCACCCCTGCATCGCCAGCACCTGCCCCACGATCGCGGCGCCCAGCCCCCACCACCCCGCGAGGCACGCCCCGACGATCCCCGGCAGCACGGTGAACACCGTGATCACCCCGTCCAGCCCCGGCGCCCGCTGGCACCAGCCGCTCACCGCGCGGCCCGGCGGACCCAGGCGCGGCAACAGGTGCAGCCATCCCGCCAACGCGACCAGCCCCACGGCCGTCACGACGCCTATCGTCAAGAGGGTGAAGATCATCCCGGCAGCATAACCGCCGACCACGGGAACATCCCCATCCCGACGCTCGTTATATCTCAGAGACGACCGATCACCCCCCGACCGCCTGGGAAAGGAGCATGACATGACGTATCTCAGCCGCCGTTTCCCCGTGTTCGCCGCCGCCGCCCTCGCCGCCGTGCTGTTCGCCCTCCCCGCCCTGGCCAACAACAGCCACCACCGGGGCAAGACCTTCCGCTCCTCCAATTTCAGCTATCAACGCGCCTACCCCCACCACCACGGCAACCACTTCAGGTTTAACAAGGGTCACACCTTCAACCGGGGGCGCACCTACGGGTTCCACAACCCGCGGCACGCTCGCTATAACCGCAGCTTCAACCGTGGTTACCATCACCCGGACCGGCGCTTCCGCTCGTACAGCTATCGCCCCAGCTATGGCTACTACGACCGCAACACGCTTTATTACCGCAACGGGGGCTTCAAGACCTACCAGCCGACCCGCAACGCCTATATCCTCCGCAACCCGCTGATCTATCCCGACCGGCCCCGGATCAACTTGAAACGCGATCGCCACCATTACTGGAACGTGGTTGAGTAGATAAGAAGCCCAGGGATCGCAATCCCTGGGCTTTACGCTGCTCGCCCACCTCCCCTCGGCTCGCCGCTTCGGATACCATGGCTCGGCCGAGCAGGCTGGACACGTCACCGTTGAGGGCAGTGGGTTGAGTCGGCAAGCGATCTATGAACTTATCGCCGAGTGCGTCGGCACGTTCCTGCTGGTGCTGTTCGGCGTCGGGTCGGTGCACGTGGCGGTGCTGACCGGCGAGCTGACCGGGCTGGGGCAGGTGGCGATCGTGTGGGGCCTGGGCGTGGGGCTGGCGATCTACGCCACCGCGGCGATCAGCGGGGCCCACCTCAACCCGGCCGTGACGGTCGCCATCGCCACGTTCCGCGGGTTCCCCTGGCTCAAGGCCCCTCTCTATGTGTTCGCCCAGGTCCTCGGCGCGGTGCTGGCCGCGGCGTTGCTGTACGCGTTGTTCCACGCCTTCATCGCCGACTTCGAATCCGCCCTCGGCCTGGTCCGGGGCGAGCCCGGCTCGCAACGCTCCGCGATGATGTACGGCGAGTATTTCCCCAACCCCGCCATCGTGGGCGTGGACGGGCCGGCGTTCGCGCTGGTCAGCCACCCCCAGGCCATGCTGGCCGAGGGGCTGGGCACGGCCCTGCTGGTCTTTTTCATCTTCGCCCTCACCGACGCCCACAACCGCAACGCCCCCACGCCCCGGGGCGTGGCGTTCCCGATCGGCCTGACGGTGACCGCGATTGTCTGCCTGCTGGCGGTGCTGACCCAGGCGGGGCTCAACCCGGCCCGCGATTTCGGGCCCCGGCTGTTCGCCTATTTTGCGGGGTGGGGCCCGATCGCGATCCCCGGCCCGCGCAATGGATTCTTCACCGTTTACGTGCTTTCTCCTATCATCGGGGGCGTATTGGGCGCCGGGGCGTACCAGTGGCTGCTTCGGCCGCACCTCACGCGGACCGCGCCGGAAACCAGCCCGTCTTGAAGTCGGGGAATACATCCGCCCGCCCGACGATTAGTTTGACGCGGTCCTGCGCCGTTCACCAGGAGACTCTGAAGCATGAACAAGCCTGTCGCCGAATCGGCCGCCCCGGACGCCGCCGCCTGTTGCGAACCCTCCGCCGTGGGGTATGACGTCGAGCAGACGGTCAAGCAGCGCTACGCCGCGGGCGCCCGCCAGCAGGAAGCCGCCCTTTGCTGCCCGACCTCCTACGACCCGCGTTACCTGGAGGTCCTGCCGCACGAGATCATCGAGAAGGACTACGGCTGCGGCGACCCGTCGGCGTACGTCGACGAGGGCGAACACGTGCTCGACCTCGGCTCGGGCGCCGGCAAGGTCTGCTACATCCTCTCCCAGAAGGTCGGCGCGTCGGGCCGCGTGATCGGTGTGGACTTCAACGACGCGATGCTCGAAGTCGCCCGCCGTCACCAGGACGACCTGGCGGGCAGGATCGGCTGGGCCAACACGTCCTTCCGCAAGGGCCGGATCCAGGACCTCGGGCTCGACCTCGACGCTGCCCAGTGTTGGCTCGACGGCCACCCGGTCCAGACGATCGAAGACGCGGCCGCGTTCGACGCCGAGTGCGACCGCCTCCGCCGGGACCAGCCGCTGGTCGCCGACGAGAGCGTGGACGTGATCGTGTCCAACTGCGTGCTGAACCTGGTGAAGACGCAGCAGAAGCGTCAGCTTTTCGCGGAGATGTTCCGTGTACTGAAGGTCGGCGGGCGCTGCGTGATCAGCGACATCGTCTGCGACGAGCCGCCCACCGAGCGGATCATGAGCGACCCGGACCTGTGGTCGGGCTGCATCAGCGGGGCGTTCCAGGAGAGTGAGTTCCTCAAGATGTTCGAGGACGCGGGCTTCTTCGGGGTCGAGATCCTCAAGCGCGAGGCCGAGCCGTGGCAGACGATCGATGGCGTCGAGTTCCGCTCGATGACGGTCCGCGCGTACAAGGGCAAGCAGGGCCCGTGCGTGGAGCGGAACCAGGCGGTGGTGTACCTCGGCCCGTGGAGCCGGGTGTACGACGACGACGGCCACGTCTTCCACCGCGGCGAGCGGATGGCGGTGTGCGACAAGACGTTCCGGATCATGACCAATTCGCACGGTCCTTACGCGGGCCAGCTCGCGCCGGTCGAGCCGCTGACGCCGGTGGCGCCCGAGGACGGCAAGCCGTTCGACTGCAAGCGCTCGGTCAAGCGTCACCCGCGCGAGACCAAGGGCGCCGACTACGACGCGACGACCGAGGCGGGCGATGACTGCTGCCTTGGCGGCGACTGCTGTTGATGGAAAGCCGCGGGCGGTGCCCGCGGGACACCCACGGCGTTCGGCCGCGGACGGCGTCCGCGGCTTTGTACAGCGATGACGAATGACCGCGACCGTTTCCCTGCCCCTGGCCCGTGACCACGACCCGTTCGCGCAGCGGCTCGCCGCCGACGGCCAGACCCTGTCGCGCGACCGGCTCGCCATCCTCCAGCTCAACGTCGGCAAGATGTGCAACATCGCCTGCCACCACTGCCACGTCGAGGCCGGCCCCAAGCGCACCGAGATCATGACCCGCCCCGTCATGCAGCGCCTCCTCGGCTGGATCGATCAGCACCGCGAACAGATCGACCTCCAGACCGTTGACCTCACCGGCGGCGCCCCGGAGATGAACCCCGACTTCCGCTGGCTCGTCGAGCAGCTCACCCAACGCGGCCTCCACGTCATCGACCGTTGCAACCTGGTCATCCTCCTCGAGCCCGGCTACGAAGACATGCCCCGCTTCCTCGCCGACCACCGCGTCGAGGTCACCGCGTCGCTGCCCTGCTACCTCCAGGAGAACGTCGACGCCCAACGCGGCAAGGGTGTTTACGACGGCTCGATCAAGGCCCTGCAGATGCTCAACGCCGCGGGCTACGGCGACCCCGACGCGGGCCTGCGGCTCGACCTGGTCTACAACCCCGTCGGCTACGGCCTGCCGCCCGCCCAGGCGTCGCTCGAGGCCGACTACAAGCAGCGCCTCGCCGACGACTGGGGCATCCGCTTCAACACCCTCTGGACCATCACCAACATGCCCATCAAGCGCTTCGAGCACGCGCTGCAGCGCGACGGCATGTACGACGCTTATATGACCAGGCTGCGTGACGCCCACAACCCGGTCAACGTCGGACACGTCATGTGCCGCGGTCTCGTCAGCGTCGGCTGGCGGGGCAGCGTCTACGACTGCGACTTCAACCAGATGCTGCAGATGCCCCTCGAGGGCGAGTGGTTCGGCCCCGAGCACGCCGTCGAGGCCGACTCGAAGAAGCTCTGGGACTTCACGCCCGACGAGCTGATCGGCCGGCGGATCGCGACCGGCGCCCACTGCTTCGGCTGCACCGCCGGCGCCGGCTCGTCCTGCACCGGCGCGCTGGGGTGAGGGCCTAAACGCATTCAGCTTGATGTTTGTGCGTGACGCGAACCGGAGCCCCGCATGCGCGGGGATTATGCAAGGTTGAGCCTGATCCTGGCCGCGTTGATCAGTAGTTTGGCGTGCACGTAACGCCGGACGCGTCCGAGCC
>JANQFR010000097.1 GCA_028277745.1 Phycisphaeraceae bacterium
GCGTTGGGTTGGGCGGCGGCGTGGAGACCGGCCGGGTGAGCGCCCACGTCAAGGTCGCCAAGGCGCCGACCGTGATCAACAGAACGGCGACGCCCCCCACCAGGCCGGCGATCATGACGGGCCGAGCGGCCCACGCGGTCCAGCCGGGGGGCCCGGCGGCGGGCGTCATGGCCATGCCGTCGCGGGCGGCGACGAGCGACGGCCCGGAGGCGTCGTCGTCGGCCGATGGGTCGGCTTTGCCCAGCGCGGCGATCAGGCCGGTGAAGTCCGCCTGGGTTTCATCCCCCACGCTCTTGCGGCCGAGCACCGCTTCGAGGTCGTCGAGCATGTCGCGGGCCGTGGCGTAACGTTGCGACGGCTTCTTGGCCATGGCCTTCTGGATGATCCGGGCGCAGGCCTCGGGGACGTCCTGAGCGATCTGGCGCGGGTCGGGCACGGGCTTGGTGCAGTGGGCGTAGAGGATCTGCATCGTCGTGCCCTCGTCGAACGGCGCCGCCCCGGTGAGCAGGGCGTAGTAGGTCGCGCCCAGGGCGTAAAGATCGGTCCGGCCGTCGACGGTTTCGTTCTGCGCCTGTTCCGGGCTCATGTACTTGGGGGTGCCCAGGACCACATCTTTGTGGGACATGGTCATCTCGCCGGCGGCGTGGAGCTTGGCGAGGCCGAAGTCGGTGAGCTTCACCGTGCCGTCGTTGGCGCGGAGGATGTTGGCGGGCTTGATGTCGCGGTGGATCAGGCCGGCGCCATGGGCGGCGACCAGCGCCCGGCAGGCGTCGGCGACGAAGCCGGTGGCCTCGGCGACGCTTAGCCGCTTGCCGCTGCGGAGGATGTCCTCGCCGCTGACGCCGCGCACCAGCTCCATCGCGATGAAGTAAACCCCGCCCTTGCGGCCGACGTCGTAGACGGTCACCGCGTTGGGGTGGTTGAGCCGGGCGGCGAGCTGGGCCTCGCGGATGAACCGGGCGAGCGACTGTTTGTCGCCGGTGAGGACCTGGGGCAGGATCTTCAGGGCGACGGCGCGGTGCAGGATCGTGTCGGCCGCCTCGTAGACCGCGCCCATCCCGCCGCGGCCGAGCAGGCGCTTAACCTGGTACTTGCCGATCCGTGTTCCTGAGGGGAGGTCCTGATCGAGCGAGATCGCGCCGCCGCTGCCCGACAGCGACATGATCGTGTTGTCTTCCTGCGGCTGAGCGTGGGGCTCAGTTGGCTCCATCGTGCGGCTCCGGCGGCGGGAACGGCCCGATCACGGCGCTGACAGGGCCGACCCGTATCGCCTGAAAAGCGTAACGCCTCAAGCGGTTTTCTATTACAGGTACTATACCCCCACACGATCCGCGGTTCGGCCGCCGCTGCCTGGAACGCCCATGACCGATCAAGCTGAATGGACCATCGAGATCCGAGACGAGTTGGGGCTCGTGCGGCGGTTCGCGGCCGACAAGGACGAACTGGTGCTCGGCCGGTCGACCCAGGCGGACATCCAGCTGGAGCTGCCGACGGTTTCGCGCAAGCACGCCCGGCTGACGCGGACCGCCGGGAGTTGGAAGATCCGCGACCTGGGCAGCATGTCGGGCCTGCTGGTCAATGGCCAGAAGAGCACCGAGGCCGAGGTCGGTCCGGAGGACCTCATCGAGATCAGCCGGTTCCAGGTGCGCCTGAGTCAGGGCCGGGGTTCGTCCGTCAGTCCGGCGGCCGGGGCGACGTTGATCAGCCGCGACGAACGCGAGCACGAGCGCCCGGACATCAGCGTGCTGACGCACGTGAGCCCGCCGAAGCTGGATATCTCGTTCATCTCGGCGCTCAATGACTTCGGCCACGAGCTGGCGGAGATCGAGTCGGCGCCGGCGCGCCTGGAGCGGTTGTGCGACATCATGGGCGGCGAGATCATCCGGGCCAAGTGGGCGATGGCCCTGCGCGTCGACGCCGAGGACCCGACCCACCCCATCGAGCAGTTGGCCGTGTTCCGCCAGCCGTCGCTGGACCGCGAGGACCTGCATCTCTCGCGGACCACGATCCGGGCGATGCAGGAGTCCGGCTCGCCCGTGCTGGCCAACAATTTCAAGCAGGACAGCGGGGTGGTGGAGATGTCGATCGTGTCGCAGGCGCCCGCGGCGGCGGCGGTGGCGTGCCCGCTGACCGACGAGCAGCCGCCGATGGAACTGCTGTACGTCAGCCTCCCGCCGATGTTCGGCTCGACCGAGTGGCTGGCGCTGATCGCGCTGGCCGCGAAACAGTACCAGCAGGCCGAGGCGCTGTGGAAGGTCCGCGACGCGGCCGAGGCAAGGGCGGCGATCGAGCGGGACTTGGCCAACGCCCGCCAGATCCAGCGGTCGATCCTCCCCGCCCACGTCGAGCCGGACGGGATGGAGGTCGCCTGGCACTTCGAGCCGTGCGACGCGGTCGGCGGCGACCTGGTCGACGTCGTCGCCATGCCCGACGGTCGCTGGGCCCTCGTGATCGCCGACGTCACCGGGCACGGCCTGTCGGCGGCGTTGGCGACCCTGGCGGTCCACAGCATCGTGCAGACCGGCCTGCGCAGCGGCATGCCCCTGCCCCGCATGATGACCATGCTCAACAATCACCTCTGCGACTACCTGCCCGAGGACCGCTTCGTCACGATGATCTGCGCCGCGGTCGACCTGAGCAGCGGCGAGATCGAGTGCATCAACGCGGGGCACCACGCCGCCCTGGTGTTCGACGCCGCCGGCGAGACCCGGTCGCTCCAGGAGGCCGAGCACCTGCCGCTGGGGCTCCAGCCGGACGAACTGACGTCCAGCCGCGACCGCCTGGAAATCAACGAATTGCTGTTCCTGTCGACCGACGGGCTGACCGAGCTGCCCGTCGACGGCGGCAAGCTCCTCGGCGCCGACGGGGTGAAAGACCTGGTGCTCCAGGCCGGCGGCGGAGACGACGCCGTCTCGATGCTGGCCGAGCATCTTGTGGACGAGTTGGAGCGCCTCCGCGGCGAGCACCCGCGCACCGACGACCAGACCTTTCTTATGGCGCGGCGCCGACCGGCTGATTGACTTGAGGCAAAAAGCCGGTCCTGAGGACGCCGCAGGCGGCCGAAGGTCCGGATCTGGATAGATCTGCGTCCCTCGCATCCACGCGACAGCCCGGCCCCGCGGGCCGACGCTGAACGATCATATTCAAGAAAAACGCTTGAATAGTTAGTTGGCTAATTATATGCTTGCATCATGGCCTTCCTGCTCCGCGACATCCCCGGCTCTGCGATCTTCAATCAGTTCGCCAAACGCTACCCGGGGCTCGACCCGCTCGCCACGGAAGCGTTCCTGCGTTTGATGCGGGTCGGCAGCGACTATCTCGATTTCCTCGATCGCCTGCTTCGGGAACACGGGCTGCTCCACGGCCGATGGATCACCCTGATCCTCCTGATGCGCGAGCCGGACCGGGCCGCGCGGCCATCGGTGCTTGCCCAGAAGCAGGGGGTCAGCCGGCCGACCATGACCGGTTTGTTGGAAGGCCTGACCCGGGACGGGCTGGTCGAGTGCCTCGATGATCCCTCCGATGGGCGAACGTCTCAGGCGAGGCTGACCCCCAAAGGGGTTGCCAAGCTCGACAAAATCATGCCGGGATACTACGCGGCGGTCTCCGAACTGTTGGAGGACTACAGCCCGCGTGAGTTGGAGCAACTGCTCAAACTTTTGCGTAAGGCGCCCGAACCGGCGTGGTGAGCCCAGTGGCCGCGTAATCCCATGCCCCGCCCACATAGTTAGCCTGCTAATCACATAGGCCGCCCGTGAGGCGCATGACTGAAAGGACAAACACCATGTCGAAACCATCGCAACCCCCCCAGGACATCCCCCCGCGACGGGCGTTTTTCATGAAAGGAGCCGCTTTGACAGGGATCTCCATGGCCGGCCTGGCCGGCCTGTCCGCCCGGGGCGACGCGCCCGGGGCTTCCTCACCGCCGACCCAAACCACGCAAGGAGCCGCGCCCATCATGCCCCCCGCCTCTTCCTCCACCCGCCGCGAACGCGGCCTCGCCGCGTTGAACCGCCTGACCGGAGCGACCGGCGAGGCGGTTCTCGAAAGCCTTCAGGAGATCGCCCCCGACATAGGTGACTGGATCATCGATTTCGCCTATGGCGACGTCTTCGCCCGTCCCGGGCTGGACCTGCGATCACGGCAGTTCGCCACGATTGCCGCCCTCACCGCCATGGGCACGGCCGCGCCGCAACTCAAGGTGCACATCCACGGCGGGCTCAATGTCGGCTGCCAGCCGCAGGAAATCATCGAGGTGATGCTGCAGATGGCGGTTTACGCGGGGTTCCCCGCGGCGATCAATGGCATTATGGTCGCCAAAGAGGTGTTCGAGGAGAGGGACCTCACGCCTTGAGCCAGATGGTTCGTTAAATGAGCGGCTTCCGCAGGCCCTTGCGTAATTTGTCGGACCTTGCGGCCCGAGGCCGATAAGAGAGGCATGTTGCGGTCCGCGCATATCCTGCAGTTGTGTGTGCTGGCGCTGCTGGGCATCGGGGTGCTGATGGTGCGTTCGGCGGGCATGCGGGTGGGCGTGGAAGGCGGCGGGAGCGGGATCGCCGGCATCCTGGGGAGTCGGACCACGATCTACGCGCTGCTCGCGGCGGCGGCGTGCCTGGCGATGTCGCGGCTGGACCTGCGGGGGGTGTACGCGACGCGGGGGTGGCGCAACCCGTTGCCGTGGGCGATGGCCGTGGCGGTGGGGCTGTGCGCGCTGACGCTGGTGCCGGGGGTCGGCCGGAGCGTGAACGGGGCGAGCCGATGGCTCCAGGTCGGGCCGGTGAGCTTCCAGCCCAGCGAGTTGGTGAAGTGGATGATGGTGATCACGCTGGCATGGTGGTGCGCCCGGCGGCGGGGCGTGATGGGGCGGTTCGGGTGGGGGCTGATGCCGGCGATCGTCGTGCTGGGGGTGGGCTGCGGGGTGGTGGTGGTCGAGGACCTGGGCACCGCGGTGCTGATCGCGGCGGTGGGGGCCTGCGTGCTCCTGGCGGGCGGGGCGAGATGGTGGCAGTTGGGCGGGCTCGGGTTCGCGGCCGCCGCGGGCTTCGCGGCCCTGATCTACCGCAGCCCGTACCGTTGGCAGCGGCTCACCGCGTTCATGGACCCCTGGGCCGACCCGGCGGGCAGCGGGTATCACCCGATCCAGTCGATGGTGGCGATCGCCCAGGGCGGCCTGGCCGGGCGCGGGCTGGGCAACGGCCTTCAGAAATTCGGGTATCTTCCCGAGGACACGACCGACTTCATTTTCGCCATCATCTGTGAGGAGTTGGGCGTCGCGGGGGCGGCGGCGGTGGTGATGCTGTACCTGGTGCTGCTGTGGGTGGGGCTGGGCGTGGTCAAGCGCAGCCGCGACGGTTTCAGCCGGCTGGTGGGGCTGGGTGTGCTGCTGACGCTGGGGCTGCAGGCGGCGATCAACCTCGCGGTGGTCGCGGTGGTCGTGCCGACCAAGGGGATCGCGCTGCCGCTGGTGTCGTCGGGGGGCACGGGCTGGGTAATGACGGCCGCGGCGCTGGGGCTGGTCGCGGCGATCGACAACGCCAACGCGTTGGAAGAGCAGGGCGTCTCATTGATGGATGCGAACGCCGCGCTGCCGGTGGGGTCGGGTTGAGCGGAGGGGCGAGCACATGAGCACGGTCCTGTTCGCGGGTGGGGGGTCGGGGGGGCACATTTTCCCCAACGCGGCGGTGGTTGAGCGGCTCCGCGAGCAGGGGGCGGCGGTCCGGCCCCACTTCGTGGTGTCGCAACGCGACATCGATCGGCGGATCATGGACAAGCTGGGCGAAGACTTCACCGCGCTGCCCGCGGCGCCGTTGGTGATGAGTCCGAAGGGGCTGTGGCGGTTTTATCAGGGGATGAAGGCGAGCGAGGCGGTCATCCGCCGGCTGGTGAAGCAGACGGGGGCGCGGGCGTGCGTGAGCACGGGCGGCTTTGTGTCGGGGCCGACGATGCGGGCCTGCGCGCGCCTGGGGTTGGCGGCGGCGCTGGTCAACCTGGACGCGGTGCCGGGCAAGGCCAACCGGATGGGCGTGCGGTGGGCCCGCGAGGTGTTCACGGTCTATCCGCAGGCCAACCTGCCGCGGGCCCGGACGATCGGCCTGCCGCTGCGCCACTCGGTGTTGGGGACGATCAAACCGAGCAAGGCCCGGTGGGACCTGGGGCTGCGGCCGGACCTGGAGACGATCGTGGTGACGGCCGGGTCGCAGGGCGCAGCGTCGATCAACCAGATGATGATGGAACTGGTGTCGCGGACCCGGATGCGGCGTGAGCTGGCCGAGTGGCAGGTGATTCACCTCAGCGGGGCCGGACAGCGCGACGAGGTCGCCGCGGCGTACGAGGCGGCCGGGGTGCGGGCGCGGGTCGAGGCGTTCTGCAACCAGATGGGGCTGGTCTGGAGCGCCGCGACCCTGGCGATCACCCGCGCTGGGGCCGGGAGCGTGGCCGAGGTGTGGGCCAACCGGGTCCCGGCGATCTTTCTGCCCTATCCCTATCACAAGGATGAGCACCAGAAATTCAACTGCGAGGCCCTGGTCAACGGCGGGGCGGCGATGCTGGTCAAGGATCAGGTCGACCCGATCGCCAACGTGGCGCAGCTCTCGGGCCCGCTGGTGGAACTGCTCAGCAACGACAACCGTCGGGAGGGGATGCGGCAGGTCATGGCCCGCACCGCGCCGCCCGACGGCGCAGCCGCGATCGCCGGTTGGCTCGCCACCACGCTGAGGCTGACAGGTTAGCCGGGGCAGGCAATGGCGGATGTGAGATGGCCGATGGCGGATGGGGTGTTTTGCGGGGGTCCACAGAGCCGGGCTGGGGTTCAAGCCGCTAAACGATCGGGGGTGGTATAATGCGGGGCTGGTACCTGCGTTGGTTCCTTGAGGATATATATGGCTGGTTCTACGACAGACGCCAAGGCGTTTGACCTTGCGGCGATGACGGCGCCCGTGAAGGCGGTTGAAGGCTTTGTCGCCGATTTTCTGGAAGCCCGTCCGATGCCCGCGAATCTCCGCGAGGCGGTGGAGTACGCGTTGCTGGGCGGCGGCAAGCGGCTGAGGCCGATCCTGGTCGTGCGGTCGTGCGAGGCCGTGGGCGGGGCGGCCGAGCAGGCCCTGGCGCCGGCGGCGGCGATCGAGATGATCCACGCTTTCTCGCTGGTTCACGACGACCTGCCCGCGATGGACGACGATGACCTGCGGCGCGGCCGGCCGACACTGCACAAGCACACGTCCGAGGCGATGGCGATCCTGGCGGGCGACGCGCTGGTGAGCCTCGCCTTTGAGCTGGTCGCCACCCGCGTCAAGGACGCGAACCTGATCGCCGCGATCTGCCGGGAGCTGTCGATCGGGACCAACGACATGATCGCCGGCCAGGTCTGCGACACCCTGCCCGACTGGGACGAGAGCCTCGAGCCGATCGAGCGGCTGGAGATCGTCCACAAGCACAAGACCGCGGCCCTGCTGCGGGCGTCGTGCCGGATGGGCGGGATCTGCGGCGGCGCCGACGCCAAGCAACTCAACGCCCTCACCCGCTACGCCGAGGCGATCGGGCTGATGTTCCAGGTCGTCGACGATGTGCTCGACGTCACCCAGTCCACCGAGCACCTGGGCAAGACCGCGGGCAAGGACGAGGCCCAGGACAAGCTGACGTACCCCGCGATTCTCGGGCTGGACGCCAGCCGGGAAGAGGTGGAGCGGCTTCGGATCGCCGCCATGAAGGCGATCGAGCCGCTCGGCCCGGCCGCCGAGCCCCTCCGCGAGCTGTGCCAGTTCATGGCGGTGCGGGATAAATAAAGCCTTGACAACGCGCTAGAACCGACGTTTTATTACAATCGTGTGAACCTCGGTCAGGGTGTCCCAGCGCTGTGCCGCCCGCCTGAGTGAAGCCCGTTGGCTGACCCAACGATCAACCATGAATCCCACCCCGAACGATCCAACCCGACCCGCCGGCCGCTTCGCCGTCTGTGAGGCTCGGGGACGGTCGCGTGTGGTGAAAGGAAAAGCCGCCCGCTGGATCCGCGTCTCCACCGCGGCCTGACCCCGGACGGTGCAAGGAAGCACGAATCACGAAAGGCCCACGGCTATGCCGCATGACCTCCTCCGCTCGATTCACGGACCCCAGGACCTCAAGAAGCTCTCGATCGATCAGCTCACGCAGGTCGCCGACGAACTGCGGGGCATGATCCTCGACCAGATCACCCGCACCGGGGGCCATTTCGCCTCCAACCTCGGCGTGATCGAGCTCACCATCGCCCTCCACTACGTCTACGACTTCGCCTACGACCGGCTCATCTTCGACGTCGGGCATCAGTGCTATCCCCATAAGCTACTCACCGGCCGGCAGGACCTGTTCCCCAACCTCAAGCAGAAGGGCGGCATGGCCGGGTTCCCCGAGCCGCGCGAGAGCGAGTACGACCTTTTCAGCGTCGGGCACGCCGGCACGTCCATCTCCTGCGCCACGGGTCTGGCGATGGGCGACCACATGAAGGGGGAGGACGACCGCCACGTCGTCAACGTCATCGGCGACTCGTCGATCGTCAACGGCCTGGCGATGGAGGGCCTCAACTTCGCCGGCACCCTCAAGCGGCAGTTTCTGACCGTCCTCAACGACAACGGCCGGGCGATCGGCGACCCGCAGGGCGCCATGGCCCAGTACTTCGACCGGGTCCGTGTCAGCCATACCCTCGGCGACATCAAGAAGGCCGCCAAGAACGTGCTCGACCGCATCCCGGGCGGGGGCGTGCTCGAGGAGGTCTACCACGCCGGCGGCCGAATCCTCAAGACCGCCATCGCCACCGACCACATGTTTGAGCACTTCGGCCATGTCTGCATCGGCCCGGTCGACGGCCACGACCTGCCCTACCTCGTCGACATCCTCACCGAGATCCGCGACATCGATCGGCCGATCCTCCTCCACGTCAAGACCGTCAAGGGCAAGGGGTTCGCCCCCTCGGAGCAGGACCCGTTCCGGTTCCACGCGCCCAAGCCGTCGCAGTTCAAGCAGACGCTGCCTGATGAGATGGAGGTCAGCGACTGCCGGATCGAGAAGAAGACCGCCGGCAAGAGCTTCACCAACGCGTTCAGCGACGCGATGATCGATCTGATGCGGAAGGACGAGAAGATCGTTGCGATCACCGCCGCGATGCCCGACGGCACCGGGCTGGACAAGGTCGCCCCGAAATTCCCCGATCGCACGATCGACTGCGGCCTCTGCGAGTCGCACGGCATGGACATGGCCGCCGGCATGGCCAAGGCGGGGATCAAGCCGTTCTACGCGGTCTATTCCACCTTCAGCCAGCGGGCGCTGGACCAGACGTTCCAGGAGGTCGCCCTGCAGGACCTGCCGGTGCGGATCTGCATGGACCGGGCGGGCTATGTCGGCGGGGACGGGGCGCCGATGCACGGGTTCATGGACATCGCGATGAACAAGGTGTTCCCCAAGGCCGTGATGCTCGCCGCCAGCGACGAGCCGAACCTGCGGGCCGGGCTCGAGTTCATGCGGCGGTACGAGGACAACGCCTCGTTGATCCGCTACCCGCGCGACACCGTCCCCACGCCCGTGCAGGAAGACGTCCCGCCGTTCGAGTTGGGCAAGGCCAACCTCGTTCGGCCGGGCCTCTCCAGCACGCCCGACCTGGCGATCCTGGCGTACGGTTTCACGGTCTACACCGCGATCGACGCCGCCCGCCAGCTCGAGAGCCAGGGGTACGACATCGCGGTGTACGACGCCCGGTTCGCCAAACCGGTGGACCTGGAGCTGGTGCGCGACCTGACCGAACGGGGCGTCAAGCTCATGACGATCGAAGACCACGCCCGGATCGGCGGGTTCGGCTCGTCCGTCCTGGAGGCCTGTAACGATCATGGCCTGCCGACCGACCACATCCGTCGCCTGGGCCACCCCGAGCAGTGGGTCCGCCACGCCAGCCGGGCCGACCAGTTGGCCGAGGTCGGCCTCGACGTCCCCGGCGTGGTCCGCTCCATCCGGGCCTACCTCGACAGCGGAGTGAGCCTGCCCGCCTCGCCTTCGATCAATTCCGCCGCCGCGACCTGATCTCCAAAGCCCATACACTCCGATTCCGACGTCGGCAGCAGGGCGCTTCAAGAGGCGTCCTTGGAAAAATGGTTTCATCGCTCCGTCTGAACCTGTAGACGTCGGCGTCAACCATGGCGTCGGATTCAGCGTAACGGGGTCCAAGGGGGCAGTCGCTTGATGAATAAGTTCTTGATCGTATTGATGTTGGTTATTCCAACCTCTGGGGCTTGTGCACAGTTGGAGCCGGGCGAGCCCTGGAAACCCAGCGGCACTGAATGGGTGGACGCGTGGTGGTCCTGGCTTCATTGGTGGGAGGCCAACCGCCACGTTTATCTCGGGCATGAGGATGATGAACGCGACCGCGAGGCCAGACCTGTTCGACGTCAAACGGCGCCTCCGGAAGTCGTCGCTGCGCTTGTCGAAGCGACCCGCGCAAAGTCGCCTCAGGTGCGGGCCGCCGCGGCGCTGGCGTTAGGCCGGACGGGCGCGCAAACCCAGACCGACCGGTTGGTGCAGCTCGTCTCCGACTCTTCCCGCGACGTCCGGCAAGCCGCGTGGTTGGCGTTGGCGATGATCGGGGGCGACCAGGCCCGGGATTTCCTGCTTCAAGCCCATCAAGGGCTGGGCGAAGACGAGACGATCGGCTGGCTTGTCGGCATCGCCCTGATGGACGATCCGTCCGACAGCGTTTACGACAACGTGCGGCGCCTGCTGACCCAAAGCCGCTCCGTCGATGTCCGAGAGATGGCGGTCTGGCTGATCCGTCACCGCAGGCCCGCCGGCTATCTCCCGTTGATGCGAAAGATCGTTCGGGAGTCGCCCGACGCTCAAGCGGTAAGCCAGGCCGTGCTGGCGTTGGGCGAGCATGCAGACCCGGAAGATGTGAAGTTGTTGAGCAATCTTTATCACCAGTCAGGCGACTGGCACCGCAACCCCGCTCTGAGTGAAGCGTGGGGACGTTATACGGGGCCAGGTTGGATCATGGCGTGGCAATGGGTCGATGCCGTTGGGATCCGGACCGCGGCGGGGATCGCATTGGGCCACTATCGCGGCGATTTTGATCGTCGTAAGCCCTCGCTGGCGGTCCGTGCGTTGAACCGGGCTTACAAGATGATCCAGGTCGGCCAGTACCAGAAACGTTATCGGCTTGATCTCGGTTGGATTCACCAAGGGCCCGGCAGCGACGCCGGCCAACTGAATGATCCAGCGCATCTTGAGCTGCGCGTCGGCCTGATATCGCTGGGCCGGGTGGGCCGGTTGAATGAAGCCGAACTGCTCGCCGAGGTCATGGAAGGGCGGCATGAGTTATTGCATGGCAGGCGGCGGCCCACGGTGGTAGATCACGGGGCTTTTTCACCCAGCCGAGGGTTCGCGGCGTTAGGCTTGGGGGTGCTTCTGCGGCGTTGGCATGAGGCGGCTCAGGCCGGCGTCAGGCCCAATGAATACGAGCGGGTCCGCCGTCGGATGACCCGACGGCTGAGGGCCATCATCGCTGACGATGAGAATCCGAGCGTGCGCGCCGCCGCGTTGACGGCGTTGGGCATCAGTGGCGACGAAAAGAATATCGAGACCTTACGTGAAACCGCCAGAGACTGGTCTAAAGATGCGACGCTCGCCGGCTACGGCATCATGGCGCTGGGGATGCTCGGCGCCCCCGACACCGCTGCTCTCGCGGGCCGATACCTCGGCCACCCCCTCCCCAAGACCCGCCCCGGCCAGCCTCAAACCGATCCCTTCCAGGATGCCGAGCCGCGGCCCGCGATCGATATGGACCAGGAATGGTCGCTCTTACAGACCCTGGGCCGTCGCGCCGCCATCATCGGCGTCAACCAGGTGGCCGATCGCAGCGCCCGGTGGGTCCTCCTCAACGAGTTCGGCCACAACCGTATCCTCACCATGGAAATGATGGCCGGCCTCCGCCGTTCGGGCGACGATCTCGCCACGCCGTTGCTGGTCGACGCACTCGGGGAACAACACAGCCCCGATCACCGTGCATTTGCCGCGTGGTGTCTCGGCGAGCGTTTCGCTTCTGAAGACATCTCCCCGCTCACCCGCGTCCTGCTCACCAAGGAGGACTTTACCCGCCCCAACCCCAAGGTGAATGGTCTTGAACAGATGAAGCTTCGGTCCGCGATCTACCGCCTGCGCCTGCACGCTCACGACTTTCTGTATCGCGTCCTGGTTCCGTATAAACCTAACTCCATGGTGAGATATTGAGTTAGCGGGACACCGGCGGCCCTTTGACGGAAATGGGAATGCTCGGATTCGAACCGAGGACCGAGGCATTATGAGTGCCCTGCTCTAACCGCTGAGCTACATTCCCGAACCCTGATTTTACAGAGTTTGGAGCCCCGCATGCGCAGGCGGGGCTTCGTTGAAGTGGGCCCGTATCTTTGGCCCCGGGATGCGGCTACGATACCGTGATGCGTCGATCAGGATGGGCATGGATGTTGATGGCGGCCGCCACGCTCGCGGGTTGCGGGCCGGTGACGTTCGTGGTCGGGGTCGACCCCGGCGACCAGAAGCTGAAAAAGACCGTGATCGATAAGGCCGAGGGGACCCGCGACCAGGTGGCGATCGTTGATGTGAGCGGGATGCTGCTCAATGGCCGCCGCCCGGGGCTGATCCGTGAGGGGGACCACCCCGTCAGCGATTTTCAGGAGACGCTCGTCGCCGTGCGCGACGACCGGCGCGTCAAGGCGGTGATCCTGCGGATCAACTCCCCGGGGGGAACGGTCACCGCGAGCGACGTGATGTATCGTGAGGTGTTGCGGTTCAGGCAGGAGTCGGGCAAGCCGGTGGTCGCCTTGCTGATGGACGTGGCCGCGAGCGGGGGCTACTACGTGGCGTGCGGCGCCGACCGGATCGTCGCTTACCCCACGTCGATCACCGGCAGCATCGGCGTCATCGTTCAGACCATCAGCGTCAAGCCGGCGCTGTCGCGGATCGGCGTGCAGACCGACGCGATCGTTTCCGGGCCCAACAAGGACGCGGGTTCGCCGCTGAGCGTGATGACGCCCGATCAACGGCAAACGCTCGAAGCCCTGGTGGTGGAGTTTTACGACCAGTTCAAGACGGTGGTCCACGCCGCCCGGCCGCAGATCGCGGAAAGCGATTGGTCGGCGGTGACCGACGGCCGGGTGCTCAGCGGCGCCGACGCGGCGAAGCTCGGCCTGGTCGACGCCGCGGGCGATCTGTATGACGCGCTGGACGCCGCCAACGAGTTGGCGGGCATCGAGGCCGCGAGCCTGGTGATCTACCACCGCCCGCTGCGCTACGTCGGCTCGGCCTACGCCGCGAGCCCGAGCCCCGGCGGGCCGACCACGCAGGTCAATCTCGCCCAGATCAACATGGACGGCGGCCTGCCCGGGTTCGATACGCCGGTGGGCGTGTACTATCTTTGGGCTCCGCAGGCGGACTGAGCCGACGTTTTCTTCATCCGATCCGTCTGAACCCACCCGAGGCCCGACCATGGCGATGCTGGAATTGGAATGTCCGTCGTGCGGCGCGGTGCTCGAGCTCGACTCGGGTTTCGCCGGCGGCGTCTGCCGCTGTTCGAACTGTTCGACCCTCATGACCGTGCCTGCCTTGCCTAAGCCGTCCGGGGGCCGCCCCGCGCGTCCCGATGCGCCCGGCGGCCGACCGCAGACGCCGACCTCGTCCCGGCCCGCGACCCCGATGAAAGCCCAGGTCATCCCGAAGGACGCCGAGAGCGTCACCACCGCCGACGGCCGCACCGTCCGGCTCCGCGACACCGATATCCCCACCGCGCGCGGCAAACGCGCCGGCGTGCGCGTCGCCACCGCACTCGTCTTCTTCGCCGTCATCGCCGCCGTGCTCGCGATCTGCCTCTTCGCCGTCTACATGCTCGTCACCGGCCCCACCGGGCCCGCCCCCAGCCAGGCGGTCGTCCAGGAGTTCGGCTACGACCCGGACATCAACCCATACCTGCTTGAGAAACCCAACGTGGTCGGCCTGCCGCTGGGCCGCAAGACGGTCATCCTCGTGGACGCTTCGGCCAGCTCGC
This sequence comes from Phycisphaeraceae bacterium, assembly GCA_028277745.1. Lineage (GTDB taxonomy): Bacteria > Planctomycetota > Phycisphaerae > Phycisphaerales > Phycisphaeraceae > JANQFR01. Next base: position 14,048 of record JANQFR010000097.1, read on the forward strand.
GCGAATGGCTCGGCCCCGTTCAGGACATGCTCGCCAAAGGCCTGACGCGAGGCCCGGCGGGGTCGGTGCAGCTGATCTACGCCACCGAATCCAAGCCACGGCTCTACCCCGAGCAAATGACGCCCACCGCTGAGCTTTCGGCGTCCGGGCTCGACACGTTCCAGCAGCAGATCACCGCGCGCGGCGAAGCGCCGCTCCAGCCGTCGCTGGCCGAGTCGGCGAAGGCCGCGCCCGACACCCTGATCCTGATCACGGGGCACGATCTGCGCCGCAACGACGTGGAGGCCGTTACCCAGACACTCGACCAGATCCCCGACGCACGATTCGACGCCGTGTTGATCGGCGCGGATGCGTTCGACCTCGAGGACTTGGCGGCCGCCCGCGACGGTCACTACCTTTCGCTCGGCGTGGAGCAGATCGCCCGCTGGTACCGCGACGCGCAGTAAAGCCGGACCTGAGCGAAGCGAAGGTCCGGATGTTTTTCGCCGGCGCGATCCGGACCTTCGCTGCGCTCAGGGCCGGCTTCCATCACCCCACATCGATCAGCCCCAACGCTTCGCCGTGGTGCTGCAGCAGGACTTTTCGCAGCAGCAGGTGGTCGTCGTGCGTGAGGTAAGGATCGGCGTCGACCATCTTCTGGGCGTCGCGCCGGGCCAGGAGCAGCAGGTCCATGTCGTCGGGGATCGCCGCGACCTTCAGCGGCGCCGCGCCTGATTGCCGGGTGCCGAAGAAATCGCCCATGCCCCGGATCTGCAGGTCCATCTCGGCGATCTTGAACCCGTCGTTGCTCGACGCGATCGCATCCATGCGTTTCCGCCCGTCTTCGGTGGTCGGCTCGGCGATGAAGACGCAGAGGCTCCGTCGCCCGTCGTCGCCGCGCCCCACGCGCCCGCGGAGCTGATGGAGTTGGGCCAGCCCGAACCGCTCGGCGTGCTCGATGATCATCACCGACGCGTTGGGCACGTCGACGCCGACCTCGATCACCGTGGTCGCGACCAGGACGTGGACCTCGCCGCGGCGGAACCGGTCCATGATCCGCTGCCGGGTCTCGCGTTTGAGTCGGCCGTGCACCGCCGCGACCTTGAACCCGCCGCAGTACTTGTCCTGAATCAGCTTCGCCAGCTCGTTGACGCTCTTGAGTTGCTGGGCCGTTTCGTGCCCGGCGGCGTCGATCGTGGGGACGACGATGTACGCTTGCTCGCCGCGCTCCAGGCGGGTGTTGAGGTAGCGGTAGACCTCGTCGGACTTGTCCTGTCCCACCACGCGGTTGGTCACCGGGATACGGCCGGGCGGGAGGGTGTCGATGGTGGAGACGTCGAGGTCGCCGAACACCGTCAGGCTCAGGGTGCGCGGGATCGGCGTGGCGGTCATCACCAGGTGGTGGGGCACGCGGCGGATCGGCGCGTCTTTCGGCCCCATGCGGAACGCGGCCCGCTGCATCACGCCGAAACGGTGCTGCTCGTCGATCACCATCAACGCCAGGTCGTGAAACGCCACGGTGTCGGACAGCAGGGCGTGGGTGCCGACGACGATGTCGACCTCGCCGGCCTTGATCGCGTCGAGCGTCTCCGCCCGCTCGCCGTTGCGGGCGCCGGTGAACAGGGCGAGGCGGATGCTGGACCCTTCGAGCATCGCGCTGATCGACGCGAAGTGCTGCTCGGCGAGCAGCTCGGTCGGCGCCATGAGGGCGCCCTGCTTGCGGTCCAGCACCGCCATCAGCAGGCCGTACAACGCCACCACGGTCTTCCCCGCGCCCACGTCGCCCTGCACCAGCCGGTTCATCGGCCTGGTCTTGGACAGGTCGTCCGCGACCTCGCCGACCACTTTCTTCTGAGCCGGCGTCAGCTCGAACGGGAACCGTTCCCGGATATGCTCATCGATCGCCGCGTTGTGCGGCAGCGGCGGGGCGGTCAGCCGGTCCTGCACGAACCGGCGTTTCATCGCGATGCCCAACTGCAACAGCAGCAGTTCATTGAACGCCAGCCGCCGCCTCGCCTCGGCCGCTTCATCCATATGCGCCGGCTGGTGCATCATGCGATACGCCTCGTCCAGCGCGGGCATGTTGTGATGGTGCAGCAACTCGGCGGGCAACGGATCGGCCACCAGGGGCAGCGCCCGCGGCGCGGTCTGCTCCACCACCTTCTCGATAACGCGTGACGGCAGGTCCTCGGCGGCGGGGTAGATCGGCCGCACCCGTTCGGCCGCCTCGGGCGGCTCATCGTCGTCGAGCGCTTCCCACTTGGGGTTGACGATCTGCGGATACCCGTTGTACGGCTTGTTCTTCCCCTGGACCCGCAGCACCATCCCCGGGTGCAGCTTGTCCTGCAGGTAGCGGGCATTGAACCACGTCAGGCTCACCGTCTGGCCCTGCGCATCGCGCAGCGTCGCCTCGAACCGGCCTTTCTTGCCGAACCCCATGGATGGCACGAAACGCGCCGCCACGATCGTCCCGCGCACCGACCCGACCGCGCCGACCGGCAGGTCGTCGACGCCGCCTTCCGCCGCCTCGAATTCGTGGCGCATCGGCAGGTGGCGCAGCAGGTCGCCGACCGTGCGCACACCCAGACGCTCGAACAGCCGGGCCCGCGCCGGCCCGACACCGGGCGCGTCCTCGATCGGCGAGTTCAACCGCAATGTATCGGCGTGGGCGGCTTTGGCCATCCATCAATTTTACGTTCCCGGCGATCCGCGTTGGGACGGATTCGGCAAAACCGTCAAACAGCGGCATGAGAAGCCGGCCCTGAGCGCAGCGAAGGTCCGGATCGCGTCGGTGAAAACCATCCGGACCTTCGCTGCGCTCAGGACCGGCTTGCCTGCTGACGTGGGGCTATGGCTGCCAGTCCGGGTCGCCCGCCTCGGCCGCGGCGTTGGACCAGCGCGTCATGTCACGCAGGTCGTCCACGCTCAGCATCTCGGCGTGGCCGTCAAGGTGCGCCGCCACGGCACGGTCGTCCCATCGCGGGTCGACGTTGCCGGTCAGGAACGATCCGCCTCCGTACGTGTAGGCCACGTTCGGCCAGCCATAGATGCTGTCGTTGGGCGAAGCGATGCGGAAGCCCCCGGGCGTATATTGCCCCGGCGTCATGGTGTCTGTGCGGGCCGAAGCGAACACGATCATCCGGCTGGGGGCCGCCGCGTCATCCAGCCGATGGATGATGCCCACCTGGTTAAAGGCGGTATTGTCGGTGTTGCCGCCGAGGTGGTGGTAGTTGAGCCCTAAGCTCGGCTCCACGCTGACCGCGTACCACCAGCCCGGTTCGGTCATCCCCGCGGGCCGTTTGGCGAGCCTGTCGGCTTGTTCGTTGACGAGCACCGAGCCGTTGATGCCGTGGTCGAGGTGCTCGACCAGCCGCCAGGGATAGCGGAACGCGGCCTCGCCGGGGATCGTGTTGCCGTTGCCATCGGTGGCCGGCTCGGTCCTGGTGTAGCCGACCAGCAACTCGCCGTCGCGCGACAACGCCCGGCCGAGGTACGCCTTGCCCAGCGTCCGCGCCGCGGCCAGCTCGGCCACGCGTTCGGCGTTGTCGCGGCCGCGGCCGAGGACCGGCAGGAGAATCCCGATGAGGATCGAGATGATGCCGATGACCACGAGCAGTTCGATCAGGGTGAAAGCGCGCAATGTTTTGCCCATGGCGTGTTCACTCCGTCTATGAAAAGGCATCGGCCGGCGTGTCCGCCGGCCAATGCTTTCAACGCCTGGTCCCCTGTCTCGCTAACCCGGCGGGTCGTGAGAGAGAGGATTGGGCTGGACCTATCGCCGTGAACGCCGAACCCTCGCGGATCCGAGGGTCAGCAGCGCAGCCGACATGAGGATGGCGGAGCCGGGTTCGGGGATGACGCGGGCGAACGTGTCGCCCACATCCACCTGCAGTTCATAAGTCTGGGAATGGGAGTGAGTGGTCCATTGGATTTCGTAGTCCGTTACGGCTCCGAGGCCGCTCAGGTCCCACTGGTACTGAAAGATGGTCGTCGTCCCCGTTTCCGTGGGGTTGACAGGGTTGGTGAAGGGGTAACTCCCGGACGCGGTGGCCGTGTAATCCGCCGCAAGCGACTGAGTGCCGCCGTTGTAGCTGAGGGTTGGCGCCGCGTCGAAGAAGTTGCCGCCATCACCCGGGCCGATATCGATCTGGAAGACGACCGTCTCGATATCACTCAGGCTGAACGTGTCCGTGTTTTCGATTTCAAAGACCGAACTGGTAAACGGGGCGTAAAGGGAGGAGCCGGATGGAAACCCGTTCCCCGACACTTTGTTGAAGCCCGCGTTGCCGGCCGACCCGGACTCGTTCGGAGCGATGGCGTTCGGCCACGGGCTGGCGCCCGGGAAGGTTCCATACGACGCTCCAAGCCGGGTTATGGTCATGTCGGACCAGCCTTCGTACTCCGAGGCGCCGGGCAACGAGGGATTGAGAAACGCCGCTTGGGCGTGGCCCGCGATCCCCGCCAGAGCGGCGGCGACGGCGAGCGCGAACACATGATTCCGCAGCCTGTGGTGCATGATCATGGTGGATTTCCTTTTCTTGAGGATTGAGTTCCGCTTTAAAGCAGAGTGGGTGGTGTTGGGACTCTGTGTTTGGGCTTAAGGGGGTTGTTTTCCTTTCGACCCACCTGCCAATTAATTTATTGAGACACATTCTCAATCTTAACGGCGATTAAAAATACGCCTCGTGGCGTAATGCGTCAAGCTTGGGTTTTCGAAGATCACACTTCCCCGACCCGCCCCGGAATAGCATGTGGCGTGGTTTCCTGTCGCATTGTTGGGCGGGGTTTCGGTCCGTGGGTCGGCGATAACGGGTAGCCGGGACGCGACCGCAGCGCCTCAACAAACGCTGATCACATTCGTCCGGATTTGCCAGGCGCAGCCGTTCCTTTCTAAAAGCGTCGGACGGCGGCCGCCGCTCCCCAGTGGCGGCATGCCGCTGCCGGGCGGCGAACCCGGCAGGCGGTTCGCCGTCCGACACGTTTTGAGCAGCCGGTGGGGGAGTGCTTTGCAGCAGGACGATGCGGAAACGATACGCTCGCTCCGCGGCGGCCTTCACCGGTTGCCATAACCCAGGTGGCCGGGCGGTCTTGCACTGTCGACCTGGTCACCACCCTTTCCATTCGCAGAATCGCAAATAAAACTGCGATTCAATCTCATTTCAAGAGCTTAACGCAAGGATCCCCGGCCGTCAACATTGCCGTCTTGGCAGAGTTGGGGCGTCGATTGCGATGTCGGCTCAGCGTTTCCGGATGCTGACCGTGATCGATGAGTTCGCGCGGGAATGCGTGGCGATCGACGCGGGGCGTGCCGGGGCGCCTCCGGTCGGACAACGCCGGCGAGTTCACGGCCAAGGCGGTGCGGGGCTGACCGGCCCGTGTGGGTGTGAGGACGCTGTACACCGAGCCGGGCTCCACCCGCCTCTTCAATCCAGGGGACAGACCCTTGGATTAACATAGTGATTGGTATGAACCGTGAGGGTAATAGGTCAATTGGCGAAGGCCTACTCCAAACACGGCTCCACTCCCTGTATTGAAGGATCGGGATTGATCTGCCTGCTTAGAGATTGGGACAAACACGACTCGTGTATTCGCTTTGATGCGAGGCGCCTGTTGGTTGTCGATCGCTTTGCATGCAATAACGAGACGGCGAATGGCTATTATCGCCAGAATGACGTACTATCGGCGGTGTTCTGTCTTGACGGCGACTTGCGGCTGGCTGTTGACGCGAATAGCTGGAGCTTTGAGCGGGATGGAATTCTTGTCCGAAGACGTAGGCGGTGGTTTCAGAGAAATACATGTAACGTAACCATCCGCACTCAGAGAGGCGAGTTGTATTCACTCAGTTACTATTGTGATGACACCCCCACACATTCGCAGGTGCTTGAAGCGGGTATCGATCAAGAGTGTGGTGATTGGTGGTTATGGATATCCAGAAATCTTGGGAGGCGAGAGTTCCGTGCTGCGCTATGTGATAGATGGTCAAAGGGCGCGGCTGCATGATGAACTTCAGTACATAGGCCTTTTCCCGCCTGACTGATGTGGTATGGTAAAACTCGCAAGATCACTAAAGATTGCGCTGCCACAATTCTTGGCGTTGAACACGTGGTTCTTGTTGTCCGTCAGTTGCGTCTGGGGATTTTACGTTGTCATTGGCGTCGTTTTCATTGGCGTCTACGGCAATGTCGATTACTTGCCATACACGGAACTGCTCTGTCCCATGTCTATAGTTCCGTTGCTTGCAGCGGGTTCCTACACTGCCACACATTTGAAGAAGATTGCAGGGGTCTACACCGCGGTCGTGATTTACATTTGCATCATTACAGCTAGTGTGATTGGATTAATAATGTGGGCTCAATACTTGGCTTCAGATACAACGAAAATAAATAGCGAAGCGCTCTTTTCATGCTTGGTTTCACTTGCGATTTTGTTCTATTCATCGCTTGCAGCTGCGGCGATGGCGCATTTCATGAAAACTTTGAGAAAGCAAGGGCTGTAATTCCCCCGTCTTGAGCGTATTTAAAAGTAGAGGATTAACAAGTCCCCTTGTTTTTCCCGCTTGGCTGGGGCCGCAGCCCGAACGGAGGAGGCAGCCAACCGGACGCGGGTTTGTTCATGCCGGGCACGGTAACTACCGGCGCCGATGGCTCAACTGACAACACTATCACCTATACCTACGATGCCGACTGCAATCTGAGGTAGCGAGTGATATGTCGCTACATGGATTCCAAAGATACTGGTGTAGATCGTTAAAGTATTGAATATGGCAAAAAAGACAAGCAATCGCACAACACAATTGGTGAAGGCCGTGTTGCTCGCAGAGAGTCTGTCCAATCGGGGCAGTTTTACTTTTAATACAGCGTCAGAGCAACTTGAGGTAGAGTCTCCCCCGGATATGCTAGATGCTTTGGAGATCTGCTTGAGTGAGATCGAAGATCCAAGCATATTTGGAGGATTTGATGATTGCTGTGTAATATATATTAGTAAATCCATTGATGACGCGAAACGCATTTCTTCCTTCATGGATCGAATGCCAAGGAAAACGCTTGTCCAATTTTCTCGAAATATTGTATTTTATTGGACATCTGTTGCAGGGGGACATCAAGGAAACCTGCCAGTCCAGATTCGGGATTCATTGATTCGGATTGCAGACAGTCTTGACAGTAATCAAAAATTGGCAAATGTGCTTAGATCCTTTGTTTCGAATTTTAACTAAAAGTGTTTAGATGATCCTAGGGCAGATTCATAGGCTCTATGTCATCCATGAGTAAGCCAATGTCAAGGGCACGAGACCGACGCGGCGTTCGACCCCGCAATGCGTGTCGCAGATGCCCGTCGCCGACTGGCGGGTCTCTCAGACGATCTACGATGACCAGGGTCGGCGCCCCACAGTGTCCGGGTGATGGGCGTCGCGATCACCTTCGGCGGCTCGGCGACGCTGTGTCGGACGGCGGCGCCCACAGAATGCAGACGCGGCCAACCCGGCCGGCGGCAAGCTTGCCTGATTTGAGGGGAGTTGTCGCGATCGGCCGTGTACAGGGAGGCCAGAAAGAGGCCACCTGTCATGCCGCGGTTTGCCAAGTATACTGCAAGCGGACATCGGAACCTTAGTGAAACCCCCAGGCGCAATGGTTCGGCTATCTTTGCTCCACGGGATCGAAGACGGTTGACGCATCCATTTCGGAGCCCCCGAACTCCAGATCAGGAAGTACGCCTTAAGCCGGCCATCACGCGATAACCTCATTCTTTTTCGCGCTTTTTGCGCCTTGATGCAGCGAAACACAATGCCTCCAACCCGACCAACCTTCAGGATCCTCGCCGCCGACAAGCTCGCCCAGGAGGGCCTGGCGTTTATTGAGTCTCAGCCCGACGCCGAGCTGGTGAACAAGCCCGGGCTCAGTGAGGACGAGTACGCGGCGATCGTCGGCGAGCACGACGCCATGATCGTCCGCTCGGGCATCCAGGTGACCGAAAAGATCCTCGCCAACCCCGGCCGGCTCAAGGTGATCGCCCGGGCCGGCGTGGGCGTGGACAACATCGACCTCAAGGCCGCCACCGCCCAGGGCATCCTCGTGGTGAACACCGCCGAGGCGTCGACCATCACCACGGCTGAGCACGCGTTCGCGCTGATGATGGCGTTGCTGCGCAACATCGGGCCCGCCCACGGGACGATGGCCGCCGGCGGGTGGGACCGCGGCAAGTACCAGGGCCGGCAACTCTGCGGCAAGACGCTGGGCGTCATCGGGTTCGGCCGGATCGGCCAGACCGTCGCCGAGCGCGCCCTCGCGTTCGGGATGGAGGTCGTGGCGTTCGACCCATTTATCAACGCCGAGACCATGCTCGACGGCCGGGTCAGGATGTTCACCGATTTCGCGGAGATGGTCCCGCACGCCGACGTGCTGACGTTCCACGTCCCCCTCAACGACGCGACCCGCGGCATGCTCAACGCCCAGACCTTCGCCCTCTGCCGCGACGGGGTCTACGTCGTCAACGCGGCCCGCGGCGGGGTGGTCGACGAGAGCGATCTGATGCGGGCCCTCGAGAGCGGCAAGTGCGCCGGCGCCGCGCTCGACGTGTTCACCGCCGAGCCCCCCCCCGCCGACAGCCCGCTACGGAAACACCCGCACCTGCTGACCACCCCGCACCTCGGCGCCTCGACCAGGGAGGCCCAGCAGGCGGTCAGCGTCGACGCCGCGGCGGCGTGCCTGGCGTACCTCCGCGGCGAGGGCATCCAGGGCGCGGTCAACGCTGGGGGCCTCAAGATCGACCTCACCCCGATGCAGGGCCGCTACGTCGACCTCGCCCGCCGCATGGCCCGGCTCATCAGCCCGATGATCACCCGCGGCATCGCATGCGTCACCATCGAGGTCGTCGGCAAGGACCTGGCCGGCGGCGCGAGCATGATCGAGCGCCAGGCGCTGGTTTGCCTGCTCCAGGATTACCTGAGCGACCCGGTCAATATCATCAACGTCAACGAGGTCGCCGAGCGGCGCGGCATCAAGGTGCGCACCGTTCAGAGCGAGGACGACAAGCTCCCGGGCGGCCAGCTCACGGTCGAGGTCACCGGCCCCGCCGGCGCGACCGACCCGACCACCCCCGCCGCCGACCAGACCCGCCGGATCGTCGGCCGGGTGTATGACGATCACCAGCCCCGCGTCATCGAGATCAACCGGTACCACATGGACATGGTCCCCACCGGCCACATGGCGTTCGTGCTCAACGAGGACCGCCCCGGCATGATCGGCATCGTCGGCGCGGAGTTCGGCGAGGCAGGCGTCAACATCGCCGACATGACCATCAGCCGGCGGGACGACACCGCGATGATGGTGCTCAAGCTCGACGCCGAGGCCCCTGAGGCGCTGCTCAACCGCCTCAAGGCCCGCCCCGGCATCCTCAAGGCGGCAGCGGTTCAGTTGGGGGATTGAAAAAGCAGGAAAACAGGAAATATAGAAAGCAGAAAATAAAAGGCATCTGAGAGCAAAGCCATTGTCGGCCGCTGCTCATCTTCATTTCCTGCTTTCTGTATTTCCTGTTTTCCTGCTTTTCTACCGCCGCCGCACCGGCTTGCTCTTGCTGGCGAGCACCGGCAGGGGTTCGCCGAGGGTGTTGAGCTTGTTTTCGAGCGTCTCGCTCATCTGGTCGAGCGTGGTGCGGGCGAGGAAGACTTTGAGCTGGTCGCGGATCGGCTTCCAGTTGTCGTGGAGGGGGCAGGGCTGGTTGTCGTCGCACTTGGCGTTGCCGACGACGCAGGCGTCGAGGTCTTCGGTGCCGTCGACGATGGCGACGATGTCGTAAAGCGTGATCTTATCGGGCTTGCGGGCCAGGGCGAACCCCCCGCCGCGGCCCTTGGCGGAGGTGAGCAGGCCCTTGCGGACCAGGTCCTGGAAGATCTTGGCGACGAAGTGACGCGGCAGGTCCGAGCCCTCACACAACTCGTCGAGCAGGACATATCCATCCGGGCGGAGCATCGCCAGGCGGGAGAGGGCGCGGATCGCGTAGGCACAGGCGTTGGAATAGATCATGCGTTCGGCTCAGGACACTGGAGTCTGCAGTTTTTATACCAGCGCCACGGCCGAACACAAGCCTTTTTCATCTCAATGGCTGATGTTGCGGTTCTGAAGCGGTTAGCCTTTGTGTTACAATGAAAAGTCTTGTGCCGCCGGCGGCCGCCGGTCGGCCCGCCCCCGACCGAGTCCCCGTGCCATAGGAAAGTAGAAACGATGCCGTCAGATGCTCAGGCCGTGGCCGCGCCCACCGCGGGCCCCGGCGACCTGCTGGAACGCCTGGGGATCGCCGCGGGCCATGCCGCGGTGGTCGGCTTGCAATGGGGCGATGAGGGCAAGGGCCAGCTCGTCGACCTGCTCACCGCGCGGTACGACGCGGTCGTCCGCTACAACGGCGGCAACAACGCGGGCCACTCGGTCCACATCGGCGACCAGAAGTTCGCCCTCCACCTGTTGCCCTCGGGCATCCTCTACCCTGACAAGCTCAACGTGATCGGCAACGGCGTGGTGATCGATCCCTCGCTCGAAACCGGCATCCTCAAGGAGATCACCGGCCTGCGCGAGCGGGGGGTTCAGGTCGGCGACAACCTCCGCATCAGCGACCGGGCCCACGTGGTCCTGCCGTATCACAAGGTGCAGGACGCCCTGTACGACGGCGCCGTGGCGCAGGCCTGGGAGTCGAACGCCGCCATCGGCACGACCGGCCGGGGGATCGGGCCGTGCTACGCCGACAAGGCGCTGCGGTCGACCGCGGTCCGCATGGGGGAATTGCTCGAGCCGGACAAGCTGCGGTCGAAGCTCCAGCGGGTCGTGTCGATCAAGAACGGGCTGCTCAAGGCGTTGGCCGACCAGTGCGGCCAGCCGTTCGAGCCGTTCGACCCCGGCGTCATTTTTGAACAGGCCGCGGCTCAGGGCGAGGCGCTTCGCCCCTTCATTACCGACACGTTCCGCCTCCTGCACGACACGATCGACGGCGGCAAGCGGGTGCTGTTCGAGGGCGCCAACGCCGCGCTGCTGGACGTGGATCACGGCACGTACCCGTTCGTGACTTCCAGCAGCACCTCGGCCCTCGGGGTGGGGTCCGGCACGGGGCTGCCCGGCCGCTGCCTCAATCACGTGGTGGGGGTGGCGAAGATGTACACCTCGCGCGTCGGCGGCGGGCCGCACCCGACCGAGCTGAACGACGCAATCGGAGAGCACATCCGCAATAACGGCAATGAGTTCGGCACCACCACCGGCCGGCCGCGGCGCTGCGGCTGGCTGGACCTGACCGCCGTGCGGTACTCGGCGCAGCTCAACGGCGCCACCGCGCTGTGCTGCACCGGCCTGAGCGTCCTGTCGGGTCTGGAAGAGCTGAAGGTCTGCGTCGGCTACGACCACCGGGGTCGGCGGCTTGAGCACTTCCCGCCTGATGCGGACGTGCTGGCCGAGGCGACGCCGGTTTACGAAACCCTGCCCGGTTTTTCGGAACAGATCGGGGACGCGCGCGATTTTGACGAACTGCCCGGGGCCGCCAAACGTTACATTGAACGGGTCGAAGCGTTCGTGGGGACGCCGGTGCGGGTTGTCTGCGTCGGCCCCCGTCGAGACCAGGCGTTGCCCCGGGGGTAGCGGCCGCCCCGCAAGGACCGGCGCCGCGCGACTACAATGGGCGAAACGCATGAGTCCGACCACCACGCCACAGCCTGAGACATCGCTGGACCTGGCCGTCCCCGCCGATCGGCTGCCGCGCCATGTGGCGATCATCATGGATGGCAACGGACGCTGGGCCGAAGCCCGGGGCCGCGGCCGGACCTACGGCCACCGCAAGGGCGCCGAGGCCGTGCGCGACGTCGTCACCGAGTCCGCCCGCCTCGGTCTGCAGGCCCTCACCCTCTACAGCTTCTCGACCGAGAACTGGTCACGCTCCCCCGAAGAGGTCGAGTGCCTCATGGAGCTGTACGTCGAATACCTCATCAAAGAGCGTTCGACGATGGTTGACAACAACATCCGGTTCCGGCAGATCGGCCAGCGTGAGGGGCTGCCCCCCGCGGTGCTCAACGAACTCGACCAGACCACCGCCCTGACCGGCGGCTGCACCGGCATGCACCTGGTGCTGGCGATCAACTACGGCTCCCGCGCCGAGATCACCGACGCGGTGCGCAGCATCGCCCGACAGGCCCGGGCTGGCGAAATCGACCCCGCCGCCATCGATGAGCAAACGATCAGCGATCACCTCTACACCGCGGGCCTGCCCGACCCGGACCTGCTGATCCGCACCGCCGGCGAGCGTCGGCTGAGCAACTACCTGCTCTGGCAGATCAGCTACGCCGAGATCCACGTCAGCGAGGTCTGCTGGCCCGATTTCAAGGTCCCGCAGTTCCACGACGCGCTGCGCGACTTCGCCAGCCGCCAGCGGCGGTTCGGCGGGGTGATGTAAGCGATTCAAACGTAGCCGGCTGGGCGACGCCCGCGTGGGCCGGGGCCGCGTAGCGGCCCGGCTATCGGTGGGGTCATCGTGGTTTGGCCGGCCGGCGGCGGAGCAGGAGCAGTGTCCCCAATCCCAGGACCGCGGCGGTCATCGGCTCGGGCACGACGGCGATATTGTTCGCCAGAAGCTCGGAAGATAACAGGAACGTTTCGGAGAATGCGAATAGATCAGGGGAAGGCTCGATCGGGCCGCTCGATGCGAATAGGACGCCGCCGGCGACGTAATCGTCTCGTAGATAATCCTCGGTGACCCCGTACGTCTCCTCGACCGCGTCGAGGTATTCGTCATTGGTCAGCCCGGCGGGCTCGGAAAACTGGCGCAGGTAATCGTCATACGAGACGTCGCTATACTGCTCCGGGTCGTCCGCACCGACGTGGACGCCGGGGGTCACGCCCGGGACCTGCAGCCCGCTGGCGGTGGGCGGCGTGTACGGGTTCGGCAGCCCGCTGAAGAAGTCGAAGGGGGGCACGTTCGGGATCAGCGACCCGCTCCCAAAGCTGACGGCGGTTGAGAACGGGGAACTCCCGCTCGCTGAGGCGATCCCGGGGAGCCCCAGCCCCAGCCTCAGCCACAGGGATGATGTCGTGAGCCCGGTCGGGTCGACCTGATCGCGGGGTGTCGATGCCTGCGTCGATGCCTGCATGGACTGGTAAATCTGAGCGTTCGACACGTGAGCGGCCAGTAACACACCCGCCGTCGCTGTCAGTGTGATCAGGAAACCCCGAACGCTCCCGGACGCCCCGAAAAAGTAGTCAAACATGTCTCAAACCGCTCCCGGTCATGTCCCCCGGCGCCGACTGTCCGAACCCACACGTTCGGACATTGAAAAAGACCGACGCCTCCAATTGATTTTAATCTTAGCCAAATGACGTCAGGCGTGCAATTTAGGGTTAACGTCAGCTTGTCGTGGTCAGAGCAGGGTCATGTCTTCGGCGGCAGTGCGGGTCGATGATGGAGTGGGCGGGGTGGACTGGAGGATCACGGGGGTGGGGGAGGTGGGCCGGGCGGGTGTCGCGGCGGCGTCGTTCAGCGGGCGGCCGAGCATGAGGCAGCCGTGCAGTTGCGACCAGAACCGCTCCGCCCGACGTCGATCCGCCAGGCGGTTGGCCCAGCCATCGAGGATCTGCTCCACCACCGGCGGCAGGACGGCGGCGGGCTGTCCAACGCTGCTGAGCCAGAACATGAGCCGGTACATCTCCGGCTCCCGCTCGGCGGCCGCGGTGTAGGCCGTGGCGGTCGCGTCGATCGAGGCGCCGGCTTCGATCTGGCGTACGATCGGCTCGAACAAACGGTGGGTCACGGCCTGGAGGAGGGTGCGCTTATCGGGAAAGTACCGATAGATCGAGCCCACCGCGCAGCCCAAGCGTTTGGCGATGTTGCGGATCGTCGCGCCGTCGTAGCCGTTTTCACGCAACGCGTCGAGCGTGGCGTCGAGGATCTGCTCGCGGCCGAGGTTGGGCGACGGCCTGCGCGGGGCCGGGGCGGGCGGGGCCGGGATCGGGATCCGGCCGGCGATCTCGGGCACGGGGACGCCGGAAGGGGGGTCGGCGGGGGCGGGAGAGGGCAGTCCATTGCTCATGCTCGTCATCGTTCACCTCCTTGTGAACCCATGCAGTGTGTCGCGGCGGGCCCCGGCTGTCAAGGGTTGGGGATAGGATAAAAAGGATGGACGAGCGGCGGCTGCGTGAGTTGATGGTTCGCGACCAGATCGAACGCAGGGGCATCCACGACCCGGCGGTGCTCGAGGCCATGCGCCTCATCCCGCGCAGCCGCTTCGTACCTGGGGCGCCGCTCAAGGAAGCCTATGCCGACAAGGCCCTGCCCACCCGGGACGAGCAGACCATCAGCCAGCCCTACATCGTGGCCAAGATGACGCAGTTGCTGGCGGTGCGGCCGGGGGTGAAGGTGCTGGAGATCGGGACCGGCAGCGGTTACCAGACCGCGATCCTCGCGGCGATGGGGGCCCGGGTGGTCAGCATCGAGCGGAACGCGTCCCTGGCGGAGGCGGCCCGGCGGGTCCTGAAGGAGGTCCTGCCCGGCGCGAACCCGGTTATCCGTGTGGGCGACGGCACGCTCGGCGACCCCGCGGAGGCGCCGTTCGACCGGGTGCTCGTGACGGCGGGCGCGGCGGAGACACCCCCGCCGCTGCTGGCGCAACTGGCCGAGGGCGGGCGGATGGTCATGCCGATCGGCCCGCCCGGCGAGCAGGTCCTGACCCTGATCGAGAAGCGGGCCGGTCGGCTTCAGGAGAGCGAACACACGCCGTGCCGTTTCGTACCGCTGATCGGCGAGCATGCTTCAGAATGAGGCGGGTGATCCCCGATAGAATAAGGGGCTGAAACTGTTTTCAATCCCGCCGTGAGCCATGGAAGGTCGTTGATGCGCAAGGCGTTGCGCCGCCAGGTCCCCAGCATGTTTCACCGCCGGCTGCTGCTGCTGGCGGCGGTGATGTTATTGGTCGTGGCCGTGCTGGGGCTGCAGACCGCGCGTCTGGCGGTGGGCGAGGAGCACCGCGAGCGCCGGCTCCGCGCGGAAAACGCGCTGCTGACCGAGCGGCCGATCCCGACCGTGCGCGGCCACATCCTCGACCGCAAGGGCCGGGTGCTGGCTCACGATGAGCCCGGCTTCGCGGTGGTGGTCGACTACGACGTGATCACCGGCGACTGGGCGTACAACCAGGCCTATCGCGAGGCGAAGCGGGCCCACCGCGAGACGTGGGGCGAGATGGACCGGACCGAACGCGAGGCGTTGGTCGCCGAGCTTCAGCCGAAGTATGACGAGCAGGCGGAGATGCTCTGGAGCGTGCTGGCCGAGGTGGGGGCGATCGAGCGAGAGCGGATCGAAGCGCGTCGGGCGACGATCATCCGGCGGGTCCAGCAGATCGGCGCCGGCCACACCCGCCGCCGCCAGGCGCGCATGGCGGCCGATCTGGAGGAGCCGGTCGCCTGGGCCGACGCGGTCGAGTCGGTGCAGGAAGAGACCTGGAAGCACGCTATCCTCGGAGACGTCGGCGACGCCACGCGGGGCCTGATCGCGGGCTTCATCGCCGAGGCGGAGGCCGAGGAGGTGCGAGAGACGCAGCGCCGCCTGGAGGAGGGGGGCGATTACGTCTCGCAGCAGGCGCTCAAGGTCTGGCTGGAAGTCGAGTTGCTGCGGCCCAAGCAGCGGCGGTATCCGTTCGAGACGCAGACGGTGGTTGTGCCGACCGATTCGTTGCCTTCGGTGTTGCGGGACCGGTTCGAGGCCCAGCCGCGGGAGATGGCGGCCGAGGGGGTGGGGCTGCACCTGCTGGGGTTGATGCGTGACATCTGGGCCGAGGATGAGAGTCGCCGGCCGTTCCACAAGGCCCGGGACCGCGGCGGATACCTCGCGGGTGACCGGGCGGGGGGCAGCGGGGTCGAAGCGGTGTTCGAGGATGTGTTGCGGGGCGTGCGCGGCTGGCAGGTCACGCACCTGGACACCGGCGCCAAAGACATCACCGCGCCCGTCCCGGGCCAGGACGTGACGTTGTCGATCGACATCGCGCTGCAGGCCCGCATCCAGGCGCTGATGGACCCATCGATCGGGCTGATGCAGAGCCAGCCCTGGCACAGCCGGGAAGAGGACCACCAGGCGAAGGTGGGCCAGCCGCTCAACGGCGCGGCGGTGGTGCTGGACATCGAAACCGGCGAGGTGCTGGCTGCGGTCAGCAAGCCGGATTTGCCGTTGCGGGAGCTGCGCGAAAACGCCCGGTCGATCTATCAGAACCAGTACGACCAGCCGTTTCTCAACCGCCCGTTCGTGGTGGCGTATCAGCCCGGCTCAACGGTCAAGCCGCTCGTGCTGGCCGCGGCGTACACCGACCGCAAGATCGGGCTCGACGAGATCGTCGACGTGCGCGGCTACCTCTGGCCCAACAAGCCCACGGTCTATCGCGACTGGATCTTCAAGCAGACGCTGACGCCGTTCGGGCCGATCGACGGCGTGTTCGCGATCAAGCGCAGCTCGAACGTGTTCTTCGGCATGATGCAGCAGCGGATGGGCCTCAAGCGGCTGACCTGGTGGTACGAGCAGTTCGGCCTCGGCCGGCCGACGGGGGTCGGCGTCAAGGGTGAGTCGTCGGGCCGGGTCCTCGACCGGACGGGGCCGATCCTGCCCGCGGACGAGGCGTTTACGGCGATCGGCCAGGGCCCGATCGCTTGGACCGTGATCCAGGGGGCGGCCGCCCACGCCGTGCTGGCGCGGGAAGGGTGGTATCTGCCGCCCACGATCGTGCGGGGCGGCAACGCCGGGCGGGGTCGGGACCTGAACCTCAGCAGCCGCGGCCTGACCCGCGTGCTCGAGGGCATGCGGCTGTCGGCCAGCGATTCGCTGGGCACCACCCACCACCTGTCGATGCTCAACCGCGAACCGATCTTCAATGCCGAGGGCGTGACCGTGATGGCCAAGTCGGGCACGGCCCAGGCGGCGCCGCTGAAGGAGGTGGTCCGGTACGACGAGCAGGGCTACCCCGCCGAGTGGGGCCGGGTGCTGCGCAGCGGCGACCACGCGTGGGTCATTGCGCTGGTGCAGCCCGACGGCGCGCGGCGGCCGACGCATGTGATCGCGTGCGTGGTCGAGTACGCCGGCAGCGGCGGCCAGGTCGCCGGGCCGGTCGTGAACCAGATCATCCACGCGTTGCAGGACGAGGGGTACCTGGAGTGAATCAGGCGCTGGCCAGCTTGCGGGGGATCCTTACGCCCAACCCCGGCTGGGTTGCGCTGGCGGCGGCGTTGCTGCTGAGCCTGATCGGCGTCATGGCGATCGGTACGGTCGAACCCGGTTACGCCGACAAGCAGGGCGAGCTGTGGCTGCCCGCCGCGTTGATCGTGATGCTCGTCTGCCTGCTTCCCCACCCCCGGATGATCGGGCTGGTGACGTACCCGATGCTGGTCGGGGTCCTGCTGGTGCTGGTCTACCTGATTATGCCGGGCGCGCCGCTGGTCCCGCGGGTGAACGGGGCGACGTCGTGGATCGACATCCCCGGGGCGATGCGGGTCCAGCCGAGCGAGCTGGCGAAGGTGGTGTTCGTGCTGGCGCTGGCGCGGTACCTGCGGTTCCGCGACTCGTACCGGACGCTGATCGGCCTGCTCGTGCCGTTCGTGATCATGTTCATCCCGGTGATGCTGATCCTCAAGCAGCCGGACCTGGGCACGGCGTTGCTCTTCGCGCCGACGCTGTTTGCGGTGCTGGTCGCGGCGGGGGCGAAGCTGCGCCACCTCTTCTCGCTGCTGGGGCTGGCGGCGGCGGCGGTGGCGGTGGTGGTCGCGATCTGCCTGTGGGCCCCGCCGTCGATGCAGATCCTCAAGCCGCATCAGCAGAAGCGGATCGTCTCGATGGTCAGCCTCGCCCAGGGCGACACGCGTTACGTGCAGGACGAGGGCTTCCAGCAGGACAAGGCGATGACGCTGATCGGGGCGGGGGGGCTGACGGGGTACGGCGCCGAGCAGGCGACCGTGATCGTGACCTACAACAAGCTGCCGCACGATCACAACGACATGATCTATGCGGTCATCGTCAACCGCTGGGGCCTGCTGGGCGCGTGGGCGGTGATGGGGTTGTACATCGTCCTGGTGGTCTCGATCCTGCTGGCGGCGGGGCGGAGCCGGGACCCGTTCGCCCGGCTGTCGTGCGTGGGGTTCGCGGCGATGATCTTCACCCAGGCGTCGATCAACATCGGCATGCACCTGGGATTGCTGCCGATCACCGGGATCACGCTGCCGTTCATCTCGTACGGCGGCTCGAGCCTGGTGGCCACGTTCATCATGATCGGGCTGGTGATGAATTTCGCGTCCCGGCGCCCGGCCCTGCTGTCACGCCCGTCGTTCGAGTTCGACAACGCCGACGCGATTTTTCAGTAGTCAAGAAAGTCCGGGGACTGCAGTCCCCAGGCTTGGGCTTTAGACTGCGTCGATGACGATCCCGGATTTTGTGCACGCCGACCTTGAAGCCCTTGGGTTCGACGCGCCCGATCAGACGCTGGACCGACTCGCGGCGTTCCTGGGCCTGCTGCTCGACGCCAACGCGCGGATGAACCTGACCGCGGTGCGCGAGCCCGACGCGGCGTGGCGGCGGTTGATCATCGACAGCCTGACCGTGCTGCCGGGGCTGGACCACCTGGGGGAGGCGGGGCGGGTGATCGACATCGGGTCGGGCGGGGGGCTGCCGGGGGTTCCGCTGGCGATCGCCCGGCCGGACCTGGGTGTGACGCTGCTCGAATCCACCGGCAAAAAGACCGCGTTCCACCGCGAGGCGATCGCGGCGCTGGGTCTGACGAACGTGACGAGCGTGCAGGAGCGGGCCGAGACGCTGGGGCAGGACCCGACGCATCGCCAGCGGTACGACGCCGCGGTGAGCCGGGCGGTGGGGGCGATGCCCGAGGTGCTCGAGTACAGCCTGCCGCTGGTGAAGGTCGGCGGGCGGGTGCTGGCGATGAAGGGCCCCAAGGCGGCGGAGGAGCTCGAACGGTCAGGCGACGCGCTGGCGTTGCTGGGCGCGGGGGACCTTCAGGTGTTCGACGCCTATCCCGAGTCGTTCGACAACGAGCTGGTGATCGTGAGCATCATCAAGGATCGGCCGACGCCGAAGGCGTATCCGCGGGCGCCGGGGACGCCTCACCGTTGCCCGCTGTAGCGCGGCTGGCGCCGGCAAAGAGGCGGTGGGTCGCCCGGGGGGACGCGGCGCGGAGCAGGTCGATCACGCGGTAGAAGCCGGGCACGCTGACCTCGAGGCGCGGGCGGTCGATCAGGGCTTCGATGGTTTTGGCGACCCGCTCGGGCGCCACACCGTGCTTGTCGAGCTGCCGGGCCAGCGGGGCGTAGCGCGGGTCGTCGAAGAACTCGGTCTTGACCAGCCCCGGGTTGACGCAGGAGAAGCGGACGCCGTCGGCGCCGTGCTCGGCTTCGAGGGTCTGGCTCAGGGCCAGCAGCGCGCTCTTGCTCGCGCAATACGCGGCGTGGCCCCAGGTCGCCATGCGCGTCGTGATCGAGCAGACATTGATGACGTGCCCCTTGCCCTGCTGGAGCATGCCCGGCAACGCGGCGCGGATCAGCTCGGCGGGCGCGAAGTAGTTCACGTTCATCACGCGGCGGTGGTCGTCGGCCGACTGCTCGAGGTAGGGCGTGTACTGCCCGACGCCGGCGTTGTTGACCAGCACCCGCACCGGCCCGTTGGCGGCGACCCAGCCCGTCAGCCAGGCCCCGGCGGCCCCGGGGGACGCCAGGTCGAGCGTCGCGGCCTCGCTGGGGGCGTGCTGCCGCAACTGCTCGGCCAGTGTTTCGAGCCGCGGGGTCCGGCGGGCGACGAGCACGGTCCGCATGCCCCGACGCGCCAGGCGCAGCGCGGTCTCGCGGCCGATCCCGCTCGAAGCCCCGGTGATAATGGCGATCGCTGGATCCATAGAAGGATAAGGCGGCGGTAGGCCGCGACAGGCGCCCGTCAGGCCGCCTATCATAAACCAATTCATGTAAACCATTGATGAACGCTTCTCAAAAGCGTTTCGAGAAGGGCGATGCAGCACCAATACGGCCCCTACGACGGCCAGCCATTCCTCGGCCCGGACGACCTGTTCCCCGAGCCCAAGGTCATGCAGTTCATTATGATGCACGGCCAGGACGCTCTCGACGCGATGGAGCAGATCGACGGCGACGACGAGCGGGACTACATCCAGCAGCTCATCGACGCCGGCCTGCTGGAGCGCACGGAGGACGAGGAGGGCGGCGGCAAGCTGCGGCTGACCCCCAAGATGCTCCGGGGCCTGGAGCACCGGGCGTTCCTGGAGATCTTCGAGAACCTCCAGAAGGGCGCCAAGGACGGACACCGCACCGACGCCGCCGGCCGGACCAACGAGCGGACCGACGGCACGAAACCCTACGAGTTCGGCGACCCGCTCAGCGAGATCGACCTCGCCGCCACCATGCGTAACGCCGTGCGCCGCCAACCCGACGGGCCAAAGCTGCCGATCAACATCAACCTCAACGACTTCGAGCTCCACCAGACCGAGGGCAGCGCCGACTGCGCCACCGTGGTGCTGATCGACCAGTCCGGCTCGATGATGCGCTACGGACGGTTCCACCAGGCCAAGCGCGTCGCGCTGGGGATGGCGGCGATGGTGCGGCGGATGTTCCCGCAGGACAGCATCGACTACGCCGGCTTCTATTCGCTGGCCGACCCGATCCACGAGCACGAGCTGCCGCTGGTGATGCCCAAACCGGTGACGATCCGCGACTACCAGGTCCGCCTCCGCGTGCCGATGGACCAGGCCCGGCGGCAGATGGACCGCCTGCCGCTCCACTTCACGAACCTGCAGCTGGGCCTGCGCACCGCCCGGCAGATCCTCGCCCGCAAGGGGGCGGCCAACAAACAGGTCTTCATCATCACCGACGGCCAGCCCACCGCTCACGTCGAGCCCAACGCCGCCGGCGAGGGCGAGATGCTTTACCTGCTGTACCCGCCCGACGAACGCACCAGCGACATCACGCTGCGTGAAGCCGTGCGTTGCCAGCAGGCCGGCATCCGGCTCGCCAGCTTCGCGCTCATCGAGGATTACTGGGGCATGGACTGGGTCAGCTTCATCGACCAGATGACCCGGCTCACTCGCGGCATCAGCTACTACTGCACCAGCAACGACCTGTCCTCGACCGTGATCGAGTCCTACCTCACCGGGCGCAAGAAAAAATCGTTCATCGGGTAGGTATCGCTTTCCCCCCTAGCCGGGCCGCTACGCGGCCCCGGACCAGGCGGGCGTAGCCCGCCGGCTATTGTGAAAAAATGATCGATTGAGAAAGCAGGTCCGCTCCAGTGCTGCGCGTTCGCGTAGCTAACGTTCATTATCATTATGCCTCTCCTGCGAACGCTATGAAAAGTTCGCTCACCTCGTTTCCCTCTCGAGTTTCCCATATGATCCGCTTCCAACTCACGAGTTTGATGGTTCTTGGATGTATGGCGCATATGACACACGCCCAACCCGACTGGGAAAACGAACAGGTCATTGGCATCAATAAACTGCCTCCCCGGGCGACGTCGTTCCCCTTCCCCGACCGCGGGTCGGCCATCAAGGGGACCCGTCACGACACGCCCTGGTTTGAATCGCTCAACGGCGACTGGAAGTTCCGCTGGTCCAGGGACCCCGACAGCCGGCCGACCGATTTCTGGCGGGCGGATTACGACGTCTCCGGCTGGGACACGATCCCCGTGCCGAGCAACTGGCAGCTGCACGGCTACGGCACGCCGATCTACACCAACACGGTTTATCCTTTCAAGGTGGACCCGCCGCGCGTCATGGGCGACCCGCCGAAGCACTACACGAACGATGATGCCCGCAACCCGGTCGGCTCCTACCGCCGTACGTTCACCGTCCCCGAGGGCTGGGACGGCCGGCGGGTGTTCGTCCAGTTCGACGGCGTGAACTCGGCGTTCTACCTCTGGGTCAACGGCCGAGAGGTCGGCTACAGCCAGGGCAGCCGCACGCCGGCGATTTTCGACCTGACCGACCACCTCGTCGAAGGCGAGAACACCCTCGCGGCGGAGGTCTACCGCTACAGCGACGGCAGCTATCTGGAGGACCAGGACTTCTGGCGGCTCTCGGGCATCTTCCGCGATGTGTACCTGTGGTCGGCCGACGATCTGCACGTCCGCGACTTCTTTGCGCACCCCAGGCTGGATCGGGATCACCGGGACGCTGAGCTGACGGTGGACGTCGAGATCGAGAACGCCGCCGGGCAGCCCCGGGCGTTTACGGTGGAGGCGGAACTGGTCGACGCGTCGGGTCAAACCGTGGGGCGGGCCGCGAGCCCGACGCTCAACGTGGACCCCGGGACGAGCCAGTCGCTGACGACTCCCGCGATCCGAGTGAGCGCCCCCGCCAAGTGGACCGCCGAGACGCCGAACCTGTACAGGCTCGTGCTGACCCTCCGCGACGGGCAGGGGCGAGCCGTCGAGATGACCGGCTGCAACGTCGGCTTCCGCACCGTCGAGGTCGCCGGCGGCCAGCTCAAGGTCAACGGCCAGCCGATCTACATCAAGGGCGTCAACCGCCACGACCACGACCCCGTCACCGGCCACAACGTCCCGGTCGAGGACATGATCGCCGACATCGTGACCATGAAGCGGCTCAACATCAACACCGTCCGCACCAGCCACTACCCCAACGATCCACGGTTCTATGACCTCTGTGACCGCTACGGCATGTATGTCATCGACGAGGCCAACATCGAGTCGCACGGGATGGGCTATCGCGAGGAATCGCTGGCCAAGAAGCCCAGTTGGGGCAAGGCCCATATGGACCGCACCCGGCGGATGGTCGAGCGCGACAAGAACCATCCCTCGATCATCATCTGGTCGCTGGGCAACGAAGCGGGCAACGGCGTCAACTTCCACCAGACTTACGACTGGATCAAGCAACGCGATCCGTCGCGGCCCGTTCAGTACGAGCAAGGCGACATCGACCGCAACACCGACATCTTCGTGCCCATGTACGCGCCGGCCGATCGGATGGCCCGGCACGGCCGCGAGCGTCCCGACGTCCCGGGCATCCTCTGCGAGTACGTCCACGCCATGGGCAACTCGCTCGGTAATTTCCAGGATTATTGGGATGTCTTTGAACGCTACCCCAACCTCCAGGGCGGGTGCATCTGGGACTGGATGGACCAGGGCATCCTTAGGGAAGTCGGCTCCGCCCATGTCGTGACCGATTCGGCTGACGAGGCGCTGACCGGCCTGGTGCTCGGATCATTCAATGAAGACGGGGTGACCGGCGCCGTCCGGATCGAGGGCGGCGAGGCGCTCGACATCACCGGGCCGCTGTCGATCCAGGTCGAGTTCAAGGGCAGGCAGGCCGACGGCTTCTGCCCGTTGGTCTCCAAGGGCGACCACCAGTATCTGCTCCGCCTCGATCACCACGGCGTCAGTTTTGTCCTGCACGCGGGCGAGTGGCGCAATCTGGTCGTGCCTTACGACGACGCCGGGCTGACCGATGGGTGGAACCGCGTCGCCGCGGTGTACGACGGTGAGACGATGGCCCTCTACGCCAACGGCCAACCGATCGGCCGGGGCGAGGCGCCGGCCAGGATCGACGCCGGCCCGCACGCGGTGAACCTCGGCCGCAACAGCGAGATGACCGATCGCGTCAGCGGGCTGCCGATCCGTGAGGCGGCGATCTACGCCCGCGCACTGACCCCCGCCGAGGCCGCGGGGCCGATCGACGCCGTGAACGCCGACGGCCGGGTGCTGCACATGGACCTCACCCGCGTTTCCGATGAGAAGGTGAGCCTCAGCCGCAACGGCGAAACGCACTACTACGCCTACGGCGGCGACTTCGGCGACCAGCCCAATGACCGCAATTTCTGCTTCAACGGCGTCGTCGGGCCCGACCGCACGCCCCATCCGCACGCCTACGAGGTGTTCAAGGTCTATCAGAACATCAAGACAACGAGCCGCGACGCCGCGGCTGGCGCGTTCGAGGTGTTCAACCGGTTCTACTTCACCAACCTCGACGCGTTCGAGGGCGCGTGGGTCCTGCGCGAGGACGGTGTGGAGGTGGAGGCGGGCGGATTGGGCCGGCTGGACGTGCCGCCCCAGCAGCGCAGGCCCATCGACGTCCCGGTCGACGCGTCGGCGTACGACGGCGAGCTGATGCTCACCGTGTTCTTCAGACTCCCCGAGGACACCGCCTGGGCCGACGCCGGCCATGTTGTGGCGTGGGACCAGTTCCTCGTGCGCCCCGCCCGGCCCGATCGAACCCCGTCGGCGGCTGACGCAGCCGCCGACGGGCCGGTCCTGTCCGAGTCGGACGACGCGTACACCATCACCGCCGGCCCCGCGGTCATCACGATCAACCGCACGACCGGCGCGGTGGACGCGTACGGCCTCGACGGCCGGCCCGTGTTCGCCCGGCCGCTCACCCCCAGCTTCTTCAAGGCCCCCAACGACAACCAGTGGGCCCGCGGCCAGAACCTCTGGAGAACAGAATTCGGCCCGCTGAACAACGCCGCCGAAACCCTCATCATCGAGCAGGTCCGCGCGGCGCCAGCCTCTCCGACCGACGGCGTGGTGCGGGTCGAGGCGGACGCCAGAATACCCATCGGCGATGGCGGATCGAAATACACCCTCACCTATACCGTCGACGCCCAAGGCGTGCTGACGGTCCTGGCCGACTATATCCCCGGCACTGGAGAAACCTACAAGCTGCCGCGCTTCGGCATGACCTTCGCCGTGCCGCAGGCGCTGAACACCGTCGCCTGGTACGGCCGCGGCCCGCACGAGACATATGCCGACCGGAAGACCGGCGCCGAGATCGCCCGGTACGTCCGCCCGGCCGAGCAGATGGCCTATGACTACCCCCGCCCGCAGGACAACGGCAACCGCACCGACACCCGATGGTTCTCGCTGACCGACGCCGAGGGCGCCGGCGTCCGCGTCACCGCCGACGTCCCGGCGATGCGCGGCGCCCCGTTGAGCTTCTCGGTCTGGCCCTACGCCATGCAAGACCTGCTGCGGGCCCATTATCCGGCGGACCTGCCCCGCCGGCCGTTCAACACCGTGTTCGTCGACCTGGCCGTGCACGGCGTGGGGGGCGACAACTCCTGGGGCGCCAGCACCTGGGACAAATACACCCTGCCCGGCGACCAGCGCTATCAACTCGGCTTCCGGATCGAGCCCGCCACCGAACCGTAAGAACGCCTCCCGCTTATGGAGCGGAAAGGGCGGGCTTAGCCGGGCCGCTACGCGGCCCCGGACCAGGCGGGCATAGCCCGCCGGCTAAGGTGGCAAGGCGATCGACTGAAAGTTGATCTTCTCCTTCCGGGCCGGACGGAGGTTATACTGTTTGTTGAGCATGGAGGTATGCTTACGATCATCTCGGTTCACCACCTTTGAGGGGCTTTAGATGACTAGATTCTTGTGGGTGGCGTCGGCGGGCGTATTGCTGCTGGGGTTCAGCGGCTGCACCTCGAAGCAGACGCCTCACACGACCGGTGTTCTTTCCACGATCCAGCAGGAAACGCTTACGAACGCGACCGATGAAGCGATCGCCAACGCGGGGCTTCCGGAGAAGAGCTTCAACACCCTTTTCGGCAAGCGTGCGGTCCATGTCACCTTCGACCCGATCGCCGACAGCGACCTCGGCCGCAAGCACGTGGCGGGGATCGTGCAGGACCGTGTCCGCACCATGTCGGGCGGGCTCGACCCCGACGGCAAGCACCTGCACTGCGTGGTGCTGCTCGCCGGCGTGGACGTCTCGGGGACCAACCTGGGCGTGTACCACTCGCGCATCACCAAGGCCGACGTGCGCCTGCGTCTGGAATATGATGGCAAGCAGTACGAGGGCGAAGGCGACGCCCAGTACGAACAGAAGTGGCTGGTGGGCGCCACGATCAAGGACGAGATGGGCGAGGAGTGAGCCCCCGCCGGGATCGGCGGCGCACACGTTTGAGTATGGCGACAGACCTGACGATCGAACCTTTTTGCCTCGGCGCCTGGCAGACCAATTGCTATGTGGTGCATGCTGGCCGTGACTGCTGGGTCATCGACGCGGGTTTCGACCCGGGGCCGATGCTGGATTACCTGTCTCAGCATGGGCTCACGCCAAGTAAGGTGGTGCTGACCCACGCCCATGTGGACCACATCGCGGGCTTGTCTGACGTGCGGGTCGCCTACCCCGACGTGCCGATCCTGATCCACGAAGACGAGCGGGGCTGGCTGGGCGACCCGACGCTGAACCTGTCGATCGCATTGGCCGAGCCGTTGACCGCGCCCCCGGCCACGGGCGTGATGCGGCACGGCGATGAACTGCAGCTGAGCGGCCTGGCGTTCGAGGTCCGCCACACGCCGGGGCACAGCCCGGGCGGGGTGACGCTCTACCAGCCCGATCACCACGTCGCGCTGGTCGGCGACGCGTTGTTCGCCGGCTCGGTGGGGCGGGTCGACTTTCCCACGTCGGACCCGGCGACGCTGATCCGCAGCATCCAGGAGCAGCTTTACACCCTGCCGGACGACACGCGGGTGCTGCCCGGGCACATGGAGGAGACGACGATCGGCCGGGAGAAGGCGACGAACCCGTATGTGCGCGCGTAGCTGAACCGGGGCCGCGTAGCGGCCCGGCTATCGGCGACATGCTCTGCAGCTAAGGCAGGTCGAAGGCGGCGATGACCGGCAGGTGGTCGGACCCCTTGGTGAATTGGTTTTGCGGCAGCACCTGGGCGGAGCCGGGGACGAGCCGGGGCAGCAGGGCGGGGGTGACGGCGATGTAATCGATCGCGCTGTCGGGGTAGCGGCTGCTGGGGTAGGTGATGCGTTGGGAGATCGGGGTGTCGGCCAGCACGTCGAAGAGCACGGGCTTGCCGTCGACGGGGGCGAAGACGGCGGACGCGGCGGGCTCGTTGGGCCGGGAGTTGAAGTCGCCCATCAATACGCCCAGGGCGTCGGGCTCGCGATGGACCCACGCGCCAATGATGTCGCGGCTGCGGACGGCCTCGGCGGTGCGCCAGGACGTGGACTGGGGGTCGCCCGGGCGGCTGGACTTGCTCTTGAAGTGGACCACGAAGACGTCGAGCGTGGTGTCGGGCGTCGCCTGGATCGTGGCGCGCATCAGGTCGCGGGCGAAG
Source organism: Phycisphaeraceae bacterium (assembly GCA_028277745.1). GTDB lineage: Bacteria > Planctomycetota > Phycisphaerae > Phycisphaerales > Phycisphaeraceae > JANQFR01. Next base: position 41,116 of record JANQFR010000097.1, read on the forward strand.
CGGTGGTGCCGGGACTGGCCGGCGTGGGGGATGGTCTGCCATCGGTAACTGGTCACCTTGACGATGGGTTTGCGGCTGATCACCCCAAGGGTGATGCCGCGGCCGTCGTTGCTCGGCGGGGCGGCGACGTGGTCGTACCCCATCTCGGGCAGGTATTCCTGGACCATCGCCTCGAGCGTCTGCTCGTTCTCAATCTCCTGAAGGCCGACGATGTCGGCGTCGAGCTGACGGATCACCGCGGCGACGCGCTCGAGATCCACCCGTGGCTTGGGGTCGGTCCCTTCGTCCTGGGTGTATGGATTGTCGAAGACGTCAAAGAGATTAAGGACGTTATACGTGGCGACGGTGACCCGCTCGGCACGAGCGGTCGGCGCCGTGAGCAAAAGGAAGATAAGGATGATGATGCGCAAGCGGACGCTCTCCTGTTTTGGGATGGAATCGTAAATCGTATCATGGCATGGTCAGCTCCATGTTAAAAAACCGCTGCTGCGCATCCATCTCAGAGATGGCTTGAAGCCGGACCTGAGCGCAGCGAAGGTCCGGATGGCGTGAGGCCGACCGTATCCGGATCTTCGCTACGCTCAGGTCCGGCTTAGAGGCCGTTGAGCCAACGGGCCCAGAAGGCGAGCTGGAGCAGGGCGAAGAGGCGGTGGGTGTGGTCGGCTCTGGAGGCGAGGTGCTCGTCGAGATAACGCCGGACGTGGGTGGGATCAAGGCCGAGCTGGCTCAGTTCATCGCCTTGTAAACAAGCGGTTAGCGGTTCACGGAGCCGGCCGCGGAACCACGACCCGATCGGGACCGCGAACCCCTGCTTGGGACGCTGCACGATGTCGCGGGGCAGGTACTCGGCGGCGAGGGTGCGCAGCAGCCCCTTGGGCCGGCCGCCCGGCATGAGCACCTTGGCGGGCAGGTGGCCGGCGAGGTCGAGCACCGGCGTGTCGAGCAGCGGGCAGCGGACCTCCAGCGCCACGGCCATCGACGCGCGGTCCACCTTGCGCAGCAGCTCAAACGGCAGGTAGTGGACCAGGTCCCACCGCATCGCGGCGTGGACCTGGTCGTATTCCTCCGGCCAGTCGGGCAGCGGAGGCGTATGGTTGAGGCCGGGCGCCAGATCGGGCGCCAGCTCGACGATGTCGGGCTGGGCGAAGAGGCGGATCATCCGCCGGTACTGTGCGGAAGGATCGGCGCCCGCGCGGGCGGCGTGGACCAGCCGGGCGAGGCGGGCGCCGGCGGACTTGGCGTGGATCGAGTCCAGCAGCGACGCGGGCAGGGCCCGGACCCACCAGCGGTGCGTCTGGAGCAGCCTCAGGGCGCGGTAGCGGTCGTAGCCGCCGAAGAGCTCGTCGCCGCCGTCCCCGGAGATCGCGGCCTTCACGTGCTGACGCGCCGCCCGGCAGAGCCAGTGGGTGGGCAGCAGCGAACTGTCGGCGTTCGGCTCGCCGGTGATCGCCATGAGGCGCTCCAGGTCGTCAACCGCGTCGCTGGGGTCGGCCATGAGGACGGTGTGCTCGGCGTCGATCAGCCGGGCGACGCCGGCGGCGTGCTCCGATTCGTCGTAGGCGATGTCGGGCATGGCGACGCTGAAGGTCTTGAGCCGCTCGTCGCCGCGCTCCTTCAGGCATTGCTGCGCGATCGCCGCGGTGATGGACGAGTCGATCCCACCGCTGAGAAAACAGCCCAGCGGCACGTCGGACTCGAGCCGGCTCTGCACCGCCTCGGTGAGCACCTCGCGCAGCGCGTCGACCGCGCCCAACGCCGTGCTGTGCCGCGAGATCGGTGGGGGCTGCCAGTAACGCTGGTATTCGATCCGCCCGTCGGCGGCCACGCACATCCAGTTGGCCGCCGGGATCTCGACCACGTTGTCGAACAGCGACTGGCCGAAGGTGTAGCCCAGCTGCAGGTAGTTGAGCAGGGCGTCGCGGTTGATCGGGGGCTTGTCGGCACCGCCAGCGATCAACGTGCCGATGAGGCTGGCGAAGGCCAACTCGTCGCCGTCGCGCCGGACGTACAACGGCTTCTTGCCCGCGCGGTCGCGGGCCATGAACAGCTCGCGCCGGTCCTCGTCCCAGATCGCGAACGCGAACATGCCATGCAGGTGCTTGGGGAGGTTGCGGCCCCATTCGCGGTAGCCCAGCAGCAGGACCTCGGTGTCGGAATGGTCGGTGCTGAAGGCGTGTCCGCGCTTGGTCAGGCGTTTGCGGAGATAGCGGTGGTTGTAGATCTCGCCGTTGAAGACCAGGTGCAGCGGGCCGTGGTCGTCGTGCCGGGCGACGTGCATGGGCTGCTGACCGCCGAGCAGGTCGATGATCGAGAGGCGGGTGTGGACAAGTCCGCAGCGGGGGTACTCGGCGATGCCGCTGCCGTCGGGGCCGCGGTGGCGGATGTGGCCGAGCATGCGTTCGAGGCGTTCGCGCTCGATCGGTCGGTCGTCAAAGCGGATGATGCCGGCGATTCCGCACATATTGAGGGTCAGGACCAGGTCATCAGGACGCCCCAGACGCGGCGCAGCGTCTTGCACGATCCACCTTGATCATCGGTCGCTCAAGACGAAATCCCCCAACACCCGGCGGCATGATTACACCTCGCGGTCGCGGCGGTGGTGGGTCTGGACCCTTAGCGACAGCTCGTTGAGCTGGGTCAGGTCCACGGGCGAGGGCGCCGCGGTCATGACATCGGCGCCGGTCTGGGTCTTGGGGAACGCGATGACGTCACGGATGTTATCGGTTCGGCAGAGGTGCATCACGACGCGGTCGAGCCCGAACGCGATCCCGCCGTGCGGCGGGGCGCCGTACTTGAGGGCGTCGAGCAGGAAGCCGAACTTCTCCCGGGCCTCGTCCTCGCCGATGCCCAAAAGGGCGAACACCTTCTGCTGGACCTGGGGCGAGTGGATACGCACCGACCCGCCGCCGAGCTCGCTGCCGTTGAGCACGAGGTCGTAGGCCTTGGATTTCACGTTTGCCGGGTCGCTCTCGAGCCGGTCGAGGTCGTCGTCGGCCGGCGCGGTGAACGGGTGGTGCAGGCTGTCCCACCGCTTGTGCTCCTCGCTCCATTCCACCAGCGGGAAGTCGACGATCCAGACCCATTGCCAGTCGTCCTCGCGGATCAGCTTCAGGTCGTGGGCGAGCTTGACCCGCAGTTCCCCGAGCACGCGGCGGACCACCGCGGGCCGGGCGTCGACGCCGAAGCAGAGCAGGTCGCCGTCCTCGGCGCCGGTCGCGGCGATCAGGTCCGCCGCGATCGGCTCGATGAACTTGGCGATGCCGGCCGACACCGACCCGCCCTCGATCTTCGTCACCGGCAGCCCGCCCGCCCCGAACTGCTTGACCCACTCCGCCAGCGCGTCGGTCTCCTTCCGGCTCATCGTCGCGCCGCCCGGGACCCGGATCGCGTTGACACAGCCGCCCTTGCCGATCGCGCCGGTAAACACCTTGAATTCCGTGCGCCCGCAGGGCTCGGTGACGTCGACCAGCTCCATCCCGAACCGCAGGTCCGGCCGGTCGCTGCCGAACCGGCTCATCGCCTCGGCGTAGCTCATCCGGGGGATCGGCGGCACGTCCACATCCAGCACCTCTTTCCAGATCCGGCGGACCAGCCCCTCGTTGATCGCCATCACGTCGTCCTGCGTGACGAAGCTCATCTCCAGGTCGAGTTGGGTGAACTCCGCCTGCCGGTCGGCGCGTGGGTCTTCGTCGCGGAAGCACCGCACGATCTGGCAGTACCGCTCGAAGCCCGACACCATCAGCATCTGCTTGAACAGCTGCGGGCTCTGCGGCAGGGCGTAGAACGCCCCCGGCTGCAGCCGCGACGGCACCAGGAAGTCGCGGGCGCCCTCGGGCGTCGACTTGCATAAAAACGGCGTCTCGATCTCGTAGAACCCGTGCTCATCGAGGTAGTCGCGCATGATCTTGGTTACGCGGTGACGCGTGCGCAGGATGTCCTGCAGCCTCGGTGAACGCAGATCGATGAAGCGGTAACGCAGCCGCGTCTCTTCGCCGACCTTGTGCGCGTCGTCCGGCGTGAACGGCGGGGTCTCGGCTTTGTTGAGCACGGTCAGCGACGTTACGTCGACCTCGATCTTGCCGGTCGGCAGCTTCGGGTTCTCGCCGCCCTCGCGGACGATACACTTGCCGGTGACGGCGATTACGTCTTCGTGCCGCAGCTTCTGGGCCAGCGTGTGGGCGTCGCCCGCCTCGGGGTGGAACACCACCTGGGTGATGCCCTCGCGGTCGCGCAGGTCGATGAACCGCACCCCGCCGTGGTCGCGGTAATTGTTCACCCAGCCCGCGAGCGTCACGGTTTGTCCGATGTCGTCTTGCCGCAGCTGGCCGCAGGTGTGGGTGCGTGGGGTCATGGTCGGGGCGCTTCTATACCGTGGGTGATCAAAAGAATCGGGGATCATACCAATCTGCTAGACTCATCGCATGTTCACCGGCATTGTCCAGGCCAAGGCGACCGTCACGGCCGCCGAGCCCAACCCCTTCGGCGTCCGGCTCACTCTCGACCGCTCGGCGTGGCGGCCCGAGCCCTACACCCCCGCGCCCGGCGACTCCATCTGTGTCTCGGGCGTCTGCCTCACCGTGACCGAGGCCGACCCGTCGCGGCTCGTGTTCGACGTCATCGCCGAGACCCTTGCCAAGACCACTCTCGGCGATCTCGCGCCCGGCGACCCGGTCAACCTTGAGCCGCCTGTGACCCCCCACCAACCTCTGGGCGGCCACTTCATGCAGGGCCATGTCGATGCTGTCGGGACCGTGACCGAGGTCTACGACGGCCCCGACGAGTGGCGCACCACCGTTGCGCCCCCGCCCGAACTGATGGATTACATCGTCCCCAAAGGCTCGATCGCCATCGACGGCGTCAGCCTCACCATCGCCGACGTCGCCGACGACGCGTTCACCGTCGCGTTGATCCCGACCACGCTGGAGTTGACCACGCTCTGCGACCGGCGCGCCGGGGCGCGTGTGAACCTGGAGGCCGACATCCTGACCAAGACCGTGGTGCACGCCCTGCGCCGCATGCGCGGCGACGCGGCGCCGAAGCTGACCATGGACGCCCTCCGCGACGCCGGTTTCGTCGATTCATAAGCCCGCACGCAACCGAAGCCCGGGCATTGCAAGCCCCGGGTTTCGTCACGCCGCTTCCGCCACCACGTCGGTTTCCTCGCCCGCCTCGACGTCGATCCCCATGCACATCACGGTCAGGTCGTCACGCTGGTTCAGCGACCCCGCCTGCAGGTCGACCCGCTGCTCCAGTTTCGTCAGGGCTTCGTGCAACTCTCCCTCCCGTAACGCCTCGAACTCGGTCGCGTATTGCTCGTTGGCGATCCGCTTTTCCTCGCCGGTCTCGGGGAACGCCATCTCGAAGCCGTCGCTGTAGATCAGCAGCCGATCGCCCCGATGCAGCTGCACGATGTCGGTGTGGAAGACCTCGTTGGGGAACACGCCCAGGAGCCCGCCTTCGGGTTCGAGCATCTGGGTTTCGCCGTCGGCCCGCAGCAGCATCGGGAAGGGGTGGCCGGCCCGTGCGATCTGGACAGTCAGGTCGCGCGTGTCCACGATCCCGTAGCACGCGGTGGCGAACCGCACCTTCCCGGCCTGGCGCTCCACCATGTCACGGTTGAGCCGCTCCAGCGCCTCGCCCGGCTCGTACAGCTGATATCTATCCGACGCGTCGGGGCTCGGCCGCTTGGTCCGCAGGGCCCGTTTGATGTACATCGTCATCAGCGCCGCCGGCACGCCGTGCCCCACCGCATCGGCCACGAAGAAGCCGATGTGACGCTCGTCCAGCCGGGCCACGTCGTAGATGTCCCCGCTGACATACCCCGCCGGCCGCCACATCACCTCGAAGTGGATGCCGTTGACCCGCGGCAGCGTGGTCGGCAGGAACTCGCGCTGGAGCTGCGCCGCCAGACGCAGTTCTTCGTCGATCTGGCTGATCCGGTCCGCCAGCCCGCCCCGGTGGGCGTTGAGCATGTCCACCTCGGCCTGCAGCGCCTTCATCACCGCCGACTGGCTCCAAAGCGTCTGAAGCATGACGCACTGGGTCGCTCGGTCCACCCCCGACGGACACGCCACCACCCCTTCCTGGTGGATCGCCACGTCCTCGCCGGCGTCGTCGTCGCAGCTCAGCATCGCCGGGACACGGCGGTCCTCGATCCGTCCCATCACCTCGAACAGCTCGATCCCCCGGGCGTCCCGGAACATCAGCCACGCGGCCGCGCCCCGCAGCTTGGCCGGGTTGGCGATGATCGCCGCGGCGTATTCCGCGATCAGCGGCGGACGCTCGCCGGTGGGCCAGTGCTCCAGCACCCGCGTCGCCTCCGCGGCCGCCTCGTCCAGCGCCTTATCGGAATCCACGATCAATAGCAGGGCGTTGCTTTGCATAAGATGATGCCGACCCGGGGAGGCGGGCTCCCCTCCTCCGGCTTCATCGTCTCACTGCGCACGGGCCTTGAGGCTTTCCAGGGGCAGATCGATCTTCTGCCCCTTTTTCAGCCCCAATCCCGGCAATGTCCCGCCCCGAAGCTCGATCGCGAACTGCGCCGGGTACTCGCTGAAATATTCCTTCAACTCGTCCTCGCTCGTCCCCGGCGGCTCCACCTGCATGGCGTGCATCGCCACCACCCGGCCGTTGGCGCCGAGGAAGATGATATCGATCGGCACCAGGCAACGCCGCATCACGAATTCCCGAAATTTACTGTCGGGGAACACAAACAGCATGCCCCCGTCCTCCGCGATCGACGCGCGGTCCGACAGCCCCTGATACCGCGCGTCCGCGTCCAGCGCGAGCTCCAGGTGGAACGTCCGCCCCTGGATCTGGACCCGCTGGGTCATAGCCCCCGGCGCCGTGGTCTGCGAACACCCCGCCGCCGCGAGGACGCAGAGCCACCCGCCCAGCCATAACCCGATCCTTGTTTTCATTGCGTCAGCCACGCCTCGTCCTCAGCGGTGAATACGGTCGGCTCCCGCGGCAGTCTATCCGGTCCGAACCCGGCGGCGAACTCCGCGGCCGTCATCTCCCGCCGTTTATCGGCCACCCCGCACCACGACGCCAGCAGCCCCACCACCCGCTCCGCGCGCACGCCGCGCTGCCGGTACGTGTCCACCCGCGTGTCGCCGTGCCGTTTCGCCAGCCGCCGGCCGTCGGGGCCCAGCACCAGCGGCACGTGCGTGTACGTCGGTTCGGGCCGATACTCCAGCAGCCGGTACAGCCACAGCTGCCGCGCGGCCGACGACAACAGGTCGTCGCCCCGCACCACCTCGGTCACGCCTTGGCGATGGTCATCCACCACCACCGCCAGTTGATACGCCGGCAGCCCCGCCTTGGTCGCCACGATGAAGTCGCCCACCTCCGCCTGCACGTCGAACGCCTGCGGCCCGGCCAACGCGTCTTCAAACGCGACCCGGCCTTCCGGGATCGTCACCCGCCACGCCTGCTCGTCCTCTTCGAGCAGGTCCGAGCCGTCCCCCGCGTCCGCCCCGCGCGAGACGCCGGGGTAACGCAGCTCGCTGCCGGACGCTTCGTCATCCCCGTGCGGCGCCGACCGCGCCGCGGCGATCTCGCTCCGCGTCAGCGTGCACGGGTACACCAGGCCCTTGGCGTGCAACGCTTCCAGCGCCGCCCGGTAAGGCGTCAGGTCGGCAAGCTGGTCGTACGGCCCGTAGTCCCAGTCCATCCCCAGCCACGCCAGCACCGCCAAGGCCCCCTCCGCCGCGCCCGGCTTCACCCGCGGCCCGTCCAGGTCCTCCATCCGCAGCACGATCTCCCAACCCTGTTGCCGCGCCATCGCCCAGTTGATCAGAAACGTCCGCGCGTTGCCCAGGTGCAACGCGCCCGTCGGCGAAGGCGCCAGCCGCGTGATCGGGCGTGCATCGTTCATCGGCGTCATCTTAGTTTGCATGGACATTTACAACGCCGTTTTTCCCATGTCCTTCGCGTCGTTTCCAGCCGCGCGTCCTCGTCACAGTCCGCCGCGCCATAAATCATACGGCGACACGACCGCGACGAGGACGTCGCGGCTACCACCGCGGCGCAGAGTAAGGCCGGAACGGTTCGTCTTGCGCTTCCAGCGGCAGCCCGGCCCTGCGGGCCGGCGCTAAACGATATGAACGGGATCTTTCCCACCCATCTGCCATCACCCATCCGCCATCTGCCATTCCGTCACGTGGTAATCTACCGCTCATGCCGCTCGACCCGTTTCCCATCACCGGTCGCCCCGCCCGCCTCGCCGTGCTGATCTCCGGCGGCGGGACCACCCTCGCCAACCTCCTCGATCACATCAGGCAAGGCGAGTTCGACGCGGAGATCCCCGTCGTCATCTGCTCCAACCGCAAGGCCCAGGCCGCCGTGGCCGCGAAGGACCTGGGCCTGCGCGTCGAGCTGGTTGAACGCAAAACATTCGACAGCACCGAGGCGTTCTCCGAAGCGGTGTTCGCCCACATCCGCGACGCCGGGGCCGACCTGATCTGCCTCGCCGGCTTCCTGAGCCTGCTCGCGATCCCCGACGACTACGCCCAGCGTATCCTCAACATCCACCCGGCCCTCCTGCCCGCCTTTGGCGGCAAAGGCATGCACGGCCGCCACGTTCACGAGGCCGTCCTCAACGCCGGCGTCAAGATTACCGGCTGCACCGTCCACTTCGCCGACCAGACCTATGACACCGGCCCGATCGTTCTCCAGCGCATCTGCGCCGTTCGTGACAACGACACGCCCGACACCCTCGCCGCCCGCGTTTTCGAGCAGGAATGCCTGGCCTACCCCGACGCGGTCCGCCGCGTCCTCGCGGGCCAGGTGCGGATCGTCGGGCGCGTGACGCGGCAGGCTTGAAACGCCAGTCAAACCGGGCGCGGTCAGTCGGCCTTGTCGAGCGCTCGGAGCGTCGCGGCGGCCAGACGGGCCTGCCCACGCCACGACGTGGGTTCGGCGGCCAGCCGCCAGGTGACGACCAGACGGGCGCCGGTTTCATGAGGCCGGAAGCGGACGGTGTAGACCGCATTAAAGCCGCCCGGCGCGCCCGCCCATGTTTTGCGGGTGCGGTTGCCGTCCCATGTCTCGCTGACGACCGCCGGGGCGGAGTCGTCGCTGAGGCGGGCCTCGAACCGCCCACGCGCGCCCTCGATGCCCGAGACGTAGACCCGCAATTCACGGAGCTGTGAAGGATCAGCGTCAACCGCAAATGAATAGGTGTGGTCGACGCCGTTGAGCCAGAGGGCGTCGTGAACGCCCCGGACGGAGGCGGTCGGTTCGCCATCGGTCCAGGTGAAGCGGCTGGGGTGTCCCGCGGTCGAGCCGAGGTGGCCGCGCCCTTTGTGCGTCAACCGGCCGATCAGATCGGCGCCGGTCTTGCCGTGGACCGCCTCCGCGCTGCGCAGGCCCCAATGCGCCCAGTCGAGCACCCCCTCTTCCGTGAGGTTGATGTCGAACGGCGCCGGCTTGCTCTCGACTTCCAGCACGCCGGGGCTGGCCCGACCGATCCGCAACGACCGATCGATCCGGTTGTTGGTTTCATTGGTCTCGCCCGCGATCCGGTTGATGTCATCGACCTCGGCCGCGAGGAGGTGGACGCCGTCGGTCGCGGTCCAGGTCCCGTTGCCGTGCCGGCCGCCGCCGTTACTGACCACGCGGCGCGATTCGCCGGGCGCCAGTGGCCGATCGTCGGTGATCCACCCGACCACCCGGCCGTCGATGCGGAAGGCGACGCCAATCGGCACATGGTGAGGCGTCCGCCCGGCGCCGATGTTGCGCATCACCGCCGCAAAGCGGACCGGCTCCCCGGGTTGCAGGCCGTTCCCGCCGGCCACCGGCTCGATCCGGTCAATCACCAGGTCCGGCCGCGCGGCCGGCGTCACCACCACGGCCTCGACGGCCTCGCTGGTGTTGCCCGCCGTGTCGAACGCCTGCACCGCGTAGCGATACCCCAGCCCGGGCCGGACCCACGCGGTGGCGTCCGCCAGTTCCGTCTGGTCGGGCGGCAGGGTCGCCACGTGCCGGCCGTTGCGATACACAAACCAACCCGCCCGATCGCCGGCTGTTTCCGCGGATGGCCGCCACCGCAAGGTCACGCCGGCCTCGTCCGCCTCGCCGGTGACTCGGGCGGCCGGCGCCGGGCGCTCGGCGTCTTCGACCGCGGGCGGCGTCAGCCTGACGATCATGACGGAGGTCGGAACCGACAGCCGCAGGACCCGACCGCCTTCTGACGTGTCCGCCGTCTGGCGGTCGTACGTGCCTTGCTCGTTTTGCGTGAGGACCTCGGCCCTGGCTCCGACCGGCCGGGCGAAACGCAGGGTCACCGGCGTCGGCGCGGGATCGAGGTCGCCGTGTTGGGGGTCGTAGTTGGGCGATTCGTTCCAGATCAGCAGCTGGTAGGCGCCGTCGCTCCGCTGCAGCGTGAGCGTATGAACGCTGGAGGGGGCGTCGCCCTCGAAAACGAACGGCAAAGCGCGGGGCCTGAAGCCCGGGCGCTCCCATTTCAGCGAATCGGCGTTCCAGGCGGCGTCCGACAGCTCCGCGATCATCGACCGCAGCGCGTGGTAACTCGGCCGGAGCGTCTTCGAATCGCTTTCCATCAGCCCGTAGCCGTCGGCGTTATGCAGCGCAAAGAGGAACGTCTTGGGGATGCCATGAGCGAAGTACTCGGCCAGGAGCATCGGCACGTTCCGCGCCTGGGCCCGTCGGCTGCCGGTCCAGCCTTGTTGATTCGTGCGGTCCTGCTCGACGTTGTACCCGGCCTCGGTGGGGACGAAGGGCTTGATCGTCGCGCCATCGGGCAGGATATGGTTGGCCCGGGTGATGTTCATCAATAGCGACGATGAAGGGACGCCGTGGCCCTGGTAGCTGTGCATGTTGTTGAAGTCGAAAACGTCGAGCGGGCGGGCCAGGTCGTAGTCGGTGAAGATCGCGGTGTAGTTCACCACCGGCAGGTCGGCCCAGGCCTCCGACCCGGCCAGGGCCGTGGCGATGTCGCGGGTGAAGGCCGCGCCGGCCGCCTCGTCGATCAGGCCGGCGTAACGCTGATTCAGCTCCTGCGGCGGGAACTTGTTGTTCACCTCGTTCGGCCCTTCGATGGCCCAGATGCTCCGGGGGTCGTAGCTCCCCAGATGTTCGAAGACGGCTTCGGGCGTCTTGGTCTTGTGGGGGTCGATCAGCATCAGCGGGCGCACCCCGTGCTCCCGCCAGGCCTGTTGTCGGCGGTCGGGCGTGTCCTCCTCGACCAATGCGTGGTAGAGCCCGGTGCGGTAATAGCGCACCCCCAAATCCAGAAAAACCTCTGGCTCATAGTGCGTCCCCGCCCCCGCAAAGGGGCCCTCGGTGTGCACGCCGATGAACGGCGAGGCCGCGAGCCCGATCGAGTCGATGAAGTCATCGGCACGGAACGCGGGCTGCGGCAGAGGCCGACGGGCGTCGTTCACCTGGGTCTGCGGATCGTCCGCGGCCGCGCCGGGCGCCCAGCCCAGACCCGCGAGCGTCAAGACCAACAGAGGCCGGCAGTCAGCGACAGCGTTTCGGATCGTCTTCATGAAATGCGGTGCTCCGGTCCCGACCGCGGCGGCCGCGGGAGGCCATGGTTCGTTACAAGCCGATGAACAACTCATAGCTGAGGTTCTTGCCGACGGTCGGGTAACGCATCAGCGCCCGGTTGTTCGCGGGGGTCAGGTTGGCGTCGCGGAACCGGGTGGGGTCGAGCGTGTCCGCGTGGCCGTCGATGAAGGCCGCGTTGGCCCGGCCGGTGGCGCCCGACGCCGCCGGGTTGTAGCCGTCCCACACTGCGGGGATGCCGGTGTCGCCGTTATGACGGAACGCAACCATCGCCATGTCCTCCCAGACGCCGATATACCACTGGTAGACCCAGGGCAGGCTGTCGCCGAAGAGGATGAACTCGCTGGGGACGAGCTCCTCGCCCCGGATGTAATCGTAGTTGCCGAAGTGATCGTTGCTGGCGCTGCTGCTCCAGACGGCCATGGCGTAAGTCGTTGGGCGGTTCGTCCGGGTCCACGCGGACGCCTTTTCAAGGTCCGCCTCGCCGGCCGGGCACCGGTAGATCGGCGCCTCGGGGTTGGTCGGCGGGTCAAACGACTGCTGCAGGTAGATGTTGAGCGAGCGGGTCCAGTCGTCATCCAGGTCGGCGGTGGAATAGCCGGGCAGATAGCCGTTGTGATCGACCCCGTAGGCCGCCGACGCGAGGAGCAGCTGCCGCTGGTTCGACAGGCACGCGACGTTGCGGGCCGCGTCGCGTGCGCCCTGAAGGGCCGGCAGCAGGATCGCGATGAGCAGCGCAATGATGCTGATCACCACTAACAATTCAATCAGGGTGAAGCCGTTGCGGCGTCGAGGTACTGACTTCGGATGACCGTCGTTGTTCTGCATGGCCGTTGGCTCCATATCCATGACGCCGACCGGGCGTCTTGAGCGTGAAGAACGCGGGGCGGGACGGGCTTAGGGAACCCGTCGGCATCGCTTGGCGATCAGCAGCCCGCCGAGCCCGACCAGCGCCAGCGAGGCCGGTTCGGGTACGTCGGTGGCGGTGAATGACTCAAAACTGTAGCCGTCGCCGGCGTCTGCGGTCGCGATGATGCTGATCAGGATGTTGTACGCCGCGGCGCCCGTCGGAGCGGCGTCGTTGAGGTTAAACGAAAGGTCACCGGTCGCCGCGGAGTCGCCCAGCAGGAGGACTTCGCTCAGGAACTGATCCGAGCCGTCAAAGTAGAAGGCCCTAACCGCGATGAACGTGTCGTTCCCGGCGTCCGGGTTGATCTGCTGGGCGTCGACGATCGTAAAGATGCTCTGATCGGTCAACGAGAAGGTGTTGCTGGCGGGGTTGAAGCCGTCTGCGTCGATCGAGGCGGCGTCCTCGTAATAGTCGATGTTCGTAAAGCCGGTGACGTTGCGCGTGGCGATGAGCCGTCCGTTCGTGGCGTTGACCGTCAGGTCGCCGCCGCGCGGCCGGACGTTGCTGGTGTCCGTAAACTCGTCAATGAACGCCGCCGACACGACTGACGACGGGATCAGGACCGCGGCGCCGATGGCGGCGGCCACGGCGTGGCTTCGCAGAAGAGCAGGATACATGGCAGACCTCCACGGCCATCGGCCGGATTCAGGATGAGACCGGTGAACCGCTCGATTCACCGCAGAACAATGAAACCTCGTCGGGTTTGAGCGCCAGCGGCCCCGGCCAGTCGCCGGGCTCGCCCCCTTGGGCGAACCACTGAAGGCAGACCCGCAGGTAGGGCGTCGGGTCCGGCGGCCGCAGGCAGGTGAGCGACGGCGTCAGGTATCGGTTCAGCCCCTGATCGTCGACCGCCACGATCGACAGGTCGCGGCCGACCGCAAGGCCGCGCTCGTGACAACACCGCATCGCGGCGACCGCGGCCGGGGTCGTGATGCACAGCACCGCGGTCGCGTCGAGCCCAACGCCCCCCAAGCACCGGTTCATCGCGGCGTACGCGGCCTCGGCCGGATCGTCGTACGACTCCACCGGCTCATCGATCAACGGACCCTCCACCCGCTGCGCCGCCTTCCACACCGCCCACGCCGCCAGCCGGGCCTGGATGATCTCGTCGCGCGGCTGCGTGTTGAAGCACGCGATGCGGCGATGCCCCAACCGATACAGATGGTCCAATAGCTGATGGACCTGGCCCGGCGGGCACGTGTCGATGCAGCGGACCCCGTGTTCAGCCAGGTCCCGGTCGATCACCACGACCGGGGCGGGCGAGGAACGGAACTTGTCGAGCACGTCGGCGGGGATGGGTTCGGCGGGCGGCTGAATCAGCACGCCGTCAAAACTATCGAGCGACTGGCCGACGATCGGGTCGTGCCAGTGAACGAATTCGATGGGGCGGACCCGCACGTTCCATTCCGGCCCCAGGCGCGCCAGCAGGTCGAGAATCGGGGTCGGGACGCCATTGGCCGGCCTGAGGATGGCGACCTGGGTGAGTTCGCTGAGCGGGCCCGAGTCGGTGCGCGGCTCGACCCGTCCGTTGGGCAGCCGCTGGAGCACCCCGCGGTCGACCAGGCGGGCCAGCGCCTTTCGCGCCGTCATCCGGCTGACGCCGACGTCCCGAGCCAACTCACGCTCGGCAGGGACCCCGGTCAGGCGGTAGTCGCCCCGCATCAGACGCTGTTCAATCACAGACGCGGCTTTGTCTCCGGCAGCCATGTCCGCATAATATACCAAAATTGGTATCTGTCAATATTTTCAGTCCAATTGTGGATCAATTTTGTGGGGGGCGGCATCCATGACGGCGCAAAATGGCCACGCAGCGGCCTCAATGCGGATTCAACGCACTCTCTTTAAGCTGTGTTTCCGCCCCATCCGCCGCCGCCGGGGGTCTGGATCTCCAGGCCGCCGCCCGCGGGGATGTCGAGGGTGGTTTTGGCGGGCAGGTCTGAGGTTGAGCCATCGGGGTGAAGCAGCCGGTTGACGCCGGGCCGGCCGGGCCCGCCGCCGGCGAGACCGTAGGGTGGTCGCCGGCGGCGCTCGGTGAGGAGCGAGACAGTGACCGGGGCGGTGAACCGGTAGCGGCGGACCAGCCCGTCGCCCCCGCGATGCCGGCCTTCGCCGCCTGAGTCGGGCCGGATGGCGTTGGCCTCGATCAGCATCGGGAAGTGGTGCTCCAGCGCCTCGGCCGGGGTGTTGAGCGTGTTGGTCATGTGGGTCTGCACCGCGTCGCCGCCGTCGGCGTCGGGCCCGGCGCCCGCGCCGCCGGCGATGGTTTCGTAATACGCGAACGGCGCATGGGCGTCGGGGCGGGCGCCGCCGATGGCGAGGTTGTTCATCGTGCCGCAGGAGGCCGCGGGCACGCGGTCGGGCACGGCCCGGGCCAGGGCGCCGAAGACCGTGTCGACGATGCGCTGGCTGGTCTCGACGTTGCCCCCGACGACCGCCGCGGGGTATCGGGCGTCGACGATCGAGCCGGGCCGGGTGAGGATGTCGATCGCGTCGAGCACGCCCGAGTTCGATGGGATGTCGGCCGGGGCCAGGCAGCGGAAGACGTACATCACCGCCGACAGGGTGATCGCTCGGACCGCGTTGACCGGTCCGGCGGCCTGGTCGTCACTGTCCCGGAAATCGACCGTGGCCGTATCGCCGCGGACCGTAAGGGTGACGCGGATGGCGATGTCTTCCCGCCCGCGCCCGTCGTCGTCCAGGTAGTCAGTGAAGGCGAAGGAGCCGTCGGGCAGGCCTGCGATGATCGAGCGGATGAACCGGGCGGTGTAGGCGCGCAGGGCCGCGCCGGCGTCGGCGATGCGTTCGGGGTTGTGAGCCCGGCACAACTCGTGGAGCCGGGCGATGCCGGCCTTGAGCGCGGCGCCTTGGGCGAGCAGGTCGCCGCGGCGTTCGTCGGGCGTGCGGGTCTGATGGACGAAGCGCTCGAGCAGGTCGTCGTCGAACCGGGAGGGCGGGATGCGGACGCCCTCGTCGTCGATGTGGGTCGCGATCGGCAGCGACCCGGGCGCGGCGCCGCCGACGTCGGCGTGGTGGGCTCGGTTGGCGACGAAAAAGCGGGGACGGTCCGGCGAGTCGATGAACACCGGGGCGACCAGCGTCACATCCGGCAGGTGGGTCCCGCCGGCATAGGGGTCGTTGACGATGAAGCGGTCGTCCGGCGCCATGCGGTCGGGCGGGAACGCGTCGAGGATCGCACGGACGCTCATCGGGGCCGAGCCCAGGTGGACCGGGATGTGCGCCGCCTGGGCGATCATGTTGGCGTCGGGGTCGAAGAGCGCACAGGAGAAGTCGCGGCGTTCCTTGATGTTGGACGAGAAGGCCGAGCGCATCAGCCGCTGGCCCATCTCCTCGGCGGCCGCGGCGAGCAGGTGCTTGTAGACCTCCAGTTCGACGGCGTTGAAGCTCATGAGGCCCCCTCCCGCTGCAGGATGACCGTGCCGGTGTCGTGGACCCGGCCGCGCCACCCCTCGGGGACCAGCGCGGTGGCGGAGTATTCGACGAGGACCGCCGGCCCGTGGATGACGGCGCCGGCGCCCAGGCCGGACCGATCGATCCGGCCGGTCAACGGGTCGCCGGTGTGGGCGCCGACCGGCGGGGCTTCAACCGTGGGTGTCGGGCCGTCCGCCATAAGCCGGGCGGTGACGATTTCGATGGGGCGGCGTCGGTCTTCGTAACCGTAGAGCCGGCGATGTTCCATGTGGAACATCTCAATCACGGATTCGTCCAGCGGCAGCGTGATCTCGTAGGACTGCCCCTCATAACGCAGGTCGAGGTAAGGCGATAAAACCGCGTTGTCGCCCAGCTCGGCCGCGGTTTGCCGCGAGAGCCGGTCCAGGGCGCTGCGGATCGCATCCACGTCGTGGATCGGCGCGCCGGGCGGGTGGGTGTGCAGGATGCTTTGCGAGAACATCCGCCGGGGCGGGGCGGTGAGCATCCCCACCGCGGAGAGCAGGCCGGGGTGGGGCGGCAGGAGCACCGCGGTGATGCCGAGCTGGTCGGCGAGGCGGCAGGCGTGCAGCCCGCCCGCGCCGCCGAAGGGCATGAACGCGAAGTCGCGGGGGTCGTGGCCGCGCTGGAGCGTGACGTGCTGGATGGCGCGGGCCATCGTGGCCTCGGCGACGCGCAGGACGCCCCGCGCGGTGTCGGGCGGGGTCAGGCCCGCGGCGTCGGCCAGGCGGCGGACCGCGTCGTGCGACGCCTCGGGGTCGAGGCGGATGTCCTGGCCGAGCACGGCGTCGGGGGCGATGTGGCCGAGGACGACGTGGGCGTCGGTGACCGTGGCGGCCTCGCGCTGCCTGCCGTAGCAGGCGGGGCCGGGGTCGGCGCCGGCGGACCGGGGGCCGACGCGCAGCGCCCCGCCGGGGTCGAGCCAGCCGATCGACCCGCCGCCCGCGCCGACGGTGTGCATGTCGACCATCGGCAACCGGATGGGCAGGCCGGCGGCGTCGCCGTTGTACCCGATCGCGGGCTCGGAGCGGATCAACGCCACGTCGGTGCTGGTCCCGCCCATGTCGAGCGTGATGAGGTCGGGATGGCCGCAGGCGCGCCCGACGTGGGCCGCGCCGAGCACCCCGCCGGCCGGGCCCGAGAGGATGGTGCGGATCGGCTGATCGTTGACGACCGACGGCGGCAGCGTCCCGCCGTGCGAGGCCATGATCGCCAGGTGCGGCTCGCCCAGTTCATCCGTCAGCCGGCCGAGGTAACGCCGCATGCGCGGGGCGACGACGGCGTTGATCGCGCACGCGGCCGACCGCTCGTACTCCCGGTATTCGGGCAGCAGCTCGTGCGAGACGGTCAGGTGGACCTCGGGGCCCAGGCGGCCGCGCAACACCTCGGCGATCCGGCGTTCATGGGCCGGGTTCGCGTAGCTGTGCAGGAGGCAGACCGCGACCGCCTCGACGCCGAGTTGATCGAGCCGATCGGCGAGCCGCTCGACCGCGGCCTCGTCGAGCGGCTCCAGCTCGGCGCCGGTATGGGTCAGCCGGCCGGGGACGCCGAACGAGCGGTCGCGGGGGATCGGCGGGTCGGGCCGGCAGGGGACCAGGGCGTAGAGCTCGGGGCGGTTCTGGCGGGCGATGGCGAGGGTGTCCTCGAAGCCCGGCGTGGTGATCAGGGCGGCGTTGGCGTGGGCGCCTTCGAGCAGGGCGTTGGTGGCGACCGTGGAGCCGTGGACGACCGCGGCGGGGCGCTGGTTTTGAGGCGGCAGGCCCGCTTTTTCGAGGATCGCGTCGATGCCCCGGAGGACGGCGCCGCTGGGGTCGGCCGGCGTCGAGAGGAGCTTGTGGGTCGCGACGAGCCGCCCGGCCGGGTCGGCCAGGACGAGGTCGGTGAAGGTTCCGCCGGTGTCGATGCCGATCCGATAGGCGGGGCGCGGGGCGGCCATCAGGTGGTGTAATCCGCGTTGATCGTGATGTACTGCCGGCTCAGGTCGCACCCCAGCCACTCGACGCGCGCATCGCCGCGGGAGAACGTGAGCGTGAACGCCACCTCGGGCTGCTTCATGATGCTGTCGAGCTTCTTGAGCGTGGCCTTGGGGTGGTCGACGGGGGCGCCATGATCAAAGACGCGCACCAGCCGGCCGCGGGGGTCGGAGATGTCCAGGGACAGGCCGTCGGGATTGAACGGCACGCCGCTGTTGGCGGCGGCGGTGACGATGCGGCCCCAGTTGGGGTCGGCGCCGTGGACCGCGGTCTTGACCAGCGGCGAGTTGATGACCGGGCGCGCGATCCGGTCGGCTTCCCTCTCGTTCTTCGCGCCGACGACGCGTACGCGGAACACCCGCTCGGCGCCCTCGCCGTCCTTGACGATCTGGTACGCCAGGTCCTGGCACATCGCGGTGAGGGCGTCGGTGAAGGCGCGGTAGTCGGCGGTCCTGTCGCGCAGCGGCGGGTGGCCGGCGAGCCCGGAGGCGAGGACCAGGACGGTGTCGCTGGGGCTGGTGTGTTCGTCCACGCTGATGCGGTTGAAGCTCGCGCCGACCGCGCCGGTGAGGGCCTGGCGGAGAAGGTCGGGACCGATCGCGGCGTCGGTGGTGAGGAAGACGAGCATCGTGGCCATGTCGGGGGCGATCATGCCGCTGCCCTTGGCGATGCCGCCGAGGTGGACGGTCTGGCCGCTGATGGTCAGCTTGGCGTAAGCCGACTTGGGGACCAGGTCGGTGGTCATGATGCCGCGGGCGGCGTCCTGGTCGGCGCGGGGCCCGCGGTCGAGCCGGGGGACGAGGGCGTCGACGCCGGCCTCGATCCTGTCCATCGGCAGCTGCGGGCCGATCAGGCCGGTGGAGCTGGGGACGACGGCCCCGGGCGGGATGTCGAGGCGGTGGGCGACAAGGCGGGCGGTGGCGATGGCGTTGTCGACGCCTTGCTGGCCGGTGGCGTCGTTGGCGATCCCGCTGTTGACGATGACGGCCTGGGCGGCGCCGTCCTTGAGGTGGCGTTTGCCGACGATGACCGGGGCGCCGGGCAGGCGGGAGCGGGTGAAGACCGCGGCGGCGGCGCAGGGCCGGTCGGCGGCGATGAGGGTGAGGTCGGCCTTGCCCGACGGCTTGATGCCGCAGGTGGTCGCGGCGGCGCGGAACCCGCGGGGGGTGGTCAGGCCGTGATGGGGTCGCGGGGGCATCGGTAAGTTTGTAACGGAAAAGCCGCGCGTCGCCAACGCGGTCGGGGGCGGGTATGGTAATGGGGCGTTGCTGGCTTCTTTCTGGAGGCGCTTATGCCGTCGATCGAATCATTGCTGGGGTCCGACGCCGAGGCTCTGTTGAGTTACAAGGCGGAGGGGTTTGACCAATCGACCCTGCACCTGCCGGGGCCGGACTTCGTCGAGCAGGTGCTGGCGCCGACCGATCGACCGGCGCCGGTGCTGCGGAATTTTCAGACGATCCTCGACCACGGCCGGCTGGGTGGGACCGGCCACGTGTCGATCCTGCCGGTGGACCAGGGCATCGAGCACTCGGCGGGCGCCAGCTTCGCGCCCAACCCGCTGTACTTCGACCCCGAGAACATCATCCGGCTCGCCCACGAGGGCGGCTGCAACGCCGTCGCGTCGACGCTCGGCGTGCTCGGGGCGTGCTCCCGCAAGTGGGCCCACAAGGTCCCGTTCCTGGTCAAGCTCAACCACAACGAGCTGCTGACCTACCCCAACACGTTCGACCAGATCATGTTCGGCCAGGTCGAGCAGGCGTTCGACATGGGCGCGGTCGCGGTCGGGGCGACGATCTATTTCGGCTCCGACGAAGGCGACCGGCAGATCCAGGAGGTGAGCGAGGCGTTCGCCCGGGCCCATCAACTGGGGATGGTGACCGTGCTGTGGTGCTACCTGCGCAACAGCGGGTTCAAGAAGGACGGGGTCGATTACCACGTGTCCGCCGATCTGACGGGGCAGGCGAATCACCTGGGTGTGACGATCCAGGCCGACATCATCAAGCAGAAGCTGCCGGAGAACAACGGCGGGTTCAACGCGGTCGGCTTCGGCAAGACGCACCCGAAGGTCTACAGCGACCTGACGCCCAACGAGGGGCAGCCCGGACACGCGATCGAGTTGTGCCGGTACCAGATCGCCAACTGCTACATGGGCCGGTCGCCGCTGATCAATTCGGGCGGGGCGTCGAGCGGCGCCGGCGACCTGGCGGAGGGGGTGCGGACCGCGGTGATCAACAAGCGCGCCGGCGGGATGGGACTGATCTCCGGCCGCAAAGCCTTTCAGCGTCCGATGAGCGAGGGCGTCGAGCTGCTCAACGCCATCCAGGACGTGTATTTGGACGACAAGATCACCGTCGCCTAGGGTTTAGCCATGCCGCGCGACAAACCCGCCGCCGAACCTGCGCCGATCACGGCCCATGTGGTGTACGACACGTACGCCACGTTCACGGTATCGCGCTCGTGGCAACCCGCGGTGAACATTTACGAGCGGCCGGACGGTTTGCGGGTCTGCGTCGAGCTGGCGGGCGTCGACAAGCGTCAGATCGACGTACGGGTCGAGCCGGGGCGGCTGACGATCCGCGGGGTGCGCGAGGCCCCCGAACCGAGCCCCCGCGGCGCCGGCGGGTCGATGCGGATCGTCTGCATGGAGATCGATTACGGCGTGTTTGAACGGGTCATCGCCTTGCCGGATCGGGTGGACCTGGGCGGCGTGACGAGCACTTACCGCAGCGGCTGGTTGTGGGTCCACCTGCCGTACCAGGTCAGCGGGAGGCCCTGACGGGACAGGAATCGATTGGGCAAGAAACGCGCAACCCGACGCACGAGCGAACCCGTCGCAGCCGATGCGGATTCATCGCAGGTCGTCATCCCCGACACCCTGCCGATTCTCCCGGTCCGCGGGATGGTGATGCTGCCGGGCACGATCACGCCGATCACGATCGGCCGGCCCTCGTCCCGGAAGCTGCTGGATGACTCGTTGCCACAGTCGAAGGTCATCGGCGTGCTCACCCAGCGTGACGAGGAGCAGGAAGAGCCCGGGATCGAGGAGCTGTTCAACGTCGGGTCGGCCGGGCTCGTGCTCAAGCTCGTCCGTCAGCCGGATGAGACGGTGCAGATCATCGTGCACGGCCTGAGGCGGGTCGTCGCCGGCGAGGCCGTCCGCGAAAACCCTTACCTCGTGGCCCGGGTCTCCACGCCGGATGAGAAGCCCGGCTCCGGCCGCGGTTTCGCCGCGGCGGTCAACCAGCTGCGCGACCAGGCGCGGGAGCTGATCGCCATCACCCCCGGCGTGCCCGAGGAAGCGCTGCGGGTCCTCATGAATATCGACGACCCCAGCAACCTCGCCGACTTCCTCGTCGCCAACCTGAACCTCGAGGTCGAGCAGAAGCAGGACCTGCTTGAAGAGTTCGACGTGGCCAAGCGCGTCCGCGCCGTGCACCGCCACGTCTCCACGCAGCTCCAGATCCAGCAACTCCAGCAGAAGATCCAGCAGGACGTGCAGACCTCGATCGGCGACGCCCAGCGCAAGTTCTTCCTGCGTGAGCAGCTCAAGGCCATCCAGAAAGAACTCGGCGACGACGGGGAGGAGGAGGAGAGCTTCGTCGACCAGATCCGCCAGCGCCTGGAGGAGGCCGACCCGCCCGAGGCGGTGATGGCTGAGGCCGAGCGCGAGCTGAACCGGCTGGCGACGATCCCGCCGGCGAGCCCCGAGTACTCGGTGATCAGCGGCTACCTCGAACTCATCGCCGACCTTCCGTGGAACATCGCCAGCGAGGACGAGCTCGACCTGGTCAAGGCCCGGAAGGTGCTCGACCGGGACCATTTCGACCTGGAGAAGGTCAAGCGGCGGCTGATCGAGTACCTGGCGGTGCGCAAGCTCAACCCCGAGGGGCGGGGGCCGATCCTTTGTCTGGTCGGCCCGCCGGGCGTGGGCAAGACGAGCCTCGGGCAGTCGGTCGCCGACGCGCTGGGGCGGAAGTTCGCCCGGCTGTCGCTGGGCGGGATCCGTGATGAGGCCGAGGTTCGCGGGCACCGCCGGACCTACATCGGCGCGATGCCGGGCCGGATCATCCAGGAGATCCGCCGGGCCGGGACCAACAACCCGGTCATGATGCTCGACGAGGTGGACAAGCTCGGCGCCGACTTCCGCGGCGACCCCGCGTCGGCCCTGCTCGAGGTGCTCGACCCGCGGCAGAACATGGCGTTCGTGGACCGCTACCTCGACGTGCCGTTCGACCTGTCGCAGGTCCTGTTCATCGCCACCGCCAACTACATGGGCAACATCCCCCCGGCCCTGCTGGACCGGATGGAGCTGATCGACATCCCCGGCTACACGGATCACGACAAGCTCGCGATCGCGCGGAAGTATCTCGTGCCGCGCCAGCTCCGGGAGAACGGGCTCAAGGCCGCGCAGTGCAAGGTCTACGTCTCGGCGGTCAAGACGATCATCGAGCACTACACGCGGGAGGCGGGGGTGCGGGAGCTGGAGCGGCAGATCGGCGCGGTGTGCAGGGGCGTGGCGGCGACGGTGGCGGCGAAGCGCAACGGGCGGGCCAAGCCGGTCGCCGTGGATGACAAGAAGGTGCGCGAGCTCCTGGGCCCGGAGAAGTTCGTGCGTGAACTGGACACCCGCACCCGGACGCCCGGGGTGGTCATCGGCCTGGCCTACACGCCCACCGGGGGCGACGTGTTGTTCATCGAGGCGACCGGCTACGCCGGCGCGGGCAAGGTCCAGATCACCGGCCAGCTCGGCGAGGTGATGAAAGAGTCGGCCGCCGCGGCGCTGTCGCTGTTCAAGAGCCGGGCCGATCAGCTCGGCTACGACGCGGCCCAACTCGCCAAGCAGGACATCCATATCCACGTCCCCGCCGGCGCCGTGCCCAAGGACGGCCCGTCGGCGGGCGTCGCGATGTACACCGCCATCGCTTCCCTGCTGCTGGGCAGGCCCGTGCGTCAGCGCCTGGCCATGACCGGCGAGATCACCCTCCGCGGCCGCGTCCTGCCGATCGGCGGCGTCAAGGAGAAAACCCTCGCCGCCGCCCGCGCCGGCATCAAGACGGTCCTCCTGCCCGAGCAGAACCGCCGCGACATGGAGGAGGTCGACGCCAAGGTCAAGGACAAGCTCACGTTCCGCTTCGTCGAGAGCGTCGACCAGGTCCTGCAGCACGCCCTGGGCGTGAAACCGGCTAACATCAAGGCATGAAGCTCTACACCCGCAAAGGCGACGACGGATCGACCGGCCTCTTCGGGGGCCAGCGCGTCAGCAAGGACAGCCTCCGGGTCCAGGCGTACGGCACGGTCGACGAGCTCAACAGTTTCGTTGGGTCCGCGGCCGCGGCGTGCGGCGATGAGCCGCTCAAAAACATGCTCGTCTCCATCAGCTCGCGGCTGTTCGACATCGGCGCTGACCTGGCGACGCCTCACGACACGGACAACGCCCCGGCGTCGTCGCGCGTCGGCGCCGGCCACGTGGCCGAGCTCGAGGAATGGATCGATCAGATCAGCGCCAACCTGCCGGCGATGCGGCACTTCATCCTCCCCGGCGGCTGCGAGGCCGCGGCGCGGCTTCACATCGCCCGCACCGTTTGTCGGCGGGCCGAGCGGCTTTGCGTGCATCTCAGCGGCGAGGTCGCCGTGGCCGAGGCGATCGTCATCTACCTCAACCGCCTCAGCGACCTGCTGTTCGCCATGGCGCGCCGGGCGAACCAGTTGGCCGGCGTCGAGGACACGCCGTGGGTCTCCGATCCCGACCCCGGTTCGGTTTGATCGCATCCGTTTAGCGACGGAGCCTGCCCCACGCTCGTCGCGCAAACGTCGGCGCGAGTTGCTAATCTTGGCGTTGCGTGAGCGAAGCGGATTCCAGTGTGAGGTGGGTCTGGCGGGCGGCGACGGCGCCGATCACGATCCCGCTGCGGAGGACGATCGATGCGGGGCGGTCGTATACATGGGTCAAGGCCCGGTCCGATGTCCTTGCCGGACTGACCGTGTCGGTCATCGCGGTCCCGCAGGCGATGGCCTACGCCATCATCGCCCAGGTGCCGCCGGAATACGGCCTCTACACCATCATCTTCCAGTGCCTGATCGGGTCGCTGTTCAACTCCCAGCCGCTGCTGAGCGTCGGCCCGATCAACACCCAAAGCCTGCTGGTGGCGTCGATCATCACCCGCCTGGCGGACCCGGGCATGGACGAAGGCCAGCGGGTGCAGTTGTTCGTCCAGCTGGCGATCGGCCTGTCGCTGATCAAGGGCGTCATCCAGATGCTGATGGCCGAGGCGCGCCTGGGCAACCTGGTCCGTTACGTGTCCAAGAGCGTGATCATCGGCTTCACCGCCGGCGCCGGGGTGCTGATCGCGGCGGGGCAGATCAACGGGTTCCTGGGGTTCAGCGTGACGCGCACCGGCGAGGACTGGCCGGGGCTGATCGGCGTGGCGCAGCGGCTGATCGGGCACGCCAGCGACATCAGCCCGGCCGCGGTCCTGCTCGGGGTGTTGACCATCGCGATCGTCGTCGGCTGCCGCTACATCTCCCGGTTCGCGCCCGGGCCCCTGATCGCGGTCGCGGCGACCGCGATGATCGTCTGGTGGGCCGGGTGGAGCAGCGAAGACCTCACCCTCATCCCGCCGATCCCCGAAGGCCTCGATGTCATACGCAACCCGCTGACCGGCCCGATCGTGTTCCACTTCGACGCCTTGCTGGCCGGGGGGCTGGCGTTGGCGTTGCTCGGCGTCATGGAGGCATACTCCATCGGCCAGACGATCGCCGCCAAGACCGGCGACCGCATCAGCGCCAACCAGGAAATGTTCAGCCAGGGGCTGACCAATTTCCTCTGCAGCTTCCTCTCCTGCATCCCCGGCTCGGGCAGCTTCTCCCGCTCGGCCCTGAATTACTACGCCGGCGCCAAGACCATGTACGCCGGCGTGTTCAACGCGGCGTTCGTCGCCGCGATCTTCCTGCTGTTCGCCCCCGCGGCGAAATACATCCCGATGACCTGCATCGCCGCGATCCTGTTCGTCGTCGCCTATGGCCTGGTCGATTGGCGCTACTTCCTCCGCATCGCCCGCAGCAACCAGGGCGACGCCGCCGTCTGCTTCGGCACGTTCCTCTGCACCCTGTTCATGCCCCTGCAGTACGCCGTGTTCGTCGGCATCTTCCTCAACCTCGCCCTCTACCTCCGCCGGGCCAGCCAGCTGCACGTCACCGAGATGGTCCGCAGCCCCCAGGGGCCTTTCATCGAGCGGCCCCTGCGCACCCGCTCCCGGCAGCGCGACGTCGTGTTTGTCCAACTCGAAGGCGATCTCTTCTTCGGCGTCGCGGACGAACTGCTGGACAAGCTCGGCGAGCTCAGCGCCGGCGGGGCCCGCGTCGTCATCCTCCGGCTCAAACGCACCCACTCCATCGACGCCACCGTGCTCAGCGTCCTCGAGTCCTTCGCCGCCCAGATGCACGCCCGCAACGCCCATGTCATCCTCTGCGGCGTCAAGCCCGAGCTGATGCAGCGGCTCGAGTCCTACGGCGTCGTCAGGCTCCTTGGGAAAGACAACGTCTTCGCCACCGGCTTCGGCGTGTTCGCCTCCGCCAAGCGGGCGCTGCAGCGGGCCAAACAATTGATCGGCGAATCCATCGACGCCGAGGGCATCGACGTGGAGGACGACACGCAAGGATGGGCGTATCAGATCTGACCAGGCGGACATGAACCTCGTGTTTCACCAGGCGGCGCTGGGCGACTTCGTGCTCACCTGGCCGATCCTGCGCGCGCTGGGCGCGCCGACGGCCGTGGCGTCGACCTGGTCGAAAGCGGCGTTGGCCGGCCGGGCGTTCGACCACGTCCGCCCGGTCGACATCGAGATGATCGAGTTCACCCGGCTGTACGCCGAGGGCGGGCCGACCTCGGTGAGCCCGATGGTCGGCGAGCTGTTCGAGCAGGCGACCCGGATCATCAGCTTTGTCAGCCGGGGCGACGACGCGTGGGCCGAGAACGTCCGCCGGCTGGCGCCCCAGGCGGAGGTCGCCTGCGTGCCGCCGCGCCCGCCGGCCGACTGGACCCGGCACGTCACCGCGTGGCATGACGCGTGCCTGCGCCGGCAGGGCGTCGACCTGACGCCCGCCCCGCCGGCCGCGACCGGCGTCCGGAGCGGCCCGGTCGTGGTGCATCCGGGCAGCGGGGGCGCCGAGAAGTGCTGGCCGCGGCAGCGGTTCGAAGCGCTGATCCGCACGCTGCCCCGAGCGTTGCCCGTGCTGGGCGAGGTCGAGCGGGAAACATGGCCCGATGCGGACCTGGAGCTGTGGCGTAGCGAACTGGCCGCCCGCGACCTGCGCTCGCTGGACGAGTTGGACGACGTTTTGCGTTCCGCCTCGGCCTACGTCGGCAACGACAGCGGCCCCACGCACCTCGCGGCCCAGCTCGGCCTGCCGACGACGGCCCTGTTCGGCCCGACCGACCCGGCTCGCTGGGCCCCGCAGGGCCCATCGGTCACCGTCCTGGCGCCCGACTCGCCGCGGGCGATGGACTGGCTCAAAGTCGAGACGGTGTTGGCCGCCCTCACCCAAGGCAGATAGAATCTGAGCATGAAGATCATCCTCGCCAATCCCCGCGGCTTCTGCGCCGGCGTCAACATGGCCATCGACACCGTCGACGAGGCCCTCAAGATCGTCGGGGCGCCGCTCTACGTCTACCACGAGATCGTCCACAACAAGCACGTGGTCGACCGTTTCGTGCAGGAGGGCGTCGTCTTCGTCGACACCATTGAAGAGGTGCCGGCCGACTCGACGGTGGTCTTCAGCGCTCACGGCGTCAGCCCCGCCGTCCGCAACGCCGCCAAGGCCCGCGGCTGCACCATGATCGACGCGACCTGCCCCCTGGTCACCAAGGTCCACATGGAGGCCATCCGCTACGCCAAGCAGGGCTACAAGATGCTCCTGGTCGGCCACGCCGGCCACGACGAGGTGGTCGGCACCGTTGGCGAGGCCCCCGACGCCTTCACCATCGTCGAGTCTCCCGAGGACGTCGAACGCACCAACTTCGGCCCCGAGGACAAGCTGGTCTACCTCACCCAGACCACCCTGAGCATGGACGACGCCAACGTCATCATCAACGCGATCAAGGCGAAGTACCCCCACGTCAAGGAGCCGCCCAGCGAGGACATCTGCTACGCGACGACCAACCGCCAGCACGCCGTCCGCGCCCTGGCGCCCGCCGCAGACCTGTGCATTGTCGTCGGCTCCAAGAACTCCTCCAACTCCGTCCGTCTCACCGAGATCAGCCAGAACACCGGCTGCCCCGCGTACCTCGTCGACGACAAGTCCGAGCTCGACCTCGCCTGGTTCGATGGGGTCGGCACCGTCCTGATCACCGCCGGCGCTTCCGCCCCGGAGCACCTGGTCCAGCAGATCGTCGAGGAGCTCATCGAGAACTACGGCGGCGAGGCGGAGGACTCCCACATCGTCGAAGAAGACGTGCACTTCAACCTCCCCCGCAGCCTCCGCGTCCTCCAAGGGGCTAACTGAGACAACCCGTTTAGTGGTGGGGCCCGGCTTAGCCGGGCCGCTGCGCGGCCCTGGACCAGGCGGGCGTAGCCCGCGGGCTATGGCGGTAATGAGATCCCACATTCACTGGCCGCAGTCGGCGTCGAGCAGCGCCTGTTCCTCGGGCTTGTGGGCGTTGAGCAGGACGCCGATATTGAACACCGCGTCTTTGATCTTCCTGCCGTCGATCTGCAGGTCGCTGAGCTTGAGCG
>JANQFR010000056.1 GCA_028277745.1 Phycisphaeraceae bacterium
GCCGCGGCCCGGCTGCGAACCGCCCAGGCGGCGACCCGTCAGGCGACCTCCGCCTGGAAACTAGCGGAGAACCGCAGCCAGGACGCCGACGACGCGTTGACCCAGGCCCAGACGGCCGCCGACGCCGCGGCGCTGGAGGCCGCCCGGCTGCAGGAAACGTTAGACGCCGCCGCTTCCGCCCGCTCGAAAGCCGCCGCCGCCGAAGCCGCCGCACGGGCCGCGGAGTATGCTGAGATCGACGGCGACCTCGTCGACGAACTGACTCACCACGAAACCGCCAGCGTGCCCGCGCCCTGAGCACGCATTGACCACAAGCAGAGCACATGAAAGCCCGGAGGGCCGCCCTCCGGGCTTTTTATGATGCGTCAAGGATCAACTTACGGGGCCGAGCCTCGATCATCTCATCGATGGTTTCCTGCCCGAATTCCTGGACCGCGAGTTGCAGACCGTCGAGCCGCGCCGGCAAGGCCCGGGGGCGATGCATGTCCATCGCCAGAAACGTGTAGCGTCCCTCGGCCATGAACTGGCGTACGTACCGGTCGGCCAGATAGCCCAACTCGCCGGTGAAAGACTGGAAATTACCCTGGAGCCAGACGCCGACGTCGGTCAGCGGGGTGAGCCGGTCGCCGAGGCCGTCAGAAACGTTGAGCCGTTCGGGGTGGGCGAGGATCGGCTGGTAACCCTTGGTCAGAAGCCACTCGAACGCCTTGTCGATCCATCGCGGCCACTTGTCGAACCAGGCGTCGCACAACACCCGGTTCGTGCCGCAGAGGGTGGGGACGCCGTGGGTTTTGAAGAAGTCGATGACATGTTTATGAAGCCGGACTTCACCGCCTGGCCAGACGCGGTAGTGAACGCCGTGGTCGGCGAGCTGCTGGCGAAGCGTTTGCACCCAGGCTTCGATATTGGATGGCAGGTTGTCCGGGAATGCTGCCGGCCAGATGTGGGGTGTGCAGATCGAGCCGACATAGCCGTTTTGCATCAATGTCGCGATGGAGGCCAGCGACTCGTCCAGGTCCGCGCACCCGTCATCGACGCCCGGCAGCAGGTGGCTGTGGATATCGATGCGGCCGAGCGGGATAGGAGGCGTCACGGGTCAGGGTTTCATCGTTGGCTGGATCGCCCAGCTCAGGTGGGATAACGGCTGGTCGAGCACCTGCAGGCGGAGCAGTTGCAGCGCGGCTTTGGCCGCGCGATCGCGGATCGCGGAGCGCGTGCCGGGGAGTTGCAGCAGCAAGGCGTGAGCGTCGTGGGGTGTGGCCAGGGCGATCCACACGGCGCCGACCGGTTTGTCGGGCGTTCCCCCGTCCGGGCCGGCGATGCCTGTGACGGCGACCGCATGGTCCGTCCCGGCGTGCTCGATCGCCCCCCGGGCCATCGCGATCGCGACCGGCTCGCTGACGGCGCCGTGACGTTCAATCAGGCCGGCGTCCACGCCGAGTTGATCGGTTTTCATCGCGTTGGCGTAAGTCGTCCAGCCGCCGGCATACACCTCGGACGAGCCGGGCACGTCGGTAATCATGGCCCCCACGAGTCCGCCGGTGCAGGATTCCGCCGTGGCGACGGTCTTGCCCCGTTTGGCGAGCTCGTCGACGAGGGCGGATTGCAGGGTCTGCTCATCACGGCCAAAAACGATCGGCCCGAGCCGGTCGCCGATCTGGGCTACGGTGTCGTCGAGCTGTTGCCGGGCCTGATCCGCGTCGGCGAACTCAGCGCGGACCCGGACCGAGCAGATGCCGTTGGCCACGGTGGTGCCCACCTTGGGGTTGCGGTCCCGGTCCATGAGGTCGCCGAGCATCTCGGCCACGTTCGACTCGCCGGTTCCGAACGTGTTGATTTTGGTCGTGAGGATGACAGGGCGGACCCCGCCGTGGGCGAGGATTTGCGGCTCGATCGACGCCCGGTACATCTCCTTCATTTCCCGCGGCACGCCGGGTGTGACGTAAACCATTGATTTGTACAATGTTGCGCATATGCCCGGCGCGGTGCCGCAGGCGTTGGCGATGGTCGTCGAGCCGGTCGGGTGCAGGGCCTGGACCCGGTTGCGTGACGGCATTTCGCGGCCCCGACCCGTAAAAAACGCCTGCAAAGCCTGGATCGCCGCCGGGTCTTCGACCAACTCGGCCTTCATGGCGTCGGCGAGGGCTTGACGGGTCAGATCGTCGTCGGTGGGGCCGATGCCCCCGGAAATGAGAACCAGGTCCGAGTTCCATGCCGCCCATTCGATGGCCTGGGTGATCAGGGGCAGGTCGTCGGCGATGGTCTCGTGCGCCCGGGTGGGGATGCCCAGCCGGGCCAGTTGCTGGCTGAGCCAGGCGGAGTTCGTGTCGACGGTCTGGCCCAGCGCCAGCTCGTCGCCGACGGAGAGGATGATCGCTTGCATGGTGAAGATGATAGCCCGCAACCCGGCGGTGGGCGATTGGCGTAGAATCTAGGGTGGTATTGTGTTCCCCGCTGGAGTGCTCTATGAATCGTCTTCTGATTGCCGGGTTTTTTTGGATCGGCCTGACGGCCGCGTGTGTCGCGTCAGCCCAGGACGCCGAGACGGCCGAACCAACCGCGACCGACGCCGTGGAAGTGGTCGAACGCGACCCCACGGTGGGGTGGCTGGTCCTGTCCGAATCGCTGCGCGAGGGGCCGATCCCCTACGCCTGGGTCGCTCCCGCTGACGCCGGGCCCTCCCTCGACGGCGTGCTGGATCAGCTTCAGACCGTCGCGAAGGACGACGCCTACCTCGGGCTGGTGATCTATCTGGATCGGCCCGAGCTGAGCCTGACGCAGGTGACCGCCATGATCGAGCAGATCAAGGCCATCCGCGACAGCGGCAAGACCGTGATGGCGTTCTCGGAGGAGTACGGCACCCTGGACTACATCCTTGCGTCGGCCTGCGACCTCATCCTGCTGCAGCACAAGGGCTCGGTCCAGCTCATGGGCCTGAGCGTGGAGGAGATGTACCTCAAGGGGCTGCTCGGCAAGATCGGCGCCGAGGCCGACCTGCTGCAGACCGGACAGTTCAAGGGCGCTGATGAACAGCTCACCCGCGACGGGCCGAGCGAGGCGTGGAGCGCCAACATGGATTCGCTCATGGACGACCTCTACGGCGGCATGCTCGACCGCATCGCCGAGGGCCGGAACATGACGCGCGAGCAGGTCGAACAGATCATCGCCGACTCCTGGACCATGGACGATGGCGATTACCTTCGCCGCCGGGTCGTGGACCGGCTCTGCGACCGCGACCTGGTCGACGTGACCGAGATCGAGTTCGGCGATGACTTCGTCTGGGACGACTCCATGGGGGAGGCCGGCGCAACACGCAACGTCAACAGCCCCTTCGCGTTGTTCCAGATGCTCTTCCAGGAGCCTCAGCAGAAGACGCGCCGCCCGACGATCGCGGTGATCCATGCGCGGGGGCCGATCACGAGCGGCGATTCGACCATCGGCGACGGGTTGTTCAGCTCCGACAGCATCGGCAGCCGCACCATCCTGAAGGTGCTCGACGATGTCTACGAGGACGAGAACATCAAAGGCGCCGTGATCCGTTTGGATTCCCCCGGCGGTTCGGCGCTGGCCAGCGAGGTGATCTGGCAGGCGGTCCGCGAACTCGGCCAGGAGAAGCCGGTCTACATCAGCATCGGCTCGATGGCGGCCAGCGGCGGCTATTACATCGCGTGTGCGGCCGACGAGATCTACATCGCGCCCGACTCGATCGTCGGCTCCATCGGCGTCGTGTCGGGCAAGATCGTGTTCGGCGGGACCTATGAAAAGCTCGGCATCAACATCCACCGCCGCAGCCGCGGGCCGCTCGCCGATATGTTCAACAGCGTCGCCCCCTTCACCGAAGAGCAGCGACGGATGGTCCGGGCGTCGATGGACAAGATCTACAATCTGTTTGTCGACCGGGTGAAGACCGGTCGGGGGACGCGGCTGCCGGACGTCGACGCGATCGACGAAGGCATGCTTTTCACCGGCCGGCAGGCGGTGAAAAACGGCATGGCGGACAAGCTCGGCAACGTCGACCACGCCATCCGCGACCTCGCCGGCAAGCTCGACCTGAAAGACGGCCAATACGACCTGATGCACCTGCCGTCCCCGATCAGCCTCCAGCAGTATCTCAGCGAAGCCTTCGGGGTCTCGTCCCCGGCGGTTGATCCGCAGACACTGACGCTTTTGAATGTCGCTCGGTCCGTCATGGGCGACCAGGCGTGGCGTGCGGTCACCCAGACCCTGAACGGGCTGATGCTCCTGCGGACGGAGCCGGTCTTGACGCTGATGCCGCGAGCCATTGTGGTCAGGTGATGGGGAAAAGAGCATGACGGATTCACGCATCGCCGTCATCCTCCCCGCTGCGGGGCTGGGGGCGCGGTTTGGCGGCGGCAAGATCGAGCTGGACCTCGGCGGCAAGCCCGTGTTCATCCGCGCGGTCGGGTTGTTCCTCCCCCGGCCTGAGGTTGCCGGTGTCTTTCTCGCGGTCAACCCTGATGCGATCGATGAATTCAAGTTCCGTTGGGGCGACAAACTCAGCTTCATGGGCGTGACGGTCGTGCCCGGCGGCCGCGTCGAGCGCTGGGAGACGGTGAAGCTGGCCCTTGGCGCCGTGGGCGATGATTACACACACGTCGCGGTTCACGACGCCGCCCGCCCGCTGACGAGCCCCGGCTTGATCGAGCGGGTGTTCGCCGCTGCGCTGCGTCACGACGCCGTGATCCCCGCCTTGCCGGTCAGCGCGACGCTCAAGCGGGTGGGTGAAGCCTTGCCGCCAGAGCAGGACGCGATCGACGCGATCCTCGACGTCCAGCCGTCGGAAGCGGGCGAGGTGCGGCCGGTGTTGGAGACGATCGACCGTACGGGCCTTGTCGAGGTGCAGACCCCGCAGGTTTTCCGCATGGATTTGATCCGCAGGGCGTATGAGGCCGTCGGCGAGGCCGCCTCGGTGACCGATGATGCGGGGCTCGTCGAGGCCCTGGGGGAGACGGTGCACGTCGTGGAGGGCGAGTCGGTCAATCTGAAGATCACGCGCCCCGCCGACGCGGAGCTGGCCCGGGCGGTCGTGGCCCAGCGCGAAGCTGACCGGGTAAAGGAAGTCGCGTCGAAACGGTTGTTTCTCGACGACGATGACGACGAATGACCGCTGAGCCTACGGGAGGAATCTCTCGACCGGCGCTTCTGGATCGAGCTCGCGGGCTTTGGCCGCGTTGGTTTGGGTGGCTTCCGCGTTGCCGAGGCGGTGGTGAAGCGCCGCGAGCCGGACGAAATGAATCGAACGGTCGGGCTCGATCAACGCGAGGGCCTCAAGATGTTCCAGGCCGCGCTGCATATCGCGTCGTTGTAAAGCGACCGTGGCGGCGAGTTGACGGAAAGACGCGTTGTACGGCTCGCGGTGCAGGGCCCGTTCGGCCGACCGCATGGCCTCATCCAGCCGGTCGGCGGCCCGGTACAGCTTGGCGAGTTGGTGTGCGTAGTCGCCGCTGGTCTGCTCGACCTGATCCAGCGCTTCGAGCGAGCTCAACGCGCCGGTGAGGTCACCGTCCTCAACGGCCAGGGCCACCAGCATCTTGTGCGGCCACGGGTCGACCGGGCGGGCGGCGGCGTATGCCCAGACCGCTTCCCGGGCGCCGATCCGCAGTGGGTCGGCCATCGCACGCTCCGCCTTCAGCCGCAGCAGGTCGGGGTGGTCGGGGTAGGTGTCAAGAAGGGCGTCGAGCTCGGCCTCGTTTTCCGGTTCGCTTTCGCCACTGATGATCGCCGCGGCGCGTGGCCCGGTGACGATCGCGTGCAGGCCCCACGTCTTGACCTGTTCCTGCGCCCACGCCCGAAAATCGTTCATAAACGCTTCGGGCGTCTGGCCGGTCACTTTTTCCAGCACCTCACGCTCCGGCACGCCGTCACGATAAAGGTTCAGCATCTCCAGGACCGCGTTGTAGCCGCGGGTCTGCGTGATGTATTCGAGGATCCATTCCGATTGCGCGTAAGCCAGGGGCCGATCGGTCGGCTTGGTCGGCCGGATGAAGGCCCAGTTGAGGTCGTCATACGCGATCAGTTCGTCATTGTTGGCCGCCCACGCGAGCAGCATGCAGTTCTCGTACAGCCGCCCCGTCACCTCCTGCGAGACCGCGCACGCCTCGGTGAACCAATGTGGGATCCGGTTGTTGGTCTGGGTGAGGGTGACGGTATGGACGAATTCGTGCCGGATGACGTTGGGCCAATCGAACGGGCCGCGCTGTTTGGCGCCTTCGCGCGGCGGGGTGAGCGAGATCGCGGGGCCGGTCGCGGCGGCGATGGTCCAGATGTCCGGCATGCCGGTGATGCGCACGCCGAACGATTTTTCGTCCGGCATCAGGTCGATCTGGGTCTTGAACGGCGGCTTAAAGCCGTAGGCCGACGTGATGTCGCGGTAAATGCCTTCGAGCTCCAAGGGCATGTCGTGGGCCAGTGCCGCGTCGACCCCGGGCGCATAGCGGATGATGAAGTGATCGGTTTCGATCGTATTGAAGGTGAGCAGGTCCTCCACCACGGTGAGGGTGTTGGCGGCTCGGCGGTTGAACGGATCGAGGCGGGACGCGTCGGCGAGCTCACGCCGGGCTTCCTCGAGCTTGCCGGCCTGGACCAGCAGCAGGCCCAGCTCGATCCGCGGCGCCGAGGCGTTGGGTTGACGCCGGATGGCTTCCCGCAGCGCTGCTTCGGCATCTTCGTACTGGCGCGCCCTGGTGAGAACCTGACCCAGGGTGAGGAACGCCTGCGGGTGGCCCGGCGCGAGGGCTTCGTAGTCTTCAATCGCGGCGGCGACCCCCTCGGGGTCGTAAGCGATGGACTCGGCGCCGACCCGCAACGCGGCGGCCTCGCGGTGACCTGGGTATTGCGCCAACACCTGCGTAATGACGGCCGAGGCCCGCTCCGCGTCCTTCTGCTGCAGATAACTGCGCGCCATCAGGAGCTTGCCCAGCACATGGCCTTCCTGGATCTCATCGAGCCGCTCCGCCACCGCTTCGGCTCGGTCGAAGTTATACCCCTGGACGGACATGATCCCCAGCAGGTAGTACGCTTCGCTCGACATCGGATTGAGCGTCAGCGCCTCGGCGAACGCCTCGACGGTTTCGGGGCGGTTGTCCTTTTCGAGCAGGATGCGGGCCTCGGCGATATAGGCGGGCCAGTAGAGCGGGTCGAGCTCGGTGCGGACCTTGGCCAGCAGGTTGAGGGCGAGCTGATAGTCCTGGGCCGGCCGCCCCTCCAACCGGGCGAGCACGACCAGGCCGCGGGCCGCGGCGGTCAGCTCGGCCGCATCGTCCATGTCCTGTTCATAAAGCCGATCGCGCCACGGCCGCAGTTCCGCCACCGCGGCGGGCAGGTCGCCCAACTGTTCATGGGCTTCGGCGCGGAGCAGCGCGGCTTGTGCGGAGCCGACGCCGTCGAGCGCCTCGAGGACGCGTCGCGGGGTCCCGCGATGCAGCGCCGCCGCCGCCGCGATCAGCGGGTCGGCCCCTTCGTTTTCCGTCAGAACCGGAGAGTCCAGGTCATACCGCAGCAACGCGAGTTGGGCGGCGAGCCGGGGGTCAAGCTCATCGACGTTCAAGTCATCCCACCGGCCGTGAAACACCCGTAACGCGTCGCGTTGTTCATCGCTGGTCAGCGGGTCGTCGATCACGCGGCTGACCAGGGGCGACGGCTCGACGCTAGGCAGTTCCTCGCCCGCGGCCGGGTGGGCCACGGCCAGAACCGTCACAATCAGGATCCATGGGTTGATGCGCATCGTTCATCCTTGACCGTTTTGGACCGCCCTCCATGCATAGTTTAGGATCGTTCCTCATGGCTGAACAGCGCCAAGAGCAAAGCGTAAGCGATTGTTTTCCGATCCTGGATGAGCTGGATTTTTTCAACCACGCCGCGGTGGCGCCGATCAGCGGCCCGGCGGCCGAGGCGCTGCGGTGGTGCGCCGAGCAGGCGTCGCGCCGGGCCTACGTCGACGCCGGCTGGTACAGGCGGGCCCGCGAGGTGAAGACCGCGGCCGCCCGGCTGATCCACGCCCGGGGCCCCCACGAGATCGCGTTTACGTCCAACACCTCCGCCGGCCTGGCCCAGGTTGCCAACGGCCTGCAGCTGCGGCGGGGCGATCAGGTCGTGATCACCAATGTCGAGTATCCCGCCAACCGGTACCCGTGGGAACACCTGGCCCGCACCCGCGGCGTCGAACTGATCGAGGTCCCTCAGCAGGCCGACGGCCGGATCGATGTCGATCGGGTGTGCGACGCGGTGACCAACGCCACCCGCGTCGTCGCCATCTCCCACGTCCAGTACGCCTCGGGGCACCGTATCGACCTGCGGCCCATCAGCGAGATGGTTCACCGCGTCGGGGGATACCTCTGCGTCGACGCCATCCAGTCGGTCGGGGTCTGCCCGGTCGACGTGCAGGCCATGGGGATCGACTTCCTCTCGGCGGACGGGCATAAGTGGATGCTCGCGGCCGAGGGCTGCGGCGTCTTTTACTGCCACGAAGAGCTCTGTGAGATGCTTGAGCCCAACGTGGTCGGCTGGATGAACATGGTCGACGCGGCCAACTACGGCGATTATCGATATGAGCTGCTGCCCGACGCCCGGCGGTTCGAGGCGGGAAGTTGGAACATTCCCGGCATCCTCGCGCTGGGGGCGTCGCTCGACCTGATCAACGAGACGGGGATCGATACGATCTGGCCGCGGGTGGACGCGTTGAATCAAAGATTGTGCGCCGGTTTGCGGGACAAAGGCTACCGGGTGTTCAGCCCGAGAACGCATGAGCACGAACGCAGCGGCATCGTGATTTTTCAAAGCGGTGAGGCGGACGTCGATCATGCCCGGATTGTGCGGGACCTGGAGCGGCGTGGGGTGATTATCGCGGTGCGGGAGGGCCGGCTGCGTGCGAGCCCGCATTTCTACAACACCGGTGAGCAGATTGATCGGCTCATCGCTGCCCTGCCGTGACGCGGCTACCTGTCGAGCGGAACGATTTCCACGCTCCATCCCGCCTCTCGCGGCGGAGCCGTATCGAAGTCTTTGTCGCCGATCTCGCCGTTGACCTCCACGTTGCGCAGCACGAGGGAAGTGGTGTTTTCAGCGTTGTCAACGGCTTCCGCCCGCACCGGCTGCAGCGTGTCGGGGTCATACCAAAGGTCGATCTGTTTCTCTTCGATCTTGATCCCGTCCTTGGGGATGAGTTGAAGGTGAATCAGGCCGTCGGGGTCAGGGATCAGTTGAATGTCAAAACGCTGCATCAGCGTGGATTTGTCGAAGTCAAGCGGGACGACAAACGGGTTGGAGTCCATGCCGAGCAGTTCTTCGCCTTGCTGGTCTTTGGGGATCAGTTCGCGGCGGATGAACGTTTTTTCGTCGCCGTCGATCTCGGCGAGCCATCGCCCATCAAACACCCAGCTACGTTGTTGCGGCCGCCCGGCGTTGCCGGCGATCAGGTGCGTGAAGTCAACCCGGAACCGCGCCGGCGGCCCCGCGTCATACATCAGCACGCCGGTGCGCCGTTGTTCGTCGCCGAGCAGGCCCTGCACCCTCTCGTAAACGATCCGGGCGGTCAGCGTGTGCGTCTTGTCCGCGGCCTGTTCGATGCGCGTCAGCCATTGATCCGCCTCGGGGGAGGCCATCGCCGGCTGCGTGGTCTGCGCGGAGCATGCCTGGGAGGCCAGGCAGAAAACCAGGGCGGAGAGGGCGCGGATCGTTTGCATGTCGATATTGTACGCTGCTAAGCGGCCAGTTGGTCGTACACGGACAGGACGCTATTCATCCGTCGATCAAAGTTGAACAGCGTCGTCACCCGCTTCCGTGCGGCGTCGGCGTAGGCGGCTCGTTGCCGGGGTTCGGTCAGCAGGGCGTGCATCTGCTGCGGCCAACGGGTGGGGTCGCTGTCGAGCAGGACGCCGCAGCGGCCCTGGTCGAGCACGTCTCGCACGTCGCCGACGGGTGTGGCGGCGACCGGGGCGCCTATGGCCATGGCTTCAAGCACCACGTTGGGCAGCCCTTCGCGTCGGCTGGAGAGCAGCAGGGCGTCGATCGCTTCATAGAACGGCCGCAGGTCGCTTTGCCACCCGTGAAAGACCACGCGATCTTCAAGACCCATTGCGGCGGCGAGTTGCACGAGCCGGCCTCGCTCGGGCCCCTCTCCCGCCAGGTGGAGCTCTACGTGGTCGGGCGTCTGCGCGAGAAAACGGATGGCGTCGTCAAAGCCCTTCTCGTCGCTCAATCGGCCGACGCCGCCGATCACCACCGCCCCGGGGTCGATGCCCAGCAGGAGGCGGGCGCCCAGCACCGATCGTTCGCGGCCATAACGCTCAGCGTCGATGCCGTTGGGGATGTAGCTGAGCCGTTCAGGCCGGACGCCCAGGCTCAGGCACTGGTCGTAGAGCTCGGTGCTGACCGCGATGACGTGGTCGTAGAACCGCAGCATCGCGCGCTCGAGCCGGAAGTACCAGCGCGTGCGGCCGGTGGCCTGCCCGAAGCCGTGAAGCGTGGTGACGACCTTCATGCGCCGGAAGCGTCGAAGCATCAGGCCGAACAGGCCCGACTTGTAGTCGTGAGCATGGAAGATGTCGACGCGATAACGTCGGCACAGCTCGTTCATGTCGCGCAACGCCATGAGGTCGAGGGCGCCGGTCTCCGGGATCGCGTGGAGCTTGGCGCCGAGCCGGCAGGCGGATTGTTCGATCGCTTCAAACGCGCGGTTCCCGGCCGGGTAGAGATACGCCGCCGACATACGATGGGCGGCGGCGTCGGGATGGGCGCAAGACCGCAGGATCGTCTTGTCCGGCCCCCCGCCGGCGCCGTCCACCACCCGGGCGTGCAGCACCACCGGCTTACACGCCGGGGTGTCGAGGCGCACCGGTGACGCGAGTTCGGGGTAGATCGGTCTGGCCGCGGTTTTCAGCATCGGTGAAAGTCAGAGCATAAAGCCGGGACAGCTCGCGCAGGCGTTGCCCTCCGCGTCCGCCTTGGCCACGGGTTTCTTGAAGCTGCGGCGCGCCATACGGTACTTGCGCCCGTTCCAGACCTTGCCGAAGCCTTTCTCGAAGACGTTGCCCATGTCTTCTTTGGGGTCGAAATTACCGCAACAGGTCACGACGTTGCCGTCCCAGTTGATCACGGACTGTCGCCAGGGCCACGAGCAGTTGTAGGCCTTGGCGCCGTTGTATTGCGGGCCCGGCACCACCCCGTCTTCCGCCATCCGCCGGTACGGCTCGAACACGTACTCCGTCCGCCGCCGCGGCAACCAGTGATCCAGGTGCTTTTTGACCTTTTCACGCTTGACGTCTTCCGCCAGCCCGAGCGACACGAGGTTTTTGTCCTGGTCCTGAAAACGCGCGTTCATCGAGGCGGTGCTGAAGACAGCTTTGCAGCCAAGCTCATCCGCGAGCTGCTGGAATGCCTCGATCTCGTGTTCGTTATGCCGGGTGACCACGAAGTTGAGCTGGACCTGCGGGGTCCTGGCGCCCAGCCGATCGCGGGTGGTGATGATGTGGCGCACCTTGGAGACCGCGTCGCCGAAGTTTTTGCCGGGCTGGTAGATCTGAAAAGTCTCTTGCGTCGCGCCGTGAAGCGAGCAGGTCATCAGGTCAAGGCCCGACTCCACCAGTCTCGTGGCCTGGTCTTTTTCCTCCCCTTTCCGCGGGGCGATTTTAAAGGCGTGCAGGTTGGAGCTGATGTAGGTCCACACGCCGCGATCATGGGCGTAGCGGATCATCTTGTAGATATCCGGCACGATCAGCGGATCGCCCCACATGGAGAGGTCCAGGTCCCGCAGGTGCCACTTGAGCCGGTCGATCAGACCGGCGTACTGCTCAAAGCTCATTTTGCCTTTGGGCCGGCCCTGCAGCCCGAGGCCGGTCGGGCAGAGTTGGCACTTGGTGTTGCAGATGTTGGTCGATTCGATCTTCATCGAATACGGCCGGCCGACGACCCGCTCGGTTTTCAAAACGAACTGAAGGTTGACCGCCGCCATGTTGGCGAGCTTGAGGGCGGTCAGGTAACGGCGGTTCCGCCAGACGTGAAACACCCCGCGAGCGACAAAGTCGATGCTTTGCGCGAGGCGCGAGAGGCCGAGCCGGGCGGAATGGAGCCGTTGCTTCCAACGCCCCGTGACGCGGCAGGTCTGCGCGAGCGAACGGTCAATATGCGTAACGAGAGCAGCCATGGCCATATCACCGTTGTAATCGTCACAACCGGACCGTGGGTTAAACCGGGCCGCGTCTTTAAGCGGCATTTTGGAGTGGTTTCCGGTCCAGCACGGCGACCGGCGGATCACCCCGCCGCCGCCTGGCCAGCCACATCGCGCCGTTTGTCACAACCACGCCCGCAGCAATGGCTTGCAGCCCCACGACGGGCAGGCGGAAGCGTTCGAGGCCGTAGACGTTGCAGGCGAGCATGAAATAGACCACCACGCCGGCGAGCAGCAGGGCGGCGTCCCATTTCCGCCGCGCCGCCAACATCACGACGCCGATCAGCCACCCCAGTGCCAGAAGCGCGTTGAACCCCATCGCGGGGGCGGCCAGGATCGGGCGGAGTCCGATATCGTTCAGCGACAACTCCCCGCGGAGGATCTTGTCACGCAGCCCGCTCGCCGGGAGCTGCAGGTCCAGCATGGCCGCGATGCCGCCGACGGAATGATCGGTGAAAAATTTGGCTGCGCCGTTGACCCACAGCCAGGCGAGTTGGACGGGGTCCTGAAAGATGCGTTGCTTGGCGAGGCGGTTCATCGTCGCGTAGACGTCTTCGCCGTCGCGGTGCGCGTCGCGTAGGCGCTGGTGTTGGACGGCGACGGCCGCGGGCCAGTCCCGCAGGGTGTCGCCGCCGCGGTCGGCGATGTCGAGGTGGGCCGCGGTGTAGTAATACCCGTTGAGAGCCGGCACGGGGCTGATCGTCAGGCCGGCGCCCACCGTATTGTTACGCATCACCCACGCCGCTGGGAGTAGCAGGGACGCCGCGATCAACACCGCCGCCAGGCCCCAGGAACGCCGTGACGGTCGCGTGACCACCAGCCACAGCGCGATCGCCGGCCCCAGCGCGATCGCGACCGGCCGGACCAGCACCGCCAGCCCCAACGTCCCGCCGCTGGCCGCCGCCCCTGACCACCGGCGCGAGGCGATGATCAGCCAGAGCGAGCCCAGCAGCAGCACGGTGAAAAAGGTTTCACTCAGGATCAGATTGTTGTTAAAGGTCGAGCCGGGATTGACCGCCATGATCGCCGCGGCGATCAACGCTGCCGTTGGGCTGCGGGTCAGGCCCCGCCCGATCAGTCCGACCAGCCCGACGGAGATGGCGCCCAGCACGCATTGCACGAGCAGCGCCGCCCGGACGTGCCCGCCCAGCGCCATGATCGAAGCCAGCAACCCCGGATAACCCGGCGTACGAAACACTTCCGGACGCAGGCCGTTGGACAGCACGGGCTCGCGTTGACCCAGCTCTTCACGGAATTGCTGCAGCGGGACGTGGACCAGCCCGGTCACCTGATCGTCGCGCAGCGCAAAGACGTGGTGTTGCTGGAGGTTGCGAGCAAGATCAAGATAGCCCGCCGAATCCGGGCTCAGTGCACGCTCGGGCGCTACGCCCGGCCCCGCCGCGAACAGCGCCAGCCTCAGGGCGAACCCGACAAGCATGATGCACATCAACCCCAGATGGAACCGGTGTGGTTTTGTCGATGGTGCGACGGCGGTGTTCATGACGTTGCTTCGGTAATCCGCTCCGGATCAAGCGCGGCTTAAAAGAGAGCCGCACGATCGTCGTGATCGACACAAACCGAACCCGACTTGACCGACCAGCCGTCCCGCGGGCGTCCCAGGATTCGGCCCGATAAAACAAGCGCCCGCCGTCTGGCGCTCGCCGGCGCCCTCGATCCCGGTATAATCAAGGTTTCGGTGTATAACCGCCTCCATGCACCGGGGGTGAAAACGGCGGTTTTATACGAGGTGTGGTTGCCCCTGCGGAGCGTTTGTAATGTCCAATCCAGACACGGCCGTCCCGCCGGGGGTGTCTGAATGCAATGAATACGAGATGGAGGAATCGACCGGAACCATCGCCGACTCGCTTGATGTGCTGGAGCATCTGGACCGCTACAACCGCTGGGTCTACGACTCGGTGAAGACGCACCTTTGCGGCCGTGTGTTGGAGATCGGTTGCGGGACCGGCAACATCACTCGCTTTATCGCCGATGACGTGGACGAGGTCGTAGGCATCGATCCGGTGCAGGCGTTCATCGATCGCTTCCGTCAGCGTCTTAAAAATCGGGCCAATGTCAGCGCGACAAGGCGGACGGTCGCCGAGCTGCAGGAGCCCGATGAGCCCGCAGCGTACTTTGACGCCGCGGTGAGCTGCAACGTCTTTGAACATATCGACGATGACGCCGCCGCGATGGCGCAGGCCCGCCGTCAACTGCGGCCCGGCGCCGCCCTGACCATCCTGGTCCCGGCAGGCCCGATCGCTTACGGCCGGATTGACCGCGAACTGGGCCATTATCGCCGTTACACCCTCCGCTCCTTGCGCCGTGCGATGGAGGCGGCGGGGTTCGAATGGGTTGAAGGTTTCTACATCAACCGCCTGGGCTTGTGGGGCTGGTGGTGGAACAGCGTGGTCCTGCGCAGACGCGAAGTGCCGCTCAGGGCGGCGGCGGCGTTCAACCGGATCGTCCCCCTCGCCCGGTGGATCGACCGGTGTGTTCCGGCGCCGTTCGGCCAGAGCGTGGTGGGCGTCGGGCGTCGGCCCCGCGACGACGCCCCCGCTCCTGCGGAGCGTCGCCCTTAAGGCCGGGATCGCCCGGAGCGGGGGGACCGCAGTCAGCCGTGGGCGGCGACCGCGTTTCGGTGGCAGACCTGGGCCAGGGCGTCGCAGGCGTATTTGACGTCCTGAACGGTCAGGAAAGGGCCGAAGCTGAAGCGGGTGGCGCCGCCCAGCGTGTGGGTGCCCATGGTCTGGTGGGCGAGCGGCGCGCAATGGATGCCCGATCGGGTGAGGATGCCGAATTCCTGTTCGAGCACGTCAGAGAGCGCCGCGGGGTTGTCGTACCCCTCGATGCGCACCGAAAAGACGCCGCAACGGTTCGCCACGCCCTGAGGCCCGAAGCAGGTCAGGCCGGGCAGCTCGGCGGCCAGCTCATCCACCATTGTTTTGATGAGTTGCCGCTCGTGCTCCCAGACCGTTTCGACGCCGCGGTCGAGCAGGTATTGGACGCCTTCGGAGAGGCCGATGATGCCGATGGCGTTGTGCGAGCCCGGCTCGAATCGGTCGGGCATGAACGTGGGCTGCGTGTCGTGCTCCGACACCGAGCCGGTGCCGCCTTCGCGCAGGGTCCGCATCATCTTTTCCACCCCCGGCCGGATGTACAGGAACCCGGTGCCCAGCGGCCCCAGCAGCCCCTTGTGGCCCGGCGCCGCGAGGAGGTCGATGCAATCGGCCCGGACGTCGATCGGCATATGGCCGCAGGTCTGAGCCGCGTCCACCAGCAGCGGCACGGCGCACTCCCGCGCGATCCGGCCGATCGCCCGGATCGGCTGAACCGTCCCGGTCACGTTTGAACCGTGCACCACCGCGATCAACCGGGTGTTGCGTTGGATCGCGCTGCGGATCAGGTCGGGGTCGACCAGCCCGGTCTGCGGGTCGCACGGCACCCGGGTTTGTTCGACGCCGTCGGACGCGACTAGCATGTTGAAGGGACGGAGCACGGAATTGTGGTCCATCCAGGTCGTAACGATGTGATCGCCCGGCCGGACCAGCCCCTTGATCGCAAGGTTCAGCGCATCGGTGGTGTTGAGGGTGAAAATAACGTGGTTTTCGTCTTCGCCGTTGATCAGGGCGTTGATGCGTTGACGGCACCGCTGCATCAGTTCGCCCGCTTCACGGGCCTCGGCGTAGGCCCCGCGCCCGGGGCTCGCGCCCAGGCGCGTGGCGTAG
Source organism: Phycisphaeraceae bacterium (assembly GCA_028277745.1). Lineage (GTDB taxonomy): Bacteria > Planctomycetota > Phycisphaerae > Phycisphaerales > Phycisphaeraceae > JANQFR01. Next base: position 15,910 of record JANQFR010000056.1, read on the forward strand.
TCAGTCATGGCTTCCAACACCACGTTGGGCTTGGGAAATGACGTGGCGGCATTGTCCATATACAAGCGTGCGGGCATCGCAACTCCTGTCCATCCGATTCAGGCAGACCCCATTATTCTACTCCGACGGGCCCGGCCCCGGCGTCGCGTCAGAGCGATCGGGCGATCATCAACAGCACGACGTTGACGATCAGCGCCGCCCCGTTCAGCCCCAGCAGGACCCATACGGCCGACGGCAGTGAGGCCCCCCGCGCCGCTTGAAGCCCCGGCGATCCGTCCGCCGCCGTGGAGGCGGCATCGGTCGGGCCGAAGTCGATCGCGCCGGTAGGCTCTGAGAGGTCCAGCTCATCGTCGTCCAGCACCCGCTCGAGCCATTCGTCGTCCAGCGGGGGCGTCGACGCCGACGGGGCGGCCGCGGGTGTCTGGGCGGCTTCGATTTTCTCCCGCAGCTTTTCCTCGCCCGCGTCCGCCGACGCCCGGTCGGGATACTGAAGGCCCAGTTCGTTGCGTTCTCCCGGCTCGGGAAAGACGGCGCCGCACGCTTCGCAACAGGCGTCGCCCGGGTCGGCCGCCGCCCCGCAGTCGTGGCAGTAGCCGATCAGGTGTGCGACCCCCGGCACGTTGCGGGCGATGGACCAGAACTGCCGCGTCGTTGGGCCCCGCAGGATAGTCCGCGAGTGGATGCGGCCGGCGGCGGCCATCTTCCGGATCACCTCATAGCTGCACCCCGGGCGGAAGGGCATCGCTTTGTCGCGGATGAACCACGGCCCCATGGCCAACTGCGTCGCGTCCCGGCTCAGCGGCTCGAAAAGCCCACCGCAATCGACGCAGCGCGGCGCCTGCGGCTGCAGCCGGCCGCAGTACGGGCAGAGGATCATCTTGTTGGAAGGCGGGCGGCGGTCGTCCGTTTCAAGAGCGTCAGACATGGGCGAGCCTGGGCGTTGGCGTGGGCTTTGACAGCGTCATCAACCGGCCGTAGCGTGACGGGATGCTGCGACCTGGCCGATGGATCATCATAGCGACTGCGGCGATCGTGTCGGCGTGCGGGACCGCTCCGCCCCCCTCGCCGCAAGATGGGTTCGACGATATCCCGGCCCTGGCCGAGCCCCCGCCCCCGCCGACCGACCCCGGCCGGCCGGTGGCGTACGTCCACGGCCGGGCCGTGCGGATCGCGGACCTGACCCCCGCCCTGATCGAAACGGCGGGCGGGCGCGTGCTGACCGAGTGGGTCCTGCAGCACGAGTTGGAGAACCGTCTGGCCCGGCGTGGGCTCGCGGTCGACGACCAGATGATCGCCCGGGAACGCGTGTTGCTGCTCGAGACGCTCGACCCGGCCGACGAGGACCGGGCGGTGCTGCTCCTCAGGGAGCTGCGGTCGCAGCGGGGACTGGGCCGGCAGCGGTTCGATGCGCTGTTGTGGCGCAACGCCGCCATGCGGCTGCTGGTGCGGGACGAAACGGCCGTCAGCCCCTTGGCGGTTCAGCAGGAATATCAATTCGTCTACGGCCCGAGGCTTCAACCCCGGATCATCGTCGCCGCCTCGCTCACGGAGGCCAACGCGTTGCGCCGACGCGTGTTGGCCGGCGAAGACTTCCGCGATGTCGCCGCCGAGGCGTCCACCGACCTCAGCTCGGCTCAGGGGGGGCTGCTTTCCCCCATCAGCCCGGTCGATCCCACGTATCCGCAGGTCGTGCGCGACACCCTCGCCCGGATGGCGCCGGGCCAGGTCAGCGACATCCTGACGCTTGACGGGGGGTTCGGCTTCCTGCGGCTGGAGCGAAAAATCGACGCGGCCGAGGTAAACTTATCCGATGTAAGGGATGAGCTTGAGCAGCGCGTCCGCCTCCGCGTCCAACGCCTGCTGATGCAGCAGCTGGCCCGTGGCCTGATCGCCGGTGCCGACGTGATCGTGCTCGATCCGACCCTCGGCGAGGGCTGGCGGCAGCAAAAGGCCCTCATCGTCGATCCCCCCGCCGCCGAACCCGCCCCCTGATCCGTGCTTTGTCATCGCCATGAAGATCCAAGTCGCCAACCGCATCGACCGTCTGCCGACCTATATCCTCGGCCAGCTCAAGCAGCTCATCTATGAGCGACGCAAGGCCGGCGCCGACGTGATCGACATGAACATGGGCAACCCATCGGACGCCCCGCCCGACCCGGTGGTCGAGAAGATCCGTGAAGCCGTGCTCGACCCCCGCAACAGCCGTTATTCCGCGTCCGCCGGCGTCTACAACCTCCGACGGGACATGGCGATCAAGTACGAACGCCGGTGGGGCGTCGAGCTTGATCCCGGCACGCAGGTCATCGCCACCATCGGCTCCAAAGAGGGTTTCAGCCACATGTGCCTGGCGCTGATGGGCCCGGGCGACATCGCGGTGGTGCCCGACCCGGCGTTCCAGATCCACACCACCGCCGTCGTCCTCGCCGGCGGCAGCGTCTACCTCGTGCCCATGGGCAACGACGAGGCGTTCCTCGCCCGCGTCGAAGATGTCCTCACTCACCTGCAGCCCAAGCCCAAGCTGGTCATCCTCTGCTACCCCAACAACCCCACCACCCTGACCGTGGAGCCGGGCTTCTTTGACCAGGTGGTCGACCTCGCCGCCAAGCACGAGGTGATGATCCTCCACGATTTCGCCTACGGCGAAACCTGCTTCGACGGCTACCACGCCCCCAGCTACCTCCAGGCCCGGGGCGCGATCGACTACGGCGTCGAGTTCACCACCCTCAGCAAGCCCTACAACATGGCCGGCTGGCGCATCGGTTTCTGCTGCGGCCACCCGGAGATGATCAAGGCCCTCGCGACCGTCAAGGGGTATTACGACTACGGCATCTTCCAGGCGGTCCAGATCGCCGCCATCCTCGCCATGCGCGAGGGCGACCCGCATATCGAGGCACAGAACCGCAAATACGCCGAACGCCGTGACATTCTCGTCTCCGGCCTCCGCAAGCTCGGCTGGCAGGTCGACCGCCCCCGCGGCACCATGTTCGTTTGGGCCAGGGTCAAGCCCGAGCACCTCGCCCCCTACGGCGGCAGCTCCAACGCGTTCTGCATGGCGATGGTCGACGAGGCCGAGGTCGCGATGACCCCCGGCGCCGCGTTCGGCAGCCTCGGCGAGGGGCACGTCCGGATGGCGCTGGTCGAGAACGAGCAACGCATCCGCCAGGCGCTGCGCCAACTCGGCCGGGTCTTGAACCGCCCGGCCACCACCACGGTTTAAGTGAGACCCGGTTAGCTGCCCCAAAGCCCCGCATGCACATGCGGGACCCGCGGCTACGCCTCGGGATCGAATCCGTTGTCCGTGTCCTGACGCAGCTGCTCGAGGATTTGAGAGTAGATCCGCTCGTCCCGGTTCGGAGTCGGCCCGTCGGTCCCGGTGGCGGCGAGCGGGGGCGGCTCCGGCGCCGCGTCTTCCGGCTGGGGCATCGGGATCGGCTCAGGCGGGACGCTGTCGGACGGAGCGGGCTCGGCTGCGGCTTCGGTGACGAGAGGCGGGGGCTCGGCCGCGGGAACGGCCGGGTCGGGCGTCGGACGCCGCGTCTGGCGGGGGCGGTCCCGCTTCTGCTCGATCAGGCAACGCGTCTGGTCCAGCATCGCCTCGGACCGGGTCAGCATCGACTGCATTTCATCACGCATCCGGTCCCACTGGTCGGCCAGGTCGTCAACCTTCTGCTCGAGCTGGCGCATGGCATGGGTGAATCGTTCGTCGATCTGCCCCATCCACTGGTCGTAACTCTGCAGGCTCTTGGCGACATCTTCCTGCACCTGCTCGCGGAGCTGGCGGTGCTCGGTGCGCACCTGATCCAGCATATCGCCCTGGGCCGCCAGGCGCGACTCGGCGCTCTTGAACAACTGCATGCCCAGTTTGACCCGTTGCTCGGCCTGGGCCTGGACCTTGCGCAGGGCCTCCATCTGCTGCTCCGGCGTCAGCGAGCGACGGGGCAGCCCGGTCAGGATCGGCGTGGCCGACTCCAACAGCGATGGGCTGCGGGGCGGCGCGGGATCGGTCGGGGACGTCTCCATCACGCCGGTTATATCGACCCGTCGGGCCCGGCCGCTCGAATTTGGCGCCATCACCGCGGAAAGACCTGCCTTGGACGCAGACGCTAACATGCGGGGGTGAAGCTCCAATCCCTGCTGCCTATCTTCAATCAGCTTGGCCCGGAAGAGCTGGCTGAGTCCTGGGACCAGGTCGGTCTGCACGTGGGGTCGGCCTCGCGCCAGGTCCGGCGGGCGCTGTTGTGCATCGACTTCACCCCGAGCGTGCTCGATGAGGCGCTGACGCACCGGTGTGAGCTGATCGTGGCGTACCACCCGCCGATCTTCGAGCCCCTGCCCCGGCTGACCGACGCCGACCCCAAGCAGCGGCTCATCCTTGCCGCGGCGGCTAAGAAAATCGCTATCTATAGCCCCCACACAGCCTTAGATGCCGCCAGGGGCGGCGTTAACGACTGGCTGATCCGCTGCGCGGGCCCCGGGCGGTTCGCCCCCATCACGCCGACCCCGTCGGCCTCGGCGCCGCTCAAGCTGGTCGTGTTTGCCCCGACCGATGTGACCCACCATGTCCGTCGCGCCATGGCCGACGCGGGCGCCGGGCGCCAGGGCAACTACAGCGAATGCTCCTACGAGATCGACGGCTCCGGCCGGTTCAGGCCCCACGCCGAGGCCAACCCCGCCATCGGCCAGGCCGACCGGCTGGAAGAGGTGGCCGAGACCCGGATCGAGATGCTCGTCGACGCCCATCTCTTACCGGACGTCGTCCAGGCGATGCGGGCCGCCCATCCCTACGAAGAGCCGGCGTTCGATCTGCTGCCGCGTCACCCCGAGCCCTCGCACCCCCATACCGCCACCGGCGCCGGCCGGGTCGGCGAACTGGACCGCCCCGTGTCGCCCCGTACCCTCATCGCCCGGCTCAAGCAACACCTCGGGGTCAAGTTCCTCGAGGCCGCCGTGGTCCCCGGCCAACGCCGGGTCCGGCGGCTGGCGGTCTGCCCCGGCGCCGGCGGGTCGCTTCTCCAGCAGGCCGGGCCGATCGACGCGTACATCACCGGCGAGATGCGGCACCACGACGTACTCGCCGCCGTCGCCGCCGGGACCACGGTGCTGCTCGCGGGCCACACTCAGACCGAGCGGCCGTACCTACGCATCTACCGCGACCGCCTGCGTGAGGCCGGCGCCGACCAGGTCGAATGGCGCATCAGCCAGGCCGACCGTCCCCCAACACAGACCCTTTAGCCCCGGGCTCCGCCCGGGGAAGAACTTCAATAAACGCGTTTGATCTCGGACCCGGGGTAATAGAACCGCAGGATGGCGGGATGGTCATGGCCTTGGACGGCAAGGGCCTGGGCGCCGAATTGGGACATGCCCACGCCATGGCCGAACCCATGCCCGGCGAAGGTGATGCTGGTCGGGTTGACCTGGATCGTGACGAAGCTGGACTTGAGGCGTTGCTGACGCGAAACCGGCCCGAGCCCGGGCGCCGGGTGGTTCGCGGCCTGGCGGAAGGACTCGGCGGGCAGTTCATGGAACCCGCGGTTGACGTCGGTAATGAGAAACGCGGCGGGGCGGGGCCCCGACCGGGTGCGGCGTGAGATGTTGATGCGGTTGACGCCGCTGAGCCCGGCGATCGGGTGGCGGTTGGCCCGCCCCCACGCCGCCAGCCGGGCGGCCAGGTCCTGCTTGGTCCGTGTGACCTGCCAACGATAGTGGGGCGACGTGCGATCCCATTCGCCGCGGGGTCCGCCGACGAGCGGGGGGATATTGGGGGCGCGGTTGGGGAAGGCGACGATCGCGTCCTGGGCGATCGGGCCGGAGGTGGAGTTGTAGAACGCGGGGACCACGCGGCCGCCGTAGGCGAGCACCATGCCGCGGGTGGCGGCGACGGCGGCGTTGGCGTTGGCGTGATCGGTCGAGCCGGCGTATGCCTGGCTGGCGGTCGTGGACTCCAGGTCCCACGCCCGGTGCGGCTGAAGCGTCATTTCCCAGAGGGCGTATGACCGCGCCGCGATCGCCTGGGCCCGGAACGCCGCGGGGCTCCAGTTCGGATAAAGCTCGCGGTAGACCACGCCCGGCAGGTACTGCTCCAAGGGCAGGTGGTTTACGACGTGGAGCCGGCGTTCATCAGCGGCGGGGACCACCACGAGCTGGCCCGGATAGGCGGTGCGTCCGACCGACAGCGGGGCGTCGCTGGCGTGGCTCACCCGGAGCGTGGGCACGGCCCAGGCCAGCGTTTGCCCGCGGGCGTCGCGGAGGATCCAGTTCGTTTGCTGGCGGGTGATCCGCAGGGGGGGCGTAAAAATACGCGGGGCCACGTTGGGCGCGGGGCTCACGTGCAGGTCGCCCGGCCCGTGGATGTCGGCCTGCGCCTGGTTGGCGGCGACGCGCACCCGGATGGTCGGCTCGCGGGCGATCGACGAAAGGGCGGGGCCCGGCCTGGGCCCGATCGCGGGCGGGGAGGCGCCGGGCCTGGCGTTGGCGGCGGGGGTGTCGGGAACGGGGGAGGCGTCCTGCCGGGGCGTTGGCTCGCATGCGGCAAGCGCAATCAGGATCGGCAGGATCAGCAAACCAATAGCGCGTGGGATCATCCGTGACCCTTTCAGTCTTCAGCGTACCGAAGTATACACCGAAGACCGAGCCCGCCGCGGGCCAGTCGCGTTTTCTGTTTCAGTGACTCAGCGGCAAGGCTCAGAACGCCGCGTCTTCCGCGGTGTTGTTGGCGCGGAATTCACCGGTGGCCTCGTTGTAGTACCAGTCGGAAGAGCCGATGGCGCCGTTGCCGACGGTGTCGAACCCGGTCTCGGGATTGGCGGGGATGCGGGTGAGATAGGGCCCGAACGGATACCCCGCCGCGCCCGGGTCGCCGAGGGCGCCGTTCGCGTTGGACGCGCGGGTCATGTGATCGATGAAACCCTGCCCGTCGGCGCCGAGGGGCGGCCAGTTGCCGTTGTGCTGTTCCTTGTAGACCTGCAACTGCTGGCGGATCCGGAACAGGTTGGCTTTGAGCGATTGTTCGCGGGACTCGCTGGCGGCGGACGTAAACTGCGGGACGACGATCGCCGCGAGGATGCCAAGGATGATCACGACGATGAGGATCTCGACCAGCGTGAAGCCGCGGCCGAGCAGACGGGTTCCCTTCGTCGACAGACGTGAGGCCGGAAGATGTCGCATGGAGAGGGTCCTGTGAAACCGCATCGGGTTGCTGACCGAATATCGGCCCACCGGTTCCGGCAAATCAGGCTAACTCGCGTTTTCCCAAAGGCGTGGCCGCCGAGTGGGGTGGGATTGCAGCGATTACACCGTTGAAGCCGGTCCTGAGGCGGCCGAAGGTCCGGATAGCCCGCGTTTCACCTTGCCGTACAACGCTCAGAAACAGTTTGAAAGCGGGTGCGGGACACCACCCGGCGGGACCGAATAAAGAATTCAAGGCTCGGCGTTGGCCGGGTGTCGCAGAACGTTATGATGGTGCGATGCGTGAAGCAGGGATGCTCAAACGCTGGTTGCTGCCGTCGGACACGGATGCCTGGGAAGCGGCGGCGTTCGGCCGGGCGTTGGACGTGGACCCCTTGGTGGCGACGCTCCTGCGCCGCCGCGGCATGACTGACGCGTCCCGGGCCGGGGCCTTCCTCGAACCCAAGCTCAGCGGCCTCTACGACCCCGCGGGCCTGCCCGGCGCCACGGACGCCGCCCGACGCATCCTCCAAGCCCTCCGCGACCGCCAGCCCATCGTCATCTACGGCGATTACGATGTCGACGGCGTCACCGCCTCCGCCATCCTCTGGCACACCCTCCGCTTCGCCGGCGCCGAGGTCACGACCTACATCCCCCACCGCCTCGACGAGGGTTACGGCCTCAACGAACAGGCCATCACCGACCTGGCCACCCTCAGCGGCCGCCCCCCGCTCATCGTGAGCGTCGATTGCGGCATCACCGCCGTCGGCCCCGCCCGGCTCGCCCGTGACCTGGGCGTCGACCTGATCATCACCGATCACCACACCTTCGACCCCGACCAACTGCCCGACGCGCAGGTTCTGGTCCACCCGCGCCTGACGCCCGATGCCTACCCGTTCCCGGACCTGTGCGGCGCCGGCGTCGCCTTTAAGCTCGCCTGGGAGTTCGCCCGCCTCCATTGCGGCGGTGACCGGCTCCCCGTTGCCTTCCGCGAACTCATGATCGACCTGCTCAGTCTCGTGGCGCTGGGCACCGTTGCCGATGTCGTGCCGCTGGTGGACGAGAACCGCGTACTGACCGTCCATGGGCTGGGGCGGATCAAGCACACGCGGTTCGTCGGGCTTAACGCCATGATCGACGCCGCCCGGCTGCGCGATGAGAAGATCGGCGCCTACCACGTCGGGTTCGTGCTTGGCCCGCGCCTTAACGCCTGCGGGCGGATGGGCCACGCCAAGGACGCGGTCAAGCTGCTGACCGACGCGACGGAGGCCGAGGCGGCCGAGCTCGCGTCGTTTCTGACCCGGGAGAACGACCGCCGCCGGGCGACCGAGCGCGCGATTTTTGACGAGGCGCGGCAGATGATCGAGACCGGCGGCTACGCCTGCGAGCAACGCCGCGCCATCGTCCTCGGCAAAGAAGGCTGGCACCAGGGCGTGGTCGGCGTGGTCGCCAGCCGGCTGGTCGAGGCGTACCACCGCCCGGTGATCATGCTCAGCTACGACAACGGCGCCGCCCACGGCTCGGCCCGCAGCGTCGACGGCGTTTCCATCCACGAGGCGCTGGGCGCCTGCGCCGACACCCTTGAGCGTTACGGCGGCCACGCCATGGCCGCCGGCCTCACCATGCCCACCGCCAATGTCGACACCCTCCGAGAGCGGCTGGTCGCTTTCATCAACGACCGGCTCGCCCCCGAAGACCTCACCGGCACGATCCACATCGATGCCGAGGTCGACCTCGACGCCTGCGACGTCGGCCTGTTTGAACAGATCGAGCGGCTGGCGCCCTTCGGCCGCGCCAACCGCACGCCCGTCCTCCTGGCGCGCAACGTCCGCCTGGACCGGCCCGCTCAGCGGATCGGCGGCAACGGCCGGCACGTGTCCATGCTGCTCCGCGGCCGGCGTCGAACGTGCCGCGCGGTCGGGTTCGGCATGGGCGACCTGGCCGACCGCCTGCCCGGCGGCATCAGGATCGACGTCGCGTTCGAGCCCAAGGTCTCGGTGTGGCAGGGGGCGCCCCGGGCGGAGCTGCACCTCGCCGATGTGCGGTCGATGACGGACGCGGGTATGGTTGCGGGATGAGCTACGCCAAGTTTGTGTCTCTGACCGTGGCCGTGCTGATGCTGATCGCCGGTGTGGGGTGCATCGTGTGGCGGTCCTGGTTCCTGGCGGTGTGCTGCGCCGTGCTCAGCGGCTACGCGCTGTCGGTGTTTTTCGAGGCGTACAAAGCCGAGATCGTCGCCGCGATCTCCGAACGCCGCGACCGTTCTTAGAACATGTGTGAGAAGCCGGACCTGAGCAAAGCGAAGGTCCGGATGGTTTTTCGCCGACTCGATCCGGACCTTCGCTCCGCTCAGGTCCGGCTTGACCACAAGTGCGATTGAAGCGCTGCGACCGCAAGAAAAACGTAAATGTTGCCGCACGCGTCCGTTTTAAGTGCGATCCGTATCAACTGGACTTATTCGCTGCCGCGGGCGTCGTTGGTCAACTGAAGCTGGCGGTTAGTGACCCTCTGCGTCCAGTTCGGCTTCGAACTGTTCAAGACATCGCGTTTCCCTTCGCTTGATAACCCGAAGCTCTCGTTCGACTCGGCCATAAATCCGATCCTTCCGAAACCCTGGCCATTCGAGAAGGATAGAGCGCAAAGCATTCCACTCTTCTTCGTATTTAGGATTTGTCTCGCCGAGTGTTAAAGAGGCTCGGTGGTTGATGACACGAGCCAGCAGCGAAATGCTCCGTACAAAACGATCCAGGTCATAATCCGGATCAGGTAGTTCGTCGTCCCAGACTAAGCCACCGCGAAGGATGTCGTATGAATGCTTCGCGTCAGGCCGATACCGACACTCGCCCAGCACATCAATTACAACCTGCGGGTTCATTGGGCGCCTAACGTCTCTCCGTTCGGTCGCGGTCACCCATGAGGGTGGGTTTCCCGACTGGCCGCTTGATTATCCATCACGGACGTCGCCGGTCAACCGCGGCCGCTGGTTATCCGACACGCGACGGCTATGTTTCGCTGACTGACTCGCTCCAAACGTCTCTCCGCCCGATCCAACGCTCTTTCTTGGCAAGGGATAAAGACGTTTTTTACCCAATCTTTATGAGGAGGAAGTTCTTTGCCATCCCGTGCCTTCGGAGTGAACAGGGGCCGAAAGCCATGCCAATGTGCATGCCGGCCCGTTTCCAGATACTCCTTCGCGATGTCGATCGCCTCCGCGATCTTCTCGATGCGATCACGAATAGCTTTCCGTTTATATTCGTTTTCTGCCGCCATAGTCTCTACCGGATAACAGTGAAGGCTCAGCTGCGAGCCGCTCGCGGGCGTGAACGCACGGCTCAAGACAGTTACTGGTCACGGATGTCGCGCGTCAACTGCAGCGGGTGGTTGGCCACTCCTTCGAGGAACGGACCGGGGTTATCGTACATACGGCGCATCTTCCCGTTGTAAATGGCGACGAAGTGCTCGGCCGCTTCACGACTCCCAGGCATCCCCTCGGCGTATGTCCAGGTCCAAATCTCGAAAGGCCCGTCTTGCTGACCGGTGTCTTCAATGGCGCCCGCAGCCGAAGACACAAGGCGAAGCTGACGAAAGTAGCCGGCCCGAAAGTCGTTCAGCGCCCACATCGCACCACTCATGGTCGCCTGGGTCTGCAACTCCGTTCGCAGCAACATTTGGTCCCATGTATAGGCTTTGATCAGGAGCACAGCGGTAACGACATTCGTCGCAAAAAGTAAAAGTAAACCCAGCACCAGACCCGGTAAAAGTCGTTTCATGGATGGCTAACGCCTTTCGGCTCAGTTCGCGGCCGCTCGCAAGAGCGGGCTCCCAATCGATCACTCGATTGTCGTTCGTGGGCGCTCGACTACACGGCATCGAGCATCCGGTTTAGAAGCATCGGGAGATCATCGCAATAGTCAGAGACACCAGAACGAATCTCATCCTCACTGGAATCATCGAAAACGACTTCGTGCGACACGCTTACGATACGAGGCCAACCGGCAGGGCTTTCTCGGGAAGGATCGAAGCAGAGAACATCGCCCGACATCTCGTCGCCAAAAGGAAAGAGGCCTATCTTCCAAGCTGCTGCTGCCAGCGGATCGCCACTGCCACGATCCTCCAACTCGATAATGGGGCGTATCGACGGGCCATACTCCAGCGTTGATGCAGGTTCGTAACGACGGTAGAAATCGACGACCTTAGAAGGAAAGCTTCGGTCAGTGAGCCACTCGATATCGCTGTCGGAAGCAGGTCGACATGGCACACCCGTAGCTGCCGATAGCTTGCGGATCGCTTCATCAACAGTAGTCATGTCAGTGCCCTAACCAAGATTCTCACGCGGAGTCGCCGGAGAACGTCCCCCGCGATTTTTGCAGCATGACCGGGATGGTTGTGGGCGTCAAGTTTTTCTTATGTGAATCTGCCTTAGAACGTAAGCATATCGTTTCCGTTGGACTTGTTCGCCGCCGGTCAACCGCAGCCGGTGGTTAGCCGGCCGCATTAACGGTGCTCCCTTTGTAGAAATAGTGATACACGCGTCTGGATAAGATAGGGTTTTCAATCAAACCATATTGTCGATGGGTCCGCGCCAGCACGTTACGCCAAGTCGATCGATTCGTGGCGCCTGCGATGTCGAATGCAAGCAAGACGCGGCCGCACATACCTGTGTGTCGCCGCCAAGCCGCGCACGCGAGTCGTAACGCGTAGTCCGGGCAGGTATCGAACCAGCGAGTCAACGGGCCGTCACTCATCAGTCGGTGGCCGATCTCGATAAGCTGCCGATACCCCGGTCCCTTACAGCGGAAAGACAGCCCCCGGCTCTTCTCGAAGTCTTCCACGGACCGATACGCCCGAATCATAATGAACTCCTGAGCTTTCGGCGTTACCTGTGCGCGGACGACGTGGTCCCATCGAAAGACGCCGTCCTCTTGCACCGACCACAAGCCCTCCCACTCTTTGCGGGCTCGCCCTTTCCGATGAAAATCCATGTTCTGGACATCGGCGTGGAGCCACTTGATCAGTGGCGCCCCCATGCACTGGCGAAGGCCAGTGTCATGAGGAGATAGATCAACGACCGAATCGGTGCGAGTGGCAGTGGGCATGACGCCTCCAGGCGTGGAATACGGCCGGCTAACCAAAGATTTTCACGAGAGCTCCGCGGGGAACGGCGCCCAGAGCCTTTGCAGCATGACCGGAGCGGTCGCGGGCGTCAAGGTTTGTCTTGTACGAATCTCTCTTGAAACGTATGCGTTGCACATGTTCGCCGCCACGGGCACCCGGTGGTTAGGGGCTGGACGCGCCGCACTCCGGACACGTCGTCGTTTCAGGCGTACCGGCGAGCGAGTACCCGCAGGCAACGCACTGACCTGCAGCGGCTCGCCGATGATCGCGACGCAGGTCATGCCACGATCCAAACCACAGGCCGGCAAGCACAAGTCCGAAGATAGCGTTCCCCAGAAGGGCGCCCCGCCAGCCGTTTCCCCAACCCATGACGGTATTGACGAAGATCAGGAAGAGAATCCCGATGGCCAGCAGGATCCGGGTATAGACGGCTAGGCGCGACCGAGGTCGTCCCAAGAGCAATGCGCAACGGATCGCACCTAGTAGGTTAGAACGTTGGTGGTCATGCAAAGATGACACAAACAAAAACCCCTAACCAAGATTCTTATGCGTAGCCGGGGGAGAACGCCCCCGGGCCTTTGCAGCATGACCGGGACGGCCGCGGGCGTCAAGGTTTGTCTTGTACGAGTCTCCCTTAAAACGGACGCGTATATCGCTGCCCCTAAGCCCCGCATGCGCGGACATTATGCGCGGTTGCCCTAAACCCTTGCGCCCAGCGCAGTTCGCGTCCATACTCCTGTTGCAAAGCCCCCTTCAACACAAA
>JANQFR010000027.1 GCA_028277745.1 Phycisphaeraceae bacterium
GAGCATCTTCCGACGTGTCTGGACCGGGATCGCCATGCCGGGACCTCCTTGTCTGGCACACAGCATCGCATAATCAACAAAATGGCGCAAGGGGGTCTAGCGGCCGGCATGGCGACGCGACTGGGCCCAGATGCGCGCGTCAGACTACGTCGACGAGGACTGGCTGCAGATCTACGAATGCAGCGGGCTACACACCTCGGCGTATTACGTCACCACACATGGCCTGATCGCGCAGGCGATCCTGGATGGCGTCGTGTCAAATTGGTGGGGGAACTGCGTATCGGCGGGTGCTTGCCGAAGGAAGGAACATACACGTTCCCGCGCTTCCCCGGCCTCGATACCCACTCTGGTTTGGGCCTGGCGGACCGAAGCGTCGGAACGCAACGCCATCTCACGGGTGCGTTGCCATAAAATCGGCTTCACCCCGGCATGGCGGGCCGGTTCGCCCGTTAACACTCGTGCCCATTCCATGGGATTAATGATGGCCGAACACCGGGCAGAATCAACTTAGGCGCCCGGACGAGTCGGTTGTTGATCGAGCGGTGCTTGATCCCCTCGGAAAACGGACTCATGGCTATCTCCAAGGCCATGCTGTCGCGTTGATAACGGACGGTTCGCATGGCGTCGGCGGTATCCCACTGGTCGCTGATCCGGGGAGCGGCGTGGTATTCGCGAAAGGCTTGGAAGCTGTGCCAGTCAGGGGCGTGTCCGACCTCAATGACAAAGCCGTTGCGGCAGGCCAGGAGATCGTGGTATTCAAAGGTCTTCGCCGACCCGATATAGTTGATGAGATTGATCATACCGAAACCGTTGACTTGCTCGATCGTCATTGCGGATGCTCGGCCCAGATCATCAATGTGAAGCGGGTGCAACGCGAGGTAGACTGGGCCGTCGTGCAGGAAAACAGGCTCGGGGTTTTCGCGGGCGGCAGACCAATCTTCGCAAGGTTCATCGCCAATCCAGACGGCATTCGGTTGAGACCAGAATTGGGTCAGGATAAGTGAGAGCTTCAACGTAGACACCGGTTGCGTCGTCGCGTCGATCCCTTGAGGCGGGTCGCCCCATGCCGGTTTGGGCCAGGCCAGAACCATCGCGGAACTTTCATGCTGAACACACATCGTCCGGCCCTGGTTGCCGAGATGGCGATGGCGATCGGGTTTCATATCGTCCATCAGGTAGCGAGGAAACAGCGTGGCAACATCGCGTATCGACGCCTTTGGCTGCCGCCGATACACCAGGTGCATGGCGGTGTGCTGCCATCCATCCATAGAGGGCCGGCTGGAGGTGCCCAGAGTGTATTCTGCCGTCATGTGGGTCACGAGGTGTGAATCGGAGGCTTGAAACTCGGCGAGGGGTGTGATGGGGTGGCGTTCGCCGTTCCAGACGTTGCGGGAAAACGCGGCCTGTTCACAGTCGGCTTCGACGGTGCACGGCATCGGTTTATCCAGCGCAAGCCGGGCCGCATCGACGGGCAGGTGATACGTCGGGGTGGTCTGCCACGCGACGTGGCCGTGCAAGAGCCCCAGCCCGCCATGCAGGGCTTGTCCTTCCGTGGGGGGAAACGCCGTGTAGGTCGGGTTGATCCAGACCGCGTCGCCCAGGACCTGATAAAGCGCGATATGCGAAGTATGGAGATGCGCGCACATATCGACCATGTAAGCGCGGCTGTGCGGCCCCGCGATGAAAGAGGTTGCGGGATGGAATCGGCCGGTCAGCTCGAACCAGATGCGCTGCTCGCCGGCGAGCGCCAGATCCTTCGCTTCCCGGTGCTTCGCGAGTTCGACGACCTCCGCGAGACAGGTGAGGGTGATTGCGGAGTAGGTCGGGCTGGCGTACTCACTGAGAAAACCACGCCGGAGCAACAGGTGGCGCAATGATTCGAGACAGCGCAGCCCGCCTTTCACGACCTCGGGTTGGCCGGTCATCTCGCCGCCGACGATGGCGGCGAGCGCCGCCATGGCGGGGAAATTGTCGTTGTAGCCGCGAAAGGTCTGCTGGGCTTCGGCCGGCAGCGCGTCGGCGAGTTTGCTCAGCAATCGTTCGCGAAGCTCCACGTCGAGCCGATCGTGAAACCGCGCGAGGATGGAGGTGACGCCGGCGGACCAAAAGTGATGGGGCGGATCGACGAGCAGGTGCCGAAGCATCGCGTTGGCCCGGCGGACGTGCTCGGCGTCACCCCGGAGGAATGACATCGCGTGCCACATACGCTGACGGGAGTCCGGCGTCGACTCATGGACATAGTTGCCTGATGCATCGAACCGGTCGAACCAGAACGCACGGTGCAGCGATTGAACCCGACGGCGGCGGTCGTTCTGCATCTGAGGCGAGGCGTTCCACGGATCGGGCGACCGCGGTTCAGGAGGCCGGGCCGGACGGTTGGCTGAATGGATGGCGGTTTTCATAAGGGAAAACAAAACTCCTTGACATTAGTGTATCCGGATGTACAATCAAAGTGAATCCGGATACATTTCCGGGCGGACCGATTCATAGCCAAACGTTGTCCGCTGGCTCACATTCGACGCTCCGCCATTCTCGACCTCGGTGTTCCCATGGCAACAACCTACGAAATCGCAAAGGCTTGCGGCGTCTCCCAGCCCACTGTCAGCCGGATCCTGGCCCAAGGCTCGGCCTCAAAACGCCATAGCGGCAAGACCCGCCAGAAGGTCCTAAAGGCCGCCGAACGCCTCGGCTACCGGCCCAACGCCGCCGCCCGGGCCATCGGCCAGGGCCGGTTCCACGCCATCGCCTTGCTGCTGGGCTTGGATCCGCACTGTAGCAATGTTCCCCCTGCGATGCTCCGAGGCATTACCGAAACGTTGACCCGACACGATATCACGCTCAGTCTGCTTCAACTGTCTGACGATGATCTGTCTTCCGAACAGACCATGCCCCGCTTGCTCCGCGAGTCGTCCAGTGACGGGCTGCTGATCGACTACACCCATGATGCGCCAGGCCGACTCAGCGAACTCGTCCAACGACACGACATTCCCGCCATCTGGGTCAACAATCCGCGTGACACGGACTGCGTTCGGCCGAACGACCATGACGCGGCCCGTCGCGCCACGACCGAACTGCTGAACCGGGGTCACCAGCGGATCGCATTCGTTGATGTCTCTTATGGGCCGGACTATCGTGACCCTCATTACAGTCTTGCCGAGCGTCGGCGCGGCTACACCGAGGCGATGCAGGAGGCGGGGCTGACGCCCATGACCGTCGGGCCCAAGTCCGGAACCAAGGTGGACGGCCCCCAGCGCGTGGCGTTCTGCCGGGCGCTGATGGAAGCGTCCGATCGGCCGACCGCGGTCGTCGGCTACGCCGATTCGGTGACCATGCCCCTTTACACCGCCGCGTTGCAGCTCGGCTTGAGCGTCCCGGACGACCTGTCGTTCATCAGCTTTGCGGACGAGAGCCTCTGGTCGATGGGGCTGGTCTTCAGCACGATGTTGATCCCGCAGCGGGAGATCGGCCAGACGGCGACCGAAACGCTGCTCCGCAAGATCGACCATCCGGACGAGCCGCTGTCCGCCCATGCGTTGCCCTTCGAGTTCGAACCTGGCGAAACGATCGCCGGGCCTGGTGTCTGATGAATCGCCCGTGTGAGCGGTTCACTCATCTATTGCATCCCATCCAAGGAGGTATCGACCATGTTCAACCATCTGGCAACCGCTGCCGCAACATCCGCCATATTGCTGGCTGGCGCGTCCGTTGACGCGAGCCTGGTTGTCCATTACACGTTCGACGAGACCTCGGGCAGCACCGCGGCAGACAGCGCCGGCGTCGCGCAGGACGGCGCGTTGCTCAACGCCCCGACGACACCGCACTGGCAGCCCAGCGGCGGGATCATCGGCGGGGCATACAGCTTCGCCGGTTCCTCCGAGAACTCCGCCTTCTCCGCCAACGTCTCGACCAACACCGGACCCAACGGAACCCTTGCCGCGTGGCTCAATACCAACGGCTCCGGCAACAACGTCGCCTTCTCGCTCGCCGTCGGCGGCAGTCAGTTCTCGCAGTACATCGAGGTGTCCGCACCGAGCACGGCCCGCCTCAAGAAACGGAACGGCGGCGATTCCACCGTGGCGAGCACAACGTCGGTCGACGACAACAACTGGCATCACGTCGCTGGCGTGTTCGTCTGGGACGACGCCAACGGCAACGGCCAGGTTGACGTCGGCGAGAACAGCGAGCGCCGCATCTACGTCAACGGCATCCTCGAAAGCACACAGGCGGAAACGCGGAGCCGCATCAACCCGAGCCGAATTGGCGTGGGCGGTCTTGTGCGGGGCAACAACAGTTCGGCCAACGATCCGTTCACCGGCCTGATCGATGATTTCGGGTACTGGGACGACGTGGTGTCCGACCAGATGATCGCATTGATCCATGGCCTGGGCCGATTCTCCGGCGTGGACCTGGGCGACTCGGCGATCGACGACGTGCTGGCGGCGTGGCAAGCCGGCGCGGGCAACTCCGCCACGGCGGGCGGCGAGATGTGGGTCTACGCCGACGGCCTGACGGGCGTCACGGGCGCGATCGGCGGCTCGGTCATCGGGGGCAACGCCTTCATCGTCCTCGACGGCAACACGGGCGCCGGCGTCGCCCTGATTCCCGAGCCGGCCTCGCTGGCGCTGCTGGTCCTCGGCGGGCTGGCGGCGTTCGGCTGGCGGCGGAACGACTGAACAGGACCCCCTCGTTCCGCCTCGCGTCACCGCGCGGCGGACGGATTTGATACCGCCCTTTTCTCCAAGGAATGGTCATCATGCGACGCAACCTCACATCTCTTGGTTTCACATTGATTGAACTGCTGGTGGTGATTTCGATTATTGCTTTGCTGGTGGCCGTTCTCCTGCCAGCTCTGTCAGCCGCTCGCGAAGCGGCGCGAGCGATGCAGTGCGCGTCGAACCTCCGACAGGTCGGGATCGCCCTCCACGCGTACGCCGCCGAGAACCAGGACTACCTGCCCAACCGCCAGGCGCCATGGGCGGGGCTCGGACTCGGTTTCCAGAACTGGGACTACACCAATATGCACACGCAGTTGATCGGTGGGGGCATCCTCAGCGGTGATGTGTCCAGCAACGGTCGAGAAAGCACGAACTACCCGGCGATCTTTGGGTGTCCTTCGGACGACACGGTCAATCCCAACGGCACGATGGCCGACACCTACGATAACCACAGCTACCTGGCCAACGGATATGTCATGCCCCAGAACGGGCACAATGATTTTGCGCAGGTTTCCAGGCCGCACGGCTCGTTCCGGCTGGACCGGTTTCTCACACCCTCGTCCAGGCTAGTATTGACTGAAAAGCACGGCGACAGCAACACGTCCGGATTTATTCATACCGTCGGCCTGAACGCGACCTGGAACGCGACCCGCCTCATCGAACGTACGATCACCCGGCACGGAGGCGCCAACGAAACGTTGCAGAACGGTTCGGCCAATGTGCTGTTCGTGGACGGCCACGCCTCGCCGCGGTCCTACGATGACATCGTCGAGCCGGCCAGGAACCTGATCGCCGGCACCCCCGATCCCGACCCCGACGGCTTGTGGGGCCGGTCGCCGGAGTAACCCGTACTTGTGGGTGGTTCGTTTACACGGTGGGTGGTGGAGCCAAGCCTAAGCTGCGGAGTGCCGTTGATCATCGCTCGTAAGAACACTTGGGCCGGCTTGGCGACCATTCTGCTTGTCTGGATGCCAGACGCCGCCTACGCACAGCATCGTTTCCCGATCGATGCAGGAGTCGTTAACACACTGGATCATGGCGCCACGCCTGACGATGACACGGATGACACCGCAGCGATTCAGACGGCGATCAAATATGCGATCGAAACCAGCAACCGGTACGCCAGTCCGAAGATTGTTTACCTGCCTGCGGGCACATATCGCATTTCGGGGCCGATCGAAGGTCGGGTCGCCAAGGACGGCTGGGCGGGGGGTTGGCGGGCGGGCATGATCCTGTTTGGCGACGGGCCGGGTAAAACCACCCTCAAACTCGACAACTATGCTCCCGGCTACGATAACCCCGAGAAACCGAAGTGGGTCGTCGCGACCGGATCGGAGAGCGACACCCGTGATCCCGTCAAGGCGGCGCCGGGCGGCGGGAATCGAGCGTTCCATCATCACCTCGAAGGCTTCACGATCGACGTGGGCGAAGGCAACCCGGGCGCCGTCGCGCTGGATTACGTCGCCAGCAACCGCGGGTCGGTTATCGATGTGACGCTGCGGGCCAAGCCGGGCAGTGGATACTGCGGGCTGTCGCTGGAGCGCTGGTGGCCCGGGCCGTGCCTGATCCGGAATCTGACCGTTGAGGGCTTCGCGTTCGGTGTCCGTGCTCACCATTACCAGTACGGCGTGACTATCCAGAACCTCACACTGCGGCGCCAACGCGAGGCCGGCATCCACAACACACATAACATGCTTGCGATCGAGGGATTGCGTAGTGAAAACGCGGTCCCGGTCATTACCGGCGCCAGCGGCCACGGGCTCATCGTGCTGCTGGATGGCCAGCTCACGGGAGGCGATCGCAGACAGCCCGCCATCAGAGGCAAGAATCGCCTGTACCTGCGGGACGTGCGCGTCGAGGGTTACGGCCTGATGTTTCAGGATGAATCCGTCGGACGCGAGAGCCGGGCCCGCAACGTGCCATTCTACGCGTCCAACGCAAGGTCCATCGCCGCACCGTCACGGCCGCTGGGACTGCCCGTCGCCGAACCGCCGGGTTTCGAGGTTCCGCCGGTCGACGAATGGGTCAGTGTGAGTGACTACGGCGCCGTTCCCGACGACGAACAGGATGATGCAGCCGCCATTCAGGCCGCGATCGACAGCGGCGCGGCCGTGGTCTACCTGCCCAACGGCGGCTATAAGCTCGGTTCGACCATTGAACTCCGCGGTTCCGTTCGCTGGATTGTCGGCATGCAGGCCAGTCTCAGCTACATTGCAAAAGATGATGCGTTCAAGCCGATGGTGCGTTACACCGGCGGCGAAGGCGAGGCGACCAAGCTGCAGTTCCTGCGAATTAACGGCCCGGTGGAGCACGCCGGGGCAGGCACGTGGACGATTGCTCACAGCATCGTCCGAGGTTACAAAAATGTTGAGCAGGGGACGGGTGATTTGTTTCTCGAAGACGTGATCATTCGGCCGATCCACATCAATCACCCTCAAAATGTTTGGGGGCGGCAGGTCAACAGCGAGTTCGGCAGCGAACCGTTTATCGAGAACCACGGGGGTCATCTGTGGATCCTCAATCTCAAGACAGAAGCCAACCGCGAGACGGCGCTGGTGCGTCAGACCTCTGGACAAACCGAGATTCTTGGGGGGCTGTTCTACAACACGACGCACACGCACGCGCTCCGAGGTCCGGCGCTGATCAATGAGGGCGGCATCTTGGCGGCATCTTTCGTGACCAACGGAAAAGGCTACCAGCGGTTTGTCGGGCGTTCCTATGGCGACGACCGCGGCGCGATCAGCGGCAAACAGGTTGGTTCGCGTGCGGCTTCGCTGCTGGTTACGAAAGTTCGCGATCGTTCACCGCGCCAGATCGACACCCCCCCCGAGCCAGAAGATCTGGCTCATTGAGTTGTTTTGCACCCTGATTTACCCCGGGAGTTATTCATGCCTTCCATGTCCGCGCTTCGCGATTGTCGTGTGATCATCTTGCTCTTGGGCGTCAGCGTTGCCGGCCCTGTACGCGGCGCCGACAACGGCAATCTACCGCATGACTCAGCGTACGTGCGGGTCGTCGACGGTCAACTGCACGTCGACGGCCAACGCGTCCGCTACTGGGGCACCAACGGCCACACATTCGCCCAGGCGAACGTCAAAAGGGGCGATACCCCTGCCGAGGTGCGTCGTAAGGTTACGCGTATGCGCCAGAGCAACCGTATGATTCTCGACCGCCTCGAAATGCTTGGTTTCAACTCGGTGCGTATCTGGGTCGGTTTCTCGCGGGATTCAGGCCCCTATCGTAAGGGTGACGGTTCGAAGGCTGACAGCATCGATTTCTTCCTGAACGAGGCGTCGAAGCGCGGCTTCAGGGTCTGGTACGCGGGTTTCAACTCACTCCACCGGGTCAGCCCCGAGGACGTCGGCGTGATCGACGACCCCGCCACGGCCGAGGCCTGGGCGCAGGCCGTACGTTCGCAGTGCGAGTACAACGACGACGGCACGCTCAAGCGTGGCTGGGACATCCGCAACAATGTCGCCCGCATCTGGGATCCGCGCCTAGAAGCGTTCGGACTTGCCGGCATGATCAACTCCGCGAATCACATCAACCAGTACAACGGCCTGCGTTGGGCGGACGATCCGGTGTTTGGCGTGTGGGAACTGTCAAACGAGGAGTGGTGGATGCGCAAGATGGTGGGCGGGCGTTGGCAGAAACTGCCGGATTTCTTCCGCAATCAACTGCTGGGCCTCTGGCACGATTACTTGCGCGACAAGTATGAAACCGATGAAAAGCTGCGTAACGCGTGGGGCGGTCTGCTCGACGGAGAGTCGCTGGCGGACGGCACAGTTTTACTTGCGCCAATGGCTCGGCCAACCGGCGCAGACGTGAGCATGAACGACCAGAACCCGCTGGCGGCCGAAGCGCTGCGGGCGCTGGATCAAAAGTACGGCCGGGAGGATTTTGCCCCCGCCCGCGGCGCGGACGTGCTCGAATTCTTTATGGGGCTGCAACTCGCACACAAGCAACGCAGCGAAGCGGCGATCAAGCCGTTGGGCAAGAGCACCCGGCTAAGTCCGATGATCTACGACACCGGTATCGGCTACGAGATTCAGAGCCAGTATCTCCATCAGAACGCCGACGCCGTGGTCCACGACGCATACGTCAACGGCTTCGGCCCTTCGTTCGAAAGCCAGATCGGCAAGGTCGACCACGCGTTCAACGATTTCGAGGCGAGTCGGCTGACGCTTGAGGCCGAGCGTATCGCCGCGAACGACGGAACGTGGGTGAACTGGTTACGCAAGCCGCCGGGCATCGCACAGGGGGTGCCGTGGCTGGAGCACAACCGTGTCGAGGGCATGCCGTACTTCTGCTACGAGACGAACATCATGCAGCCGGCCAAGTACCGGGCCGATTTCCCGTTACGGCTGCTGGCGCTGGCGAGCATCCAGGACTGGGACTGGGCCTGCTGGCACTACTTCGGCGATGGCTCGCTCAACAGGCTCGCGGAAAAACCACGCCACTTCCAGGACCAGAAGATGGACGTTACCACCGGCGGCCATCCGCAGGGCTATCACTTCACCTACGACGAGGTCATGTCGTCGATGATCCGCGCGGCGGGCTTCCTGTTCCGTGACTTCGCGTTCGACCCGGCGCCGAATCCGACGAAGTTCATCTACGGCCGCAAGTCGCTCTACGACCCCGCCAGTATGGACTACGGTCACAGCTACGGCCGCACGGGCCTGGACATGCTCCAGACCGTATACCAGCACGGCGTGCGCATCGAGATCGATCCGACCCGAGAAGGCGATGAAGTGATCGGTCCGGTCGTGTCTTTTGATGACCGCCACACCCACAACCCCTACACCCCCACCGAGCAGATCGTCTTCGATTGGAAACAGGGCTTCCTCACGATGGATAGCCCGGCGGGTGTGGTGTTTACAGGCCTCCTGGACCGGGTCAGCGGCAGCTATCGTTTTGAGAACGGCGTCGCCCTGAGCGACGTCGAACTGCATACCCCCGAAGGGACTTTGGATCCGATTGCCCCGGGGGATACATACATTGCCTTTGCTCTCTACAGCACCGACGGCAAACCGCTGGCCGAGTGCGAGTCAGCGAGCCTGTCGCTGGTGAGCACGAGCTACAACACCGAGATGAAACTCAAAGACAATGGTCTGGCAGCCCAAGCCGGCCGCGCACCCGTGCTTGTGACCCGCGTAACCGGCACGGTCGTCGCCCCGGCAATCGAGGGCATGAGCTACACCGCCTACGACTGGGGCATGAATCCCATCGGGCGGGGTAAGGTCAGGAATGGTACGTTGAACATTCCCCACTCGCCTGTGTTCGTCATCAAGTTGAGCCGCTAGCCCGCAGCACGCATTGGGTTCCCTACTCCATTTTCCTAAAGTCATCTTTTATGCTCACAACCCGGCCCATGATTGTTTTAGCGGTTCTCTTGACACAGGGTTTCTACGCCTACAGCGGAGTCGATATGCCGCCTCCCCATTGGGATGACCGACAAGGCAACCCGGTCGAAATCGATGGCCAACCGCGCTGGCGCCTGGACCGGCTCTGGCCGGACAAGCCTGAGGACTTTACGGCTTACCGGCCGATGCTCTGGGACGCCGAACACGCAGACTGGCGGCCGACCGAACACATGCAGGAGAACATGCCCAGCGCACGGGTGGATGAACGTGGCGTCGTGCACTTCATGGTCGGCGGGCCGATCGGTGACGTGCGGTTCAACAAGATCGCGGCGTTGACGTTCATTGCGCCGGAAGCGGGGACGTATGGCGTAACCGGCACGGCTCGCGGACGCGTCGCCGGCGGCTACGGCCTGCCGCCCACCACGGTCCTGCTGATCAAGCGGGCCGACAAAGCCGTGGAAACGATCAGGGAATGGTCGCTGAACCAGAACGAGGTCGGCAGGCTCGATGGGGTGGCGGTGGATCTCGACGCCGGCGAGGAGTTGTCGCTGGTCATCGCCGCGTACCAGGCGCGTACACGCATGCTCGTCACGCTGAAGGACTACCGCGTGTCGACCAAGCTTGCCGACGCCGCTCGGCGTCGCCTCGCCGGCCCGGCCAGCCCGGTCCTACAGCCCACACCGCAAGATATCCTCGACGTCAACCGAGCCGTGATCCACGCTGGTGAGGGGGGAGTCGTTTATCCCGCGTCCTCGGGCATCCGTAATGTCAAGGCTTTTGGCGCCAAGGGCGACGGCGTTCACGACGATACCGCCGCGATCCAGGCGGCCTATGACAAAGCCGGGCTCATCTACTTTCCTAACGGAACGTATCTGATCTCGGACACGATCATCGCTCCGCCGCGTCGCGGGAGCGCCCCGACGCGAAGAATCATTCAAGGTCAGTCACGCGATGGCGTCATCCTCCGCCTCGTTGGCCATGCCGCCGGTTTCGACAACCCCCAGAAGCCCAAGGCGATGCTGGTGACGTCCTACGGTGTTGCGCAGGCTTTCCGCAACAGCGTTCGTGACATGACTTTTGAAGTCGGCGCGGGCAATGCCGGCGCGATCGGGGTTGACTTCTTCTCCTCCAACACCGGCAATGTGCGCGACTTGGTGATCCGCAGCCTCGACCCTGAACAAGCGGGATACGCCGGGCTGATGATGCACGGCGACTCCGGGCCGTCGTTTGTGCAGCGCCTGCGTGTTGAAGGTTTTGACTATGGCGTCATCTCCGCTGGCGGACAATCGCAGACGCTCGAAGACATCCACGTCACCGGCCAGCGCGTCGCCGGTTTCGCCGGCCGCATGAAGACCACCATGCACCGTTTTACAAGCGATAACACGGTTCCCGGGCTGGTGCTCACCGGCGTGTTCAACAACATCCTTGACGCCACGCTCACCGGCGGGAACGGCGGGCCTGCGATCGTCGCCGAGGGACCGAACATCCTGCTGCGTGACATTCGGAGTTCCGGCTACGATCATGCGCTTGAACACGATACGGCCGGCGTCATCACCGGCGAGAGGATCGACGAATGGACGGCCGTCCCGCCGGTTACGCTGGGCGACGCCAAACCACATACCTTGAGGCTGCCGATCAAAGATGCCCCCGTAGCGCCGCGGGCTCCGCTCGATCAGTGGGTCAACGTGCAGAGTTTTCAGCCCCAGCCCCTGGAAGGCCGGAAGCAACTCAATTGGGCGCCGGCGATCCAGGCGGCGTTCAACGACGGCCGATCGACGGTGTACCTCGAGCCCGGTCGGAAGATGCACGTGAACGGTACGATGACCATCCCCGCGCACGTCAAGCGGTTCATCGGTATGGAGGCGGAACTGCGGCGTTACGACAAGCTGCCCGGTCGAAAGGTCCGGTTCATCACCGAAGGCCCCGCCGAAGCAGGCCCGCTGGTCTTCGAACGCACCGACGCGATTTACGGCCAGATCGAGATCGTCCATCGCAGCGCCCGGCCGCTGATCATCCGTAGCGTTTGTGTCCAGCACCTGACGCTCGAACGTGGAGCCGGGGACGTGTTCATCGAAGACTCGGTCACCGCGTTTTTGACGATCAACGGGCAGAACGTCTGGGCCCGTCAGCATGATCCTGAGTTCTGGGCCCGCGACAGCGAGGCCGGCTATCTCCAGCCGCACGTATTGAACAATGGCGGCAACTATTGGTGCCTCGGCTTCAAGACCGAGCAACTCCAGCCAAAGGTCTACACAATCAACCGCGGCTCGTCGGAAGTCTACGCCTATGTGCTGTCGAACCGCTTGGCTTACCCGCAGCCTATGTTCCTGGTGAACCACGGCAGCAGGCTGAGCTTGTCGTTGCACGAGAATGTCAGCCGTAACACGCCGTTCGACGTCGTGGTCCGACTGGTCAAAGGTAAGGGCGAGATCATCGACGCCGTCGACGTGCCACGGCGCGGCCGGGGCGCGACATTCCCGCTGCTGGTGGCCGAATAATGCGGTACCGACTGTTCGGTCGAACCGGCATCCGTGTCAGCGCCATCGCGATGGGCACGAGTTCATCCGGCGGCGGGGGCTGGCGTGGTTACACCGATATGGTTGCCGACGCTATCGACCAGGGCATCAACTTCTTTGACACCGCTAACATCTACGGCCAAGATGAGGAACGCCTCGGCCATGCTCTGCAGGAACTCGGTCGCCGCGACCGCATCGTCCTCGCCACCAAGGCGGAAGGCCCGGTCCGCCCTGACGACCCGAACGGCCGCGGCATCAGCAGGCGGCATCTCATCGAGCAGTGCGACGCCTCGCTCCGCCGACTCCGCACCGACTATATCGATCTCTACCAACTACACTGCTCGCACGGCAGCACGGTGCCGATCGACGAACCGCTGCGAGCGATGGACGATTTGATCCGCGCGGGTAAGGTCCGCTACGCCGGCGCGAGTCACTACGCGGCGTGGCAGTTGATGGAGTCGCTGTGTGTGTCGCGCGAACTCAGGCTCAACCGCTTCGTCTGCGAGCAGGCGGTCTACCACCCGCTGGACCGCACCATCGAACGCGACCTGCTGCCGTTCGCACAGACCTACGGCCACGCGGTCGTGCTCTGGTCGCCGGTCGCGGGCGGGTTTTTCAACGGCAAGGTGAAGCGAGGCGGACGGCACCGTCACATCGAACGTGTGCTGAAAGACCGGATCGATGCGGGCTATGAGGAAGACGCTGAACGCTGCCGGCAGCGGGCGCACGACCTGCAAGAGCTCATCATCGGCATCGCCGATGAGAAAGGCTGTACACCGACGCAACTCGTCATCGCGTGGGAACTGGACACGCCCGGCGTGACGTGCCCGATCATCGGGTTCAAGAGTCCGGAGCAGTTACGTTCCGCGATCGCTGCGCTCGACGTAACGGTGACCGACAATGATCGCCGACGGATCGACGCGATCGCCAGGCCGCGCCAAGCGATCGTCCCATTCAACGACGCCGGCGGCAGCCCGCCGCTGAATGCGGACTGGGGCCCGCATCGCTATCGTGGGTAACACATGATCCGCTTGGGCGCACCGATCTTCGAGCCATGGGAAACCCCCAAGCAGTGGGCGGCCGCAGCCAAACGGTTGGGCTTCACCGCGGTGTACTGCCCGATTACACCAGACGACCCGCGGGCGGGCGATGCGGCGTTTGTCACCGAGATCGCGGCGGCGGCTTCCGAGTACGACCTGCTCATCGGTGAAGTCGGCGTCTGGCGCGGCAACCTGGTGAGTCCCGATGTGGAACAACGCGATGACGCGGTGCGACGCGTGACCGCCGGGCTGGCGTTGGCCGAACGCGTTGGGGCCGCGTGCTGCGTCACGCTCAGTGGATCGCGGGAGCCGGGCGACCGCTGCACGCCTCATCCCGGGAACTTCACCGCCGACACCCGGCGTTTGCTCGTTGAGCAGGTCCAACGCGTGATCGATGCCGTGTCCCCGAAACGCGCCTGCTTCACGCTCGAAACCATGCCCTGGGCGCTGCCGAGTCGGGTGGATGAGTATCTGGCCTTGCTGGACGAGGTCAATCGGCCGGGATTCGCGGTGCACCTCGACCCGGTCAACCTGCTCGACAGCCCGCGCACCTTCCTCGCCCACCACGCGCTGATCCAGGACGCGCTCAACCGGCTAGGCCCGTTCCTTAAAGCGTGCCATCTTAAAGACGCGGTGCTCCATGACGACATGCCCGCGCACGTCCGCGAGGTCGCCCCCGGCGAAGGGGCGCTCGATCTGCAGTTCTTGCTGACTCAGCTCCATGCGTTACCGCAAGATGTCCCGGTATTACTTGAGCACCTCTCCGACGCCCCAGCATACGCTAAAGCCTTTGGTCACGTCAGCGGGCTCATCGATCGAACTGCTGTCTAACAAAGCAGACGGTCTGAACACGCCGTTTGGTGATCACTGATCGGGTAGCTTGAAACTCAAACAGAAGCGGCTCGACGGTCGGACTCCACGACCATCGACAACCCCCCGCAAGCATGCTGATCTCCCAGGTTGAGGGATAGGGGACCCATTCTCCCGAGGGGATCAAAGCTCGTTGCATCGCTTCAGGTCAGTTTGTAGCTGCTAAATTAGGAAATAACGTCTATGAGATCGCGCGAATCGGGTTAGTCCAGTTTCTCGACGGTAATGCTCTTAATATAGTACTTGTTGTATTTCTTTCCGTTCGAATCGAGCGCAAAATTGTAGCCCCACATGTTGACGAACTGCGCATCATCGAGGACCCACGTCACGGTGTGCCATTGCTTGTTATCCGGGATGGCGTACCAGCCGGGAGCGGACTTGTACCCGCGGCGCACCTGGGCCTCATAGTTGAGCTTGAAACCGGCTTCGTCGTTGGCTTCGTTGCGACGGACGACCACGCTGATCTTGACCGGCCCGTTGATGCCCTTGATGAAGTTCGGGTCCATCATGAAAACGGCGCCGCCCGGGATGTCGCCCGCCCGAGCCGATCCGCCGTAGGCGACCACGTCGGCGGCAACGGCGTCCGTCGCCTGCGTGTGCAGGCCCCGATGCACGGACTCCGCTCCATCCATCGTGATGGAGACCGATCGCGCATCGGTGTAGTCGCCCTCCCAAGGGAACGGCCGATCCGCGTTCGCCCGGGCTTGGGCGACCCAGGCGTCGGGCGGCTGCAGGACGATGATCGGCTTTTCGGTCAACTCGTACTGGCTCGCTCGCGTTATCTCTCCGGTCAGAGGCTCGACGATCGACACCTCCTGACCGAAGTCGATCCGGTCGGCCCGGTGCCGGTACGCCCACGTGATCAGCACCGGCCCCTCGACGCCCTCGAAGACGAAGGCGTAGTGCTGGTCGTTGAGGAGCAACCAGTCCAGGGGCTTGGGAAATTGCCCCAAGTGCTTGATCATCTGGGCCATGGCGGTATAGGCGGGGCGGGGTGTGCCGTCGGCCTCGAGCAGGCCCATCGCCCCGCTGTCGCCGTCCATCCCTTCGAACCAATTGATGCTGTCGACCCCTTGCGCGATGGCCATGGTGTACGCCTTGACCAACCCGTAGCCCGCCATGTCCGGCCCCATGCCGTGCCGTGTTCCCGGGGGGCTGGCGTTGACGCCGAGTTCGGTGAAGATAATCGGCACATCGGCTTTCTCGGGGTTAACCCGCTCGAGCATCCTCCGCGTGCTCGGCACGATGCTCATGTAGAGCGCCTCGGTCCCTAAACCGCGCACCACGCCGCCGAGGATCTCGTAAGGATGAAGGGTGATGTAATCGAAATGATCCTTGGCCCCGGCCTCGATCGCCTGCTCGAGGTAGTTGATGTGTGCCGACTTGGCGGCTAAACCGATCTTGCTGTCGGGGTCGACCGCCTTGGCGGCTCGATAGGCGGCGACCACAATCTTGGCGTAGTCTTCGGCGGTCTGGTCTTTGCCGGTGAAGTTCGGGGGCTCGTTCCAGACCTCCCAGTACTTGACCCGGCCTTTGCAGTGCCGAACGACCTCGGTGACGTAATTCGACCAGGCCTCGAGGTTATCCACCGGCAGCCGGTTACGGCCCGAGCCCGACTTGGCGGCCCAATCCGGATAGCTCAGCAGAACACCGCCAACCGCCATGTCGTTGTCTTCCATCACCTGGATGCGTCGATCAAGGCTGCCCCAGTCCCACACCCCGGGCCTGCGTTCGAGGGCGGCCCAATGGACGAAGCAGTTGCGATTAAAGTCGATACCAATGGCGGCCATCTGCGGTATCCATTTCGCAGGGCTCTGGTTCGTTCGAAAATCGCCGCTGATCGCAAACATACTGAGGTCGAATTCGGGACTAGGTTCATCGGCCATCGTGTAGAACGGGAAGGCCCCGCAAGCGGCCAGCAGGGAGCACGCAAGGACCCTAAGGAATGAGTTTCGCTGGGCGTTTCGTACATCCGTAACGTGTGCTTGCATGAGAGATCGGTTCCTTTTCGAATTTATACGAGTTGCAATTGTGATGTTCGTCAATTCCGGGCTGATCCTGTTGGCCGACCCTCCCCGAACATGGCCGACCGACGTATGACGAGGCCGAAAACGCACTTGGAAGCTTGGAATGCATCATCCTGAGTTTCGAGGCGGAGGCGGGCTCGGTAGGCCACGATTGATCCGCCGGGTCAAGCACGACCAGGAGGCAGCCCCGGGCGCGCGGTGGTGCTCTCGCCGACAAACAGGTCCATGGCGGACGGTTGCAGCAGCAACGGTCCCAGCCAATCCCGGTCGCCTCCCATGTAGTCGAGGCAGACTTGGATCAGCGGATCGATGTCCGAAGGTGCAAGGCAGGTGATGGAGGGCGTCAGGGCTTTGGCGTGACCGGCCCAATCGTCGACGCTAACGACAGGCAGGGCGGCGCCCACCAATCGACCGAGGTTGGTCGCGGCGCGGACCACGCCAAGCGTCACTTCGGCGGTGATGCCCAAGATCGCGTCACCCTCGTGTAATCGATCACGGATGAGGCTGGTGGCGAGTTCGATGCTCGCACCGACCGGTGACTCGAAGGGTTCGACCGGTTCGTTGATCAGCTCGCCTTTGACGTTGTGGGCCGAGGTCCAGAACTGCCACGCGGCGATCCGCTCCTGGATGATAGAGCTGTCGGGCTGGGTGTTGAGGCAATGGACCCGACGCACCCCGCGCTCACGCAGGTGATGGATCAGTTGCTGGATCGCGGCGGGGTTCTGGCAACGGAGGCAGGGCAGGCCACCGCCCGAGACATCCTGCTCGAGCACGACGATGCCGGTCGGGTCTTTACGCCATTGGTCAAGTAGTGTGCTTGGGAAATCGCCGCCGATCGAGAGGACAAAGAGCCCGTCCATCCCACGGACGGCCTCTGAGATCACGGTGTCGCACCAGTGGTTGTAGACGACGATCTGCAACGACCAGTCGCGTTGCAAGCAGGCTTGCTCGATCAAGCGGTACCACTGGAGCATCACGGTGGAGGGCCACGGAGCCATCAGCAGCCCGAGGTGTCTGGTCTGCGCCTTGGGCTCGGACAACTCGAGGCGGCCACTCTCTGCCCGCACCAGCACCCCCCGATCCACCAGGCTTGAAATTGCTCGAGACACGGTCCGTGAGTTAACGCCCAACTCAGCGACGAGCCCCGCGTGCGAAGGAAAACCGCGCAGACGGTAGTCGCCGTGGCGTATCCGCTGGGCAAGAGATTCCGCAATGTCGTGGTACTTGGCCAAAAAAACTCCCGCTATCGTCCGCGATCACAAACCTCCGCGATAAGCACCGCCGATCAAACCATGGTGTCGCCTACGGTCAGACAATGAAGCAAGACGAAACGCCCCGTCATACCCGACCCGGGTCTCGTCCACGAACTGTCAGCCTGTCGCGTGATCATTAATGAAAAGGGCATGGTTGACCGCGCCGGAGTGCCGCGGTTCGATCTGCCTGTGGTTGACTTCGATTCCGGCATTGCCTTGCGGGCACTTGTGGGGAGGGACAGTTCGGCGTCTCGATTCAGTTCGAGCCTGACGTATCGACGATTTGAATGCCCTTGAGGCCGGTCCAGGCCCCACCGCCCACTTTGCCGTCCCAGTCGATCACGATGTCGCTCGCGGTGTTTCCGGTCCAGTGGATATAGTTGGAGGAGGCGACGTCCGAGTTGCTCGTGCTGGTCGCTTTGACGTACTTACCGTTTTCCCACTTGACGCGGTACCAATAGGTGCGGGCCGGGTCGACCTCGCCGTCGGCGCCGTCGGCGACGGAGATCGTCGCCTTGCCGCCCCCCTTGTTCACGCCGGCGCCGACGTAGGCGTACACGTCGTAGGAGGTATAGGGGATGCCGGTGATGACGATCTGAGGCTGAGGATGCACATGGGCCGATTGAAGTATGAGATCGCCGCCGGTGAACCCCCAGCCGGCCCCTGAAACGGGGAAGACCTGTGTGCTGTCGGTGGCCTGCACGATGACCTGCATGTTGTGCACCTTGTTCCCGGATTGGTCGACAAGGTCGGCGGTATCCCCGCGGTTCCAGTGACCCTGACCGTCCGTATGACTGACCGCCAAGTTGTTCCAGTTGGCCTGGAGCACGGCTGCCTGTCCCGCCACGTCGTCCGCGTTCAACACGGCGGGCGAATCAGCGGCGGCGTCGTAAAAATTAATCGCCACGCTGGACTCCTGCGCGACCCCCGTGGTCGTCACAAAAAAACTCAGGGCGATTGCAAACGGGAAAAACCTCATACCGTTCCTTTCTCTATTCGCGGTTTCCGTCATGGAAACCAAGGGCCGTTGCCGCGGATGTATGCGGCTCATCCATCAAATCAATGGGGTCGAATCGCAGATCGACGCCCGCCTTAATCAGACGCCATGCACAAGCCAGTGACACCACCATCGGTTGAATGTTGCGGCATCCATGTGCTTACCCCGGCGAGGGCTCGAAAACGGGTGCGTGTCGATCGTGCAATGACAGACTCGCTTGTGTCAGAATGGCTTGGATACAAGAAATCAAGGCAACCAAACGCCCTTCATCTAGTCCAGTTTTCTTCCACCCTTTCCGACGTTCACATCGCATGAGCCGGGCCTGACCGCCTGTGTACGGACCGGCCGCCGCGGACACCTCGACAGGACAGGAGCATCATCCCGCCTGCCGCCAGGAGCGCCAACGCGCCGGGCTCGGGAACGACCGTGCCTTGAATCACGGCATCATTGCTGATCGAAGACGTCCCGGTCCACGTATTGGGGGCGTTCACATCGTTGCTTGCGGGATTCTGGGCGAAGAACCAGCCCGCCGGCGGGTTACTGCCTGAGCCTGCCGGGACGGTCACCCCATTCGTCGTGGTGACCGAATCCGGATTGTCAAACGCCCACCCGAAGTTGCTGGCGGTGGTGTCGCTGAAGGCGACCAGCCAGTATGTGGTATTCGCCTCAAGCGTGAATGTGGACTCAGGGGTCAGGGTGTAGCTCTGCGTGGTGCTGGTGACCAGCGCGGGGTCGGTCAGCGTGACCGCGAGCGTGCTGGGCTTGATGCTCCCACTGGTCGTGCTGTTGTAGATGGCGAAGGTCATGTCGCCGGCTTCCGGGAGGGTGCTTCCGGTTCTCAGCCGCACTTGAACGCTGTCAAGGAAGAACGCGGTGTCCCCCATCGTGAAACCGATCGCCTTACCGCCGGGTTCAAGATTGCCCACGCTTGAGCCGTCCTGACCCGAGTCAACCAAAACGGCAGCATCCGACGGCGATGGAGAGATCAACAGTCCAGTGACGATCGCAGCAATCACGACCCCCCAACGATCCGACATCCTGGTGTTTTGCATGGGTAAACCTCCTTAAATTAATGCTTTAAAAAAAATGCGTCTTTTGATCCGTGATGAGACGCGCCGCTCATTGGCGTGAATGACGCATGGACAAACAATCCAGCAAGACGACAAAGCCTATTTTATACACTATTTTGATGTATTTTCAATGGAAAGATGTCAAGTATTAGTATTTTTTTTACGGGCGTCCTAAATCGTCTTCCAATCGCAGTCAAACCTGTAGCGATCCACCGGATTGTTACGCGGCCGGCGTGGAGCCGGCCGCCCGCTTCCTTGAACGCCTTGGCGGTAGGTCCGCCCGTGGAGTCGGACATACGCCAAGGACTAATCCGCGGCTCCCCCGGGGCCTCAAGACACCACATCCATCCCACATCGAGCTAATATACGATATATTATTGTATTTTTATAATTTTTACATTTTTTTAATGCCTAAATTTTCAAAATAAATCGATAACCTGTAAAATGTTTTCCCGTAGCGGTCCGTTCGTT
Organism: Phycisphaeraceae bacterium; assembly: GCA_028277745.1. Lineage (GTDB taxonomy): Bacteria > Planctomycetota > Phycisphaerae > Phycisphaerales > Phycisphaeraceae > JANQFR01. Next base: position 20,323 of record JANQFR010000027.1, read on the forward strand.
TCGGTTTTCTCACTTTTCATCCGGCTGATTCCTGGCCGGCAGGCATGAAAGCATGGGCTTCACATCCCCCGTGATGTGCACATCTAAAAAGGAGCCGCATCCATGTTCGATTTTCGCTCTTCTCACGTTGAGTCGCGGGCGTCCGCGTCGCTGGAGCCCTTGGAGGATCGGGTCCTGCTCTCGGCCGACGGGTTGACCGACCCCAGCCCCTGGGGGGTGGCGACCTCCGCGGAGACACGTGGTCAATTCCATAACTACACCCCGCTGATGGCCGATGCGGGGGTGGATTGGATACGCGCACCGGCATGGTGGAAGTCGATTCAGCCGACGCAAGGATTACCCGTCGCGCAATGGGACTTCAGCGACCTGGAAGGCTGGTTGGCCACCGCCACGGCCAACGGCATGCACGTCAACAGCCCGCTGGTGTACAACGCCGCCTGGGCGCCGGTCGAGCACACGCTTCCCACGGCGTACCTGGATGACTGGGGCACGTTTGTTCACGAAACGATCGACCACTTCAACGGCGACATCGACTACTGGGAAATCTGGAACGAAGCGCCGAACTTCACCGGCGGCGCATCCGCGGCCGACTACGCGGCCGTCGTGGTCGAGGCGTATGACGAAGGCAAAGCGGCCGACCCCAATGCCCAACTCGGCCTGAGCATCGCTCGAAACGACCTGCAATACCTGCGCGAGGTGATCAACGCGGGCGCGGCCGATCACTTCGATTTCATCGCCATCCATCCGTACGAGGTGACCAGCCACATCGATGACGGTGTGGAGGTGCAGTTCATGAACCTGGCGCCGCGCATCCGCGAACTGCTGCAGGAGATCAATCCGGAGAAGGCGGATGTGCCCATCTGGATCACCGAAGTGGGTACGGCCCTCACCGGTTCGACGACCGAACAGGATCAGGCGGATGACCTGGTGAAGATTTACACCATGGGCATCGCGCAGGGCTTTGAGCGTATCGAGTGGTTCGAAGCCTACGGCAACGCGTACGACCTTGGCCTGCTGAACACGCTGAGTGATCCGCGCAAGGCGTACGACGCCCTGGACAACATGACCGCCCTGTTCGGCGATACCCCGCAGTATCTCGGCTGGACCCTGCTGAACACAGACAATTACGCCTTCGTGTTCGAGGGGGCCACGCAAACCGTGATGGTCACCTGGGCCAACCCCGGCGAAACCGACACCGTGAACTTTGGCCAAACCGTGACGATTATCGACCCCGTCACCGGCAGCTCCACCAGCACCAACAGCTACAGCCTGACCAACTCGCCCGTGTTCGTGACGGGGGTGCCCACGTCGTTGGTGAACGACGCGAAAACCCATGCGGGCGAACTGATTCCTTCATGGGGCGGTTACGACACGCCCACGCAGCAGGTGTCGGTGCAGATGGCGCCGACCAACGTCGAGACGGGCCTGCATCACATCAACGCCGACAGCACCTCGACGGCCGTGGTCGTCGGAGGCGACGACGCGCGCGACGTGAGCCAGAAAATCCGGCAGCACTTCACCATCGACCCCCGATTCCTGCCGATCGAAGGCAATGACATCACCATCGAAGTCGTGGCCCGTAAGAAGAGCGGCAATGCCGGATTCAATGTCAAGTACGAATCGGTGAACGGCCTGTCCGGGGCCGGGTGGAGGAACGTCACCAGCACCACTTCGTGGCAGACCTTCACGTTCAACATCTCCGATGCCCTGTTCGTCAACGAGATGGGCTTCAACTTCTTTATCAACAGCGACTCGACCGCTCACAACCAGTTCTATATCAAGGAAGTGCGGGTCACGAACAACGAGTACGCCGCGGGGCTGACCGTCAACGTGAACGGCACGCCGACGCAGCTCGGGCTTGATTCGCCCTACCCCACCCAGGACGCCGCCGGCTCGGACGTCCGCTATGTCACCAGCGACGATGTCACGCTCCTCGACAACGCCTGGAAGCTGTGGGACCTGAACTACACCGTCACCTCGAACACCAAACTGCAGTTCACGGTGAACAGCGGCGACACGGGCGAGATTCTCGGCATCGCGCTCGACAATAACACCGACCCGCTGAGCGGCCGCCGCGCGTTCCGCTTCGGCGGCAGTGATGTCGGCGGCAGCTACGACAGCTGGAGCTACCGCATCACGCCCACGTACACCGCCAGCAACGGCGACGTGACTTACACCGTGGATGTGGGCAGTCGTTTCACGGGTGCGGTCAACTATCTTGGACTGTTCACGGATGATGACGCCGACGGATCCGGCGTGGCCACGTTCAAGGACATCCGGCTGTACGAAGACGTGAGCGGGCTGAGCGTGAATATCAACGGCACGCCCACACGGCTGGGCGACTCGACCTCGTATGGCTCGCAGGACGGCGACGGCGGCAGCGCGACGAACGACACGGTTTCACCCGATGGCGAGTCGGTCACCCTCACCGGCAATCCGTGGAAGAAGTGGGAACTCAACTACACGGTCACCCAGGACACGATGTTGCAGTTCACCGTCGACGGCAGTGATGCCGGTGAAATCCTTGCGATCACCCTGGACAACGACACCGACCACACGACCTGGCGGCGCGGATTCCGTTTCGGTGGTAGTGATGTGGGCATCAGCAGTCTTAACAATTGGAGTTGGCGGGTCGAGCCGACTTATGTCGCCGGGAGCGGCGCCACGACGTACACCATTGACGTCGGGAGCTATTTCACCGGCACGATGAACTACCTCGGCCTCATCGCGGACGACGATGCGAACGCCTCGAGCAACATCACGTTCAGCAACATCACGCTGGTGGAGGCCGCGGCCCTCGATCTGAACGGCTCCACCGCTTACGGCAGCCAGGACGGAGAGGGGGGCGATCCGACCAGCATCACCGTCAGCCCGAACGGTTCGTCCGCCACCCTCGCCGGCAACGCGTGGAAGAAGTGGAGCTACGGGTACACCGTGACCGAGAACACATGGATCCAACTCACGGTCGACGCCAGTGACGCCGGCGAGATCATCGGTTTCGCGTTGGATAACGACAGCAATCCGACCAACACGCACAGCCGCCTGTTCAACCTGGGCGGCAGCCAAACGAACGTGGGCAACATCATTACACCGCGCTACAGCGCCGGCAGCGGCACGGTCACATACGCCATTAATGTCGGCGCATTCTTCACCGGCACGGTGAGCTACTTCGGCCTGATCGCGGACGACGATGGCGATGCGTCAACCAACGCGATTTTCAGCAATATTCGTATTTTTGAGGCTTGATCACGGGCAACTAGTGGTGCGTTGCATCTGAATGGATCATTATCATTAGCCCCCGGCTTTGCCGGGGGGTTCTTTGTGATCAACCCCGGGCAGAGCCCGGGGCTAACGGCAAGAAACAGGTGCAACGCACCACTAGAGCATCTTTCACTCATCCACATCGCTCCCACCCGGATGAGGTCAGGCTATTGCTTGGGTTTGATCAGGAGCCACGGTTGGCCTACTCGATGGACCTTCGTCGGAAGGTGATCGTGGCGTGCGATCGAGAGATGAAGACGGAGCAGGCAGCTGAGGCGTGAGCGGTCTCCACAACGATCCATTAAGGCCGCAGAAGATTGGTCTGCAGGACCGCGCACGCCACCTTCCCGCCGGTACCGGGGAACGTGAGGGCGACGGTCGTGAACGCAGTCAGATGCTCGACGGGCACCGGCACTTCGATCATGCCGTAGAACATCGGCCGACCCGCCTGGTCGCCGCCCGCCCAGTCGGTCGGCGTGTCCACGGCTTGCCCGTTAACCGTGACCTCCGGTCGAAGCGACAAGCCCGGCTCGCGACCGATGCTCAGACGCAGCACCGCCGAGCCCTTACCGGTGGGAACATTCTCGTACGCGAATTCGATCGGTTCGCCGGCGACGATGTCCTTGAGGTACGAGGTGGCGTACACACGGGTTTCGACGACCGTCTTCCCGGCCTCGACCGGCAGGCGCGTATCGATCATGAGCATCGCGCTCTCGCCGACCTCCAGCGTTAACGCATCGGGCAGGCCCGGCAACGTCCGCTCACGCAGTTCGGGGATGTCGGTGTGCGTCTGCAGGGTGCGCAGCGCCACCTTCGACACGTTATCGAGGCTGGTTTCTCCATTGACGTCAACTTTCCGGTTCAACCCGGCGAGGCCTTTGAGCGTGACTTCGTGGGCCTGGGTGTCGAGGTTCGTCAGCACGACCGTCAGACGCTGGCCATCGGCAAGCAGGTGACAGCGGACATCCGGGTCATCCGTCCGGCTGTAGCGCCACTGGCCATCAAGCCCCTTCCAGAACTTGTAGAACAATTCCAGTTCGGTCGTGACGTAGCCGTCGCCCGACCGACGGAACAACAGGAAATCATAGGGCTTTTTCTCCGTGCCGCCGGCGTAGGTATACGTCCATTCACCCGTTCCGAGGATAAAGGGCACGGTCTTGATCAGGCGGTCGGGATGGTCCATAAACGTCGTCAGCATCCCGTTGAACGACTTGAGCATCTGTGCATCACGCCAGGTTTCGTAAGTCTCGCTCTTTTGAAAGATGATCCGGCCGTACTCGGAGATCACCTGCGGCTTAGCGTAGCCCCACTTGAGGTAGCTGTAGCTGTCGATGAGGTCGATGATGGCTTCGGTGTTGCTGCCGGTCCGCTCCGCGTGGGCGCCCCGGACGTTGATGCCGTCGTAGAGGTGGGTCGAGAAGAAGTCCATTTCATCGCCGGCGATGTCCATGAACTTCTTCTGCCAGTTGTTCCAGTGCTCGAAGTTGCGAGCCTCGACCTCGGCCCACGCCGCGGTGTAGCCCCCGATCATCAGGTCGGCAGCGGGCAAGACTTCCCGGATGCGCCGGGCCGTGACGACATGCTGCCATGACATCTGCTCGATGGTCGTGCCGATCTTTTTTGCATGAACAAAGGGCTCGTTGAACACTTCGTAATAGCGCGGCCGATCGTCGTCGCTGTAGTAGTGCTTCAGGAACTGCGCGGCGAACTCGGCCGCGGCCTCGGGCGTGGTCGGCCCCCACTGGGCGTGATCGTTGCCGGGGATGCCCACCATCTGCTGCGGGTGGGTGCAGAGCACCACCTCCCTCGACTGGGCGGCGTTGTGACGCGGGCTCATCTGACGATTGGCCAAATCGGCGGCGCCCCTTTCAGCCATCACCGCCACGTCGGGCATCCCGGGGTTCTCCGGGTCGGCCGGAATGGTGGGCATCCGCCACGTCTGCTCCCCGCCGCTGCGGCCGTACGACACCTCCAACTCGTGCTGGAGATAGTCGTGGATCGCGTCTGGTTGATCGCCGGAGGTGGGCGACTCGTGGATCGTGATGTACTGTTCGCGGCTGAACTCGGAGACGCCGCCGATGTTGCGCACCGTCGTCGGGTCGAGCGTGACGGTCACCGGCTCCGCCCCCGCCGGCCTCGCTGCTCCGACAGACACAATCAGAACGAAAAACCGGATGGCAAGCACGGTGAATTCACCTGGAAAATAGTTTGATAAAATACATAATCACAGTTGAAAACAATCTATCACACCTCCACCGAATTGTTGAGCCCCGATATGGGATTTTCTCTGCATGGCCAGAGGCGCACCTCACCTGGCTCTCCAGCACCCCGTCACACCACACCCCTTCACCTGTCAATTCCCTGAAAGGAGCAGAGATGGGGAAAGGGGGGCGATCGACGCAGGCGCCGGTTGGTCGGCATCGTATGCTGGGTTGATGACGCCGCAGGCCACTGCGCCCGCCCCGCCGGCGTTATGGTGTATCGCGGTGTTTCGCGCGGTAGGCGCTGGCCGTCATCCCGGTGCGTCGATGGAAGGCCCGGGAAAATGTCTCGATATTGGAAAAGCCGCACGCCTGGGCCACCGCCGCCACCTTCTCGTCCGCGGCGAGGCGGCGTTTGGCTTCCTCGACCCGGACCCGCAGCAGTTCGTCCGCAGGCGACCGCCCGAGGTGCTCCCGGAAAGCGCGTAACAACCCGGAACGCGACATCGGGACCGCTTGGGTCACGTCGTGGGCGGTGATGGGTTCGTGATAATGATCCCAGATGTGCTTCAAGGCCGCGGCGACATGCGGATGGGCCACGGCCAGGATGTTGGTGGATTGCCGCGTCACTACGCCTTTGGGGGGGAGCCGGGTCACGTCCGCGCAGGGCGTTTCGCCGCGCATGAGACGGTGCAGCAGGGCCGCGGCTTCGTACCCCATCTGTTCGAGGTTCACGTCGACGCTGGACAGCGGCACCGAGAGGCACTCGCAATCCAGGCGTTCGTTGTTGACGCCGAGCAAGGCGATCTGCTCCGGGATGCCAAGGCCGGCGGATTCGCTGGCCCGCAACACGAAGCGGGCGAACTCGTCATTGCTGACCATGATGGCCAGCGGGTGAGGCAGCCGCTGGAGTTCCCCGGCCAGCCAGGGCTCGAGGTCGCGCCGCCCCAGACGCCGCGACGCCCTTGCCGCCGGCCAATCCAGGACTTGAGGGTTGAGGCCCATCCTCCTGCCGTGTTGGATAAACGCCTCAGATCGTTCCTGGTCCGCCCAGACGTTTTCCAGAACCAGGAAGTAGAGATGGTGAAACCCGCGTGCGCTGAGGTGCTCCACCCCTAAGCGCCCGATCTGATCCGAATCGGGAACGACCCGAGGGACCGGGATCGAAGGCTCCCAAAGCGCCAGGTCCACCACGGGCGCCCGACTCGCACGGACCAGGGCGGTGAGTTTCGGGTTCGCGGCGTTCATCAGGGAAATCACGCCGTCGCCATCCCAGTGATCCGGGATGGCTTCGCGGTGGCGGCTGGGGAACTCGAACACCCAACCATGGCGGCTGGCGTAGCGGGCGGCGCCTCGGTGAAGGCTGTGGTCGTACCAACCCAACGCAAAGAGCACCCGCCGGGAGGGCTCCCCGGAACGCACGAGATTCGCGGGTATCGGCGTCTTGGCGCCGGCGGGCGACAGGGGGGAAGCCATGCCACATATCATCAACAAATTGACATGAAAAATCAACGTAAAGTGCATTTTCGACCGTAAGATAAATACACCAATTTTTACATTTCGCCCCGCATCCACGCGTTCCCGCTTTTAGGATTCGAAGTAGAGATGTGGGCGTTTTCAAGGACAGCGCCTTGTTCATTCAACCCAACGGCTTATTGCTGAACCGTCATTCACGATTGTTCGTCATGGCGTGGCTCTCCCTGGTGATATCCGCACCGTCTCACGTCTCGGCCGACGAGCCCTCGATTCAAGACCAGATTGATTGGGCGATCCAGCAAGGTCACGACCATGTCCGCATCAAGCCGGGTGAGTATCGCGAGGAGGGGAAAAAACCGGCCCATATCGTCCTGACGGGGCTCGACGGCTTCACGGTGGACGCTCGGGATGTCTACCTGATCAGCACGAACGGGCAGCGAGCGCTTCAGATCGAAAACTGTCGCGGCGTCACCGTGCGCGGCTTGACCGTGGATTACGACCCGTTGTGCGGGACCCAGGGCCGGGTGGTCCGGATCGTCGATGAGCGAACCATCGTGTTTGAGCTTGACCCCGGCTACCCGGACCTGCCGCCGAATGTCGAAAAGAGCGTCGGGAACCGCGTCGTCCTGCATGATCCTGAAACGGGGCTGGTCAAGCCCCGATCGTCTTCGATCGGGGTGCGGGATATCCGCCGCGTCGCTGATCGCCGATACCAGATCTCCAACTGGCGCCCCGAGCCCGTGGAAGTGGGAGACCTGATCTCGCTCTGGATCGTTAAGGGTCAGGGTTGGCTAACGGTCCTGATCGATCAGTCGGCCGAATGCACGCTTGAAGACGTCACTTTTCACTCCACCCCTCCCGGCTGGACGGTTCGGGAGTCTAAATCCGACCGCATCACCTATCGCAGGCTGAGGCTGACCCCGGGCGAAAAGCCCGAGGGAGCGACCCGGCCGCGGCTGCGCGCCTCCCACGCGGACGGGATCCACAGCCTTGACGCCAAGCGGGGCCCGGTCATTGAAGACTGCCTGTTCGAGCATCTGGGCGACGACGCGATCGCCATCCGCGGGTCCTGGGGCGTGGTGCTGCAGGACACCGATGACTCAGCGGATTCTGAACGGATCGAGATCGGATTGCCGCACGGGTTGCGTTACGCCTCCGGAGACCGGCTTCAGATCTATCGCAAGTCAGACGGCACCACCCACGAACGCCGCGTGATCGACGCGGCGGACAGCGGCATCCCCGTCCAGGCGATGCGGGAGACGATCTCCGATCATTACAAAAGCTATCGCTTTGCAAAAAGCTATCAGATCGCTCAGTCGATCCGGCTGGATCGGCCCATCCAACTCTCCGTCGGCGATCTGATGCAGGACCCGCAAAAAGGCGGCGCCGGCTATGTCATCCGAAACAACACCATCCGCGACACCCGGGCGCGGGGCATCATCCTCAAGGCGTCCGACGGCATCGTCGAAGGCAACACCATCGAGCACGCCTCGCTCTCCGGCATCCTGGTGATCGCAGAGTTTTATTCGTTTCTGGAAGCCGGATTTGTTCACGGCCTGCGGATCGTCGACAACACCCTGTCCGAAACCAATATCGGCCGCGACCAGCCCCATAAAGCGATGCATGGCGGCGCCATCTCCATCTCACGCCCCAACGAGTGGCAGTCGCAGGTGGGGCATTCCGACATCACGATCGAAAACAATCGCTTCATGGACATCCCCGGCGCACAAGTTCAGGTGAACGCCGCGGTCGATGTCGTGATCCGCGGCAACACTTTTATCCGGCCGCACCACGGCCTCGTCGACTTCGGCGGACAAACCGGGCTCGACCCGCAATCACTCATCACCGTGGATTACGCCGACCGTGTCCTGATCGAAAACAATTCAGTCGTTGACCCGGGGCCGTATCTCAAGACCCCGATACAGACCACCGACAACACCATGAACATCGATGTGCCGGGCCATCACCTGCCCAACCCGGGTCAGGAAACGTCTCCGCGTTGAGCATGGCGCCGAGCGGACCGCCGCAAGCGATACACGTCAAACGGACCAGATTCACATCGCCCGCCGCGCCTGGTCGAACGCCTCCAACGCGAAGCTCAGTTCGTCACGGCTGTGAGCGGCGGAAACCTGGGTGCGGATCCGCGGCCGGTCGCGGGGGACCACGGGATACGAAAAAGCGATGACGTAGACGCCCTGGTCGAGCATCGCTTCGGCCAGGCGCGCCGCCTGGGCGGCGTCGTCGAGCATGATCGGCACGATGGGATGCTCCCCGGGGAGGATGCGGAAGCCCAGCCCGGCCAGTTCCTCACGAAAGAACCGCGTGTTCTGTTCGAGCCGGTCCCGCAGGTCGGTCGACGCCTGCAGGAGGTTGATCGCCTCGATGGCGCCGGCGACGACGGCGGGGGCGACGGTGTTGGAAAACAGGTACGGCCTTGAGCGCTGCCGCAACAGTTCGATGATCTCGCGTCGGCCGCTCGTATAGCCGCCGGACGCCCCGCCCAGCGCCTTGCCCAGCGTGCCGGTGGTCAGGTCGATACGCGTCATGCAGCCGCGGTGCTCATGCGTGCCGCGGCCGGTGCGGCCGAGGAAGCCGGTGGCGTGGCAGTCGTCAAAATGCACCAGCGCTCCATAACGGTCGGCCAGGTCACAGATCTCATCCAGCCGGGCGATGTGGCCGTCCATCGAGAAAACGCCATCGGTGGTGATGAGCTTGAAGCGGGCGCCGTCGGCGTCGGCGGCCCGGAGCTGGGTCTCGAGGTCGGCCATGTCGTTGTTCGCGTACCGGTACCGCCTGGCCTTGCTCAGCCGGACGCCGTCGATGATCGACGCGTGGTTGAGCTGGTCGGAGATGACCGCGTCTTCGGCGCCGAGCAGCGTCTCGAACAGCCCGCCGTTGGCGTCGAAGCAGGAAGGGTACAGGATGGTGTCTTCGGTCCCCAGGAACTCGGTGAGCTTGTCTTCGAGCTGCTTGTGCAACCGCTGCGTCCCGCAGATGAACCGGACCGACGCCAAGCCGTAGCCCCATTCCTCGAGGCCCCGCCCGGCCGCGTCGCGGACCCGGGGGTGTTGCGCGAGGCCGAGGTAGTTGTTCGCACAGAGATTGAGCACCCGGCGTTGCCCGACCCGGACGTACGCGCCCTGCGGTGAGTCGATGACCCGTTCCTCTTTATAGAGGCCGCTGCGGCGGATCTCCTCCAGGGCGTCCTGTGCGTGCTGCTGAAATCGGCCGTACATGGCGAACCTTTCGTGGTGTGCAGGTCGAGTGGTGATCCGTCTGGCCCGTCCGGCGATGGTCACGCCCGCCAGTCGAGCACGACCTTGCCCGCTTCACCGTCGAGCATCGCTTGGAACCCCTCCTCGAAGCGGTCAAAGGGCAGCCGGTGCGTGATCACGGGCTTAACGTCGAGGCCCGACTGGGTCAGGACCGACATTTTGTACCACGTCTCGAAGATCTGCCGTCCGTAAATGCCTTTGATGGTGAGCATGTTGAACACCACCGCGTGCCAATCGATCGCGGCGTGTTTGGGCGGGATGCCCAGGAGCGCGATGCGTCCGCCGTGACACATCTGGCCGATCATGTCGGCGAACGCGTCGGTGTTGCCGGACATCTCCAGCCCGATGTCGAAGCCCTCGCGGATGCCCAACTCGCGTTGCACGTCCGCGAGCGTCTCGTGGCGGACGTCGACGGTGCGGGTGGCGCCCATGCGGGCGGCGATCGCCAGACGCCTGGGGTTGACATCAGTAATGACGATGTGGCGGGCGCCCACGTGACGCGCGACGGCCACGGCCATGATGCCGATCGGCCCGGCGCCGGTCACCAGGACATCCTCGCCGACGAGGTCGAACTGAAGGGCACAATGCACGGCGTTGCCCAGGGGGTCGAAGATCGCCGCGACGTCGCGGTCGATCTCGCGGTCGTGCTCCCAGATATTGGCCTGCGGGACCGCGATGTATTGGGCGAACGCCCCGGGCCGGTGCACGCCGATGCCTTTGGCGTCCGCGCATAGGTGGCGCCTGCCCGCCATACAGTTGCGGCAGCGGCCGCACACGACGTGGCCTTCGGCGGACACAACCATGCCCGGCTCGAAGTCGCGGACGTTCGGTCCCACTTCAACGACCTCCCCGACGAACTCATGCCCGATGATCATCGGGATCGGGACGGTCCGCTGGGCCCAATCGTCCCACTGGTGGATGTGCAGGTCGGTCCCGCAGATGCCGGTGCGTTCAACGGCGATCAGCACGTCGTCGCCGGCCGCCACGGGCCGCGGCGCCCGCTCCAGGCAAAGGCCGGGCTGGGCGTGGCGCTTGACCAGGGCGGGCATCGTGCTCATCAGGCGTCCTCAGGGAAAACGGGGCGGGAAGCGGGGCGGCGGACGGCGCCGACGGATAGAATAAACGTAGAAATTTTGATATGCAAGAATGTTTTCCATAATATTGGAAAATCCATGCCGGCCAGACCACCGCGTAATACGCCAAGTCCTCCCCCCGACGAGGCCGGGCCCCCGCCGCACCCGGAAGATCTCGGCGGCGATGACCACGCGCTGGGCGCGCGCGTCCGCCGGCTGCGGCAGGACCACGGCTGGACGCTCGAACAGCTCTCTCATGCGTCGGGCGTCAGCCGATCCATGCTCAGCCAGATCGAACGCGGGCAAGCCAATCCGACGCTCGCCGTCGCCCGACGGCTCGCCCAGGCGCTGCGCATCACCCTCGGCGAACTCGCCGGCGAACGGGCCCCGGACTCGGCGATCGACGTCATCCTCGCCGACGACGAAACCTACCAGTTCCGAAACGATGACCAGTGCTCCATCCGCACGCTGTCGCCGCTGACGCTTGAGAAGACGGTCGAGTTTTACGAGATCCGCCTCGCCCGGGGCGGCGCCCTGCGCAGCGCCCCGCATTACCAGGGGACGCGGGAATGCCTGCACGTGCGGCAGGGGCAGGTTCAGCTCATCTCCGGCGCCGAAAGCTGCAGACTCAATCAGGGCGACTCGGCCCACTACCGCGCCGACGTCGACCACGCCATCGAGAACGCCGGCCGACGAGAGGTTGTCGGGTATCTCGTCGTGACGTACGAGAAGACGTAACCCCAGGGCGATCGGCCTCGGGGCCCACCCCGGCGGCAGGAGCGGCGAGCCGTCCTTCGGCGTGCGAAAACCTATCGCCCCGCCGTCACGCCGGCGGGCGTCTTCAGCCGGGCCGCACCGATCGGCAGCGCATCGCCGTTCCATTGCAACCCGGCCTCGCCGAAATTGGCGAGCACCTCGTAGGTCACGCCGTCCTGGCCGACCACGCGCAGCCCCCGCGCCTCGGGCGCGGCGTCCAACACGATCGGCTCGGCCTCAACACGCGCGGTGGCCTGGGCGTCCGCGTCCGACAACACGACGAAGCCGATGTCCAGCAGCACGTCGCCGGCGCGGTGCAGCGTGAGCGCGTCGCGGCCGCCGAAGTTGATCTCGTCAACGAACAGCGACGCCAGCTTGCCGCCGCGGCGCGTAGCCGAGCGGTCCAGCCGCAGCGTCTGGTCGCCGTACACGCCGACGACGCCGACCCGGCCGTCGATGTTCAGCCACCGGCTGTTGAGCGGCTCGATGTCGTCGGTCGGGACCACGGCCTGCCGGACGCCGGCCGACGTGTGATAAATGCGCACGTCGGCGTTGAACAGGTCGTTGGGCACGTTCAGGTGCAGGCCCTTGACCTCGAGCGTGTATCCCCGCCGGTCGGGCTCGGCGACGACCCGTTGCAGACCGACGCAGGTGCGCCCGTCGGGCAGGGCCGCGAACGCGATCCAGGTGCGGGCCATGTCGGTGCAGGCGCCGCCCTCACGCACGACGAGGTCGACGCCCTCCATCACGGAGCCGGCGGTCACGAAGCCGCCGTCGAACGTTTCGGAGGTGAAGCCGAGCAACCGGCGGTGCGGGGCCTTCCCGCCCGGGAAGACGCCGTGATCGCCGAGATAGCGCACGACCGGGCAGAGATTGAGGCGCCACTCGCAGAGGTCGCCGTCATCGGGCGGCTGACAGACCGCCTGGGCCAACCCTTGGGCGCGCCACGCAAACGACGCGAGGCGGGTCGGGCAGCGGTGCAGGACGGCGCCGTATTCCGGCTCGTGCCAACCGCCTTGCACGGACGCCTCGAACGCGGTGGGATCGGACGCGTCCGGGGACGCGGCGCCATCCGTCAACGGAGCATAAGCCAGCGCCATCCCCAGGGTCGATGCGACGTCGGATTCGAGCCGCAGGTAGTAATAGGGATCGGCCGCACGCATCGGCGCGAGACGCCGGCTGTAAAACGAACCGTCCGCGTTGTGCGCCGCCTCACGGAAATGCAGATCGAGGCATCGCGCCACGAGCGGCACGGCATGGGCGTCGCCAAGGCGGTCAGCCGCGTAGAGCAGGGCCGGCACAAGGTAGGGCTGGCAGTAGGCGTAGCGCACGCGCGTGTCGCCCCCCAGCCGCGCGAGCCGGCCGTCGGCGAACACCATGCGGCGGAGCACCCCCCACAAATCCGACTGGTGATGATCCAACGACTCGGGCCGTTCCCACCCGGCCGCCTTGAGGTCGAAGTGAAAAATCGCCGCCTGGCTGGCGCAGATGACCATGTAGCCCACGTTGAAATAACCGTGGTGGTCGAGCGCGTAGTGGTCAAAAAATTGTGAGTCGACGTGACGGTCGCGCACCGGCCTGCCGGCGACAGGGGTCGGGTCGTCGGCGTCGGCGGCGACGCTGACCGCGTTGATCAGGAAGTCGTGCGCGCGCTCCGCCCAGTCGGCAGCCCGCTCGTGGCCGGGCATCAGGCGCGACGCACGCCAGAGCAGCGCGCCGGTCCACAGGTTTGATTCGGGCGTGTTCCGGCCGCTGTCGTTCCAACGGCCCGCGATCACGCCGCGATGGCCGTTCTTTTCATAGTCGTCGCACATCCAGTTGGCTTCGGCGGCCATGACCCGACGCACCGCCGCGCGGTCCGTGTCGGTGCGCGCCTCGCCCAGCGCCTCCCAGCCGTGCAGGGCGCGCTCAAAACCCAGAGGCGAGATCCACGAGCAGCCCCACGGCCTGCCGTCTGGCCCCGGCCGGTCGCCCGACCGGTGCGTCGCCCACGCAAACCGGAACGCGGACAAGGCCCGCTCCACACACCACGACCGGTCGACGCCCTCGCAGGTCGACAGCACCGCGACCGCGGCCGCGTACTTCAGGTTCGTCTGAACGCCCCAGTGGCTGTAGCCCGTGCCGAAACAGCCCAGCCCCCCGCCCTCGTCCACCCACCACGGCTCCATCGCCGCGACCCAGTCGCGTAGCCGATCCGCGTAAAGCGCCAGGTCCAGGTCCGTTTGTGTTTGGTCAACTGTCACGCCGCGATTGTACGGCAAGCCCGCCGTCATATCGTCTCGCTGTCCAGCCACACCGTCACCGGGCCGTCGTTGTGGATCTCCACGTCCATGTGCGTGCGGAAGCGGCCGGTCTCGACCCGCGCCACGCCCAGGGCGCGCAGCCGCTGAACGAAATGGTCGCAGAGCGGCTCGGCGTCTTCGGGACGCGCCGCGGCGGTGAAACTCGGCCGCCGGCCCTTGCGGCAGTCGGCCAGCAGCGTGAACTGGCTCACCACCAGCGCCCCGCCGCCCACGTCCAGCAAAGACCGGTCGAACCGCCCCGCCTCGTCGGGGAACAGCCGCAGGTTCGCCACCTTCTCCGCCAGCCGGTCGGCGGCCGTCCGGTCGTCGCCGGCGCTCACCCCCACCAGCAGGACGTACCCCGCGTCGATCGCGCCGACCGTCTCGCCGTCCACGACCACCCGCCCCCGCGTCACCCGTTGCACCAGCACGCGCACGTTCAGACCCTTGTCTTCGAAGAAGCCCAGGGATTGCGAAGCCCGGGGATTGCAATCCCCGGGCTTCACCTAGTCTAAAAAAAGACCCATCCCGAGGTGGGATGGGCCGTAGGGTTTAAGTCGGATTAGAGCTGCGTCGTGCGGCAGCTCCGACGAACTGCCTAACGCAGGTCTCTCCTGCAAACGAAACTGTGTTCCTTGTTGAGAGCATCAACAAAACAACAGCAACAGTCAGACACTGGATCACCTCGCTTTCAGAAGAGACTGTTCCAGCCGTCACCGGTCCGCTGCGTCTTCGCCACCGACTAGAGGGCTACGACAACGGGACCGACCGCCGGAGTCACAAAGCCCCGACACGTCCTCCGGGGCACCACGCCCGCCGCGGTTGCGGCGCTCGGCCGATCTTGGCTCGGGCGGTGGTCCATGGGGTTCTCCCACACCGGGCCGCGTCGCCTGATCAGCAATTGAATTATCGGCGCGAGCGGCGTCGGGTCAATGGTTTTTTCAAAAGAAAATCGGGGCCCTTTCGCCCCGGGCTCCGCCCGGGGATTTCCCACCGTTCAACGCGCAACCCCGGGCGGAGCCCGGGGCTAAAGGTTAAGCCGTGGCGGCCAGCATCTTGTGCTTGCGCTTGAACAGGTCGATCAGGTGGTCGCATTCGGACATGGCGCTGGGCATCCATTTGCACCAGTGCTGCTCCACGGCGACCTTGGCCGAGCGGATGCCCTCACGGATGAACTTGTTGAGGCGTTTGAACGGCAAGGCGTCGATCTGCTCGGCCAGCATGGGGATGCAGACGATCAGCCCCTCGGGGTTGGGGACCAGATAGGCGACCGAGCCCATGTCCCGGCCGTCTTCGGTGGTGAGATTGAACTCGAGGGTCCACCGCCACGCTTCGCCGTGCCAGACGAGTTTCTGCTCGATCCCGTCGAATTTGTTGAATCCTTCGAGGAGCATGTTCAGGTGTTTCTGCCGGTCGTCTTTGAAGGGCTCAAAGAGTTGCTCGAGGGCGGGTTGGGTCCAGCGGTCCTCCCAGGGCAGGCGGGCGGGGGGGGCGGCGGCTTTGGGCATCAGTCGTCGTTCCGTGGGGTGGGGGTCTCGTGAATCAGCGGCCGCAACAACGTTTGAACTTGAGTCCCGAGCCGCAGGGGCACGGCTCGTTGCGTCCGGTCTTGCCAACCACGGCCGGGGCCCTCCGCATCCGACGGGGGGCGGGAGCGGGGGGCGGCGGCTGCATCCCCCGTCGGAGGTAGCCGGCCAGCTCCTTGAGCCGGGGCCCGGCGTGCTCGAACAGCCGCCGGTAGCCGGGGCAGAGGGTCGAGGCCTCGGCCCGGTCGCCCAGGCCGGGGCGGTGCTTGGGGCACCCGCCGTGGCAGAGGGCATTGTAATCACATTGGACGCAGGCTTCCGGGAGGTCGGCCTTGCGGCGGGCGAAATCGCCCAGGCGGTCCTGGTCGACCCGGTCGAACCAGCCGGTGTCCAGCCGGTCGTCCTCGATCCGGCCCAGCCGCCAGCGGTCCTCCACGAAGTGGTCGCAGCCGAAGACCGACCCGTCGTGCTCGATGGTCAGCTGGTTGTGGCAGGACGCGTCGTTGATGCACAGGGGCATGCGGCCCAGGACCAGCTGGTTCAACAGCGCATCGAACAGGCGGATCGAGATCGACGTGCGGTAGCGGTCGTACCAGAGGTCGAAGACACGGCACATGAACTCGCCGTACTGCTCGCCGGTGGGCGAGAAGGGCGCGAGCTGGCCGTCGCCGACCCACTCGATGGCGGGGATGAACTGCAGGTGCCGGGCGCCGAGGTTGATCAGGTAGGCGAAGACCTCGTCGGGGTGCTTGACGTTGCGTTCGTTGAGGACGCAGAGGATGTTGTACTCGACCTCGTGGCGCTGGAGCCGCTTGAGGCCGGCGAGGACGGCGTTGCAGGAGGGCTGGTTGGCGACGGTGAGGCGGTGATGATCGTGGAGTTGGGGCGGGCCGTCGATGGAGACGCCCACGAGGAAGCCGTAGCTCTTGAGGAATCGGCACCAGTCGTCGTCGAGGAGGGTGGCGTTGGTCTGGAGGGCGTGGGCGATGGTCTGGCCGGGGCGTTTGTACTGGTTCTGAAAGTCGATGGCCTTCTGAAAGAAATCGCGGCCGGCCATGGTGGGCTCGCCGCCCTGCCAGGCGATGGTGACGTGCTGATCGAACCGCGGGAGCATGCCGGCGAAGAGGGCCTCGAGGGTGTCGAGACTCATCCGCCGCTCGCGCCCGCCGAAGAGCTCCATGGTGGGCAGGTAATAGCAGTAGCGGCAGCGGAGGTTGCACATCGCCCCCACGGGCTTGATCATGACGGTCACGCGGCTGGGCTGGATGACGGGGAGCATCGGGGCATTCTACCATAAAGGACAAAGATATCCCATTAATTATCGGCAACGACCTGACGGCGGTGGTGATGGCCAAGGCGCCGGAGCCGGGGCGGGTGAAGACGCGGCTGACGGCGCGGCTGTCGGCGGAGGCCGCGGCGGCGGCGCACGCAGCGATGATGGCGTGTGTGTTGACCCGGGTTGCCGCGCATCTGAGCGCGAAGCCGGTGCTCGCGCTGGCCGGGCGGCTTCCGGCGGAGGAGGTAGGCGCCGCGACAGGGCTCGAGGTGGCAGTCGACCCGGCGTATGAGGTGGTGGACCAGGGCGAGGGCGACCTGGGCGAACGCCTCGCGTCGGTCTGGCGGCGGGTGGGCGGAGGTCGGGCGGTGTTCTTCGGGGTGGACAGCCCGGACGTGCCGATCGGGCACCTGGGGGCGATCCCAGCCGCGCTGGCCGAGCACGACGCGGCGGTCGGGCCGGTCGACGACGGGGGGTACTGGACCCTGGCGGCCAACCGGCTCGAACCCGCGCTGCTGGCGGGCATCGACTGGGGCACGGCCAACGTGTACCATCAGACCCGCGCCGCCGCCGGGCGGGCCGGCCTCGACCTCGCCGACCTGCCGCCGTGGCGCGACGTGGACGAGCCGGCCGACCTCGACGCCTTGTGCCGCCGGCTCCGCAGCGCCGACGAACCCGCACTCATCGAACTTCGCCGTCGGCTCGACGCCCTCCCCCAACCCGACACCACCCCATGAACAGCACCCCCCAGCAGACCACGCCGCGGACCGAAGAGCCCGACCTCGAACTCTCGGCGTCACACATCCTGATCGTCGATGACAACCTCCAGAACGTCGAGCTGATCCAGGCCTACCTCGAAGCCCTGCCCTGCACCATCCACACCGCCCACGACGGCATCGAGGCGATCGCGTTCATCGAGGAGCCCGATAACCCCACGCCCGACCTCATCCTGCTCGACATCATGATGCCGCGGATGTCGGGCTTCGAGGTCTGCCGCAAGCTCAAGGACGACCCCAACACCCGGATGATCCCCATCATGATGGTGACGGCGCTCAACGAGCTGGGCGACATCGAACGCGGCGTGGAGTGCGGAACCGATGACTTCGTCACCAAGCCGGTCAACAAGCTCGAGCTGCTCACCCGGGTCAAATCCCTCCTGCGCGTCCGGCACCTCAAACGCGAGCTGGACCGGACCGAGGCGTACATCCGCAGCCTCGAACAGTCCCGCCGCCACGAGCCGGCGGACGACGACGCGTCCTGAGCCCGATGGCCGGCGCTAAACGGCGCGTCAGAGTCCCTTCCGGTCCATCCGCCATCCGCCATTCCCCACGAAGCTGTGCGGGCTGTAGCGTCTGTGCGGAATCAGATGGGGCTGTATTCATGTTTCACGGCGCCATCAGCACCCCTTGACTCATTTTCACGCCCTGCGCCGTCGATGCTCCCTCACGACGCCAAGGCCCATCACCCTGCCGGGGCCGGCGTCAACGTTGGTCGGATCGGCAGGGCGCAAGCGAACCGTCGCCGACGGCGACCCGTAATCCCGCCAGACGCTTAGAACCAGGACTTCGAACACCCCGGAACCATGGCCCACGGCGACGCCCGCGGAGGTAACCGAAATGAGTCGGATCAACACGAACGTCAACTCCCTGATCGCGAACCGCATCCTCAATCAGCAGAACGCGGCGCTCAACAAGTCGCTGGAGCGGCTGAGCACCGGCCTGCGGATCAACCGCGGCGGGGACGACCCGGCGGGCCTGATCGCCTCGGAAGCCCTGCGGTCGGAGAAGGCCGCCATCTCCGCCGCGATCAGCAACGCCGAGCGCGCCGACCAGATCGTCAACGTCGCCGAGGGCGGCCTCCAGGAGATCAACTCGCTCCTGATCGAGGTGCAGTCGCTGGTCAGCCAGAACGCCAACGAAGCCGGCCTCTCCACCCAGGAAAAAGAAGCCAACCAGCAGCAGGTCGACGCCATCCTCCAGACCATCGACCGCATCGCCTCGACCACCAGCTTCCAGGGCGTCAAGCTGCTTAACGGCTCGTTCGACTTCACCGTCTCGTCGGTGGGCGCCAACGTCGCCGACTTCCAGATCAACGGCGCCAAGCTCGGGGCGAACAACATCGACGTCCAGGCCACGATCACCCAGTCCGCGCAGCGCGCGGGCCTGTTCCTCAGCCTCGACGCGGCCGCCCTCGACCTCGACGACGCCACCTCGAGCTTCAGCTTCGAGCTGGCCGGCACGCTGGGCAACCGCTCCTTCTCGTTCGCGTCGGGCTCCACCCTGGCCAACATCGCGACCGAGATCAACAGCTTCACCGACTCCACCGGCGTCAACGCCACCGTCAGCGGCACGGGCCTGTTCCTCAAGAGCGAGGATTTCGGCTCCGACCAGTTCGTGTCGGTCGACATCACCAACGACGCGGGCCAGTCCGGCAACGTCACCCTGCTCAGCTCGACCGACGAAAACGTCGCCAGCACCGTCGCCGCCAACAACACCGCCCTCGCCTCGGTCAACTCCCCGATCCGCGACGAGGGCCAGGACATCAACGCGGTGATCAACGGCGTCGTCGCCCGCGGCCAGGGCATCCGCGCCTCGATCGCCACCGACGCCCTGGACCTGGAGGTCGAGTTCGGGGCCGCCGCCTACACCGCCACCGGCTCCCAGACCCTGTTCACCCTCACCGGCGGCGGCGCCCAGTTCCAGCTCGGCCCCGAGGTCAACATCAACAATCAGGTCACCCTCGGCATCGGCAACGTGGCCGCCCGCTCGCTGGGGACCACCACCGTCACCGGCGACGTCAAGGCCAGCCTCGACGCCCTGGGCTCGGGCAAGCTGCTCAACCTGATCGACGGCAACCTCGGAGACGCCCAGGACGTCGTGAACAACGCCATCAACGACGTCTCCAAGCTCCGCGGCCGGCTGGGCTCGTTCCAGTCGAACGTGGTGGGCTCGACCATCAACGCCCTGAGCGTCGCGTTCGAGAACATCTCGGCCGCCGAGTCGAGCATCCGCGACACCGACTTCGCCGCCGAGACCGCGGAGCTGACCCGGTCGCAGATCCTCGTCGCCGCCGCGGGCAATGTGCTGCAGATCTCCAACTCCCAGCCGCAATCGGTGCTCGGCCTCATCGGCTGAACCCGGCCCGCATCGACAACCCGCCAACGCCCAAGCCCAGGGACCCGCGTCCCTGGGCTTTTTTTGTCTCACGCAGACGCCGCGGCGTGAAAAAGCTTGACAAACCACCCCGCACCACATATTGTTACACGAGTAACGGTATCGTGTAACAAGCCTCGCCGATCGCTGTCGAGCCCTGCTTCATGGCCTCTCTCACCCAGAATAAGTCGCTTTCACAGCAGGAATTGGCCGAACTCATCGGCGTCTCCCGCATGACGGTCCACCGGGCCCTCTCCAACCACCCCGACGTCTCCACGGAGACCCGCGAGCGGATCGCCCGGCTCGCCCGGGAGTACGGCTACCGCCCCAACGCCGCCGCCCGGGCGATGAAGCAGCAACGCACCCGCCACATCGGGGTGCTCATCCGCAACGAGCCGGATGACCGCATGACCCACCTGATGACCTTCGAGACCATCCTCGGCCTCAACGAGGGGCTCGAGGCCTCGGGAAACATCCTCTCCATCATCCGAGTCGGCGACGTCAAGCAGAGCCTCGAGTCCGGCTCCCGGGTGTTCCGCGAGCAGGTGCTCGACGGCATGGTCCTGCTCTGCGAACTGCCCGACGCGATCGATCAACGGGTCCAGCAGCTCGTGCCGCACTGCGTCTGGGTCGAGAGCCAGACGTGGCGCGAAGACCGCTGCATCCGCCGCGATGAGGTCTACGCCGGCCGGAGATGCGCCCAGGCCCTGATCGACCTGGGCTACCGTGAGATCGTTTGGGTCGGCCACCCCGGCAAGCGTCACAAGCCCGAGCTGATGAGCCGGTTCGAGCCGAACTACGTCGGCGGGGCGCGCGAGCGCGGGGTGCGTGAGGCGATCGCCGGGCGTGACAACGTGGCCCTGCGTGAGTTCGATCTGGCGTACGACAGCCCCGAGACGTTCGCGGCGATGCCGGGCTTTCTGGCCTCGCTGGGCCCG
>JANQFR010000083.1 GCA_028277745.1 Phycisphaeraceae bacterium
TCCACGGACGGCCGGCGTTACATCAACCCGGTGTACGTCATGTCCAAGGAAGCGTCGGGCGCCCGCGGCAACGTGTCGCAGGTGCAGCAGCTCGCGGGCATGCGCGGCCTGATGTCCAAGCCGTCCGGCGAGATCATCGAGACGCCCATCAAGGCCAACGCCCGCGAGGGTCTGTCGGTGCTCGAGTTCTTCTCGTCCACCCACGGCGCCCGCAAGGGTCTGGCCGACACCGCGCTGAAGACCGCCGACTCGGGCTACCTCACCCGCAAGCTTGCCGACGTGGCCCAGAACGTTTTCATCGCGTGTCATGACTGCGGCTCGCGCAACGGCATCGTCAAGAAAGCGATCTACAAGGGCGAAGAGGTCGACGTGCCCCTGCGCGACCGCATCTTCGGCCGCGTGGCGCGCGAGACCATCTCCAACCCCATCACCGACGAGGTCATCGTTCAGGAGAACGAGATGATCACGATGGAGGCCGCCCGCAAGATCGAGGATCTGGGCATCGACGCGGTGTCGGTCCGCTCACCCCTGACCACCGACGCCCCGGTCGGCATGTCCGTGCTTGACTACGGCATGGACCTGTCCACCGGCAAGCTCGTCGAGCAGGGCGCCGCGGTCGGCATCATCGCCGCCCAGTCCATTGGCGAGCCCGGCACCCAGCTCACCATGCGGACCTTCCACACCGGCGGCGTCGGCCACACCACCATCACCGAGACCGAGTACCGCGCCCTCAACGCCGGGACCATCGAACTCCGCGACTGCAACGAGGTTTCCGTCAAGGACGAAGACGGCAACGACTGCCTCGTCAGCCTCAAGCGTAACGGCGAGGTCGCCATCCTCGACGACAAGGGCCGCGAACTCGAGAAATACAAGCTCCAGTACGGGGCGTTCATCCGCGTGCAGCCCGGCGTCAAGATCAAGAAGGGAACGGTCCTCGCCAACTGGGACCCGCACCGGACCCCGATCCTCGCCGAGAAGGGCGGCACGATCCGGTACGAGGACATCGTCCTCGGCGAGACCGTCCGGCCCGAACGCGAGGCCGGCAAGAGCAAAGGCGCCGAGGCCCGCGAAGCGCTGGTTGTCATCGAGCACAAGGGCGAGATGCACCCGCGGATCGTCATCGAAGACGACGAGGGCAAGATCCTCGACTTCCACTACCTGCCCGCGAAGGCGCGTATCGAGGTCGAGGAAGGCCAGGCGGTCGACGCCGGCCAGATGCTCGCGCGGCAGCCGCGTGAGGCGTCAGGGTCGTCCGACATCGTCGGCGGCCTGCCTCGGGTGACCGAGATCTTTGAGGCCCGCAAGCCCAAGGACGCCGCGGTCATGGCCGAGATCTCCGGCTCGGTCGAACTCCGCTCCGACAAACGCCGCGGCAAGATGACCGTGATCATCAAATCCGACGCCGGCCTTGAGGTCGAGCACCACGTGCCTCAGGACCGCCACCTGCTCGTCCACGCGGGTGATGTGGTCGAAGCCGGTGACGCGCTGATCGAGGGGCCGCAGATCCCGCAGGATATCCTGCGGATCAAGGGCGAAGAAGCGCTCTACAACTATCTCATCGAAGAAGTGCAGAACGTCTATCGCGCCCAGGGCGTGCCGATCAACGACAAGCACATCGAGGTGATCATCGCCCAGATGCTCCGCAAGGTGCGGGTCGAGAACCCGGGCGACACCGATCTGCTTCCCAACGAGGTGATCGACAAGTACCGCTTCCGTCGGGCCAACGCCGACGCGGCGGCGCTCGCGAAGATCAAGGACCCCGGCGAGTCGAACCTGACGATCAACACCATCCTGCCCAAGAGCGAGCTCAAGGAAGTCAATGCCCGGCTCGAAGCGGACGGCAAGACGCCGGCCAAGGCGGTCAAGTGCCGGCCGGCGACCGCGGTGGTCCTGCTGCTGGGCATCACCAAGGCGTCGCTGCAGTCCGAGTCGTTCCTGTCGGGCGCCTCGTTCCAGGAGACGACCAAGGTCCTCACCGAGGCGGCGCTCGCGGGCAAGACCGACGACCTGGTGGGCCTTAAGGAGAACGTGTTGCTGGGGCACCTGATCCCCGTCGGCACGGGCTTCAAGGATTACCAGGGCATGCAGGTGATCAAGCTGGCCGAGCCCCCCGCCGCCGAGGCGTTGTCGGTCGAGGAAGAGATCGAAGCCGCCGCCGAGCTGGCCGAAGCCGCCGGCGCGGAACGCCGCGAGGAGATAGGCACCACCGTCGGCGAGTCGCGGCTGGTCGCCCAGTTGCTCGGCGAAGAACTGCCCAACAGCAAGAGTTAACTGCGCTTCCCGACTTCTTCGGGGGTCCGGTTGTGACGCCGGGCATAGCGCATCTGCTCTTGTGTACGAAGCACATCAACCGACGCCTTGCAAGACGCAAGGCGTCGGTTTTAACAAACAGACATCGTCGCTTGACCGCTTCTAACCCGGCAACGACCCAACATTGACAATCCGGAGATACAAAGCTGGATGTATGCTGTCCAAGCTCTGGATTTTCTAGTATGGGAAGCTTCCGCCGACCGAGGGATGAAACGCCCGAGTCGCTCCTGGCTTCGGGGGCCATCAAGATTTATCCCGAGCGGTTCGAGGTGTTCGTCGAATCGCAACGCGTGCACCTCACGCTCACCCAGTTCCGGATGCTGAGCCTGATGGCCAGCCGCCCCGGCTGGGTGTTCACGCCCGACCAGATCCGTCGATCGCTGGATATGAGCCGGACGGGGGACCCCTCGGCGGCGATCAAGAATCACGTCTACGCCATCCGCCGCAAGCTCGGCCGGGCCGGTCGGCAGATCGAGACCGTGCGCGGCGTGGGCTACCGCATCAACGATCACACCTCCAAGGCGGCGCTTGACGGCTGATGTTTGCCGACGGTTAATGTTCGCGCCAGTCGTTTTTTCGTCCAAGTTCAATCCAAATCTCACCCGGCAGCGACCTCCGCGAGACGACGCGTGGCCATACTGTCCACGTCCCAGTTCTTAACGCTCCGGAGCCCGACATGCCCAAACCGAACGCACGACGCCACGGATTCACCTTAATTGAACTTCTTGTTGTCATTTCTATTATTGCTTTGTTAATTGGCATTTTGCTTCCTGTGCTGGGGGCCGCCCGCAGCGAGGCCCGGGCGATCCGGTGCGCCGCCCATCAACGTTCCCTCGCATCGGCCTTCACCGCCTACACCATCGACAACCGTGACACCCTCCCGCCTTCGTACGCCTACCTCGACTCGAGCGGCGGCTATGGATTTAAGCCCGGGTCATACAACACCGGGCATCCCGGCGGTTATCTGCATTGGTCCGGGCTGATTTTCGAACTGACGGAGGGAGACGCATTCACCTGCCCAAGTTTGGAAAACGGCGGCCATCCGCGGACCAACCCCGGCCCAAAAGAATCGGACTGGGAAGAGGGGCAGGTCGACCAGAACGGGTCGGGGCCGCCCTCCACGTTGGAAGACCGGCAGGTTCCCCGGCTGGCGTTTACCGCCAACAACATCCTGGTCCCGAAGTTCCGGTTCCCGGGGGCCGCCGCGCCGTCGCCTGTGATCGCTGCTCAGTTCGTCCGTGCGGGGATTGTGTCAGATCATTCCGTGACGATCTTAGCGGCCGAGTTCGCGCCCGCTTTCCCGATGGTCGCTGACGGCAGCGGCCCCGGAAATTATGAATCCAAGACACATCGTTCGGTGAGCCCTGCGTTTCACGTCAGCACGGGATGGAGCCCATATGGCTTTGGCCCGGGTCTAACCAACCCTCGGACACAGGGTGCGATCGATAACGAGGATAGATATCTCGACAACCTCACCGGAATCAGTCCCGGCACCACCGCCGGCACGCCCGGGAGTTTGTCGGCGAACGCGATCGGCCGACACCACCCCGGCTCGTATTCCGCCGACGGCGAGTCATGGGGCGGGACGAGCAACTTCCTCTATCTCGACGGGCACTCCGAGCGCAAAAACATTTATGAAACCTTCGAGGGATCTGCTGAATGGGGCGACAAGTATTACTCATTGATCAGCATCAATCCGCAATCCAGCACGACCGCTCAGGTTCAAAGAATTATCTGGGACAACTGACCCTTGAACGGGCAGACCCCGATCGTTCTCGACTCTTCAACTGACGATTCGGCGGTGTGTCGCCGCCAAAATTTTATGGAGGACTCTTATCATGCAGGTTCATTTTTCCAACAAGGCGCTGCTCGCGGTCGCGATGACCGCGTCGGTCGCCGCAACCGGGTCGGCGTCGGCCCAGGTCGAGGTCAACGGGGCGGGCGCCACGCTCTTTGTCGACTTCTTCCTCGCCCCCGCATCGACCAACGACTTCATCGATGTGGACGGCAACGGCGTGTTCGGGTTCGACTCGAACAACTTCTCGCTGCAGCAACTCGCGGGCGGGGCCGCCATCAATCCGACCACCGGCGCCGTCTCCTACAACACGGCCGGCGTCAACACCGACTACATGGCCCATCAGTACCGCAGCGTCGGCTCGGTCCGCGGCATCGACAACTGGGCGCAGTACCAGATCAACGGCGTGCTCCCGACGACCCTCGCCAGTGAAGAGCAGTTCATCAACCGCACCATCTACGCCCAGAACGGCGCCGTTACCTACGGGCCGCAGAACGGCGCGACGACCGTCAACCCGATCGCGGCCCCCTACGCCTCGGGGATGGCCGACCCCCTGGGGCGCACCTACGACCAGATCGACTACGCCTTCAGCGACGTGCCCCTCGCCCTGGCCACCCAGAACATCAACCAGCCCGCGGGATCGCAGAACTGGAACCGCCGGCCCAGCCAGGCGGGCTACGGCGTGAACCCGATCGCGTCATCCGATACCGGCTTCGTCAGCGAGCTGCCCTCGCTGGCCGGGATCGGTGCGACGCAGAATTTCATCGACAACGCCACCAGCACCGCCGCTGCCTGGGTCCCGGTGAACTACATCGCCAACCGCGGCGCCGGTGTCGAGAACGTCCGCGTCACCGAACTGCAGCACCTCTTCACCACCGGCCGGATGGACAGCGGTGAGAACCTGATGGCAGTGACCCGCGACTTCGGTTCGGGCACCCGCAACGCCGCCATGAACTCGATCGGCGTCGATCCCTCCTGGGGCCGCGGCGACAACATCGGCGACCGCACCAACGTCTCCTCCACCGAGTTGGTCGGTGAGAACTTTCAGCCGACCAACAAGGGCGGCTCGTCCCGCATGGAAGGCACTGTTC
The DNA here is from genome assembly GCA_028277745.1 of Phycisphaeraceae bacterium. Lineage (GTDB taxonomy): Bacteria > Planctomycetota > Phycisphaerae > Phycisphaerales > Phycisphaeraceae > JANQFR01. Next base: position 5,197 of record JANQFR010000083.1, read on the forward strand.
AGAACGCCCGCCTTGCCGTGGGCTACACCGGTTTCGCCGGCGGCAGCCGCTCCGTCGCCGACGCCATCGCCGGCCGGTACGAGATCCTCAACACCATGAACGATCACGTCGGCGGCACGCTCTACGTCCGGCCGACCGTCGACAGCGTCCTCGACAACGCCGACGTCGACACCGGCTATCGCATCGGCGGCAACGGCTCGTTCATCACCGCCGGCAACCCGTTCTTCGAAGATGTCGACTACAGCGGCGGCGGCGTGATCGGCAAGCGGATCAACCCCGGCGCCGACGGCGTGTTCAACCCGGCCTCGGACGAGGGCGCTGTGGGCGGGCCCGTCGCGGCCGGCGATGACTTCGTGGAAGACGCGCCCTGGGAGGTCGGCGACGGCGTCGGTCAGGCCATGGCCAACCCCGACGCCCGCGACTTCATCCGCAACATCTTCGGCTCGATCGACGGCTTCGTGGCGGCTCCCGCGGCCGACGCCAACCAGAACATGCCCGGTCAGTTCCTCGCGTTCACCTTCTTCCTCGCGGACAGCGTCGACGCTGTGGCGACCGACAGCGATCCGACGACCTTCGCCGCCACCGGCGGAGACGGCAGCTCGCTGCAGAACTTCGTCCGCACCTCGCAGAAGGCCATCCGCGATACCCCGGGGTTCGGCACGGTCAACGGTTCGGGGCTTGTCTCCACCCGCCTGAGCACCCCGACGACCGACTACACCGACGCCCAGGCGATCATCGACTCGGCGGCCGGGACCGCCAGCGACGTCAACACCGTTTATGTCACCGCCGACGGCACGCTCGTTGGCTATGGCCAGGACCTGTCGGTCGTGGTCGGCAGCGACCGCAACCGCATCGCCGGCGACTTCGACGGCGATTTCGACCGGGACGTGAATGACATCGACGACATGGTCGATGCGTTTAACGCCCGCGGAACCGGCGCCGCCCGTCAGGCGTGGGCGACCGCCCGTGGGGTGACCGCCGCCGGCGACGCCAATGACGCGGTGTTCGAAATTCTTGGCGATTTCAACGCAGACGGTAATTTCGACGAAGAGGATATCCGTTACTACGCCGACGGCCTGACGCTGGTGAACGGTCAGCTCGACCGGACCGCCGGCTTCACCGCGGTCGATAACGCTGCGGGCGGCGACTTCTTCGGCTACGGGACCCACGTCACCGGCAAGACCTACGCCGCCGGCGACGCCCGTGGCGATATCGCCGGTTCGGGCCTGATCACCGCCGGTTTCGCCCCCAACGGCGCCGATGGGTCCATCAACGCCGTTGATATTGATTACCTCTTCGATCAGTTCGTCAACAACAGTTTCGTCACCGACGGCGAAGCGAACTGGAGCAACCTCGACGAAGCGGTCGGCTTCGACCTCTCGGCCGACATGACCGGCGACCTGATCGTGAACGACGCCGACGTGGACGAGTTGGTCCGCGAGATCCTGGGCACGGAGTACGGCGACGCGAACCTCGACGGGCTGGTCAACATCAGCGACCTGACCATCCTCGGGGCCAACTTCGGCCAGGGCGGCGGCTGGGCGCTGGGCGACTTCACCGGCGACGGCCTGATCAACATCAGCGTCCTGACCCTCCTGGG
>JANQFR010000044.1 GCA_028277745.1 Phycisphaeraceae bacterium
GATCAAGACCGGCGCCCCCTGCCGCTCCGACCGCAACGCCAAGTACAACCAGCTCATCCGCATCGCCGAGGAGCTGGGCGACACCGCGGTCTACGGCAGCGCGACGTGGAATAAGGGCTGACGCGGGCTCGCGCTCCGGAGTAAACTGGCGATGAGCCGGCGGGCTACGCCCGCCCGGTCCGGGGCCGCGTAGCGGCCCGGCTAGTTCTCCGGATCGCCTATGCCTCCCAACGCCCCCAAATCGCTCGACGCCAAACTCGCCCGGCTCGTCCAGGACCCCAACTGCGGCGACTTCATCCTCGCCGACGCCAAGGACGCCGACATGGCGTTCGGCCTCGCCGCCCCCGGGCAGGACCCGGACATGCAGGGCACGACGCGCTACCGGTCCCTCGACCAATACCGCCAGCTCATCCGCGAAAACGTCCGGACCGGCCTGGTCGACATCATGCTGATGTCCGTGTCGACCAGTTGCCTGCTCACCATCGAGGAGGGCCTGTTCCACAACAGCCCGATCACCCCGGCCGTGCGCGCCAACGACGCGACCGATGTCTGGGCCGTCAGCGAGAACGCCTACATCCAGCGGCCCAGCCGGCCGTTCCGCACCGCCGCGATCGACCACGCCATGGCCGGCCGGCTCGACCCCGCCCCCGACGATCGCCGCCGCGGCGCCGACCTGGGGCTCTACTCGGTCACCTTCAACAACGACCTCGAACGCGACATCGCCTCGCTCGAAGCCTACGCCGCCTTCCGCGAGGAGGCCGAACGCAAGGGCTTCCGGCACTTCCTCGAGGTCTTCGCCCCCAACGCGTGCGGCGACGCCTGCCCCAACGACCTGGGCTGCTACATCAACGACTGCGTGGTCCGCACCCTCGCCGGCGTCCCCGGCCCGGCCCGGCCGCTGTTCCTCAAGGTCCCCTACCTCGGCCCCGGGCCCACCGAAGCCCTCGCCGGCTTCGATCGCTCGCTCATCGTCGGTATCCTCGGCGGGTCGTCCGGCACCACGTTCGACGCGTTCCATCAGCTCGTCGAGGCCAGACGCCACGGCGCCCGCGTCGCGCTCTACGGCCGGATGATCAACCACAGCGAGCACCAGCCCACGTTCATCCAGCACCTGCGCTGGCTGGCCGACGGCGACCTGACCGACCCCGCCGAAGCGGTGCGCAGCTACCACGCCGCGCTTGAGCAACTCGGCGTCACGCCCTACCGGCCGCTCGGAGACGACCTGCAGCCATCCAGCCGCAGTCTCGCCTACCAACGCGGCCCCACCCGCCGCCCCGCCGCGGCGCCCGACGCCGATGAGGCGCCCGACTTCGCCGCCATGACCAACGAAGAAAAGGTCGCCTGGAACCGCGCTCGATGGAACCGGGTCTTCCCATGATGACGCCCGAATTGATAAGAAAGTGTGTGAAAAGTGATCCAATCGATCCTGCGATCAAGCCGGACCTGAGCGCAGCGAAGGTCCGGATGGTTTTCGCCGACGCGATCCGGACCTTCGCTGCGCTCAGGTCCGGCTTCTCAAACAGGATTTTTGACGCCGTAATCATCGAATTACATGGCGACCGGTCGAGAGGCGCGTCTTGATGACCGCCGCTGCGCCTCCCATCATCGTCGCCGGCCACATCTGCCTCGACATCCGCCCCCAGTTGCCCGACGCCCCACTCGGCCCGGCGGGCTGGTCGGTCGCGCCCGGGTCGCTCATCGGCATCGGCCCCGCCGCGGTCAACGGCGGGGGCTGCGTCAGCAACGTCGGCATGGCCCTGCACCGCCTGGGCGCCTCGGTCGGGCTCATGGGCAAGGTCGGCGACGACCTGTTCAGCGGCGCCCTGCTCGACCTGCTCCGCCGGCAGGACCCCGCCCTCGCCGACGACATGATCCGCAGCCCGCAGGAGCCCACCAGCTACAGCATCATCATCGAGCCGCCGGGTGCGGACCGCGCGTTCCTGCACTGCACGGGCGCAAACCACACCTTCCGTGCCCGCGACGTCGACCTCGCCCGGGTCGCCGACGCCCGGCTTTTCCACTTCGGCTACCCGCCGGTCCTGCCCGCGATGTGCGACAACGACGGCGGCGAGCTCGTCAAGCTCTTCACCGACGTGCGGCAACTCGGCGTCCTGACCAGCCTCGACCTGTGCACGGTCGACCCTCACGGCCCGGCGGGGAAAGTCGACTGGCCGACGCTGCTGCGCAACGTCCTGCCCCACGTCGACCTGTTCTGCCCGAGCCTGGATGAGCTGCTGTACATGACCGACCGGACGAGGTTCGACGCCCTGCAGGCCGACCCCGTTGCGGCGCAGGGCCAATGGGGCGGCTGGCTGGACGAGGTGAGCGGGCGGTGCCTGGACTGGGGTGCCGGCGTCGTCGCCATCAAGCTCGGCGATCAGGGCCTGTACCTGCACGGCGGCGATGCGCCGCGCCTCGAACGGTGGGCCGGCGCCCGGCGCTATCACCCCTGCTTCGAGGTGGACGTCGCGGGTGCGACCGGCGCGGGCGACTGCACGATCGCCGGCCTGCTCACCGGCGCGGTGCGGGGCCTGGACAGCGCCGCCGCGGTGCGGCTCGCGACGGCCGGGGGCGCGTGCAGCGCCGAATCCGCCGACGCCACCAGCGGCGTGCCCGAACTGGCCCGCGTCCAAGAGCGACTCGCCGCCGGCTGGCCCACCCGGCGCCCGACCCCCAGCCTCGCCGATCTTTGGCTCGACCCGACCCACGCCGCCGAGGAGCCACCGGATGCGGGTCATAGCCGGGCCGCTACGCGGCCCCGGACCAGGCGGGCGTAGCCCGCCGGCTAAGTGACCGCCGCGCGGCGCTGCTGGGCGAAGTGCTGCATCGTGACGAACTCGCCGAGGGGCGTGAGGAAGTCGAGGTACGCGTTGAGGCGGTCGATCATCGCCTGGCCGTCGCGGCGGGTGATGTAGCGGGGCAGGCCGTAGCCGGACAGGTCGAGCAGCTCCCAGGGGTGGAAGAAGATGCAGAGGTAGCCGTCGCGGTCGAGGCAGCGCCGGCTGGCGGAACGGATCAGCCACATCGGGAAGTTCTTGATCGCCAGCCAGAACAGCGGGGTGCGCAGGCGGGGGCTGGCGGAGATGGGGATGTTGAGCAGCCCGTCGTCGAGGTAGGCGGTGCGGGGGCGGCGGATGTTGTTGTACCGGCCGGGGAGGAAGATGGGGTTTTCGGAGGAGTTGTAGGCGTAGCCCGCCTCGCGGAGGAGGCGGGGGTCGGTGGGCTGGAGGCGGGGCCGGCGGAAGCCGACGACGGGGACCCCGGTCAGGTCCTGAAGGGTCTGGCGGGATCGCAGGAGGTCGGCGTCGGCGTAGCGGGAGTGGTAGTAGCAGTGCGAGGCGATCTCATGCGCGGCTGCGGCCTGCTTCATGAGCCGGGGCTGATGGGCGGCGAAGTGAGCCGTCGTGAACAACGTGGATGGGATACCGCGGTGTTGCAGCAGCGTGAGGGTGGTCTCCAGCCCGCGGGCCCCCACCGTGAACTGCTCCGCCTCCGACACCGGATGGCCGAACTCCAGCGGGATGTCGAACTCCTCCACGTCGAAACTCAGCAGGATCTGGTTTGGCATACCGTCCCATTATCGCGTTGAAGCGGACGCGCGACACCGACAGGAGCATCTTGAAGGGGTCGCGCCACATGTTCATGGTCGACACCTTGTAGGAATGCTCCTCGGAGACGATCGCCGGGACCTCGCCGATGCGGTAGCCCAGGCGCTTGGCGAGGAAGATCAGCTCGGCGTCGAACGCGAACCCGGTGACGCGCTGGCGGGCGAAGATCGCGCGGGCGGCGTCGGCGTGAAAGCCCTTGAGCCCCGCCTGCGTGTCGCGGTACGGCAGGCTGAGGATCACGCGCACCAGCTTGTTGAACCCCCAGCCCAGCAGCTTGCGGTGCAGGTGGATGTTCCGCTGCCGTGTGCCGTCGAGGTGACGGCTGCCGACGGCGACCTGATGGTCGGCCAGGCTGCGGGTCAGGTCGTCGATCGATTTGAGCGGGTACGCCAGGTCGCCGTCGGTGAAGCAGATCAGCGGGGCCTTGCACTGGTCGATGCCGATCTTGATCGCCCGGCCCTTGCCGCCGTTGCGGGTGCAGCGCAGCAGCTCGATCTGCTCCAGGCCCGACTCGTCGATCAGGGCCTGGATCCGGTCGGCGGTGCCGTCTTTGGAGCCGTCGTCCACGAAGATGAACTGATCGTCGCCCGATCGACCCCGGACGAACGCCGCCACTTCGGCGAACACCCGGGCAATAATCGCGGCCTCGTTATAGACCGGCAGAATGACCGAAACGTTCGGCAAAAAACAGACTTTCGTTAAATGGAGAGGTCCGCAAGGCGACTAACGCAATTCAGTCTAACTTGACGCTAATGACATGTCGACCCATGGGGTGAGATCGGCGTAAGGGCCCCAAATCTGGGGGTGGGGCGCCGCGAAACAGGGGGGACGGTATGCTACCGCCCATGCCCGATCCCCCCCCGCCGTCCGCCCCGTCGCCCCGGGCCTGGGACGACCCCAGGCACCGCCTGGCCGTGTACCTGACCGCGGCGGTGTTCGTGGCGGTGTGCGTCGGGTTCGCCGCCCTGCCGGTCTATAAGGGGTTCGCCCAGCCCTTCAACAACAAGGACTACGGGCTGTGGTACCTGACCGGCCAGAAGGTGCTCAACGGCGAGCCGATCTACCCCGATGAGCCCGGCGCCACGTTCCCGTTCATGTACCCGCCCTTCGCCGCGGTCGGGGTCTACGCCCCGCTGAGCACCCTGGGGCCCGGCCTCATGACCGTGGCGCTGGTGCTCATTAACTCCGCGGCGTGGCTGGGGTGCCTGTTCCTGGCGGTGTACCTCGCCAGCGGCCGGCTGCTCCACCGCGAGCTGCTGCTCTACATCATCCCCGGCGTCGTGACCGCGCCCTACGTGTGGGACACGTTCTTCCTCGGCCAGATCAACATCGTCCTGCTGCTGCTGATGCTGCTGTGCTTCACCGCCCTGCGCCACGGGCGCGAGGGCTGGGCGGGGGCGGCGCTGGCGGTCGCGGTCGCGATCAAGGCGTTCCCGCTCATGGCGGTGGGCTACCTCGTCTGGCGCCGACACTGGGTCGCGCTGGGGTCGCTGGCCGGGACGCTCATCCTGATCCTCGTGCTGATGCCCGCGCCGATCCGCGGGTTCTCGTTCAACCTGCACGAACTGAACCTGTGGGTCCAGGGCATGGTGCTCAAGGACTCGACCGAAGGCATCAGCCAGCGCCCGGGCATCGCCTACACCTACCGCAACCAGTCGCTGCTGGCGATGACCCACCGCTACCTCCGAGACGTCCCGGCGGGCGAGACCGAGGCGGTGGTGGAGGGGGGGGAGCGGGGGTACTGGTACGTGAACCTCATCGATGTGGGCCGGGTCCCGGCGAACGTGATCTTCGTCGCCCTCGCGGGCGGGCTGTGCCTGATGTACGTGCTGGTGATGCCGCCCAAGCGGCGGCTGACGCCGCGGCTGATGGTGTACGAGCAGGCCATGCTGCTGATCCTGATCGTGCTGTTCTCCCCGCTGGCGTGGACCTATTTCTTCTGCTGGCTGATGCTGCCGATCGCCGCGGTCACGCACTTCATCCACGAGTCGCCCAAAGGCTCGGCCCGGGAGGTCACGGGGATGGCCCTGCTGGGCGGGTGTGTGCTGATCCTGGCGTCGGCCCTGACCCAGGCGTTCGGGGACCAGACCACCCAGGGCCTCGGCGCCACGACCTGGGGCGGGCTGGCGCTGTTCTTCACCCTCGCGTGGATGCTCAGCGTCACGCGGGAGGAGGCGTTAGGCGCTAGGGCCTAGGGTTTAGGGCCTAGGAAGGGGACCGGCGGACGATCCGCCACCTAATTCCTAGGCCCTAGCGCCTAGAAACCGGCGCTTCGTTTCTCAGATTGTCAAAGAACCAACATCGCGTATCACGACATCCATATGTTAGGTTTTTGATTGCATTTCGTCAACTCTCTTTGCCACCCCATCGCGCAGAAAATTGTCCACCGATTATTCACGTTCTTTTAACACCCTTGTCGATCATCTTCATAGACCCACACCGCCCTCCGGGCACGAGGCTCCGCCATGGTCGAATCCTTTATTCACCCCGCCATCCCGACCAAACGGCACGCCTGAGCGCATCCGCTTGGGCCCGACCTGACAATCTGACTCGACGACGAACCGACGCGTGAACCGCGCGGCCGCCCCAGACGTAAGGAGTGGTTGACAACCGGACTGACCGCGCTAACGTTTTGAAAAGAGAGCTGCTTATTCTGGAAAGGAATCCGCCATGCTCGACAAACTGCTTTCACCTAAACGCACCGCCGCTGTGCTCGAATCGCATGAGACGGCATCCGTCGACGCTGCCCCCCCTGTGCGCGAAGCCAAGATCGCCCTGGCCCTGAGCCGGATCGAGAGCGGCGCCTACGATGACCCGTTCGTGCTCGAAACGATCGTGGACCGCGTCGGCCAGGACCTGAGCCGCCAACGCTGACGGCCCATGACTCATCCAACCCAAGCCCAGGGACCGCAGTCCCTGGGCTTCTGCGCGTAATGCTTGGACGAACCGCTTCAGCCAACGGTCGGCTTGATGACGAAATAGCCGCCGTCTTCTAAACACGTCATCGCGAAGCCCGCCTTGCGGCAGACCGCGATCGCGGCGGGGTTGCTCCAGCGCACGTTGAACTGGATGTGGCGGCACCCCCTGGCCGACGCCTCCTCCACCGCCCGGCGCAGCAACGCCGTGCCGAGCCCGTGGTTGCGGTGTTCCGGGCGGACGATCAGATGCTCCACATAGGCGAGCAGCTCGCCGCCCAGCGGGCCGAACGCGATCGGCCCCACGTCCATGTGCAGGCCGCCGAGCACGCGGCCGGGCGGGGCGACGGCGCAGATGTTGACGAACCGCCACGCCTCGGGGTCGGGCATCTCCCGCCGTGAATAGGCGAGCTCGGCTTCGAACAACCGCTCAGCCTCAGCCGGCAATTCGTCGTCGTTCGAGTAGACGCGGATGACATGGTCGGGTGTGGACATGCGGCGCCTCGGGGTTGGGGTCGCGGATACTCATCTGATTCAGACTCGGTTGATCAACCTCAGCCTTCGCCTTGTATTTTGCGGTTCTTTCGTTCGTCGAGTTCATGGATCTCTTGCAACAGCAGATCCGGGAATGTCATGTCCACCACCCGTCGTTCGTCGGGCTCATCGTGGCTCCATTCGACGATTTGGCCGTCGGTGTTGAAACAATAAGCATCGGCGTCGCCGATGCGCTGGAGGAAGGGGATGAGGTCAGCCCATGCCTGATCGCGGAATTGCCGCCACCGCACCCGGATGTCGAGCCAGTCGGGGATGTCTGTCGCGATCCCGAAGACATTCAAGCCATAAAGAAATGACCAGAACGGACCCACCGCATACGGCTTCGGTCGAGGCCAAAGCTCTTCCCGGACAGCCATATACAGGCCGCCAAGCGACGATTTGGTGAACTCCCGAAAATCATCCGGCAGCCGATAGCCAACTTCCCGCTCAAAATCGACGATGTCGTCGTCGGTGGGTTCGTTCCCCTGACAGGCGAAGACCTCGTACGTCTCGCGGTCGTAGTGGCGGAAGAACTCGAATACGTCATCCAGCGGCACGGAAAGCCTTTCGTGTATTACGGCAAAAATGCCGATTGTCTGTCGATATTCAATCCATGGCGATTTAATCGGCCCCTACGGTTGAGGCAATGTCTTTCGACACCACAGGGTCAAAGCCGAGTTTCTTAAAAACGCTAACGACCTTGTCGTGTGCCGAGCGACGACATTCAATCCGGTACTTCCCCACCCCGACATCATCAAGAGTGATCCACCAGACCCCCCCCTTCCGTATCGACTCACCGGGGGGCATGGTCGGCTCAAGCACTCGGCTACTTAATAAAAACAAAACCAATTCAGACTGCATAAGCCTCATTTCTTCGGTTTTCTCGCTCAATCCATCCCATGGAGATGGAATGCCGCCGCCTCCCGAACTTGTAGATCCCAGGTCATACCGAAGATCCAGCAATTCGGTCATATCCCACGCGAGCGATCCGGAGATGTCGTAAATCCTCGCTTCAACCACGTCGCCGTCGTCACGATGACCAGCCGTATCCGAATGCGGCTTCTGTTCGTTTGGCGACTGGCAGGAGACTAAAGCCGGCGCCAAGAACAATCCGACGAGCAATTTCAAATTGAATTTTTTCATGTGAGGATTCTGATCAATCCAGATGACAGAGGCGTGATCCGCGGTCGACCGCATGTATGTTGGTTTCCTGAAGGCACTATCAATGCGGACAGGCCCCGTTCGCAAGTCGGCGTCTGATGAACTGCTGCAGGACGACCGCTTGTCCGGAAGTCAAGCCCGCCCCCGGCCGTAGCGTTTGCAGGGATGTCAATCCATCCTCGATCGATTCGATCTGCCCTTCAACGATCTGATAAGCAAGCAAGACGGCTGCGCTTCGGCTGTGCCCCATCGCACAGTGAACGTACGTCGTTCCTCGCCGCAATGCGGAACGGAGCCAGTCAACCGCTCGCTCCAGCTGATCCAGGGACGGCGCCGTGCCGTCAAGCATCGGAACAGAACAATAATCTCGCTCACGCAAGAGCCGGCATTCATGGAACTCCGAGGTCAAATCCAGAATATGCCCGGCAGTAAGAGACTCCGCCTCGCGGAGGGTGAGTTGGCGGCCCCAAAAAAGGTTTGGACTCACTTCGGACCAGGGAGGCGCAGACCCGGTCAAACGAACCAGTTGGAAGCTTGAATAGCTCAGGGCGTGATACGGCAGGAGCAAGACCCTGTGCGGCAGACGCAGCCGCCCGTCGGGACGTTTGCCAAGAATTTCAGGGGCCCGGAAAGCATAAGCGGCGGCGACGATGATGAACGCCATGGCGGTGAACGCCAAAAGCGCCGTGAGGATCGGCGACCACAGATAAACGCCCAACCCCACACTCAGCGCGGCGAGCAGGACAAACGTCACGGCGTATTTCACGGAACTGGGTCGCATGGACTCACCGGTCATCGCTACAGAAGACGCCCGCCGTACGCCGGCCAAGTGCTCTTACAGAAGTATAACGGTCTTCGCCCGTGAACAAAGATTCGCCATAGCGGCGACAACCGCTCCACAAACCGATCACTTCCACATGGATGGATTCGGCAGACGGTTAACGGCCGGCATAGGCAAGACGTCAGACCATGCGGGGAAACCGCTTTCAGTCGTTTCGATACATCAAGTCCGTCCGGGCGACATATTTCACCCCCGCAGTGACGACGCTGCCTTCGTGGACGATGGGGTGCTGAAAGATCAGCCCCAGACCGATCCGGGGCTGGATCGCCACCTCCGGCTCGGTAATGAACGTGGTGCAACCTCCCTCGAAATCGTCGTTGAGGTACACCAGGAAAGAGTAGTAGCTCCGCTCGTCATCGCTGCGCTGAAACGAGCCGTCGGTGTGAGGACGGAAACGCATGCCGGGTTTGTAGCGATAGCATCGGAGCCGTTCGTTCGCTCCGATCAGCGACCAGCCATGGATCTCCTGCGGCGCCCGGCCTTTCACGCGGGCCAGCAACCGGTCCGCCAGTTCTTGATCGTCAAAAATCACCCGGTCATTGTTACGGATATCGCGGTTCACGCGCGGCCCGGACACGGTGTTGATCGGAGCGGCCTCCGGATTGAGGCCCTCGATCCGCCGGATCAATGCCGCGCATTCATCCGGCGACAGCACGTCGGGGACCTTCATGATGTAAGGCTGGCCCGGATCAATACCGCCCATAGCAACCCCGCAAAAGAACAGCGCCTCGCCCGGATGACCCCCTGATTAATCCGGCTCACATGACGCTTAAAGCCTTATTATTATAACAAAAACGCTTCATCGACACAAGTCGAAAGGACAACTGCAACGACGGATTAGGCCGGGTCCCACGGCCACGGAGCAAGGCGCAGCGCCGCGTTGGCGTGGTCTCGCACTTCGCGCCAGCGAGGCGACGTGCAGACGGCGGCGTCGGTCCAGAGTTCCTTGTTGGCCCAGCCGCTCATAGCTTCCAGTAAGCGGTCGATCCGCTCGAGGGCGGCCGTCTGTTGCGGGCCGAACTCGTGCGGAAAGTTGCCGCACGCGACCTCGCGGAAGTGTGCGAAGTCGATCGCCAATTCATCTGCTTTCGCGGCGTCGTCGGGAAACAAAGCCAGCGCGACGGCACCGGGCGCCGCGAGGGCTTGAATGGCGCGGCGAAGCTCGCTCATGATCCACGCACGGTCAATGTTGGAGGGTGGGTCGGACATCGATTGAGTCGAACAGATTTCAAGTCGACTGTGACGACGAACGCCAGCCCGGCCCTGCGGGCCGGCGCTAAACGATGGATTGCTGGGCGTCTGACCCCGCTTCGTTCGCCACCTCGATAAGGTTGCCGTCGGGGTCGCGGAAGTAGACCGAGCGGATCGGGCCGGCGGCGCCGGTGCGCATAACCGGGCCCTCGATCACGTCGACGCCCGCGGCGCGGACGAGGCGGGCGACCTCCTCGACCGGCGTCGCGGAGATGAAGCACAGGTCCGCCGAGCCGGGCGTCGGTCGGCCCGCCTTGGGCTCGAACTCGTGGCCGGCCTCGTGGAGGTTGATCTTCTGCCGGCCGAACCGCAGGGCCTTGCGCCCCTGGCCGAACGTGACCTCCTCCATCCCGAGCACGCCGCGGTAAAAGGCGAGGCTCGCGTCGAGGTCGCGGACGGTGAGGACGAGGTGGTCGAGATGGTCGATCATGTCAGACAGTGTACGGCATCGTGGAAAAACGTTCGGCTACAAGCCGCATCGATCAACAAGATCGCTTGACTAAACTTGCTCTGTGTATCTGAATCCATACGGGCACAAGTCAGAATCATCCAGTTGCGTCTTGATTAAGCAGCGGTTTCGAATCAGTTCAATCATTGTCTCGACAGGAAGATCATCAATCATGCCATCCGATTCATTCAGAGATGTGTCGCCGTCGATATTGAAATCAAAACCGTTCGCCAAACGATAATCGCGGCGCAGAGGGGTGCGCCACTGGGATTTATTACCCCAGCCAAAAGATTCATCGGCATACGGCCGATCCTTACGACGATACGTCCAGTACAGCTTGCTGGATTCGGCAATATCCTTCACAACGTGAGACGCCCCGCCCGTGACAACGCATCCCGCTCGACAAAACATCATGTCGCCAAGCATCAAACACGGCCAGACATATTCATCAATGCGAATTGATGACTCATCGTCCGGCGATTGAGTCACAGACAGAATTTCATGAAAGAACGGGTGATAATCCGTCACGTTTGCCGCCTGAAAACCAAGCTGCTCGTGGAATGATCGGAACCCATCAACCGTCATGGCGGGGCCCGGCCAGTCCATGCCATCGGCGCGACCGGTTTGAAAACAGAGCAACAGCGTCGAAGTCACGCGATAGATCGCGTACAAGCGGCAAAGGTCTTCATTGCTGACGACAAACCAATCGTTATTCGTACGGTGCTTGAATTCATCCAGCCAGCGGCGTTCAGCAGGATGACGCTCAAGCCAGCGTTCCAGTACATCATCACATGAATCGCTCCACTCGTCTTGGTGGAGCGTACGGAACAGTTCAACCCACGGAGCTTGCACGCCGTACATGCCGATCGGACCACATCATCCGCTCCCCGGAGGGGGTGAGCCGCCGTGGGAGCGTGACGGACGACCCGAACTCATTCTCCAACATGACGCTTGCCCGTCAACTCAAACAACGACTCAAGAAGCGAGGTGGCGACGAATAAACAACGAGATCAATCCCGCAATGACGGCGGCAATCAGGGAGAACACTATACCCCACAGAACAAGCAGAAAACTGCTCCACCGTTGATCGAGATCGTTGAATCCAAACATCAGCCAGAAGGCAACAAGCACGCAAGCAACCACAATCGTGATCGCCGTGCAGACCCGCCAGAAACGCCGGACGATGACATGCGCGACAAAGGCCGCCAACCCAACGATGGAAAAGCAGAGCGCGAACAGACCACTGGCTGCGGCTAAGCCGGGATCGATCATGACAACGCCTTTTTAGAGGGCAACTGACTGCCGACATTTATTTTCGATCATATCTACTGCCCGTCAACCGCAGCGATTCATTGAGCCGGGCCGGGCCGGCGTTTGACGATCCAGCACCCATCATGCGGCTGCATGCCGATGCGGGGGTAGTAATCGCGGGCGGCGGGGGCGGCGAGGAGGATGAGCGTGGTGTGGAGGCCGGCCGTCTCGTGGGTGCGCCGGATCAGCTCGCGGCCGATCCCCCGGCGTTGATACGCCTGGTCGACCGCGAGGTCCGACAGGTAGGTGCAATAGCTGAAATCGGTGATCGCCCGCGACACGCCGACGAGCAGGCCGTCACCGAGGCGAGCGGTCAGGATCGCGTCGGCGTGCCGGAGCATGCCGGCGATGGCGCCGGCGTCGTCCACGGGGCGGCGGGCGTCGAGCGTGGACCGGCGGAGCACGTCGATGAACTCATCGGGGCGGAGATCGGGCTCGATGGCGTAATGGATAGTCATGCGGTTAAACGGTTCCCACTTCAAGCGGCGGCGTATCGCGGTCCTGAAGCCTCGCATGCGCATGCGGGGCTCCGGCGTTAAACGTTGGCGCACCAGCGCGGCTTGCGCCATTGGACGGGGGCCCACCACAGCGTGAAGAGGACGAGGCCGCCGAACAAGGTGTAGGCGAGGGTGAACACCCACGCCGGGGCGTCCCAGAACAACGCGGCGCCGACCCAATGGGAGACGAAACCACTCGCATAAGTGGTCTGCCCCGCCTTCTCGCGCAGCACGTTCTCCAACGTGGTGAGCGGACAGACGATACCGAGCCAGGCCTGGAGCACGACCAGGCCGATGGCGGCGAGGTGCAGGGCGCGGAAGACGCGGTTGCGGACCCAGCGCCACCCCATCGCTGCGCCGAGGACGGTCAGCAGCAGCCCGAGGATAACGAAGGCGACGTAGCCGGCGTGGAGGACGAGGACGAAGTCGGCCAGGACGCGGTAGATCATGCGTCGGCCTCGGGGGGCGTGTCGTTGGGCGGGCGGAAGACGATGAGGCTGGCGGCGTGGCCGTGGACGAAGCTGGCGTGGCCGACGGGGCCGATCTCGCCGTGGGTGAAGAAGCCGGCCAGGGGGACGGCGCCGAGGGCGCGGCCGATCATGGCGGCGTCGGGGTTGGGGCGGTCGAAGAGCCCGCGTCCGCGTCCGTTGCAGGCGAACAGCAGCGCCGCCGCGCCGGGTCCGTGGAGCTTCTGGGCCTCGAGCATGAGCTCGAAGTCGGACCCGGCCGACGCCTTGTCGCGCACGTGGAACTGGATGGTCTGGCCGACGCGGACCTGGGGATCGCCGATGGCGATGTAGCCCGCGTCGCCATCGACGCCGACGAGGCCGCGGATGAGGAAGTCGCCGGGCCCGAAGCGGTGCTTGTACTCGTCGATGACCCGGCCGACCTGGAGGCCCTTGTTCTCGACGAGCCGCTGGTCTTCCTCGGGCAGGCGCATCGCCATCTCGCGCACGGCGGAGAGCGCGTTGACCCCGCCAAGCTCCTGGACGATATGGCGCTTGGCCTTGGTGATGACGTACGGCCGGCCGATCGGTCGGCAACCCTGGCTGAGGGTGGCGTGGACCTGGATCGGCCCGCTGATCGCCAGGCCCACCGTTCCCTCGCGGAGGACGGCGTCGTTGAGCATCAGCCGGTTGCCGCCGGGGCGCTGGGCGGCGCTGGCCATCCCGCCGAACACGGGCACGCCCGGCAGGCCCGTGCTGAAGGCGGGCATGAGCTTCACCAGCGGGGTGCTGAACGGGTCGACCAGCAGCATCACCCCGCGCAGCGCGCCGTCGCGCGCGTGGCGCGTCACGGCGTCGGCGAGCGCCTGGCCGTCGCTGCTCACGGCGGACCAGTCCATCTGGTCCATGCGGAACGGCTCGAGGACCGCGCCGGGCAGGCGCCCCACGATCACCGACAGGCCGGCGGCGGACTCCAGCTCCCGCCGGACGCCGATCACCCCGCCCGCGGTGCAGCCGATCACGACCCGCGGCGCGAACGCCCGGTCCAACGCGGTCCTGACCTGGTCGAGGCGTTTGACGTGATGAGCGGTGGCGAACACCACCGCCAGGTCGGCCGGCCCGTGGAACGTGTCGTGCAACTCGTTGAGCACCTCGCGCACCGCGTCGTCGGTGGCCTTGGCGTCGCTGAGCCCGGAGCCGAACGTCAGGATGTCCGCATCCGCCGTCATCAGGTCATGATAGCTGTCCGCCGGCGCGGGTCGCGGTAGGGCTCATCCCGACGAACCGGCGGTACTGCTTGTTGAAATGCTGGGCGTCGGGCATGCCGACGCGGGCGGCGGCGGCCTTCACGGACAGGTCGGTCGTCTCCAGGAGCCGGCGGGCCTCGTTCATCCGGCACATCAGGAAAAAACGCGGCAGGGTCTGGCCGAAACGCTGACGGAAATGCCGGGCGAGGTAGTTCTGACTCAACCCCACCTCCGCCGCCAGGGCCGGCACGTCCAGCGGCCGGTCGAGGCGCTGGCGGAGCAAGGATGCGGCGTCGTCCACCGCCTTCTCCGCCCGGCGGGTGCGCGGGGGCCGGCTGGGGACCCGCCAGGTCGACTCGGCCAGCCACAACAACAGTTCCTGCAGCGCCAGCGACGCCCCCGCGCCGGTCAGCTGCCCCACCGCGCCGGGTCGGCCGGCACGGGAGAACCGCCTGACGATCTCCTCCATGCGGGCGGCCACGTGGGCGTGGCGCCGCCCCAGGTCGATCCACACCGGCAGCTTCAGGCACGGCCCAACCACGACGGCAGGCTCGAAATGGATGCACCAGTGCACCCCCGGCGCCGGCAGGCTGTAGCGGCTCTCCACCCCGGCCGGCGTGAAGGTCAAAACCCCCGGGTTCAGCGGGTATTCCGCCGCGCCCAGCCGCACCCGACCCGAGTAATCATGCACATGGATGGCGTGGGTGACGGAGCGATACCGCGTCGCGAACGCCTGGTCGTTCAGAGAGAACCGGCTCGCCACCCGGATCGGGGGCGCCGCTCGCATGGGCCATTTGAATAAGGGTATCGACGTCATAAATTATTGAAATTTTACCACACTTTTTTGATTCTATCCAATTGATAATGGCGAATTTTCGGGGATGATCTTCTGTAGAGTCAATCTGATCATCATGATCTTTCACCACGGAGCTAACCCATGCTGACCGACCAGCAGATCGCGTCCTATCAAGAAAACGGCTTCCTGCACGTGCCGGGCGTCTTCAGCCCCGACCACCTCGAAGCGATGCGGCAGGACCTGGACTGGATGATCGAAACCTGGGCCGACCGGGGCCCGGGCTGGAGCGGGCCCTGGCGGCAGGCGTACATGGATGAAGAGACCGAGGCCAGCTCGCAGCTCATCCTGATGCACGACCTGCACTTCTACGCGGACTCGTGGATGCGGTGCGTCACGCACGAGAAGGTCGCCCGCGTCGCCGCCGACCTCATGGGCGGGGCGGCGGAGTTGCACCACTCGACCATGCATGTCAAGCCGCCGGAGACCGGCCACCCGTTCCCGATGCACCAGGACATGGCGTTCTACGAGCACGCCGACGACCGCTATGTCGACGTCCTGGTCCACCTGGACGACACCCGCCACGAGAACGGCGAGATCCGGTTCATCCCAGGCTCCCACACACAGGGATACCTCCCCCACGTCACCGAGAGCGAAGGCGAACCGTGTTCGCCCCACCTGCCGACCGACCGGTATCGGCTGGAGGACACCGTGGCCGTGCCCGCCCGCGCGGGGGACATCGTGCTCTTCAACGTGAACACGATTCACGGCAGCCACATCAACCAGACCGACGCGATGCGGCGGATGGTGCGGGTCGGCTACCGCCACCCGGACAACGCGCAGTTGTCAGGGCAGTCGGTGGAGCGGCCCGGGCTGATGGTGTGGGGCCGCCGACAGCGGCGTGACGGGCAGGCGCTGTTCACCACGGCGGGGCCCGCGGAAGCTACGCCCGCTTCAGCGTGAAGCGGGTGATCTCCGGCCGGGCGTTGATCCGGGCGTGCCGCAGGTAGCCCAGGCCGCGATTGATATAGAGATGCCGGCCGTCGTGCAGGTCGAACGCCCCGCTGGTGTACCGGCGGTTGGCGACCGGCAGCAAGGGGGGCGGGAGGAACGGCGGCTTGCACTGGCCGCCGTGGGTGTGGCCGGACAGGACCCAGCCGCGGAACGCGCCCCAGCCGGGGCGGTCGCAAGCGTCGGGGTTGTGGCACAACGCCAGCGCCGGCTCGTCGGCGCCGATCGCCGCCGCCGGCGACAGGTCAAACCGCGGGCCCCAGAGGTCGTCGAGCCCGACGATTTTCAGTCCGTCGACCTGCATCATCTCGTTCCGCAGGACCCGGACGCCGAGGTCACCGAGCTTCCGCGACAGCTCCGCGGCGACGGCCGTGTCGCGCCAGTAGCGGCCGTAGTCGTGGTTACCCAGCACCGCCAGCGACGCGAGCCGCGCCGGTCGCCACCCGGCCATCACCTTCATCACACGGTCCACCTGCTCCCGGCCGCGGCAGGTCATGAAGTCGCCGGTGATCGCCACGAGGTCCGGCTCCAGCCGCGACACCTTCCGCAGAGCCGCGGCCATGTAACCGTCGTCCACCGTCGGCCCGATGTGCAGGTCGCTGATGTGGATCAGCGTTTTGCCGATGAGCGTCGGGGGTAGGCCGGCGATGGGCAGCGGGCGCTCGACGACCTCGATCCAATGCGGCTCGATGAGGCAGGTATAGGTCACCACGCCGGTTGTAACCGCGGCGCCCGCGAGCGACGTGTTGGCTGCGAGCGCGAGGAACCGTCGGCGTGTGATGGGGGGCCGGTCCGGCACATCAACTCTACGCCGGGAGGCGGCGCGGGTTCGGTCGAGGTTATCGTTTAGCGGGCGGGCCCGCCCGCCGCTCAATGATTTAGCCGCGGGGCTTGCCCCGCGCTCACCCGCCGCAAGCGGCGGGGCTAAATGAGCGGAAACAAGTCGCTCACCACCATCACATCGGCTTGCCTTCGATCGTCGCGTCGTAAACGGCCAGGAGCTTCTCCTTGTCGAAGATCATTTCCTGGCGGGAGAGGCCGACGATGTCGTAGGTCTGGGTCAGCTCGATCGCGTCGACGGGGCAGGCCTCTTCGCACATGCCGCAGTAGATGCAGCGGAGCTCGTCGATCTCGAACTTGACGGGGTACTTCTCGCGGTCGTCCCAGGGCGAGGCCTTGCCGGTGATGTGGATGCAGTTGGCGGGGCAGGCGGTGGCGCACATAAAGCAGGCGACGCACTTGACCCGGCCGTCCTCGTCGCGGTTGAGGCGGTGGACGCCGCGGTAGTTGTCGACGAACTGGCCGCCTTCTTCGACGGGGATCTGCTCGCGGCGCTCCTCGGGGTAGTACATCGCCTTGTTGCGTTTGCGTTTCGACCCGCCGACCGAGCCGACGATGTGCTTGAAGGTCGTGCCCAGGCCCTTGAACACCTCAGGCAGGAAGAACGCCTGCCCCGGCGTCAGCGGCGGCAGGTCCACGGTCTTGATGTCGGCGTCGGTGATGGGCATGGGGTAGGCGCTAGGGGTTAGGGGTTAGGGCCTAGGTCTTAGTGTCACATCATAGGTGTTCTTCGGGCGATCGGCCACGCCACGCGCCCGATTCCTCCTCCCCCTAGGCCCTAGCGCCTAACCCCTAGCGCCTACCCCTCACTCACTGCGCCAGAAGCGGGGGGAGAGCAGCACGACGACGACGAACACCTCCAGCCGGCCCAGGAGCATGAGCAGGCTCATGACCGCCAGGCTCGGGTCGTTGAACCAGCCGTAGTTGTCGGTTGGGCCCACCGCGCCCAGGCCCGGGCCGACGTTGCAGAGCGTGGAGATGCTGGCGCTCATCGCGGTCATGAAGTCGATGTGCAGCGATTCGGCCTCGGCGATGGCGATCAGGACCGCGCCCAGGGAGAACAGCAGCAGGATCAACAGGAAGTACGTCACCGCCGCGAGTTTCAGGTCGTCGTCGACCACGCCCCGGCCGACCTGCAGCGGCCGGACGACCTGCGGGCGGAACGTCTTCTCCAGCGACGTGTAGATGACCTTCAGCGCGATCCAGAACCGGATGACCTTCACCCCCCCGGCCGTCGACCCGGCGCACCCGCCGATGAACATCAGCCCGATCAGCAGCGCCCGGCTGACGAACGGCCACGGCTCGTAGTCCGCGGTCGCATACCCCGTCCCGGTGTGCAGGGCCACCGTCTGAAACGACGCGTACTGCAAGGCCTGCAGCACGCCGGCCTGCACGGCCCGCCCGGCAGTGGTGATGATCGTTTCGCCGTAGATGTTGACCGCGACCGCGAGGATGACCATGACCTTGAGGATCAGGTAGATCCGCAGCTCGACGTCTTTCCAGACGCTGCCCCACCGGCCCCGCGCCGCCTGGAAATACAACGCGAAGTTCACGCCCGCCAGCAGCATGAACACGATGCAGATGACATCGATGACCCACGAGTCATAATGCCCGATGCTCGCGTCGCGCGTGCTGAGCCCGCCGGTGGAGACCATCGCGAAAGAGTGGCAGACGCTGTCGAACCAGTTCATCCCGGCGACGCGCAGCAGCAGGATGGCGGCGAGGGTGATGGCGAGGTAGATCAGCCAGAGGAACCGGGCGGCCTCGGCGATGCGGGGGCGGACGCCGGTCTGCTGCGGGCCCGGCGCCTCGGTGTGGAACAGCTTCTTGCCCCCCACGCCGAGGGTGGGCAGCACCGCGACGAACAGGACGACGATGCCCAGCCCGCCGAGCCAGTGGGTCGTGGCCCGCCACAGCAGCAGGCCGTCGGGCAGCTCGGCGATGTTGGAAAGCACGGTCGCGCCGGTGGTGGTCAGGCCGGACATCGCCTCGAAGTAGCAGGCGGTGAACGAGGCGAACGGGTGCGACGCGTCGCCGCCGGTCCACCACCACAGGTGGTAGGGCAGGGCCGCGAACGCGGCGCCGAGCACCCACGTCACCGCGACCAGGAGCAGCGCCTCGCGCCGGCCGGGCGCGGCGTCACGCTCCCGGCGGCCAACGCCCCACAGGCCCAGCCCGATCACGAGCCCCAGCACCGTGGCGATGCCCATCGACTCGATGGCCCGCGATTCGCCCAGGCCCGGGTTCCGGTACCAGTCGTACCACGACCACAGCGCGATCGCGCCCATGGCCAGGCTGAGCACCAGCATCAGCAGGCCGAGTTGAAACACCACGAATCGGAAGTTGATCGTCATGGGGTTCTTCAGCGCGGCGTCACCGCCAACGCGGACGTGAGGTTATTTGAGCCACCCCGCGGCGGGTTTGGCGGAGGCCGGCCGGCCGCCGAACAGCTTGATCAGCGTCTTACGCGACGACTTGGGGGCGATCACGATCGCCACGTCGTTGTCCTCCACCGTGCTCGCGGCGCCGGGCACGAACACGTCGTCCTGACGCTGGATCGCCGCGACCATCGACCCCGGCGGCAGCTTGATGTCGCGCAGCGGGATATTCAGCGCCTTGGTCGCGGTCGCGCCGACACGGATCTCATACACCTCCCCGATGCCGTGGGTCAGCGTCGCCAGGTGGCGCACCGGGCTGTCGTCCAGCCGCCGCTCGATCTCGGTGACCGCGGTGCTGCGCGGGCTGAACGCCTGGTCGATGCCGATGTGCTCCAGCAGGTGCAGGTACGTCGGCCGCTGCAGGACCGCCATCGCCCGCTTGGCCCCCATGCTCTTGGCCCGAGCCGCGGCGAGGATGTTCTCCTCGTCGTCCTCGGTCAGCGCCGCAAACGCATCGGCCATCTCGACGTGCTCCTCCTGGAGCACGTCGGTGTTGATCACGTCCGCATTAAGCACGGTCACCCACCCCAGCTTCTCGCTGAGCTGCCGGGCCCGGTCAGGGTCGGCCTCGAACAGGCGCACCGAGAACCGCTTGCTGCGCAGCGCCCGGCAGACCCAGACGCTCTGGGTCGTCCCGCCCATGATCATGACCCGCCGGCGGGAGTCGGACACGGTTTGGAACAGCTTGCGGATCCGGCCGAAGTCGTCGGCGTCGCCGATGAGGGTGACGACGTCGTCGGCGAGGATTTTGGTGTCGGCGTTGGGCAGGAACGCCTCGTCGCCGCGCTCGATCGCGGCCAGCCGGGCGCTGCCGGGCATCTGCAGGTCGCGCAGCGTCTTGCCCACCGCCTGGGCGGCGGCGTCGACCGGCAGGTACTGCATCTCCACCTTGCCGCGGGCGAACTGCTCGACCGCGATCGCGCCCGGGGCCCGCAGCGTCGACGCGATCGCCAGCGAGGTGGAGTGCTCGGGGCAGACGAGGTGATCGATCCCCAGGTGCCGGGTGTAGCTGAGCCCGCGCTGTTCGAAATACGCCGAGTGGTGCACCCGCGCGATGCACTTGGTGACGCCCACGCCCTTGGCGATCGACGCCGAGAGGAGGTTGACCTCGTCGAGGCTGGTCGCGGCGATGAACAGGTCGGCCGTCGCACAGCCCGCCTCGAGCAGCACGTCGGCCTGGGTCCCGTTGCCCCGGAGGCTGCGGACGTCCAGCACGGCGTCGAGCGCCTGGAGCTTCTGCGCGTCCAGGTCGATCACCGTCACGTTATGTCCTTTGGCCGCCAGCACCTCGGCCGAGTGTCGGCCGACTTCCCCAGCGCCGCAGATGATGATGTTCATGAGGCCGACATTGTAGAGGAAAGACCGGCCCAAGCGCCTGTTAGCCCCGGGCTCTGCCCGGGGGCTGTCTTTTAGCCGATCGCTTTCCCGCCTTAGCCAGCGGGCTACGCCCGCCTGGACCAGGGCCGCGTAGCGGCCCGGCTAAACCAATCCCCGCCGCTCCATGAGCAGGAAGCGATACGGATCAAGTGGACGCGCTCTAACGGCGGATGGAATGATCTCACCCACCCTCAAGCGCGCGCCGGGCGTCGGCCGCGACCCCGCTGTCGGGCGCGGCGTCGATCGCGCGGCGCCACGCGGCGCGGGCGTCGTCGGGGCGGTCGGCCTCGGCGCACAGGACGCCGTAGCGATACAGCGCGGCCGCGAGGTGCGGCGGCTCAAGCGCGGCGGCTTCCTCGATCGCGTCCGCCCGGTCCATCAGCCACGCGAAATCGGCCAGGGTCTGGGGCTGACGCTCAAAGAAGCCGGGCAGGTTGGCGGTGCTCATCGCGCGCACGAAACGGACCTCCGGCTGTTCGGGCGCGGCCGCGATCGCCCGGTCCATCAGCGCCAGCCCGGAGTTGGCGCGGTCCATCTTCTTCCACGGCAGGAGGTATCGGCGGGCCTGGAGCATGACGGTGCTGCCGTGATACGCGAGGATGACCGGATCGTCCGGGTCCTGCTGGTGAAGGGCCGCGAACAGGCCGTGAGACTCGATGGCGGCGGGGTCGTCACCCTCGACGGCGAGGAAGTACAACGCCTTGGCCAGCTCGAACTGGGCGGCCGATTGATCGGGCGCGTCCGCCAGCGTGGCGCGGGCGTCGGCGATGCGCTGATTCAGCGTATCGAGATAAGCCTGGCGCTGAGGATCGACCTGCGGCTTGGCGTCGGCCGACGGCGCCGGTCGGCGGGAGCGTCGCGCGTCGGCCGTCGAAGCCGCGTAAACCAGCACGAAACACAAGGCGATGGCCGACAGCAAGCGCGGGACATTCATGGGGATATCGTATCCCGGCCGGCCCGATTCACCAAAGCGACAGCCCGGCCCTGTGGGACGGCGCTAAACATCCGTCCATCCGCCATCCGCCATCCGCCATCTGCCATCTGCCATCTGCCATCTGCCATTCAGACGATAGCCGAGTGGGTCATGGTGACGATCCGTGGATGGACCAGGCGTTCGTAGTCGGCGTAGAGCATGCGCAGCAGCGTGGTGTGGCAGCCCTCGTTGAAGGCGATGTAGCGGTCGCGGGTGAGCTCGCGGTCGACCAGTACGGGCAGTTGGTAGAGGTTGCCGAACGGGGGCTGGGCGCCGACCTCGCAATCGGGGAAGGCGTGGGCGAAGGAGACCTCATCGGCGAGTTCGACGTGGGTCGAGCCGGTGCTGTCGCGGAGCAGGTCGAAGTCGATCATCGCATCGGCGGTCAGCACGGCCATGGTGAGCTTGCCGTCGAGGTGGACCATGACGGTCTTGGCGAGGGTGTGCCCGGGCACGTGAGCGGCGGCGGCGGTCTCCTGGGCGGTGAGGGTGCGGGGATGGGCGATCGGCTCGTAGCCGACGCCCGCGACATCCAGGAAGTGGCGGAGGCGGGGAAGCGGCATCACAGGGCTCCTTGGGGTAAGAGGGGTGAAACACGGGTCAAGGGCCTTCCTATATGGTATCGCATGCCGGCCGGGATCCGATCGGGAAATACGAGGAAAAGCATCATGATGGGCAAAGCGTTTTTAAAGGGTCTGGCGGCGGTCCTGCCGGTGGCGATCACGGCGGCGCTGCTGTACTGGATCGCGGTCACGCTGGAGCAGGTGCTGGGCGCGCCGTTGCGGTGGACGCTGCCGGCGGGCTGGTACAAGCCGGGGATGGGGCTGGCCGTGGGGCTGGTGCTGGTGATCGTGATCGGCGTGCTGCTGCAGGTCTGGCTGGCGCGGGCGGTGCACCGCTGGATGGACAGGCTGCTCGAACGGCTGCCGTTGGTCAAGAGCATCTACGGCTCGGTGAAAGACCTGATGAGCTTCTTCGTCGGCGGCAAGAAGTCGCAGACGCAGAAGACGGTGATCGTCCGGGTGGGCGAGGGCGACCGGCAGATGCGGCTGCTGGGGTTTGTGATGCGCGAGACCTTCGACGACGTGCCCGCCGGCGTGGGCGAGGCGGGGATGGTCGCGGTGTACCTGCCGATGAGCTACCAGATCGGCGGGTACACGGTGATCGTCCGCCGCGACGCGGTCGAGCCGGTGGACATGACGACCGAGGACGCGCTCAAGTTTGCGCTGACCGCGGGGGTCAAAAGTGACGGGGAACAAGACGAAGCGTGAAGGGGAAGCCGGTTCTGAGGACGCCGCAGGCGGCTGAAGATCCGGATCTTCGCTCCGCTCAGAACCGGCTTCCCATACTCACAGCCCGACCGCCTCGGCGTCGCGGTCGGACAGGCAGCTGCCGTTGGCGCGCTGTTTGACCGTGCCGTCGCGTTTCCACGACCGCTCGCAGCGCGGCTCATCGCGCAGGTCGACCACCTCGAGGGCGTCACCGATAGCGAACCGGCTGATGCCGCAGAGGTCGGCGAGGTCGACCGGATCGAACCCGGCGGGCGCAGGACCCCGCAGGCCCAGGTCGAGTACGTTCTCGACCCCCTGCTCCTGGCGGAACACCTCGACCGCCTTGAGGCAGGCGGCGCGCTGCTCGATCACGCCGGCCCAGCGTTCGTCGACGGGGGCGGGCTCGGGAGCGGGCAGGGTCTGCAGGTGCACGCAGGCGTCGTCGCCGTGGAGGGCGCGCCACGCCTCGTCGGCGGTGTGGGGCAGCACCGGGGCGAGCAGGCGGGCCAGCGCGTCGGCGACCCGGCGGATCGCGGTCTGCGTCCGCCGGCGGCGGGGGCTGTCGGGCTTGTCGCAGTACAGCCGGTCCTTCACCGCCGCGAGGTAGACCGCCGACATCGTCTCGTTGCAGAAGTTGAACAGGGCCTCGTGCGCCCGGCGGAACGCGTAGCCCTCGTACGCCTCTGTCACGGCGGTCGTCAACGCGGCGAGCTCGCTCAACGCCCAGGCGTCGATCGACGCCGCGTCGTCCCGGGTGAACGCGTGCGCATCCGTGGCCGGGTCGAAGTCGCCGAGGTTGCTTAGCAGGAAACGCAGCGTGTTGCGGACCTTGCGGTACTCCTCGCCGGCGAGCTTGAAATAGCTTTCGTCGACCTTGATGTCGTTGTCGGTGTTGAGCGAGCTGACCCACCAGCGGCACACGTCGGCGCCGTACTGCTTGAGCAGGTCTTCCACGTCGAGGGTGTTGCCCAGCGACTTGCTCATCTTTTTGCCGTCTTTGTCGACCATGAAGCCGTGGGTAAGCACGGCCTTGAACGGCGAGGACCCGGTGACCGCCAGCGCGGGCAGCAGCGAGTGCTGAAACCAGCCGCGGTGCTGGTCGGAGCCTTCCAGGTACAACTCGGAGGGGAACGCGTCGCCCGGCTGCTTGGCCCGCCAGCCTTCGCGCAGCACGGCGTTCCACGACGAGCCCGACTCGAACCAGACGTCGAACGTGTCGGCCCCCTTGGTCAGCTGGGCCCCCAGGTCGGCGGGAGCATCCGGGTCGGCGGCCCGGTCGTAATGCTGCAGCAACTCGTCGGCCTCCATGAAGAACCAGGCGTCGCTGCCCTTCTCGGCAAAGACCCCGGCGACCGCGCGCACGCTGGCGGCGGTCAGCAGCGGGCGGCCGGCGTCGTCGAAGAACGCGGGGATCGGCAGGCCCCACGACCGCTGCCGGCTGACGCACCAGTCCGGCCGCGACTCGAGCATGCCCCGCATGCGGTTGCGGCCCCACTCGGGGAAGAACCGCACGTCCGACCGCGTTGCGTCGAGCGCGCGGTTGCGCAACGTCCGGCCGTCGATCGGCTTGTCCACCCCGACGAACCACTGCTCGGTCGCCCGGAAGATCACCGGCTTCTTGCCCCGCCAGTCGTGGGGGTAGCTGTGCGTGAACGTGTGGTCGTGGAACAGATGTCCGCTGCCGCGGAGGCGTTCGACGACCAGGCCGTTGCCTTTCCAGATGGATTGGCCGCGCAGCCAGTCGGGGGCGGTGTGATCGAACGTGCCGTCGGGGAGGACGGGGCAGTAGATGTCGAGTCCTTCGCGGAGGCCGGTCTGGTAGTCCTCGACGCCGTGGCCGGGCGCGGTGTGGACCAGGCCGGTGCCGTCTTCGAGGGTGACGTAGTCGGCGTGGACCACTTTGCTGACGCGGTCGACGAACGGGTGGCGGTACTCGACGCCCAGCAGCTCGGCGCCCTTGAACACCTCCAGCGGCTCGGCCGCGTCGACGCCGCCCATCGCCAGCACCTTCGGCGCCAACTCGGTCGCGAGCACCACGGTCGTGTCGCCCGCCTTGTATCGGCCATACTCGTAACGCTCGTGCACCGCCACCGCGAGGTTGGCCGGCAGCGTCCACGGCGTGGTGGTCCAGATCATCAGCGCCCCGTCGCCGTCGACCCGGTCGAACTTCACGTAGACCGACGTGTCTTCCCGCTCGTCGTACTCCAGCTCCGCCTCCGCCAGCGCGGTCTGGTTGTCCACCGACCAGTGCACCGGCTTGAGGTCGCGGTAGACCAGCCCCTTCTCGACCATGCCCGCAAACACCTCGAGCACCCCCGCCTCGTATTGCGGCAGCATGGTGAGGTACGGGTCGTCGTAGTCCGCGAGCGTCAGCAGCCGCTGCATCTGCGCCTTCTGGGTCTTGACGAACTTCTCGGCGTAGCTCTTGCACTTGCGGCGGACCTGGATCGGCTCCATCGTGCGGGCCTTGTCGCCCAGTTCCTGCATGACCTTGTGCTCGATCGGCAGGCCGTGGCAGTCCCAGCCGGGCGTGAAGGGGCAGTCGAACCCCATCATCGTGCGGCTGCGCACGACCAGGTCCTTGAGCACCTTGTTGAGCAAGTGGCCGAGGTGGATGTCGCCGTTGGCGTAGGGCGGGCCGTCGTGGAACACGAACGCCGGCCCATCGCGCCGGGCCTCGCGCGTCCGCTCGTACAGCCCCGCCTTCGTCCAGCGCTTCAACGACGCCGGCTCGTTCTGCACGAGGTTGGCCTTCATCGGGAACGTGGTGCTCGGTAAGTTGAGCGTTTTCTTGTAATTAGGCTTCTCGGTCTGCTCGGTCATGGCGTGTCTCGGGGGATGGGGCGGCCAATAAAAAAACCCTGCCGGTCGGCAGGGTTCGGATGGTTCGAGGTGAACGATCGCCTTCCCTACCGCGGTTGCGGAACGGTAATGATAATCGCGGCGATCGGGCGAAGCGGGTTCATAGGCAATCAGTATAAACCGTCGGCCGGTTCGAGCAAGCGCTTGAGCGCTTGTTTCGTTTAGCGCCGGCCCGCAGGGCCGGGCTGTCGCGCGATCAACACCGGCCGGCGTAAACTACAGCAATGTCTGCAGCGGGCGCGACACCGTGTCGAACGCCCTGGCGGGCAGGCTGACGGTGTCCCATTTCGCGCTGCGGTCGCGCATGTGCCGGACGTAGTCTTCCAGCCGGACGGTCAGCACGGCATACCACCGTTCGTTGTACGCAAACACCTCGTGGAACAGCGCGTCGGGCGGCTGGGCGTCGCACCAGAACAGGAACACGAACGCCGCGTCGAACCCATCGCCGAAGATGCCCGACCACTGCCGCAGGCACTTCACGTCGTCCCGCGTCACCCAGTTCTGAAACGCCCTGCCGGTCTTGCCCGAGTGCTTGCGGCCTTTGACGTCGACCAACAGGTTCGCCCCGGACTCGGAGTAGACGACGAAGTCGAAGCTTTTGAGGCCCGACGGCGCCGATCGGCCGTGCAGCGCGCGCTTCGCCTCGTCTACTGCAACGTAGGGGATGCCGTTGGCGCGCAGGTAATGCTCGAAAGCAACTTCGTAATGGAATCGCCGCTGAGCCACGCGCCCATCGTAGCGGAAACGGCGCGGATCACCCGCGGATGCGCTCGGCCAGGTCGTCGAGATGCACCTGCTGCTGATCGCCGTTGTCCATGTCCTTGCAGTCGACAAGCATCTTGCCCATGACCCCGTCGCCGACGATGACGGCGTAGCGGGCCCGGCTGGCGGCGGCGTCTTTGAGGAGCCGGCCGACGTTGCGGGTGGACTTGTAAGAGAAGCGGGCGTGCAGGCCGGCCATGCGGAGGTGGGCGGCGATGCAGGGGACCTGCCCGGCGCCGGTCTCGCTGGCGGCGATGAGGTAGACGTCGGGCCGGGGCATGACGTCGTCGGGGATCAGGCCCTTGTCGTGCAGGACGTTGGTGAGGACCACGTCGCCCATGCCGAAGCCGATCGCGGGGGTGGGCGGCCCACCGAAAAGCTCGATGAGGTTGTCGTAGCGCCCGCCCCCGGCCAGGGCGCGCTCGACGCCGGTGGCCTCGTGCAGCTCGAACACGGTCCCGGTGTAGTACGCCAGGCCGCGGACGATGCCCAGGTCGTACTCGCACCACTCGGCAATGCCGAACGCCTTGAGCTGCTCGTCGAGGGCCTCCAGGTCGGAGAGGTCGGCCGAGTCGCCCAGGGCCGATTTCATGGACTTGAGCCCGCCGCCGACCTGGTAGCGCATCCGGCAGGTCTGGTCGAAACGCTCGACCGCGTGCACGTCCAGCCCGAGCCGGGCCGCGCCCTGTTGAAACGCCTCGGCGTCGAGCTTGTCGCGGCGGTCCAGCAGCTCGAACGCGTCGGTCAGTTTCTCTTCGGGAACCCCCAGCCGGGTGAGGATGTGGCGGACCGTGTCGCGGTGGCTGATCTTCACCCGCACGTGCTCGGGGCCCAGGCCCATCTCGCGGACCAGGTCGAGCGCGACGAGGATGCACTCGGCGTCGGCGGTGGGCGAATCCAGCCCGAGGATGTCGGCGTTCCATTGCAGGAACTCGCGCAGCCGGCCGCGCTGGGGCCGCTCGGCGCGGCAGAGGTTGGGCGTGCAGAACCACTTGATCGGCTTGGGCAGCGCGTTGGCCTTGTCGGCCACCATGCGCGCCAGCGTCGGGGTGAACTCGGGCCGGATCGCGAAGTCGGTCGACCCCTGGTCCCGACGGAAGCTGAACAGCTCGCTGACGATCCCCGGGCCGGACTTGACCTCGTAGAGCTCGAGCTTCTCGAAGATCGGGCCGTCCACCTGCTCGAAGCCGTGGCGGACCGAGACGCGTCGCCACGCGTCGAGCAGGTGGTTCCGCCACGCCATCTGGGCGGGGTAAAAATCGCGCGTGCCTCGGGGAGCTTGAATCTTCATGATTTTCGTGGAGGTTGGGTTATGGCCGCGGGCGTTGCCCGCGGCTTTACAGCACTATCCGTTTCGCTTCACCGCCGTCATGTAAGCGATCCAGGACGGGTCGCTCGCGGCGGACTTGCGCTTCTTCCATTTGCCGTCGCCCTCGCCGTCTTCGTCGACGCCTTCCCAGTAGACGTGGACCTCGGGGAACCCGGCCTCGAGCAGCAGCTCGCGCACCTCGGGGATCGACCAGAACCGCCACTCGTATGTGAACGCCGGCTCGAGCGAACTGCCGTCTTTGAAACGGAAGTGGATGTGGAACGTGGCGTCGTGGGTGATCGGGTCGTACCGGGCCTGGTCCCAGACGTACTTGAAGGCCTTCTTGCCCTTGCCGTACTTGCGGATGTCTTCGTGGTTCTCTTCAAGGCACTCGGGCCCGCCCATCATGTCGAGCACCATGACGCCCTCCTCGGCGAGGTTGCGGTAGGCGGTCTTGAAGTACTCCAGCAGCCCGGCGCGGGTCTTGAAAATCCAGAAGGAGAAGTTCTGCGCCGCCAGGATGTCGGCCTTGACCTGCCCGTTGCTGCGGACGTCCTCCTGCAACAACGTGACGCGCTGCTGGGCCTCTTCCTTCAGCTTCGACAGGTTATGCTCCCGCCCCCATGCCAGCGGCTCGGGGTCGAGGTCGACGCCGATCGCGATCCGGTCTTTCTTCTTCGCCCACAGGCAGCAGATCGCGAACGTGCCGCAGAAGTCTTCCCGCAGCACCCGCGGCTTGCGCTTGAACTCGGACTTGAACACCTTGTCGAAGAAATCGACTTCGTGCCCGGGGTCCTGAACGGACTCCTGGTACAGCACGTACTTGTCGGCTTCCTGAGCCAGGGTTTTTTTGTTCTTGGACATGTGAGGAAGTGTAGCGAATTACGGCGCGGGAGCGATCGGCGGGATGGGCTTAAAATAAACCCCATGCGGATCATCGCCGGCAAACACCGCGGCCGACGCCTGATCGGGCCGGCCGACGGCACGACCACCCGGCCGATCACCGATCGGGTGAAGGAGAACCTGTTCAACCGCCTGCACTCGCTGGGCGTGCTGGGCTACGGCCGGGTGCTGGACGTGTTCTGCGGCACGGGGTCGATGGGCCTGGAGGCCCTCTCCCGCGGGGCCGAGCACTGCACGTTCGTGGACCAGGACCGCCGCGTCATCGCCGGGCTGGAGCAGAACCTCGACGCCCTGCGGATCGGCCGCGAACGGGCGCGGATCGTCAAGGGCGCCGCCCTGCCGCCGATCTGGGCCGCCCCGCTGCCCGACGGCGCCATCACCCTAGCGCTGCTCGACCCGCCCTACGCGCTCGCCGCCGACCCCGCCCCCCTGGACCGACTGCTGGACGCGATCGGGCCCAAACTCGAGCCCGGCGGCGTCGCGGTCCTCCGCACCCCCGCCGACGCCGACGCCCGCCCCGTCGCCGGCTACGACGGCCCCGCGTCGTTCACCTACGGCGGAATGACCCTGCATTTCTACCAACGCCCCCTGCCAGACGAGCCGGACGATCAGGACGGATCGCAGCCCGGATAATCACGGCTCGCGCCGCGGCCGCCAGACCTGGAACGGGTGGGTCTCGATCGACCACCGCCCGCCGACCTGCGTCTCAAGGTTGTCGAGGATCGCCGCGAGCCGGCGCTCGAAGTCCGCGTCGTCGGGGCTCATGTCGCGCACGTCTTCCAGAAACAGCAGACGATTGTAGACGTCGAAGTCATAGTCCAGCGAGCCGTCTGCGTTGGCCAAGATGATCGGCGTCCGGATCATCGGCCCCCATTCCGAATAAGACCAGCGGTTGGTCCAGACGCCCGGGTGGCCGCCGTCGAGGTAGTCCTGCACGTCCTGTTCGCTGAGCGGATCGGTGGTGATGAAGACGGTCTGGAACCGCTTGTTCTCGGGGGCGTCGCGGTAGATGGGTGCGGCGCGGAGCTCGCCGCGGACGACGATGCACCGCAGCGGCTCCATCGCGGGGGTGAAGCGGAACTCCAGGCCGGTCTGCTCCCGGATCACTTCAGCCAGGGCGTCGAGCTTTTCCGAGGTGGTCAGCCCTTCGCGGACGACCCAATCGCCGACGCCGGGCTCCCAGCCGATCGCGTCCAGGCCCGCCACGTGATGCCAGGGGATGCGCAGGCCCGAATCGAGCACCGAGCGGAGTGTCGCCGTTGGGTACCGCATGTAGGAAGACGCAAGCTCCCGGCCATCCCACCAGAGCCCCAGGCTCTGGACGTTGTCCGAGCCGTTGGCGTGGGGATACTTGTCGTCGACGTACGCGGCCCGGGCGGGCGGGAACGGCTGGGGGAAGAACCCGGCGTCCTGGCCGTCGGCCAGCCCATAGGTCCCGGCCAGCCGCACCAACGGGGGCAGGGCCTCGGCGCCGGGGAGGACGACGCCCTCGATCACGCCGGTCTCGAACGGCACGGCGCGGAGTTCGAGTTGGTCGATCGAGGCGCCGCCGAACTCCGCCGGGGTGAAGCGGGCCCGCAGCACCTCATGTTGATCTTCGTTTGGCGTGGAATAGGTCACCGCCTCGATGCGGCGGCCATCGGACAGGCGGGCGAAGACGCGATAGTTCGGCCTGTCCCCGCCGTAATGAATCAACGGCCCGTCCAGATAGAAATCCCCTTCCTCCGTGGCTGGGCGGGTTGGCAGCAGGTGGTAGGGTCCGTCGGCGTCACCGGTGTCGTGGGGAGTGAAAACCGCCAGCCGCTCCCCTTCGCCGACCGCAGCAGAGTAGGTGACCGTGACGCTGGGCTGAGGCGTATCGAACTGGATCAGTTGGCCATAGACGTAACGGTCGCCTCTCGACCGATTCGCCCCGGGTAACTCAGCGACAAACAGGTCGTTCTCGGCCCCGACTCTCGGGCCGTCGGGCCGGGGCGTGAATTGGGTGCGGTAGACGCGCGGCGCCACGGAGCGGGTGAAGATAATGGCGTTCTGGGCCTTAGGTTCGGCGGCAGGTGGGGGACGGTCGCCGTAGGGGGTGATGCTTTCGAAAGGCGGCGTGTCGAACGGCCGGCCGTTGGGCCGATAGACCGGGTCGCCGGGGCGATAGGGATAAGCGGCGACGCCGACGATCTGAAAGACAACGTCGTTGGGCAGGCGGATCTGGTAATCCGTTCCAAAATTGACCGGCGCGGCGGCCAGAGCCGGCACGGCGGGAGGCGCAGGTTTCTGGACAAGCACGACGGCCGTGACCGCCGCGGCGCCCAGGACGACCGCGGCCGCCCCGATCAGCCCCAGCTTCGCCCCCAGGCTCACGCCGACGGCCGCGCCGCCGGCGGCCACGGCGGCCGGCGCCGCGGTCCCGGCCAGGCCGACCTTGACCAGTTCGGCGCTCAGGGCCGCGGGCACGGCGGACGCCTGGGCCAGGAAGGCCGGCAGCCCGGCGGCCAGCGCCGCGGCCGGCGCGGCCACACCGTGCTTCCGCAGGGCCCTGCGCAACGCCTCAATCGCCTTGCCGATCCGGCGGTTCATCGCCGCCGCGCTGACGCCCGACCGCTCGGCCAGCTCCCGTTGAGACCGGCCCTCAAAAAAGTGCCCCACGATCGCCGCGCGCAAGGGCTCGTCCAGTTCGGCGACGGCCTGGTCGATGTGCTCGCTGACGTCCGACCAAGGCGCGTCGCCCGCCCCGGCCGCGGCGGCGCGGCGACGGGCGTCCATGGCCGCCGCCGCGTGTTCGTGTCGGCGGCTCGCCGCGTCCCGCCGGATCAGGTCGATCGAAACGTTCACCGCGCAGCGGTGCAGCCATGCCGCCACGTCTCCCCGGATCGTCCCGGCGTGACGGGCCAGCTTGATGAAGGTCTGCTGGACCGCGTCCTCCACATCCTCGGCCCGCCCCAGCCTCCGCTGACACGCGGCGTACACCAACCCCTGGTGAACGTGAACCAGATGACGAAACGCCTCGGCGTCGGCGAGGTCGGCGTACCGTTGCAGGGCGGTCTGGTCGGTCATGGCGGCGTCTCCATCGTAACCCCGGCATGTTCAAGACGGCCGCCGGCCCGACGCGCTAACCGGTCATTGCGATCGCGGCCCGGCGATCCTCCCTAAGGCGAAATGAGCCGGGCCGCCGCCCGGAAGACCTCGACATAGGCGTTTCCCCAGGCCCCTTCCCGGAAAAAACGAGTCGCCATCTCGGGGCTGCCGATGAACGGACGCAACACCCACCCCATCTGCACGCCGACGAACGCGTAGATCACCAACCAGACCCGAAGCGCCAGGCGGTGCCGGGGGTTGGCGGCGATCAGCGGCCGATAGAACCGCTTGAGCACGAGTTGAGCGGTGACGCTCGCCATCCCGAACATCGCGAGATTGAACAGCTTGGCGGCCTGGTAGTCGCCGACCGAGGCGTACCAGAACGCGGTGAGCGGCGCAAAGGACGCGAGGATGATCGTCAGCCCCGCCTGCGTCGCCGCCAGCGCCCGCAGCACCGTCGGGAAGTTACGCCGCAGCCCGAGGAGGGTGTTGAACACGAAAAAGCTGGGCAGGCTGATCAGAAACGTCGCCGCAATCAGCAGCGGGACCTTCAGCCCCGAATAGAGCATCTGCAGCCACCGCCCGCCGCCGTATCCGCCCATCACCACGCCGTAGACGAACCCACACCCCGCCATCAAGACCAGCAACTCAACCAGCCGGCGCCGCAGCCCGCTCCCGCTCAACACCGCGGGCCGGGCGCGGAGCACCTCGTCGGCTCGCGCCAGGAATCCGGTCATGCCCTAGCCCCCCGCAAAAAGCCTGCCGATCGCGTCGAACACATCCACGAAGAAATTGCTCTCCCGCCCACGGAACCACGCAAACGGCAACGACGGGCTGCCGATGAACGGCCGCAGCACCCACCCCATCTGCGCCCCCACCAACGCGAACATCACCACCCAGATCTTGAACACCGCCGACGCCTTCTGCGACGTACGGCCATCCACCAGGTCCAGCGCACCGCCACCAGTCTCCGTGACATCCTCGCCGCCGGCGTCGTCCGTTCCGTCGCCCGGATCCGCGCGGCTCCCGGCCTCATCCAGGTCCTGCACCAGCACCAGCCGATGCAGCGTCCGCAGCAGGAACGCCAGCCCCATCAACCCCGACACGGTGCAGACGATCACGTTGAGCAGCTTCATAAACGGATAGCTGGTCGTGCTGATGCCAAAGAACACGATGATCGGCCCCAACGACGCGAGCACCGCCAGGATCACCCCGAGCATCGCGATCAACAGCCGCAGGGTCGACAGCAGGGTCAGCCGGGACCCGACCAGCGCGTTGAACACGTACAACGACGGGAAGGTCACCACCAGCGTCAGAAAAAACAACAAGGGCAGCTTCACCGCGCTGCCGACCACCTGCATCCATTCCGTCCCGCCGGTGCGGATTACCGAGAACGACCCCATGCAGGCGCCGTAGATCACCGCCAGCGCGGTGACGACCACCGACAATCCGCCGATCGGCACGTCGATCCGTCCCTGATGCAACCGCGACATCCGCGTGGCGTCGCCGCGCAGGATCTCATCCAACCGCCGAAAACCATGCCTCACGTGAAGACCCCTTGAGAAAGAAAGGCCAAGCCGCGCCCCGTCGGCCTGGAATCGACATCCCGGAAAACCCGACGTGACGTGACGTCTTGATTAACAAGCACTACGACGGAAACCGTCGAGGGGTTCAACGCGTCTGTATGAATTTTGGAGGCGGCCGCGCCCCGACGCGGCTGAGCGTGATCATCGGCCGGCGTCCCGGACGCGTTGGAGGAACGCCTGCAACGCCGGGTCATCGGCGGTCAGGACCTCGGCGTGGCCGTCGGCGAAGACGACAACCGACGGGCGGCCGTCGTCGCGCCGCTCGGCCAGGAGGATGGTTTTGGCAGGTTCGGCCAACTCCCGGAAATCGCCCGCCGGCGGCACGTACACGAACCGGCCCCGCAATGCCTTGAGCTGCTGCAGGCCTCCGAACGCCTCGGCCGTATCGTCCAACGACTTGGGCCAATCTTTATGATCGTTGACATACACGATCACCCCCAACGCGAGCTGCCGGGCGTCGGACATGCGACGGACACGGTCGGCGTCTTCCTGAGCGACGATCCAGAGCGGCGTGAATCTGTCCCAGTCGATCGCGGCCGGGTCGAGGGCGCCGATCAGGCAGGAGCCGGCGGTCTGCCAGACGATTTCATCGAACACCCCGAGCATGAAGCGGGCCGGGAAATCCGCGCCGCGCCCGTTGAGGAACCCGTCCCGATCGGGCAGGCCCTCGACGGCCTCGGCCATCCGCCGACGCGCGTCGGCGGCCGCCTGCTCATCTTTCCAGCCGAGTTGCGTCTTGAGCACGGACGGCGCATCACCCCCGGAACAGACGATGGCCCAACGGGCTTCATACAGGATCGTCGCGAGGTCCATCGCCGCGGCTTCCACCGGGGCGTGGAGTACGGGCGGTTCCTCGTGATCGCCGGCGAAACGCTCGAGCATGCCGCGTCTGTAGCCGGGCGTGGGCGCAAAGATCAGCCAGGCGGCGTCGCGCTCGATGTGGCGGGCGGCATCGGCCAACTCGGGCCGGACGCGCGGTCGCTTGGGGATAGCCGTTTCCAGCGGATTCCATTCGTCGGGGCCGACCAGCCCGACAAACCGCCCGTCATGAATGAGCCAGCGGTCGTCCTCGATCCCCAGGAACCGAGCCAGGGCCGCGGCGTCGACGTCGGGGGCGAGCGGCGCGAAGACGACGGGCACGATGTCGTCATCGTCCGGCCGCTCGGCGTTCTCGCGCATCACCACGCCAAGGCGGTTCACGCCGAGGTCGAGCGCCGCCTCTTGCCACCGCTGAACGCCGTGGATGGCGCCCTGCATCTGCTTCGCCATGGCCGCGGGGACGCCGGACTGTTGGAGGGTGTCGATCAACCAGCGCAGCGACGCGGCCGGGTCCGCGCGCGTCAGGTCCACCGACGCGACCGCCACCGCCCGCTCGTCGAGCAAAGGCGTGGCGTCCCGGAGCAACGGCAGTTCATCACCGGGCGGCCGCGACGCGCCATCCGGGTCGGGCGCCGCCTGCGTCACGACGCCGGCGTTGACCGCGGGCCCGGTCGGGGCGCCGGGCCGGGTCGCCACGATCACGCCCCCCGCCACCGCCGCCGCGAGGGCGACGCCCGCCGCCAGCTTCACGCCCAACCCTACGCCCACCCCCCCGGCGCCCCCGGCAGCGCCGACGCCGGCCAGCCCCACTTTGGTCAGCTCCGCGGTGAGCGCCGCGGGCGCCTGAGCCTGCGCGGGCAGCGAGGCGAGAACGGCGGCCAGCCCCGCCGCCGGCGCGACGACGCCGCGCTGCGCCAGCGTGTTGCGCAGGCGATCGACCGCCTTGGCCAGCCGACGGCTGACGGTCGCCTGGCTTAAGCCGACCTGCTCCGCCACGTCACGCTGCGCCTGCCCGGCCAGGTACACGCCGACCACCAGCGCCCGGTCGGTTTCGTCCAGCTCAAGGATCGCCTCATCGATGCGGCGGCTGATCTCGGGCCAGTCGACGTCGGGCGCATCGGTGAGGGGCGCAACCTCGGCGTAGGCCCGCTCGTGACGCTTCCGGGTCGTGTCCCGGCGGATCATGTCGATGGCGACGTTCGTCGCACAGCGGTGCAGCCACGCCCCGACGTCGGACTGGATGCTCCGGGCGTGCCGGGCCAGCCGAAGAAAAGTCTGCTGGGTGGCGTCCTCGACGTCCTCGGCCCGGCCCAGATGCCGCCACGCGGCGGCGTAGACCAGGTGCTGGTAGCTGCGCACCAGCCGGCTGAAGGCGTCCGGGTCGCGGCGGGCGGCGTAGCGTTGCAGGGCTTCCTGGTCGGTCATCGGCGGGCTCCTTTTCCTCAAGATAGACGCACGCCGGGCGGGGCTGATTCACGCTATGATGCCATGGCTCCGGTCAGAGCCTGGTCCGTCGGTGTGAGGACCTTCCCCATGTTCGGCAATCTCAGCGAAAAATTCGAGGGCGCGCTGCGCTCGCTCTCGGGCCGCGGCAAGATCAGCGAGTCCAACGTCCAGGAAGCAATGGAGCAGGTGCGCGAGGCCCTGCTCGAGGCGGACGTGCATTACGAGGTGGCCGAGGCGTTCTGCGAGAACGTGCTGCAGAACGCGATCGGCGCCGAGGTGCTCAGCTCGGTCAAGCCGGGCGAGCAGATGATCAAGATCGTGTACGACGAGCTGGTCGCGCTGCTCAGCGGCCGGCCGGCGTCGGACGAGGACGAGCTGGCGCCCGACGAGCCGCCGATCCTTTACGTCGAGCCGGGGCCGACGGTCATCATGATGTCGGGCCTCCAGGGCTCGGGCAAGACCACGACCTGCGGCAAGCTCGCGGCGTACCTCAAGAAACGGGGCAAGAACGTGATGCTCTGCGCCGCGGACCTGCAACGGCCCGCGGCGGTGACCCAGCTGCAGGTGCTGGCCGGCCAGGTGCAGGAGGAGGTGGACGGGGACGGGTCGGTCGCCTTCTACGGCGAGCCGGACAAGGTCCGCGAGTACGGCAAGGCGGTGGGCGCCGCGGTCGACGTTTGCCGCAACGCCCTCAAGGCCGCCCGCAACAGCGGCATGGACGTGCTGATCCTCGACACCGCGGGTCGGCTGCATATCAACGACGAGCTGATGGGCGAGCTGCGCAAGGTCAACGCCGCCGTCCAGCCCCACCAGGTGTACCTCGTCATCGACGCGATGACCGGCCAGGACGCGGTTAACTCCGCCAAGGCGTTCAACGACCAGCTCGAGCTCGACGGGCTCATCCTCACCAAGTTCGACTCCGACACCCGCGGCGGCGCAGCCCTGACGTGCAAGAAAATCGTCGGCGAGCCCATCAAGTTCATCGGCGTCGGCGAGAAGCTCGACGCCCTCGAGGAGTTCCACCCCCGCCGGATCGCGTCGCGCATCCTCGGCATGGGCGACGTCGTCTCGCTCGTCGAGCGGGCCCAGGAGCAGGTCAGCGAAGAAGAGGCCCTCGCCCTGCAGGAGAAGATGGCGGCGGGCAAGATGACGATGGACGACTTCCTCGGCCAGCTCAAGAAGATCCGCAAGATGGGGTCGATGAAGCAGCTCCTGGGCCTGCTGCCGGGCATCGGCAGCCAGCTCAAAGACCTGCCGATCGAGGACAAGCAGATCGACCAGACCGAGGCGATCATCCAGTCGATGACGGCCGATGAGCGTCAGGACGTCGACCTGCTCAACAACTCCCGCCGCCGACGCGTCGCCCGCGGCTCGGGCACGGACCAGAAAGACGTGAGCCAGCTCGTCAAGGGCTTCGAGATGGTCAGCGTGTTGAGCAAGCAGATGTCGGGGATGGGCATGATGAGCCGGATGAAGGCGATGGCGGGCCTGGGCTCGATGGACATGTCCGCCCTCTCGTCGCGCGGCGGGATGCCGAAGATGAAGGGTTCGACCAAGGCGAGCAAGCCGAAGTTCAAGCAACGCAAGCGCAAGCGGCGGTAACGGAGCCCGACGATGGTTAACCTTCCGGGCGACATGGTGTGCGGCCTCTGCGGACGCGAAGTCCAGGCTCACGACAGCTGGACCTGCCCGTTCTGCGAGTCCGACCTGCGCGAGACGGGGATTCAGGCGCAAGACCAACTCCACGGCGGGTTCTATCGTTTGATACAAAAACTCCGCGCCGTGGGCTTGAGAGGCGTGGACACGCCGTCTTGCGGCAAGTGTGGATTGGGCATCCACCCCGATCAAGGTTTTATCTGCCCGGATTGCGGGCACGATCTGCGGGCCGTCGGGGTCATCTCGCCTATCAAGGTGCGCTGGGCCGCATGGCGAAAAGCCCGGGAGCGGTGGAAGGGACAAGACAAGTCGCGGTTTTTGCGGGCCCCATACGACATGGACCTGTTTATCCTGCAATCTCTGGTGGTCCTCTCCATTATCACCCTCTATTCATTCGGCAAGTCCTGGCTCGCCTCACTCGGATTTCCGATGGACGGCTTCCTCATGCAGTCGGTCTACCTGGCCGGCGCGGTGGGGCTGACGGTTTTTCTGATTTGGATTGTGGGCACTTATCTGAGGCGATGGTGAAACCGCCGATCACTCACCCAAACCACATAGAAGCAAATGACTAAAATGCGTCCGGAACTCATGGAGGGCATGGGAAAGCAACCGTCATGGACGAAATCATCCTGCTGCACGTAAGCGGCGACGACAAGCCGGGGATCACCGCGACGCTCAACGAGGTGCTGGCGTCGCATGGGGTGTTCATCCTCGACATGAACCAGGCGGTGATCCACCAGACGCTGCTGCTGGGGATCATGATGCGGCTGCCGCGGGCGGCCGAGGCGTCGCCGGTGCTGCGTGACCTGCTGTTCGCGACGAGCGAGATGAATCTTCAGCTGCGGATGACGCCGGTGAAGCGCGAGCAGTACGACGCGTGGGTCGGCCGGCAGGGCCTACCGCGCTACATCCTGACGCTGCTGTCGCGGCAGATCACCGCCGAGCAGGTGGCCCGGGTGTCGCGCACGATCACCGACGCGGGGATGAACATCGACGTGATCACCCGCCTGACCGGCCGGCCGTCGCTGGACGACGACGACACGAAGCCCAAGCGCGCGTGCATGGAGTTCTCGGTGCGCGGCCAGCCGATCGATAACGACGCGATGAGCGCCCGCCTCGTCGAGATCGGCCGCGAGCTGTCCCTGGACCTGGCCTGGCAGCGTGACGACGCGTACCGCCGCGTGCGTCGACTGGTCGCGTTCGACATGGACAACGTGCTGATCGAGGGCGAGGTGATCACCGAGTTGGCGCGCGAGGCCGGCGTGCTGGAGCAGGTCAACGCCTTGCGCGACGCGGCCAAAGACGGCAGCATCAGTTTCGAGGAAGGCCTGATCCAGCGGGTCGCGCTGCTCGAGGGCCTCGACGAGGCCGTGCTCAAGCGGGTTTATGACCGGCTGGCGGTCACCGAGGGCGCCGAGCGGCTCATCACGAACCTCAAACGCTTCGGGTACAAGACCGCCATGATCAGCGGCGGGTTCAATTATTTCGCCGAACGGCTCAAAGACCGCCTCGGCATCAACTACGCGTCGGCCAACCGGCTCGAGATCGCCGGCGGGCAGCTGACCGGGCGCATCACCGGCCAGGTCGTCACCGGTAAGCGCAAGGCCGACATCCTCAAGGGCATCGCGTCGATCGAGCGGATCCGCATGGAGCAGGTCATCGCGGTGGGCGACGGGCCCAACGACCTGCCCATGCTCGGCGCCGCCGGCTTGGGCATCGCGTTCCACGCCCCGCCCCCGGTCGCCGATTCGGTCGGGCAGAAGATCTCCACCCTCGGCCTCGACAGCATCCTCTATCTCATCGGCATCCGCGACCGCGAGTTGCTTGAAGCCGCCGAGAACGTGGTATAATCCTGCCCATGAGCGAGCCGCATCGCCCGATCTTCCGCGTCGCCGTTAGCTGAGGGGACGACCCCCGCCCCCGGCCGCGTTATCCTTATCCCAAACCTCTGACCAGGCGGTCCTCCCGGACGCGTTTCGATCGAGATTTCGCCGATGCCCCCTACCACCCAGACCGAACTGCCCTCGCAATACAACCCCGCCGACGTCGAGGCGGCGATCAACCAGCGGTGGCGCGACGCCGGCGCCGACCACGCCGAGCCGACCAACCCCGGCCCGCCCTACGCCATCGTCATCCCCCCGCCCAACGTCACCGCCGCCCTCCACCTCGGCCACGCCCTCAACAACACCCTCCAAGACGTGCTCATCCGCCACCGCCGCATGTGCGGCGACAACGCCGTCTGGTTCCCCGGCACCGACCACGCCGGCATCGCGACCCAGACTGTGGTCGAGAAACGCCTGCTCATGCAGGAGGGCAAAAAGCGCACCGACTTTGAGCGTGACGCGTTCGTCGCCCGCGTCCAGGCGTGGAAAGACGAGTACGAGCAGATCATCACCAGCCAACTGCGCGAGATGGGCTGCTCCTGCGACTGGCAACGCCAGGCGTTCACCATGGATGAGCCCCGCGCCAAGGCGGTGCGCGAGGCGTTCTTCCGGTTCTTCAAGGACGGCCTGATCTACCGCGGCAAATACCTGGTCAACTGGGACCCGGCCACCCAGACCGCCCTCGCCGACGACGAGGTCGAGATGCAGGACGTCGACGGCAACTTCTATTACATGCGCTACCCGCTGATCGGCCCGCCCCTGTCGACCGGCGAGAACTACGTCACCGTCGCGACCACCCGCCCCGAGACCATGCTCGGCGACACCGCCGTGGCCATGCACCCCGACGACCCGCGCGCCGAGGAGCTCAAAGACCGCATGGTCCTGCTGCCGATCGTCGACCGCGAGATCCCCATCGTCTTCG
The DNA here is from genome assembly GCA_028277745.1 of Phycisphaeraceae bacterium. Lineage (GTDB taxonomy): Bacteria > Planctomycetota > Phycisphaerae > Phycisphaerales > Phycisphaeraceae > JANQFR01. Next base: position 40,180 of record JANQFR010000044.1, read on the forward strand.
ACAACTACGTGACCCGGCCCGACCCCGACAGCGACGACCCCAAGGCCCGCATGTCGTCGGGCTTCCTCAAGGTCACCCCCGCCCACGACCTCAACGACTGGGAGATCGGCCTGCGTCATCAGCTGCCGATCATCAACGTCATGGCGCCCGACGCCTCCATCAGCGTCGACCACGGCTGGCCCGCGGGGGAGAAGCCGCTCGACAACCCCGACGTCAAGCCGCTGGTCGGCCTGTCGCGCGAAGACGCGCGCAAGGCGATCGTGATCTGGTTCAAGGATCACGGCATGATGGAGGAGGTCAAGCCCTACCGCCACGCGGTGGGCCACAGCTACCGCAGCCACGTGCCGATCGAGCCGTACTACAGCGACCAGTGGTACCTCAAGGTGACCGACGACCGCCTCCGCGGCGCGGCCCTGCGCGCGATGGCGCCCGATCAGTACGCCGGCTCATATAAAGCCGCCGATGGCATCGGCGGCCCGGGCCCCGACGGAGAGCCGCGGATGCCATCCGCGGCTTCATACAGCGGCCACCTGCGCTTCACCCCCGCCCGCTACGCCAAGACGTTCCAGACCTGGCACGAAAACATCCGCGACTGGTGCATCTCCCGACAACTGTGGTGGGGACACCGCATCCCGGTGTGGTCGAAAACATTCAACGTCCCTGCCGACCAGTTGGATAAGCAAATTGGACCTCAGCATACCGGAGAAACAACACAAGCCTATGAAAACGATGATGGCACGTTTACGGTTTACTGGGTCATGCGCGATCTGAAACCCGATCGCATCGAAGCGATCGAGTCTGCCGGCTGGGCCCAGGACCCCGACGTCCTCGACACCTGGTTCTCCTCCGCACTCTGGCCGATGTCCACCATGGGCTGGCCGCAGGACACGCCCGAGCTGGAGACGTGGAACCCCACGTCCGTGCTCTGCACCGCGCGCGAGATCATCACCCTCTGGGTCTCGCGCATGGTCATGTTCAACCTTTACTTCCGCGGCACGCTCCCGTTCAAGGACGTGTTCATCCACGCCATGATCCAGGACGGGTTCGGTCAGAAGATGAGCAAGTCCCTGGGCAACGGCGTCGACCCGTTCGATATCATCCACTCCCACGGCGCCGACGCCATGCGCTTCACCCTCACGTCCATGACCACCCACACCCAGGACGTGCGCATGCCCGTCGACATCGTCGACCCGCACACCGGCGAGACGGTCACGCCCGACTTCATCACCACCCCCGGCGGGCACAAGGTCGCCGCGCCGACTCAGAACCACAGCGGCAAGGAGATGGTCTCTTCCTTCGGCCTCGCGTCGGGGCAGGCGGCGCCGAGCGACGACGCCCCGCTCGCCCGCAACACCAGCGAGAAGTTCGACCTCGGCCAGCGCTTCGCCAACAAGATGTGGAACGCGGTGCGCTTCTCCCTGGGCAACCTCACGGCCGAGCCCGGAGACGGCGGTGCCCGGGCCCTGCCCGACCGCTGGGTCCTCTCCCGCCTGGCCCGCACGATCGCCGACGCCGACGCGGCGCTGGGGCGTTACGCCTTCGCCGAGTACGCCACGACGCTGTACGACTTTTTCTGGCGTGACCTGTGCGACTGGTACATCGAGGCGATCAAGCCGACCGTGGCGGACAATCCCGACCAGCAGCACGTGCTGGCGACGTGCATCGACGCGTCGCTGCGGCTGCTGCACCCGGCGATGCCGTTCATCACCGAGCGGCTCTGGCAGGGGCTGGGCGACGCCTGGCCGCGGCGCGGCGTGGCCGGGCTGGCGCTGCCGCCCAGCGAGCTGCTGATGAAGGCCGCGTGGCCCGACGCCGACGCCGGCCTGATCGACGAGGACGCCGAGCGCGACTTCGACATGATCCAGGACGTGGTCGGCGCGGTGCGCGAGCTGCGGCAGACCCACAAGGTCCCGCCCCGGCAGGTGATCGAGACCACCGCCAAGGCCCCGGCCGCGATCGCGCAGAAGCTGCTCGAATACCGCAGCATCACCTGCGGCCTGGCCAACACCATCGGCCGGGGCGTGGGCCCCGACGTCGACAAACCCGCCGCCGCCGCCGTCGCGATCGTCGGCGCTATCGAGATCTACGCCCACGGCATCGTCGACACCGACGCCGAGCGCCAGCGCCTCACCAAGCGCGCCGACGAGCTCGCCAAACAGATCAAGAACCTCGAAGGCCGGCTGGCCAACAAAGCGTACGTCGAGAAAGCCCCTGAGAAACTGGTCAACGAGACCCGCGAACAGCTCACTGCGGCCCAGCGCGAGGCCAAGTCGGTCAACGACCAACTCGCCGCCCTGTAAAGCCGCGGGCAACGCCCGCGGTTTCCGATTGTTGACGTGACCCCGCGGGCGTTGCCCGCGGCTTTACGGGCTTACCCCTGGCGGGACCGGCGGAACGCGGCCGGCGACACGCCCGTCGCCTGCGTGAACTGACGGGTGAAGTAAAACACGTCGCGGTACCCCAGCGCCTCGGCGATCGCCTTGATCGGCTCGTCCGTCTCGCCCAGCAGCCGGCGCGCCTCGACGGCGCGGCACTGCAGCCGGTAGGTATGCAACGCCATCCCGGTCGCGGCCCGGAACCGGCGGCGCAGCGTCGACAATGACATCCCCGCCGCGCGGGCCGTCTGCGCGTAATCCGGCTCCGCCCCCAGGTCGCTCAGCGCAGCGAGCACGTCCGCCAGCCACGCCGGCCGCGACGGCGCCGACGCCGCCCGG
>JANQFR010000017.1 GCA_028277745.1 Phycisphaeraceae bacterium
CTGGATGGCGGTGATCGACTCGGCGATCTCCTCGGTGGCCTTGGTGGTGCGGTCGGCGAGCTTGCGGACCTCGTCGGCGACGACCGCGAAGCCCCGGCCGTGCTCGCCGGCGCGGGCCGCCTCGATCGCGGCGTTGAGGGCCAGCAGGTTGGTCTGGTCGGCGATGTCGTTGATGACCTCGATGATCTGGCCGATCTGCTCGCCGCGCTTGCCCAGCTCTTCGACGCTGGCGGCCGAGGCGGTGACGGCCTCGCTGATGGCGTTCATGCCGTCGATGGTGGCCTGGACCACTTCGCCGCCGGACTTGGCCATGTCGCCCGACTGCTCGGCCTTGCCGGTGGCGTCGGCGGATTTCTGAGCGACCTCGATGATGGAGCAGGACATCTCCTGGACGGCCGAGGACACCTGCGTGACCTGCTCGGCCTGGGACTCCATGCCGCGGGCCATCTCTTCACTGTTAGCGGTGATCTGGGTCGCGGCCCCGGCGACCTCGTGGGCCGAGTCGCTGACCTCGCCCAACAGCTCCGCGAGCGACTCGTTCATCGTGTCGGTGGCGCGGGCCAGTTGCCCCAGTTCGTCTTTGGAAGCCATGTTGAGCATGTCCTGGGTCAGGTCGCCGTTCGCGATGCTCTGCAGGACGGGAACGATGCGGCCGATTGTTCGGGTGATGTTGCGGATCAGCAGCAGGCTCACCACCACGCTGATCAGGACCGCGGCGATGGCGGCGAGCCCGGCCTGCCAGACGGCGGCGGTGGTGGCGCGGCTGATCTCGGCGTTGAGCTGTGCTTCCTCTTCATGGATCGAGTCGACGACCTCAGCGGTGGTCGCGATGATCTCCGGGCCGATCCGGTCCAGGTTATCCTTGACGAAGAAATTACGCTGCTTGACGAGTTCGACCAGGTATTGCATCCGATCCGCGTAGAAGACGTAGCCCGCTTCGACCTCGTACAGCCACTTCAGACGGATCGGGTTCTCGACACTGTTGTGAAGGCTCTCCAGCTCGGTCTTGCCCGTGATGAGATGATCGACCGCCGACTGGGCGTCCGAGGCGTCGCTGGTGCGGAGAAACTTCATCAGCGCCACCCGCGCCAGCCCGAGCTGGCCCAGGGCGTCCGAGGCGAGCAGCGCGGCGTGGTGATCGCTGTCCTGCTCCGCGGTCTTGATGATGGCGTTGAGCACCTCGCTCACCCGCGGCCCGACGACGTTCAGCTGAGAGTTGACCGTGCCGTTGCGGTGATCGATGGTGTCGACCGCCTTGACGAACCAGCCCTCGTACTCGTTGAGCATCTGGTGGACCTGGTTTAACAACGCCAGCCGCTGGGGGTCTTTAATCACATGCTCGGCGGCGGTGATCTTCGCCTCGGCGGAAGCAAGGTAATCGGAGTACTGCTTCAGGTCATGGTCGGAATTGGTAATCAGGAAATCCTTGACATTCATCCGCACCATCATGACATCGCGCATCAGCCCCTCGAGGAGCTCGGCGTCGGAGACGATGTCCTTATAGCGGTGGGTGCGTTCAGTGTTGGCCTGGAGGGTGGAGATGCCGAGGCTGGCGATGACGAGCAGGATCGTGGTCAGCCCGCCCATGCCCAGAGCGAGCTTGGCGCCGAGCGTGAAGCCGCGCTGCTTGGACCCGTCGGCTTGCCGGATGACGGCCAGGCGATAGGCGCCGACCAGGGTAATCAGCAGGACCACCACGACGCCGCCCCAGAAGAGGCGGGTAAGCCAGGCGCTGGCGGGCGTGTGATGCGCGATGTGCACCTCTTCAGCATGCCCGGCTTCGCGGCCGTAAGGCGAGCGGGGGGCCTTGGCGAAAGCGGGCGGGGCGAACTGCCCCGACGCGCCGAGTTGGGCGACCCATTGCTCCATGGACCTGGTGTGCTGGCCCGGGGCTTGAGCGTCAGGCCCCGGCCCGGTCTGAGCGGCCGCACGAGGCCCGGCGTGGGCGTGGGCGGGCTCCCGCGCGTTATCGGCGCCATACGCGGTCGGAACCGCGTTGAAGAGACAAAGGGTTGTCACCAAAGCCCAGAGAGAAAACCGTGAAAAGACCCGATTCATTGTGCCCGCTCCTTGCTGGAATGGTTGATTTCCGCAAAAGACGAAATTCTTTTTCCAGAAACGTTCATAACGTGCATAACGTCCAGAACAATCATCGGATCGGGTAAGATAGATAAGAACTTGACCGCGACCAGGCGGTTTTTACAGAATTGTCTTATCGGGATTAATCGCGAGAAACGCGTTTATCTTGCCCCTGGTGCGGGCTGGGTCTAATCTACGCGTCTCTGTCGAACGGGAATCACGTCCTTGGCTGATTCAAGCCCCAGGAGTTATTGGAATGTCGCAGCCGCCCTTGTCTGACGCGATGGAATCGGTGTTGGCCGAATCCCGCCGCTTCCCCCCGCCGCCCGAGTTCGCCCAGCAGGCCCACGTCCAGACGATGGAGCAGTACGAGGCGATGCACCGCCGCTCGATCGCCGAGCCGGAGGTGTTCTGGGACGAGACGGCCCGGCAACTGCACTGGTTCGAGCCGTGGGGCAAGGTGCTGGAATGGAACCTGCCCGACGCGAAGTGGTTCGTGGGCGGGAAAACCAACCTCTGCTACAACTGCATCGATCGTCAGATCGACGCGGGGCACGGGGACGAGGCCGCCATCATCTGGGAAGCCGAGCCGATGCCCGACGGCAAGCCGGAGGTGGTCCGGCTGACGTACAACGACCTTCGCCGCGAGGTCGGGGTCTTCGCGAACGTGCTGAAAAACCTCGGCGTCAAGAAGGGGGATGTGGTCACCATTTACATGGGCATGGTTCCGCAGCTCGCCATCGCCATGCTCGCCTGTGCCCGCATCGGCGCTCCGCACTCGATCATCTTCGGCGGGTTCTCCGCTTCAGCGATCAAGGACCGCGTCGAGGACGGCCAATCGAAGATCATCCTCACCTGCGACGGCTCGTGGCGCCGCGGCAAGGCCGTGCCCCTCAAGGCCAATGTCGACGAGGCCCTGACCATGACCGACCTGGTCGAGACGGTCGTCGTCTATCAACGCTGCGGCAACGAGGTCGATATGGTCGACGGCCGCGACCACTGGTGGCACGACCTGGCCCAGGGCGTGTCCGACGACTGCCCCGCCGAGCCGATGGACAGCGAAGACCTGCTGTTCATCCTCTACACCTCCGGCTCGACCGGCAAGCCCAAGGGCATCATGCATACCACCGGCGGGTACATGGTCTACACCTATCTCACCTCGAAGATCAGCTTCGACCTCAAGCCCGGCGAAGACGTCTACTGGTGCACCGCAGACATCGGCTGGATCACCGGCCACTCCTACATCATCTACGGCCTGCTGCCCAACCGCACGCCCACGCTGATGTACGAGGGGGCGCCCGACTGCCCGGATTGCAGCCGGTTCTGGGACATCGTCGAACGCCACCGGGTCACCAAGTTCTACACCGCCCCCACCGCGATCCGCGCCTTCATGAAGTGGGGCGACGAGTTCGTGAAGAAGCACGACCTGTCCAGCCTCAAGCTGCTGGGCACGGTCGGCGAGCCGATCAACCCCGAGGCCTGGATGTGGTATCACACCACGATCGGCGCCGAGCGGTGCCCGATCGTCGACACGTGGTGGCAGACCGAGACCGGCGGGCACATGCTCACGCCCGTGCCCGGCGCCACCACCACCACGCCCGGCTCGTGCACCCGCCCGTTCTTCGGGATCGACGCCGCCGTCGTCAACTCCGAGGGCGAAGCCATGCCCACCAACGCCGGCGGCATCCTCGTCATCCGCAAGCCCTGGCCCTCGATGCTCCGGGGGATCTACGGCAACCGGCAACGCTTCATCGACACCTACTGGTCCAAGGTCGAGGGCTTCTACACCGCCGGCGACGGCGCCCGCGTCGACGAGCACGGCAACTTCTGGATCATGGGGCGGATCGACGACGTGATCGTCGTCGCCGGCCACAACCTCGGGACCATGGAGGTCGAGTCCGCCCTCGTCAGCCACCCCCGCGTCGCCGAGGCCGCGGTCGTCGGCTTCCCGCACGAGATCAAGGGCACCGGCATCGCGTCGTTCGTGATCCTCAAGGGCGAGGTCCCCGCCGGCGACGACGCCGAGGCGTTCAAGCAGGAGCTCGCCACCCACGTGGCCAAGGAGCTGGGCCCGATCAGCAAGCCGGATTTGATCCGTTTCACCGAGGCCCTGCCCAAGACCCGGTCGGGCAAGATCATGCGGCGCCTGCTCCGCGACATCGCCGCCGGCAAGCAGATCCAACAGGACACCACCACCCTCGAAGACCGCGGCATCGTCGACAAGCTGCAGGCGCATGCGTGAGGCGTAGTTGCCCTGCCGGCCTCGACGGGGCATAGTGATGGGGAAATGCGTCCGGCGGCTTTGACTATTGGCGTTATGGCGGTGGCGATGTTGATTGCCACAGCCGCCTTCTTCTGGAATCGGCCGCCAAGCGGTCAATCCGGCTCGCCTCAAACCGCTCGGGGTTTTACGATTGAGCCGGGCGCCGTCCCGGCATCGGACACATTCAAACGCCTGCTGCTCGATCCGATCCCTGACACGGTCACCGACTTACAGGGCAATGCGGAGACGTATCAAGGGTACGGGGCATACCTTCGTTTCAAGACCGATCGGGCGACGCTGGACCAGATCATTGCAACGGGATTTCAGTTTTATCATCCGCCCCCGAACCCACCAACACACCTCGGCCTGCACACCGCTCCCGTTTTTACACCCACTTGGGCCCCGGGGTCGATCGCAAACCCCGAATACTACCAGGCGGATGTCCAAAACGACTGGACTCACAGCGGCAAGCACTACCTGATCGTTGACCCCATCAGCGGCACCGTACATTTCATCGGCCACGGCTCATGATTGCTCGGGAGCGGCGGATGGAAATCCAAGGCGCCGGTCAGCCATATCGAAAAACAATATGATCATCTCACTATGACCCACGCTTCCATTCATCCGACCGACGCCCCGACCATCCACGGCTTCCACCACGTCGCGATCCGTGCTCGGGATTTCGACGCCTCCCACGCCTTCTACACCAGCGTGCTCGGCTTCCGCGAAAAGATCGCCTGGGGCGAGGCGCCGAAGCGAGCCGTCATGCTCGACGCCGGCGACGGCAACTACCTCGAGATCTTTGAGCGCCCCGATCAGCCGGCTGTCCACGACGAGGCGGCGATCCTGCACCTGTGCTTTCGCACCCACGACACCCACGCGGCCTTGGAAAAGGCCCGCGCCGCGGGGTGTGAAGTCACGGTTGAGACCAAGTCCGTCGTGATCCCTTCGCGGCCGCACGAGACGCCGGTCACCCTCGCGTTCTTCAAGGGGCCCGACGGCGAGGTGGTCGAGCTTTTCCAGAACGACGTCACTTGACCCGCGGCCTGAGCACGCCGCCTGAGACCCGCGCCGATGAGCGAAGACCGCGTACTGCTGGAAGCCGAGTTCACCCCCAAGGTGCAGGCCTACTGGATGCTCGGCGGCGTGATCACCTGCATCATCACCGTGGTCGGCATCGTGGTGCTGCCGGTGTGGCTGCTGATCGGCGGGATCGTGACGACCAAGTACCGCCAGAGCATGAAGTGCGTGCTGACGCAGCGTTCGCTCAAGTTTTCCAAGGGTGTGCTGGTCCGGGTGGAGAAGACCATCCCGCTGGAGAAGATCACCGACCTGGGGATGGTGCAGGGCCCGATCATGCGGGCGTTCGGGCTGCACGCGATGACGGTGGAGACGGCGGGCCAGTCGTCGGGGCCGGGGGCCCTGGTGACGCTGACCGGCGTGGTCGACCCGATGACGTTCCGCGACGCCGTGCTCAAGCAGCGCGACCTGCTGGCCGACGCCGCCTCCGCCGAAACGCCGGCGGCGCCCCCGCCGGCCGGCGACGCCGCCCTGCTGACCGACATCCGCGACACGCTCCGCCGCATCGAGCAGCGGCTCGCGGAGCCCGGCCGTTGATCCCACCGGCCCGCCGGTGCTACGATCGGCTTATGGCCAAGCTCTCCGTCAACGTCAACAAGGTCGCCCTGCTCCGCAACACCCGCCACCTGGGCGTGCCCAGCGTGGTCAAGGCGGCCCGCCTCGCGCTCGACGCCGGCGCCGCGGGCGTCACCGTCCATCCCCGCCCCGACCAGCGTCACATCCGCCCGGGCGACGTGGATGACCTGGTCGACCTGCTCCGCCAGCCGCCCTACGCCGACCGCGAGTTCAACATCGAGGGCAACCCTTTCGAGGGCGCGTACCTGGACATCGTCCGCCGCGCCAAGCCGGACCAATTCACCCTGGTTCCCGATGCCCCGGACGCGTTTACGTCGAACGAGGGCTGGGACGTCGCCGGGCGCCTCGATCGCCTCACCGACGTGATCGCCGAGCTTCACACGATCGGCGGGCGGGTCAGCCTGTTCATGGACCCCGACCCGCTTCAGATCGAGCGGGCGCCCGAGACGGGGGCGGACCGGATCGAGCTGTACACCGAGCCGTACGCCGCGGCGTTCGCCGCGGGGGGCAGCGACGCCGAGCGCGTGTTCCAGACGTTCAAGCAGGCCGCGGCCATCGCGACCGACGCCGGGCTGGGCCTCAACGCGGGGCACGACCTGAACCTGCACAACCTCGCCCGGTTCCTCATGATCCCCAACATCCTCGAGGTGTCGATCGGCCACGCCCTGGTCGCGGATGCGTTGGAAATGGGCATGTCGGCCGCGGTGCGGGCCTATGCGCAGATCGCGGAGGGGTAGCCGGGCTGTACCGTTAGCCCTGGCTTTGCCCGGGGCGAGTCGCAGTGGGAACCCGGGCAAAGCCCGGGGCGAACGATGAATTACAACCCAAAATAGTCGTTCAGAAACGCCTTGCGGTCGTCTTCGTGCCTGGCATATTGAACCATGGCGTAGAGCTTCATCTGGTCGCGTTTGAGCTTGGCGTCGAGCCGCTGGGGGTCCTGCAGGTCGTCGGGCAGAGGGGAGAGGATCTGGAGTGACTCGTCGATCACGCCGTAGCGTTCGAGCATGGCCAGGGCGGTGTCGAGCCGGGCGTCGGGGCCGCGGGTGGGGAACAGTTTGTCGCGCAGGTGGCCTGGGCCGAAGGCGCGGACCTGCTCGGCCTCGTGTTCGAGCAGGTCGTGCAGCCGTTGGTAAAACGCGGCGTCCGGGTTGGACCACGCGATGAACTGCATCTGCGTGGCCAGGTCGTTCTCGTCGTAGAGCAGGACGCACCGCGAGGGGGCGCCGTCCCGGCCGGCCCGGCCGATCTCCTGGTAATAGCTCTCGACCGACGCGGGGGTGTCGGCGTGGACCACGAACCGGATGTCGGGCTTGTCGATCCCCATGCCGAACGCGTTGGTCGCCAGGACAACCGCCCCCGCCTCGGTCATGAATGCATCCTGCACGCGTCTGCGGGCCTGCCGGTCGAGGTCGCCGTGGTAGCGCAGATGCTCGACGCCGCGGGCGCGCAGCAGGTCGCTGAAACGTTCGAGCGTCTTGATCAAGGTGAAGTAGACGATGCCGCCGCCGGGGTGAGCGTCGATGACGCGGAGGATCTGGTCGAGCTTGTCATCCTCCCCCCAGACCGACTCGACGGCCAGCTCGAGGTTGGGCCGATCGATGCCTTCGTGGAAAGTCTGGACGTCGTGTGCGTCGAGCCCGAGCTGAAACACGATGTCCTGCTGCACCTGCGGGGTGGCGGTGGCGGTCAGCGCGACCGTGGTGGGCCCGCCCAGGAGCCGGCGGAACTCGTCCAGCCGGGTGTAGTCCGGCCGAAAGTCATGGCCCCACGCGCTGACGCAGTGGGCCTCGTCCACCGCCAACAGGCTTACCCGGCGCGAGCGGACCGCCTCGACAAAATCAGGTTTGCGAAAACGCTCGGGAGTCACATAGAGCAGCTTGTATCTCCCCTGGCGCACGTCGGCGTAACGCTGCTCGCGCGCCGGACGGGTCAGGGACGAATTGATGAACGCCGCGTCGACGCCCTTTCGCCGCAGCGCGTCGACCTGGTCTTTCATCAACGCGATCAGCGGCGACACCACCACCGCCAGCCCCTCCATCGCCAGCGCCGGGACCTGGTAACACAGGCTCTTGCCCGACCCGGTGGGCATGATGACCAGCGTGTGCCCGCCCGCCATGACGCGGTCGATCACCGCCCGCTGGCGTCCGCGGAACGCGGGGTGGCCAAACGTGTCCCGAAGGATCGACTCAGGGCTGGGCATCGTCCGGTCCGGCATCCGGCCGCAGCGATTTGATGTACGCCACCAGCACGTCCACCTCGGGCCGGCTGATCACCCGCTCGTACATGGGCATCTCGCCGCGGTAGCCCTTGATGATCCGCTCCCGCGCGTGGAGGATGGATTCGCGTAGGTAGGCCTCGTCGGCGAAGACGGTGGTGCCGTCGGTCAGCGGGCGTTCGGTGCCGTAGACCTCGTTGAGGCTCGGCCCGATCCAGCGTGAGCCGTCGGTGGTGTGGCACTGCTGGCAGCCCCGCCGGTGAAACACGACCTTCCCCGCGATCGGCGGCTCGGCCTGCTCGATCACCACCCCCGTCTCCACGCCCTTCCACGCCGCCAGATCCGGGTCTTGGGGCCGGCCTTCGCCGCAAGCGATCAACCCGGCCGCGATCACCGTTACAAATGCACATCTCATGGTCGGCGGATCATAGCGGGGTTTGGCCTTCAGGAAAAAGCGCCCTACGTAGCGCGGCACTCATACATAGCCGGGCCGCTACGCGGCCCTGGTCCAGGCGGGCGTCGCCCGCCGGCTAAGGTGATTGTGCTCAGGGCTAAAACCCCGATGCGTCGGTCATGGCCAGGTTGTTGAACCGCGTGGTCGGGCCGTGGAATTGAAGCTTGACCACGCCCGTGGGGCCGTTGCGCTGTTTGGCGAGGATGATCTCGGCCTGGTGGTTAGGCGTGTAGTCCTCCTCGCCCTTGTGGTAATAGTCCTCGCGGTGGACAAAGGCGATGACGTCGGCGTCCTGCTCGATGGCGCCGGACTCGCGGAGGTCCGACATTCGGGGGCGGTGGCCCTCACGGCCCTCAGCCTGTCGGTTGAGCTGGCTGAGGCAGATGACCGGGACCTCCAGCTCACGCGCCAGCGCCTTGAGGCCGCGGGAGATGCTGGACACCTCCTGCTGGCGCGACTCGGAGCCGGGAGCGGACATGAGCTGGAGGTAGTCGACGAAGACGGCCTTGATGTGATGCCGGGCCGCGAGCCGACGGGCCTTGGCGCGGAGGTTGAGCAGCGACAGGCCGGGGGTGTCATCAATGAACATCGGCGCCTCGCCCAGCTCGCCCACCGCCATCATCAGCTGCTGCATGTCCTCAGCGCTGAGCATGTTGCGGCGGAGCTTCTGGCTGTCCACGCCCGACCGGGAGCAGAGCAGCCGCTGGGCGAGCTGCTGCTTGCTCATCTCGAGGGAGAAGACCGCGACCGGCTGCCGGGCGCCGGCGGCGAGGTGCTCGGCGATGTTGAGCATGAACGCCGTCTTCCCCATCGACGGCCGGGCGGCGATGATGATCAGTTCGCCGTCGTGCAGCCCGTTGGTCATCTCGTCCAGCTCGTAGTAGCCGGTCTTCAGACCGGACGACGCCAACCCCTCGTCCGACTCCAGCTTCTCGTAGGTCTCCTGGAGCAGGCTGTTGAGGTCGGCCGCGTCGGAAATTGTCTTATGGTCGGCGATCTCGAAAATATGACGTTCCGCCAAATCAAGCAGATCATTCACTGGATCAGATGATTCATACGCCTGATGAAGAATCAAACCTGCTGTCTCAATAAGCTTTCTTAATACCGCTTTATCTCGAACAATCCCAGCATAGTGTTTGAACCCTGCTGACGACGGAACTGATTCCCCGAGTTCGATCAGTTTGTCCGTACCGCCGATCTGCTGAAGAATGCCCTTATCCCGCAAGCGATCATTAAGTATGACGATGTCGGCTTGATGATGTTCTTCATACAGCTCAATGATCGTCTCATATACAGCGGCATTCGCCATTTGGTAGAAGTCGCTTGGCCCGGAAAGAATCTGGACAACATCGCCACAGACTTCCCAGTCGTGAATCATTGAACCGAGCAAAGCGGCTTCGGCTTCGGGTGAAGACGGTGGAAGCCTGCCTGAAAGATCGTCTAACTTAATATGCAGACGCCCTTTACGGGCGTGATCGCCGGCGAAATCTTGATTAGCGTAAGCGGTCATAAGCGTCGCATAGTGTAGTGAAGCTACCGCATATGGCCACTATATTCTGAAATGTCGAGAGTTTAGCGAATAATCTGTCGCTATCTGTCAAATAATGTCAAAAGTATCGGGTTCGACTTCGTCTGTGCGCCCCTGGCTTTGGCCTCGGGTATCAGGAACGCTTTCATATTTTTTGCTGTTTGAAACAAACAATATGAATTATATTTTGCTGTCCTTAATGCATCCATCCAAAGACGGTTAAGCCAGGCGTTTCGCCGCGTCGTGGTGCATTTGTTGAACGCGTTGCCGCAGTTCTTTGGGCGATTCAATCGACACCTGCCCCGCGTATCCGCAGAGCCACCAGGCGATCTCGGTCAGGCCCGCCACGGTGAACGTCATTCGGCAACGCCCGTCGGGAAGCAACTCGTGCTCCTGGGTCGGGTGCCAGCGCACCTCCGAGACGTTCCGCGCCACCTTGGCCTCGAAGAGCAACTGCACCCGGGTGTCGGGCCCGTCGGGGATCAGCTGCCACGCGTTGCCGAGGTGGCGGGCCACGGTGAACGCCTCGGGGCGGGCGAACGGCCGGTCGGTGGGCGCGACCCGCGTCATCCGCACCAGCTTGTAGATGCGCACGTCGTCATGCAGGTCGCTGGGGCCGAAGACGTACCACGCCCGGGCGGCGAAGTGGAGGGCGTAGGGCTTCAACTCCGCCTCGAACGGCTCGGCCCCCGCGGGAGGCTGGTAGGTGATCCGGCAGGCGCGGCTCTCGTCGACGCACCGCTGCAGCGCCGCGTAGTGGGCCGCCTCCTCGTTGCCGGGGACCTGGGGCGCGGCGGTGAAGGACACGTTGGCCATGATGTCGGCGCACGCGGCCCGCAGCGGCTCGGGCACGGTGTTGATGAGCTTGTAAACCGCCGAGAGCGCCGCCTGGTTCATCGGCTTGTCGCGGGACGCCGCCGCCGTCTTGCCCAGCATCATCAGCCCCAGCGTCTCGGGCACGGTCAGGCTCAGGGGGGGCAGGAAGAACGACCGCAGGATCCGGTACCCCTTGCCCGGCTCGTGATAGCAGGGGATGCCCGCCACGTCGAGCGTCTTGAGGTCGCGGAACAGTGTCCGCCGGCTGATCGCCAACTCGTGCATCAAATCCTCGACCGTCTTGGGCGTCCCCGCCTGGAGCAGGGTGATCAGCTTGAGGAGACGATGAACGCGGCCCGGAGACATGGCGGACAGATTACCTCGAAATACAGTCGGACATGGAGTAACGGGTGATCCCGGCCCCCTTTAACCCCGGGCTTTGCCCGGGGACCACTCATCCTTCGCGGAGGTGGGGCTGGTCGATCAGGTCCATGAACTGGCTGGTGAACACGAAGTTGTGCTCGGGGAACTCGAGGCCGGCCATGTTGTGATCGATGTGGCTGAACATCAGGGCGATGTCAGCCAGCGGGGTCGTCCGGCCGGTGTGGGGGTCGATCAACTCGGCGACGCCGGAGGTCGAGGCGCCGGAGGCGGCGAAGCTGTCGATCGTCGCGGTATAACGGATCGTGAAGCCGGGGCGGGCGGCGGCGTGGAACACGGCCTTGGCGATCTTGGCGAGGATCACTTTTTCTTGAAAATCGTTGGCATGGCCGACCAGGATCCCGGCGGTCTGGGCCATCCCCTCGATGATCAGCGGGTTGGGCAGCACCGGGGCCGCCTTCCGGTCGGCGGTCGCGGGGAAGTGGTCCGCGAGCACGTCCTCGGCGGCCGAGACGTTCTTGAGCGCCACGCAACGTTCGCGGCGCTTCAACTCGAGGATGCGATCGATCCAGATCCAGCGCATCGACTACGCGTTCACCTTGTCCATCACGAACTTCACCAGCAGGTCGACGGTGAAGACATTCGAGAAGTCCTCGACATCGCGGCTCGCATCCAGCTCGCCCAGTTCCGCGTGCGGCAAGCGGGTCTTGAGCTCGGCCATGCCGGCGTCGGTGATCTTGCCGTCATCGACATATTGCGGATCGTTGAGCACGCTCTCGGGGAACAGCTCGCCCTGCTCGATCTTGATGCCGGGGAACGCCTTCTCCAGGCGGAAGACGATGTCGAGGTAGTCGATCGACTCGGCGCCGAGGTCCGCCTCGAGCTTGGCCTGCGGGGTGACCTCGTCCTCATCCACGCCGAGGGCGTCCTCCAGGACTTCCTGGACCTTCTCAAAGACTTCCTGTTCGCTCATCGCCATGATCGTGACTCCATTCCTCGGGGTTCTGGTTTACTCGGCCAACGGGGTGAGGCGGAAGCGGCCCTTGACCGCGACGGCGCCCTCGACCGTGCCCGTGCCGTTGAAGTCGAAGCCGGCGTCGTCGCGGCCGCGGAGGGTGACCTCAACCGTGAGGCTCTGGCCCGGCCGGACCATGTTGCCGTACTTCACGTTCCGGACCTCGCTGACCACCAGCGGCGTCGCCGGCGGGTCACCCAGGCCCGCCGCCAACTCACGCCCGGCCTGCACCATCGCCTCGAGCATCATCACGCCCGGCAGCACCGGGAAGCTCGGGAAATGGTCGGCCAGGTACTCCTCGGCCGCCGTCACCGACTTGATCGCGGTCAGCTTGTCGGCGCCGCGCTCCAGCACGCGGTCGATCAGTTGGAATCGCAACGGCGGAGCCTCGCGGGACCGGGGAAAATCAAGCCGAGAGTCTACGGCCAGCGAGGAACCGTGGCAAACCCGGTCGGAGCGGCGAACTGGGAACCGCGAACGGAAGACAATATATCTATTGGGGTTTGAAGCTTGCGGTTCGAAACTCGCCGTTCGAAGCTCGCAGCTCACGGTTCGCCGCTATCATCCCCCCATGTCCGACCCCGCCGATATCACCGCTCAACTCGCCCGACTTACCGACGCCTTCACCGCCGCTTACGGCCGCCCGCCCACCCACGCCGCCGTCGCCCCCGGACGCGTCAACCTCATCGGCGAACACACCGACTACAACGACGGATTCGTGCTGCCCATGGCCATCCAGCGGCAGACCGTCATCGTCGCCGCCAGGTCAGACCGCCCCGCCGCACGGGTCCGCTCCACCGGCGCCGAGGGCGAGGCCGAGTTCGCTCTCGACGGCCAGATGGCCCCAGGCGAGCCGGCGTGGGCCAACTACGTCAAGGGCGCGGTCCACGGCTGCCTCCAACGCGGGCTAGACCCCGGCGCCTTCGACGCCGTCCTCGACTCCACCGTCCCCGCCGGCGGCGGGCTGTCGTCGTCGGCCTCGATCGAGGTGGCGACCGCCACGCTGATCGAAGCCCTCAGCGACCAGCGCCTCGACCCGGTCGACAAGGCCCTGCTCGCCCAGAAGGCCGAGCACGACTTCGCCGGGGTGCCCTGCGGCATCATGGACCAGTTCATCTCGGCCATGGGGCGGGAAGGCTCGGCCCTGCTGATCGACTGCCGGTCGCACCAGACCCGGCCGGTCCCGTTGAGTGATGAGAGCATCGTGGTGTTGATCGCCAACTCAAACTGCAAGCACGAGTTGACCGGCGGCGAATACGCCGAACGCCGGGCCCAGTGCGAGGCGGCGGCGGAGCGGCTGGGGGTCTCGGTGCTGCGGGACGCCACGATGCCTCAGCTCGACGCGGTGAAGGACCGCCTCGACGACATGAGCTACCGCCGGGCCCGCCACGTCATCAGCGAGAACCAGCGCACGCTCGACGCGGCCGACGCGATGGCCGCGGGCGACTGGGCGACCGTCGGCTCGCTGATGTTCGCCAGCCACGACTCGTTGCGCGATGACTTCGAGGTCTCCACACCCGAGTTGGACCAGCTGGTCGAGCTGGCCGCGACACGCTGCCCCGACGGCGGCGTGATCGGTTCACGCATGACCGGCGGCGGGTTCGGCGGATGCACCGTCAGCCTCGTGCGCGCCGACGCGGCGGATGAGGTCGCCGCGGCGCTGGGGGCCGGATACGCCAAGGCTGTCGGTATACAACCCACGATCTTCGCCACCCGCCCCGCGGCCGGCGCTCGGGCGCTGACGCTGCCTTGAGGCGGACGCCGAGGCCCGGCAGAATAAAGCGATATGGCCGACGAACCGATCGTCTATCTCGATGGCGCCTTCCTCCCCCAGAGCCAGGCCGCTCTGCCGGTCGACGACCGTGGGGCAGCGTTCGGAGACGGGGCCTACGAGGTGGTGCGGTATTTTGCGGGCAAGCCGTTCGCGATGCAGCCGCACCTGAACCGGCTGGCGCGGAGCCTCGACGAGATCCGGCTCGACGCGCCCGACGCGTTTGATGCACTGCCTGCCTTGAGCACGCAACTGCTCGAGCGCAACGGGCTGCGGGACGCCACGGTGTACTGGCAGGTGACGCGCGGGGCGGCGGGCGGCGCCCGGGACCGGCTCCACCCCGAGGCGGTCGAACACCATGTCCTGCTGACCGCGAGCCCGGCCCAAGGCCTGGCCGACGAAGAGCACGCCCGACCGATCTCGTGCTGCCTCCAGCCCGATATCCGTTGGGGCCGGTGCGACATCAAGGCCCTTGTCCTGCTCCCGACGGTGATGGCCCGCAACCACGCCCAGCGCCGCGGATTCGGCGACGCGATCCTGCACCACGGCGACACCGTGACCGAGGCGACCGCCGCGAACCTCTTCATCGTCAGCGACGGCGAGTTGTGGACCCACCCCGCCGACACCCGCGTCTTATGGGGCGTCACCCGCCGGATCGTGATCGACCTGGCCCGGGAGATCGGGGTCCACGTCCGGGAAGAACCGTTCTCGATCGCCCAGATGCTCGCCGCCGAGGCGGTCTTCCTGACCGGGACCACGGTGCTGCTCAAGCCCGTGGACGCGATCGACGGGGCCCCGCTGGCCACCGATCACCCGATCGCCCGGCAGCTGCGGCGGGCGCTGCTGGCCCGCGTCCTGGCCGAGTGCGGGGCGGTTTAATCCCTCCTCCGGTCTGGCCGATACCCAAGGAGGAATTGTCCGTGCGGGGATTACCGTGCTGCTCTGCCATCTCGAAGACGTGCCGATCGAAGCGGTCGCCGCCGCGTCCGTCCTTCACCCGGCCCAGCCCGGCATCGAACTGGTGACGCCCGGCACCCCGTTGCTGGCGAAGATGCTCCGCCGCATGAAAGAACTGGGCATCCACACCGTCTGGATCAATCACGACGCCACCGCCGACCTCGAACACCTGGTCCGGCCCAGCCTCAACCGTAAACGCTACGACCTGATCGAGCGCGTCCGCACCGATTTCAACCACCTCGCAGGGCAAACCGTTTCGTCCAGCACGGTCCAGACCTACTCGCAGTTGATCCAGGATTTCATCCTTGAACTGGTCACCGACCCATCGGTCGCCTCGCTCAGCGAGCACCTCATCGGCGGGCCTTCGGGGCTCTTCACGCATAGCGCGAATGTCGCTTACCTGTCCTTGTTGGCGGGCATCGAACTCGAGTCTTACATCATCGCCGAACGATCACGGCTGCCCGTCCAGCGCGCCCGCGACCTGACCAGCCTCGGCGTCGGGGCGATCCTGCATGACATCGGCAAGGCTCACTTCGAGCCGGCGGAGCAGAACCTCCACGAACTGGACCTGATCGAGACCGACCTCGACGACGAAGCGCGTGAGGACTACCGGCAACACACCCTCCGCGGCTATCGGATGCTCAGCGGCGCCCGGGCGCCGGCGTCGGCGACGCAGATCGTGCTGAACCATCATCAGCGTTGGAACGGCACGGGCTTCCCCGACGCGGCGGCGTATAACGCACGGCGTGAGGGGGCGCCGTCCGAAACCCAGACGCACGTGCTGGCGCGCATCGTCGCGACGGCCAATGTGCTGGACAACCTGTTGCGCGACGCCCAGGGACAGTGCCTGCCGCCCGTACGCGCGTTGCACGAGTTGGCGTCCGACCGCTTCGAGGGCTGGTTCGACCCGGTGGTGCGCGACGCGTTCCTGCGCGTCATGCCCCCGTTCGCCGTCGGCTCGGCCGTGACCCTCTCCGACGGCCGGCACGCCGTGGTCGTGACGCCCAACCTCGAACAGCCCTGTCGGCCGGTCGTGCGTCTGCTCGACCCGGACCAAGCCGCCTCTGACGGCCGGCTCCCCACGGTCGAACTCCAGCACGAGGGTGACCTGCATATCGCGACCTGCGCCCGCATCGATGTCACGCCCTATCTTTTCACCCTGACCGAACGATCGCCGCTGGGCCGTAAGATCAATCGGTCAGCCTGAGGCCAATCGAATGAAGTCCGCGCCCGGTCAGCACAGGACCGGCGCTCTATCGGTAACGCGGGTCGGGTTGGAAGCGTCGACGATAGGTGGCGGGGGTTTCGCCGGTGGTTTGACGGAAGGCCCTGCCGAACGTCTGGACGAGGTTATAGCCGCACCGGCGGGCGACCAGGTGCATGGGGGTGCGCGTCGACCGGAGGAGGCTGCGGGCCCGTTCAATACGCAGCCGACGCAATTCCTGCTGAGGCGTGTGGCCGAACTGGTCTTGAAACCTGATCTCGAGCCAACGCCGGCTGACGCCCACGTGTTCGAGCACCTCATCGATGCTGCAGGGGTCACAGGCATGATTGCGCATGTATTGCGTGGCTGAGGACAGGCGCGGGTCATCGACCGCGATGGAGTCGGTGGATTCGCGGGTCACCACGCCGATCGGCGGGATGAGTTTGGGCCGTCGCGGCGGAGTCCTGCCGTCAAGCAGCCGCTGCAGGAGCCGGGCCGACTCCAGGCCGACCGTCTCCGCATCGGTTTCGATGCTCGATAAGGGCGGCACGCAGATCTCGCATTCCAATTCATCGTTGTCGACGCCCAGCATGGCGGCCTGCTCGGGCACGACGATCCCGGCGGAGGCGAGGTAATCGGCCACCGCCCGCCCCAGGGTGTCGTGGCTGAAAAACACGGCCGTTGGCCGGCGCGGCCCGCTGGCGCGGATCAGCTGGATCAGCCCCCGCCACACATACCACTGCTGATGCGCGTTGTATTCGGGGATCAGCACGTCATGATGCCGCGTGGCCAGGGCTTCGCGAAAACCACTCTCACGCAGCGTGCTTGCCAGGGATCGATCGCCCCCGCTGACAAAGATAAAGCGTTCGAAGCCGCGTTCGAGAAAGTGCTCCGCCGCGATGCGCCCGATTGCGCGGTCATCCACCCTGACGGTGGGCAGGCCCATGTCCTGAAAATGGGCGCGGCTGAGCACGATCGGCGCCGATCGGTTGGCGAGCCTCTCCAGCAGTTCCCGTCCACGCGTTTCGGCGAACAGCATCCCCTCATCATCGTCCCAGTCCTGGCGTTTGGGCCCTTCTACCTGCAGTTCGACACATAGCTTCCAATGCGCCTCGGCCCGGGCGTATCGCATCACACCCCGGAGATACTCGCGCCCCCACGCGCTGCTGCCGTTCACCACGACCCGGATCTGTTTGCCGAATTGGCTCAAATTGACTCACTTTAAAGGAATGTGTTCAATACCACAGCATCTATTTTGTTCTACATCTATCGGTATATCAAGGCTCATAGACCGGTTGCGCACCGATTGCGCATTGCGCTCAAGGTAATGCGCCTGATGCTGTGGCGTGAGGCGGGATTCCGGGCATACTGAAAGCGTGAAGATTCACGCCCGCGGGACCTCCACACGGGTGAGATGCGTCCCCGCGGCAACCGCATTTTTCTTGGAGGTCGCTCATGTGGAATCGTCATCTGGTTTTTGGTCTTGCCGTCGCCGGCGTGTTCTCCGTATCCGCCCAGGGGGCTCTTCTGGCTTACGAGGGCTTCGTCGATGTCGATCCCGCCGGCTCCGGGGAATACTCGATCGGGGAGAATCTGCTTAGCAACAGCGGCGGGAGCGGTTGGGATTCGACGTGGGCGAACGTCGGGGGCGGCGACTACATCCACGTCGCCGGGGGGTTGTCGTTCGGCGGCCTCACGACCAGCGGCTCCACGCATCCGGACCGTGACAGCGGCAACGTGCAGATGCAGCGGAGCCTCGACGCCGGCAACGTCCGGACGTCCGGCGTCGTCTACGTCAGCGTGCTGATCGACGCCGGCGGCAGCGGCCAGGGGTTTGTGGCGCTCAAGAGCGACGACGGCAGTTCGGACGCCGGCTCATTCGGCTTCCGTGACGGCAACGTGCCGTTTATCGCGGACGGTTGGTACACGGGCGGGGTCGACACCGGCGCAGCGGTCGCTGACGGCGTCCATCTGTTGGTCGCGCGTTTCGATATCGACAACGACGAAATCAAACTCTATCTAAACCCGAACCCCACCTTGTCCGAGCCGGTGAGCGCGACGTTGACGTTGAACCGCCCTGTTGACGAGATCGGGTCCGCCAAAATGATTATTTGGGGCGGCGACTACGGACACGATGAGTTACGCATCGGCGAGACCTGGGCCGACGTGACGCCCGTGCCCGAGCCGGCGTCGCTGGCGTTTCTGGGGCTTGGATGCTTGCTCATACTCAGTCGACGTGAATCGGCGTGATGTCCTGGCCGGGGGGAAGGCGGCGCTCGCGGCGGTTCTCCGCAGTCCGTGGCCATGTTTTTAACACTTCACGAGACTTCGTCATGAAACGAAACGCATTCACCCTCATTGAATTACTGGTTGTGGTAAGTATTATTTCGCTCTTAATCGCTTTGCTGTTGCCGGCTCTCCAGGCTGCACGCAGCACGGCGAAAGCCGTCGCCTGTCAGTCGAACATCCGACAGATCGGGATCGCCATCGGGGCCTACGCTTCTGACGAAGACGGTTACGTCCCGCCGAACAGCCTGATCACCTCATTGACCAGCGCGAATACGTGGGACAACGCCTGGGGCAGCGGGTGGGTGACCCGGCTCGTGGATGGCCAATACGTGGCCACGTCGGTCGATGCAAACGTGCGGAAAGCGGACGTCTTCACCTGCCCGATCGACGAAATCGGCGTGGCCTATCCGGCGACGCACGCCTACTATAGCACCTACCGGGGCCTGCAGTTCTATGTCTGTATCGGCCTCAGCTCTACTGAGACGTTCCGGTTTGATGAACTGGCCCGGCCCGCCATGGAGCAGCGGGCCTGGCATAACCCGGAGATTTATGAAAACGGAAACGCGCCCCGCCGTTTCCCGATGTTTGTGGAGCGCCACGCCGGTAGCGGCGGCAACACAGTATCCCCCTGGGGATTCGGCTACAGCACTCTGCAGGAGCAGGCTCCACACCCCGGCAATCTACGGTCTTCATTGATGAATGATCTGTCTGTTGAACCGCTGCACGTCGCGTGGGACGACCCGCAGGTCGCTTACCCGGCCCCGGTGCGTTTCTTTTTCCCCGGCAATTTCTAGGAGGGCCGCTAGAAAAACACGCTCTTGTCAATCCGGGTCGTAATCGAGGATGAGTTTGGTCACGAACACCGCCTGGCCATGTTCGCGGTGGCTCCACTCAAAGAGTTCGGTAAGGGCCTCCATGACGCGGGCGTATTCGCCGATGACCACGGTCGAGGTCGGCCCTGTGGTGATCCGGAGCTTTTCATAGCCATTCAATTTGCGGACAAAGTCCTGGATCAGGGCCCGGTAATCCTCCCGAAAGGGATACATGCTGATTTCGACCGTTACTACCATTGGAGCGCCCCTGTCTGGGTTTTCAAATGTGTCTGCTTTGTTGCCGCCGACCGCTTGCGGGAGTGGGCGGTCAACCGCCAACCTGTAACAGAGGTATTATCCGCCGCGGGCGCAACCCGTCAACGGGCGATTAATCTGTTTGTCTGTCGACCAGTGAAAACCGGAACTGATGCCTCTGAGTCGCCGGTTTTATTCACGCCACCGCCTGGTCTTGGGCCTCGTCGATAAACGCCAACAAATTCTCGAGCGGCACATCGCCCTCGACGGCGTGGGCCGGCGAGAAGATGTAACCGCCCTGGCGGCCCATCTCGAGCAGCCTGCGGGACGCGTCCCGGACGTCCGACGCGCTGCCGTGAGGCAGCGTCTGTTGCGTGCTGAGGCCGCCCCAGAACGCCAGCCGGCCTCGGTAACCGTGGTGCAGCGAGGCGACATCCATCACTTCCGGCTGGAACGGATTGAAGCAGTCGACCCCGATCCCGATCAAGTCGTCAAACAACTCGTCCACATCACCGCAGGAATGGATGAACTGGAACTTCCCCGCCTCTTTCACCGCGGCGTACATCCTTTTAAGCCTCGGGAAGATGAATTCTTTCCACGCGGCGTAACCCATGATCAGCCCATGCTGCTGCCCCCAGTCATCACCGAAATAGACCGCGTCGATGTCGTGCTTCAGGGCTTCACGGACCTGGGCGATGTTGTAGTCGGCGATCGCGTCGAGCAGGTCGTGGACGAACCCCGGGTTCTCGATGAAGTCGATCATGAGGTTTTCCATCCCCCGCAGCGTCCACGCGCGTTCGTAGAGGGAGAAGCCGATGCAGTAGAGTCGAAAGCAATCCGGATACGCATCGAGCCTGGCCGGGATCGGGTCAAAGAAACGGCGGTCAGCGGGCGAGGGAAACGTGTAGCCGGCGAGCGTTGGTTCGGGTAAGACAAATCCCTGCACAAAGCCGATATCTCGCTCGACCGACCGGTCCCAGATGACGCCGAAAGCGTCACGGAACCGATGGCGGTCCAGGGGTTCGAAGAAACCGACGTCGCTGCCGAGTTCGACGATGTGGCCGCCGGTCGCCGTCAGCAGGTCGTCGTTGCCGTAATGTTCACGGAGTTTCTGAGCGGCCTCGACGGTGAAGCGGAACGACCACGGGGTGTAGGGCAACGCCTCGCCGCGGAGCGCGGCTTTCACCATCTCACGTCTGCTCACGTTCGAAACCGCAGCCGGGCTGGGGTGCACCGTGTCGTGGTTCATGCGACGCTCATCCTTAGAGCTTATGTGAGAAGTGATCCAATGGATCATGTGGTCAAGCCGGACCTGAGCGGAGCGAAGGTCCGGATCACGGGGGCGAAATCCATCCGGACCTTCGCTCCGCTCAGGTCCGGCTCCTGCACAAATGTTCTTTAGCCCCGGATTGTCTCGCCGACAGGCCGTCCGCGATGCGCGATACCTATCCAATTTTGATACGATTTTTGCATCTCGGTGATCGAGGCATGTCCGCAAACGGCCAACGCGCGGTGACGACGCGTCAACCGCGAAGCCGGTTAATCCTTTTATTGCGATGAACATACGTCTGGAATCCGTCAATCTTCGATGTGGATTTTTCAAGACCGATCCGTTACTTTGCCGTCATGCGGCTTCCAGCAGACGGCGTCCGAATGCTCGGCCTTGGGCTGGTCGTCTGTTGGGGGTGCGTTGGCTGCAAGGTCGGGCCGGACTACACCCCGCCCCAGCCGCCGGCCCCGGACGCGTGGCACGTTGAGCTGATCAACGGGCTCGAGGCGGGGCCACGGGAGGCGTCGGGGTGGTGGGAGTCGTTCGGAGACGAGAAACTCAATCACCTGATCCTGCTGGCGGAGGGGCGGAACCACAATCTCCAGATCGCGGTGAGCCGGATCGAGGAGGCCCGGGCCAAGTACGGCGCCGCCGCGGCCGACCTCTGGCCGGGCGCGACGGTTGGCGGGCTGATCCAGCGGCGGCGCGTGCCGCAGCGCCAGCTTGTGAGCGAGATCGTCCCCAACAGCGACTATATCGCGTCCCTCGACATCGACTGGGAGATCGACCTCTTTGGACGCATACGCCGCTCGATCGAATCGGCCGAAGCGGAGGTTCAGGCCACGATCGAAGATTGGCGCGATGTCCTGGTGTTGATCCGAGCGGAGGTCGCCAGCTCCTACATCGCCGCCCGGGCCCTGCAGCTTGAAGCGGACATCCTGAGGCAGAGCATCCGGTTCAACCGCGAGACGCTCGACCTGGTGACCCAGAAATACGAGGCGGGCGTCGCGAACGATCTCCAACTGGCCCGGGCGCGCGCCGACCTCGGCGCGGTGGAATCGAAGCTGCCCGGGGTGGAGACGGACATCGCCATGTCGATCAATCGGATCTCGGTGTTGATCGGCGAGCCCCCGGGCCAACTACGCGTCGGGTTGAGCGGGCCGGGCCGGCTCCCTTCGCCGCCCGCTCGGATCGCGGTGGGCATCCCGGCCGACGTGGTCCGTCAACGCCCCGATATCCGCGCCGCTGAGCGGCGGCTCGCCTCCAAAACCGCGGCCATCGGCGTGGCGACCGCCAATCTGTACCCACGCTTCCGTCTCAACGGCTGGATCGGTTTCGAATCCACATCATTCAACGGCTGGTTCGACGGCGACAACTGGACCGGCGGCCTCGGCCCCTCGATGATCTGGCCGGCGTTCAGCGGCGGGAAGCTGCTCGAAGGCGTCAACATCGCTGATCAGCAGACCCGGCAGGCCTTGCTGAAATACGAACAGACCGTGTTGTCCGCGTTTGAAGAAGTGGAGAACGCGCTGATCGCTTACGCCAATTCAGTGGCCGCCAAGCGGCTGCTCGAAGAGACGGTGTACGAGTACGAGCGGGTCGTGGCGTTGTCGTCTCAGCGGTACGCCGCGGGCACGGAAGACCTCGAGTCCCTGTTGCTTTCTCAGCGTTTACTGCTCAACGCGCGCGAAGCGCTGGTGAAAGCGGAAGGCCAGTCGGCGGTGGATGTGGTCACGCTTTACAGATCGCTCGGCGGCGACTGGCAAACGCCGCCCGAACCCACGCCTGAAGCCGGGCGGGACCACGACGACACGGGGGATGAGCCGGACGAGGCCCCCGATGATGCAACAGGGAATACCGGGCTGAGCATGCTGTCGGTATCCGAGGAAGGCGTGACGGAGCGGCGACAACCATGAAGAGTCACGGACGAATGAAGCCGGCGCCGTACATGCAGGCTGCGTGCGTATTGATGCTCAACGCCATGTTCGCGGGGTGCGATGCAAAAGAAAGCGCCTCGACCCAAACGGCCGCACCCGTCCTGCCGGTCGTGGCGGTGAAGGCGTTCACGCAGGATGTCCCGGACGACCGTGATTACCCGGGGACGACCCAGTCCCCGGAAGTGGTGAATATCGATGCGCGGGTCAGGGGATACCTGGACGCCCGCTATTTCGACGAAGGCGCGGACGTGGTTCAGGGCCAGATGCTTTACCTGATCCAGCCGGAGCAGTACGAGGCCGAGGTGCTGCGGGCCGAAGCCGAGGTGCTGATCGCTACCACCGACCTGGAATACGCGGAAAAGGAGGCGGCGCGTAACGAGCCGCTGGCGTTGTCGGGCGCGATTTCGCAACAGGATTGGGACCGCCGCACCCGCTCGGTCCAGGACGCCAAGGGCCGGCTCGCGGCGGCGGAAGCCGGGCTGGTCGAGGCCCGGCTGAAACTGTCCTACTGTGAAATCAAGTCGCCGATCAACGGGCGGATCGGACAGAGCATGGTTGATCCGGGGAACCTTGTCGGGCCGGGGAGCCCCTCGGGCTCGAAGCTTGCGCAGGTGGTCCAACTCAACCCGATGCGCGTGCTGTTTCAGCCGGCGGCGAACGAGTATCCCGCGTACCAGCGGGCGTTTGACGCGGGCCCGATCCTGGCCCGGATCACCGTGCCGCAGGACAGGGGAGAGCCGCTGGTCTACGAAGGCGTGGTCGATCTGCTGAACAACACCGCCCAGACCGACACCTCGACCTTCCTGGCACGGGCCGTGTTCGCCAGTTCGGGGCGGCTGGTTTTACCCAGCCAGTATGCGGCCGTCCGGGTCAGGCTGCGCATCATCCGCGCCGCGGTGCTTGTGCCGAACGAGGCGTTGTATGAAGAGCCGGGGACGCAATACATCTGGATCGTCAAGCCCGACGACACGGCTGAACGCCGGGATATCAAGACCGGCGCCCAGTACGGCCCGTTCACGCACATCGTCTCGGGGCTCCACGCAGACGACCCGGTGATCGTGAAGGCCAGCCCGATGCTGCGGAAGAGCGGGGCCAAAGTCAAGGCTTCGATCGTCGACGCGAAAGCCTTTACGCAAGAGAAAAGCCACGTTTCTAATCCATCGGCAGCCCCCGGCGAGGAAACGTCCACCCGTGATTGAATTCTTCATCCGCCGGCCGATCCTCGCCGCGTCGATCGCCATCCTCACGGTGATCGCGGGAGGCGTCTGCGTCTTCACCCTGCCGGTGGCGCAGTTTCCCGAGATCGTGCCCGGGACGGTGAGCGTAACCACCAGTTACCCCGGCGCCGGCGCCGACCTGACCGCCAAGGTCATCACCACGCCACTCGAACAGAACATCAACGGCGTCGAGGGCATGATTTATCTCTCCTCGGTCTCCAGCAGCAACGGCGCGGTCTCCATCACGGTCACCTTCGAGACCGGCTATGACCTCGACATCGGCCAGGTCGAGATTCAAAACGCCGTCCAGCAGGCCATGGGCAAGCTGCCGTCGGAAGTGCAGCAGGTTGGCGTCAATATCGCCAAGAAGTCCACCGACTTCACCGCGCTGGTCAACATCTTTTCGCCCAGCGGCGCGTACGACAGCGCATACCTGGGCAACTACGCTCAGATCCATCTGGTCAACCCGCTCTCCCGCGTGCCCGGCGTCGGGAACGTGACGAACTTCGGGCTCCACGAATACGCGATCCGCGTCTGGTTGGACCCGGAAAAGATGGCTAACCTGAGCCTCGACGCCTCGGACGTCGTCAACGCCCTCAAGCAACAGAATCTCATCACGCCCGTCGGCGTGATCGGCCAGCCGCCGATGCCCGGCCGCGTCGCTTTTCAATATCAGGTCAACGCGCTGAACCAGCTGCCCGGCCCCGAGGCCTTCAGCCGCATCATCATCCGTTCGGGAGAAGACGGCGCCCTGGTCCGGATCGAGGACGTGGGCCGCGTCGAGCTCGGGGCCCGGGACTACGGCTCGAACAGCAGCCTCAACGGCCGGGGCGCCGCGACGCTGGGGATCTTTCAAAGGCCCGGCGCCAACGCGTTTCAGGTCGTCGAAGGCATTGAGCAGGAGCTGGAAAAACTCGCCAAGCGGTTCCCCGGCGACATCGAGTACCAGGTCAGCTACAACTCCACGACGTTTGTTGAAGCCTCGATGAGGGAGCTGGTGATCACGCTGATCCAGGCGATCGGCCTGGTGATCCTGGTGGTGTTTGTCTTTCTGCAGAGCTGGCGGGCCACCATCATCCCGGCGGTGGCGATCCCGGTGTCGCTGATCGGGACGTTCGTGATCTTTGCGGGTTTCGGCTTTTCCATCAATATCCTGAGCCTGCTCGGCCTCGTGCTGGCGGTCGGGCTGGTGGTCGATGACGCGATCGTCGTGGTTGAAAACGTCGAGCGGCAGTTCTCGATCGGTGAAACCGACCCCAAGACGGCGACGGGCCGGGGCATGACCGAAGTGGTCGGCTCGATCGTCGCCACCACCGCCGTCATGATGGCGGTCTTCGTCCCCGCCTCCTTCGCGCCCGGCGCCACCGGGCGGCTCTACAACCAGTTCGCCCTCACCATCGCGTTTTCCGTGGGGCTCAGCGCGATCAATTCGCTGACCCTGAGCCCCGCCCTCTGCGGCGTGATGCTCAAGCCTCACACGCCCGGCGAGCGGTTCGCTATAGCCAGGTGGTTCAACACTTTTTTCACCGCCCTGTCGGCTACCTACGCACGTCTGGTCGGCTGGCTCGCCAAGGCGTGGGTGCTGGTCGTGCTGGTCTTCCTCGGGCTGGGCGGCCTGATGGTCGTCCTCGGGGAACGCACCAACTCAGGGTTTGTGCCGGTCGAAGACCAGGGCTGGATGTTTGTCTTTGTTGAACTGCCGTCGGGCGCGAGCATCGATCGAACAGACGAGGTTGTCGGAAAAGTGACGCGGGTGTTGCAGGATGAACCGACCGTCGACAACGTCATCGCGATCAGCGGGTACAACTTCCTGGAGGGCTTTGAAGAGACCAACACCGGCGTGGTGTTCGGGATCCTCAAGCCGTGGGATGAACGCAAAACGCCTCAGACACAGGTCCCCGGGCTGCTGGAGGTGATCAACCGGAAGCTGGAGGAAATCCCCGGCGCGGTGGCGGCGGCGATCCCCCCGCCGACCATCCCCGGGCTGGGCTCGACCGGCGGGCTGGAGGTCGAGGTCCTTGACATCGAAAGCAAAGGCAGCGCCGCGCTCGCCGCGGCGGTGGAGAAGTTCATGGCCCGGGCCAAGCAGAACCCGGCCATGGGGCAGATGCTGACAACTTTCGATCCGAACATCCCGCAACTGCATCTGAACATCGACCGGACCCAGGCCGAGACCCTGGGCGTGTCGATCCAGAACGTGTATCAGACGTTGCAGTACTATCTCGGCTCGATCTACGTGAACAACTGGAATCAGTACGGGCAGGTCTACCAGGTCAAGGTGCAGGCCGAGGGGCGCGCCCGCCAGCAGATCGATGACATCGGCAGGCTTTACGTGTCCAACCAGGCGGGCGACATGGTGCCGCTCAGCCAGTTCGTCACCGTTGAGAACATGGTCGGCCCCGACGGCATCCAGCACTACAACCTCTACCCGAGCGCGGAGATCATCGCGGGGCCGGCCAAGGGATACAGCGGCGTCGAGGCCATTCAGGCCATCACCCAAGCGGCCGAAGAAACCCTGCTCCCCAACGGATTCGATTACGCGTGGACCGGGCTGGTTTACCAGGAGCTCGGCGTGTCACAGTACATCGGCATCATCTTTGTATTGGGTGTGGTGACGGTCTTTTTCGTGCTGGCGGGTCTCTATGAAAGCTGGACCCTCCCCTTTGTCATCATGCTGTCGGTGCCCTTGGCGATTCTCGGGGCCTTGAGCGCGCTGATGATCCGGGGGCTGCCGCTGGATGTCTACGGCCAGATCGCCCTGCTGATGATGGTCGCCCTGGCGGCCAAAAACCAGATCCTGATCGTGGCGTTCGCCAAAAGCGAGCGTGAGTCCGGGAAGGGCATCCTGGAGTCCGCCCAGACCGCCGCCCGCATCCGCCTCCGGCCGATCCTGATGACCAAGCTCGCGTTCATCGTTGGCGTCCTGCCGCTGGTCTTCGCCACCGGCCCCGGCGCCAACACGCGCCACTCGATCGGCACGACCGTGGTCGGCGGGATGCTCGCCGCCGCGGTCTTGAGCCTGCTGATGGTCCCGGTCTTTTTCGTGATCATCGAGTGGATCAGGACCCGCTGCGGATTCGGGCCCAAGCCGTGATCGCAACGGGCCTTCCTGACCCCGGCGAAATGGAGAGCCGGTTCACTCCGCCGCTTGTTGAGCCGCCTTCACCGCGATGCCGTCGTGCAGTGTCCCGGCGGAGCTCACAATTACCTGATCGTCGGCTTGAAGCCCCTGAGTGATCACGATCTGGTCGTAAACCGTCGGCCCCAGCGTGACGTCGCGCCGTTTGGCCGTCCCGTTTTCAACCACGTACACGAGTTCCTTTTCGCCGCGCTGCTCCACGGCCGACCGCGGGATCACGATGGCGTCGGGTTTCGTCTCCACTTGCAGGTAGACATCAACGAAACGGCCGGGGACAAGCCGGCCGTCCGGGTTGGCGGTGTGGCCTTCCACCAGCAACGTCCGGGTCGACGGGTTGATCTGCGGATTCACCGCCACCACGCTCCCCTGCGTGCGATGTGACGCGTCCCTGTCCTCGATCGTCACCTGCTGGCCGACCTTGACGCGGGGCGCGTCGGATTCGGGGACGTGAAAATCGATCCGGATGATGCGGTTGTCAACGATCTGCCCGATGACGGAGCCCCCCTGGAGATAGGCGCCGAGGGAGAGCGGGGTGATCGAGAGCCGACCGTCGTAAGGCGCGCGTACCGACATTTTGACGAGCGTGGCTTTGGCGTCGTTGAGGTCGCTCAAGGCGGCGTCGCGGGCGCGGCGTGCCTGAGACGTTTCATATTCGGTGGCGCCGCCGTCTTCCAACAGCTTCGCGAGGCTGTTGTAACGCCACGCCGCGTCGTCGTACGCGGCCTGCATGGCGGTGACATCGGCCTTTTCTTCCCGGGCGTCCAGCTCGACCAGGACATCGCCCCGCTTGACCATCGCGCCGTTTTGGAACGGCAACGCCACGATGCGGCCCGCCAGCTGCGGCGCCAACTGCGAGCTGACGATCGCGCGGAGCGTGCCGACCGCGGTGAGCAGGATCGGCGTGTCGCGGGGCTGAACCGTGACGGTGGTCACCGTCATCGGTGGAGCGGTAGAAGAGCTGCTGGCGTTGGCGGTCGGTTCGCCGTCGCAGCCGACCCAAGTGGGCATGCTCAACAGGCAAATCAACAAGAGAGAGATAAGCCGCATAGGGATATGCTACCTGATCCGTACGCCAGGAGAAGGAACGCGGGGCGTGACGTAAAAAAGCCCAGGGATTGGGATCCCTGGACTTCGAGGGGCGGGGTTGCGGCAGACGGCTTTACTTGTCTTTGACTTCGTATTCCGCGTCGATGACATCGTCGTCGTTGGACGAGCCGCCGCCGGGGCTTTCACTCTCACCGCCCGCGGCCGCGCCGGGCCCGGCCTGGGCGGCGGAGGCTTCGTAGATGGCTTTGCCCAGTTCCTGGGACTCCTTCTGAAGCTCGTCCATCGCGCGTTTGATCGGCTCCACGTCGTCGCCCTTGGCCTTTTCCTCGACGCTGGAGATCGCCGACTCGATCTTCCCACGGATCGACGCGTCGACCTTGTCGCCGTGCTCTTCGAGCTGCTTGCGGATCTGGAACACGAGCGAGTCGGCCTGGTTGCGGGTGTCGATCAGCTCGCGGCGCTTCTTGTCTTCCTCGGCGTGGGCCTCGGCGTCGGCCTTCATCTTCTCGACCTCGTCGTCGGACAGGCCGGAGGACGAGGTAATCTCGATGTTCTGGCTCTTGCTGGTGGCCTTGTCGGTCGCGGAGACCTTGAGGATGCCGTTGGCGTCGATGGCGAACTCAACCTCGATCTGAGGCATCCCCCGGGGGGCCGGGGGGATGTCGGCGAGGTTGAACCGGCCGAGCGTCCGGTTGTCCTTGGCGAACTCGCGCTCGCCCTGGAGGACGTGGATGGTCACCTCGGTCTGGTTGTCCGAGGCGGTGGAAAAAGTCTCGCTCTTGCTGGTCGGGATGGTGGTGTTGCGGGGGATGAGGACGGTGCAGACCCCGCCGAGAGTTTCGATGCCCAGCGACAGCGGGGTGACGTCGAGCAGCAGGACGTCCTTGACGTCGCCCTCGAGCACGCCGCCCTGGATCGCGGCGCCCAGCGCCACCACCTCGTCGGGGTTGATCGACTTGTTGGGGTCCTTGCCGAAGATGTCCTTGGCGATCTCCTGGACCTTGGGCATCCGGATGGAGCCGCCGACGAGGACGACCTCGGCGATGTCGGAAGGGTTGACGCTGGCGTCGGCGAGCGCCTTTTTCACCGGCTCGCGGAGACGGTCGAACAGCGGGGCCGCGATCTGCTCGAACTTCGCGCGGGTCAGCGTGATGTTCAGGTGCTTGGGGCCTTCCTGCGTCGCGGTGATGAACGGCAGGTTGACCGTGGTCTCCTGGGTGGTGGAGAGTTCCATCTTCGCCTTCTCGGCCGCCTCCTTGAGGCGCTGCAGCGCCATCGGGTCGGAGCGGAGGTCGATGCCTTCGATCTTTTTGAACTCGTCGGCGAGGTAGTCGATCAGGACCTGGTCCCAGTCATCGCCGCCGAGGTGGCCGTCGCCGTTGGAGGAGAGGACCTCGAAGACGCCGTCTCCGATGTCGAGGATCGAGATGTCGAAGGTGCCGCCGCCCAGGTCGAACACGGCGATCTTTTCGTTGGCCTTCTTGTCGAGTCCGTAGGCCAGCGCCGCGGCGGTGGGCTCGTTGATGATGCGTTCGACCTCGAGGCCGGCGATCTCGCCCGCCTCCTTGGTCGCCTGGCGTTGGGAGTCGTTGAAATAGGCCGGGACGGTGATCACCGCCTTGGTGACCTTGTCGCCCAGGTAATCCTCCGCGGTTTTCTTGAGGTCCTGCAGGACCATCGCGGAGATCTCCTGGGGCGTATAGGTCTTGTCGCGGACCTTGACCTTGACGAGTTCCGACTCGCCGCCGGTGACTTCATAGGGGACAAGCTTCTCTTCGTTGTGGACCTCGTTATGACGTCGGCCCATGAAGCGCTTGATCGAGAAGACGGTGTTCTTGGGATTGGTGACCTGCTGGTGTTTGGCGGGCTGGCCGATCAGGCGTTCGCCCTTGTCGGTGAACGCGACGATGGAGGGGGTCGTCCGGTTGCCGGACGCGTTGATCAGGACTTTGGGCTCGCCGGCTTCCATGACGGCGACCACGGAATTGGTCGTGCCCAGGTCGATGCCGATGGTTTTGCTCATAGAATTCACCTCAAATGTGATGTTTTTTGCGGTCCGGAAGGGGCGGCCGGGATTCGCCCGGCGCACCCATCACCGGTCTACTGGACGCAAATCCAGTGCCAGCAAAACCGGCCTCAGGGGGCTGAAAACGCGGTTTAAGCTGCCATGATCGGCCTCGCGGGGGCGGAGCCTGCCAATATGACAAGCCCGTCAAGGCCGGCGGGCGGGGCGAATTTCCCTGAAAAACAAGGGGCCACGGCCCGACCCGGTTGAAAATTGCAGGAAAAACCGGCAGAATTGCGATAACCTCGTGAAACCGGAGTGTCCGGAAACACGCGTCCCGCTTTGTCACGGACGAATAAAACCCTCATTCACCGCTAAGGAGAGCACCATGGCTAAGAAAAAAGCGGCCGCCGCCGCCAAGCCCCCCACCAAGAGCGAAATCTACAGAACCGTCGCTGAACAGACCGGACTGACCCGCAAGCAGGTCGTCGAAGTCCTCGACGCCTTCACCACAACGATGGTGAAGTCCGTCAAGAAGAACGGCTCGTTCAACATGATCGGCCTGTGCAAGATGACCCTCGTCAAGAAGCCCGCCGTCAAGGGCGGCAAGCTCGTCCGGAATCCGTTCACCGGCGAAATGGTTCCCCAGAAACCCAAGCCCGCATCGAAGACGGTCAAGATCCGTCCGATGAAGGCCCTGAAGGACATGCTCTAAACGCACGCCCGACCGGGGCGCTGCCGCCCCACGATTCCTTACCGTGACAAAGCAGAACCCCTCGCGTGCTCCGACGCGAGGGGTTTGTCTTTTCGCGTGTTAGAATACCTCTTCTCCCCGGAGTTCAACATGACGGACACAGCGACCACCACCGCCACTCAGGCCATCATCGACCGGCACGACAAGGGCCTCTCGTTCAACTACGGCCGTTACCCCATCGCGATGATCCGTGGGCAGGGCGCTCACCTCTGGGACGCCGAAGGCAAGCGTTACCTCGACCTGTTCGCCGGTTTCGGTGGGCCGCTGCTGGGCCACTGTCACGCCGACCTGGTCGAGGCGGTCACCGAGCAGGCCCACAAGCTCTGGCACGTCGGCAACCTCTTCCACACCGAGCCGCAGACCCGCGCCGCCGAAGCGATCGGCACACACGGCTTCGGCGGCCTGTGCTTCTTCGGACACAGCGGCGCCGACGCCAACGAGGCCGCCATCAAGCTCGCCCGCCTCCACGGCATCGCCCGCCCCGGCGCCGGCGGGCCCCGCTTCAAGATCGTCACCACACTCAACAGCTTTCACGGCCGGACCATGGGCGCCATGACCGCGACCGGGCAGGACGTCGTCCACGAAGGGTTCGGCCCGCTCCCCGCCGGCTTCGTCCATGTCCCGTACAACGATTACCCCGCCATGGCCGCCGCCCTCGACGACGAGACCTGCGGCGTCCTGATCGAGCCCATCCAGGGCGAGGGCGGGGTCCACGTGCCGGACGACGATTACCTGCCCAGGCTCCGTGAACTCTGCGACCAGCGCGATGTGCTGCTGATGGTCGACGAGGTCTGGACCGGCTGCGGCCGGACCGGCCGCTACTTCGCCTACCAGCACTGGGACATCGAGCCCGACACGATGTCGCTGGCCAAGGGCGTCGGCGGAGGGCTGCCGGTCGGGGTGATGTGCGCGTCGCCGCGCGTCGCGAAGTATTTCGACTACCGCGAGCAAGGCAAAGTCGTGCACGCCTCCACCCTCGGGGGCAACTGCCTGGCGATGGCGGTGACGGCCAAAATCTTCGAGGTCCTTGAGCGGGACCGCCTCGTGGAGCGGGCGGATCGGCTGGGCGCCCACGCCGCCGAGCGCCTGCGGGCGTTCGCCGCGTCCTGCCCGGCGGTCAAGGCCGTCCGGGGCCACGGGCTTTTCCTCGGCATCGAGCTCGACCCCAACGCCCAAGGCGCCTGGTTCGACGCCGGCAAACAGGTGGTCGATCGCTGTCTCGAGCGCGGCGTCCTGATCAACGCCTGCCAGGACACGGTCCTGCGCCTCGCCCCGGCGTTGACCATCGAACAGGACCAGTTCGACGAGGGGCTGGCCCTGGTCGAGGACGTGATCCGCGGATGACCCGGTTCCGATGGACATCCCGGCCCGCCGCCCTGCTGTGGATGGCGGCGTTCCTGCTGCTCGCGGCCTGCGGCAGCCCGCCGCCGCCACCCGACCTGCCGCGCCTCGCCGAAATCCGTTCCAACTCCACCCCGCCCCCGCCTCCCGCCATCGATGACGCCGCCACCCGCCTCGACCTGGCCGGGCGCGTGCTCTTGAACGTCACCCGTTTTGACCTGCCGCTGGACCAGCCGCTCAACGGCCTGTGGGACGTCGTCGACGAAGACGCCATCGCCCCGCTCGCTCGCGGCGTCTGGAACCGCAACGGGCTGCGTATCGGCGTCCTCTCCACCGCGCAGCTCGACGCCTTCAACGGCCAACTCCCCGCCGGGTTCGCCGAGCAGACCACGCAGATGATCGCGTCCAGCCACCTGGTTCCGGTCCGGTCTTCTCCCCGGCTGCGCGAAAGCGTGCGCGTCGACCTGACGATCCCGCCGCTCGCGGTGCGGGAGACGTTCGCCAACCGCGGCCGCCTCCGCCTCCTGCTCGGGGCCGATGTGTCGGACGACCGGCCGACCCTGTTGAGGCTGGTCCCTCAGCAATACGTTCCACGCTCCACCCTTCTGCCGCGGAATCCGTTGGAAAAGGAGCTGGACGGGCGCGTGTTTGAAGACCTGGCCGTCCGGATCGCCGCCCAGCCCACCCGGCTGGTCGTCGTTGGCCTCTACTGGCCCTGGGCGCCCGCGGTCGACCCGAACGACGCCAACCCGTTCAGAACGCCCCCGCCTTCCCCACCTCTCTCCGGTGATGGAGAGCCCGCCGATGACACGGAAGCCGCAGAGGCCTCGGAAACCGTCGAGCCTGCCGATGAGGCGGCGGCCGACCCGGAATCTGAGCCGTTGCTCGAACCGCCGCCCCTGCTCAACCATCTGGGGCGGGCGCTGTTCACCGGCGTCCGTTTTAACCAACGGTTTCAGATGCTGCTGGTGATCGCCGTGGTGGACGCGGATTGATTCGTCCGCCCGGCGCCGGGACTCATCGGCCGGCCGCGGCAACCCACCGCAGCAGGGGCTCGGGGTCCTTGAGGTCAGGCATCACGACGTCGGCGCCCGCGGCCTGCAGGTCATCCGCGGTCGCCGGCCCTGTCGCCACACCGAACGAGATGCAGTCGTGGGCTTTCGCGCACGCCACGTCGTGCACCGTATCCCCGATCACCGCCACCCGTCGCGGGTCCGCTGCGCGGCCGACATGCGCGGCGTAGCGTTGCATGGCCAGGTCGGTCAGTTGATCGCGGACCTCCGCCTCGTCGCCGAATGCGTTGATCTTGAACAGGCCAGGGTCGATCCCCCCGGCCCGGAGTTTGACGCCGGCGCCTTCCCGGCCGTTGCCGGTCAGCAGGCCCATCAGCAGGTCGGACCGATCGGAAAGATGGGCCAGGAGCGACACAGCGCCCGCCATCGGCGCCAAGCCGTGATCGTCCTCTTCCAGCACGCTGCCCAGCTCGTCGAGATACGCGGCATGGAACTCGTCGAACCGCTCTTCATGATCGTCAACACGGTTCAGCTCGGCCGCCTTGCGATACATCGCCCGGTCCAGCTGGCCCGCGAAACTCAACCCGTCGAGCCGATACCCTTCCCCGAAGGCCCGACGCCCCGCCGAGCGCCAGGCGCGTCCCCCGACGCCGTTGCTTCTCAGCAACGTGCCGTCGATATCGAAAAGCAGCAGGACGGGGTTCATAACAGGTGATTATAGATGGCGGACGGGCCGGAAGAGGATCTGATGCCCCGTTTAGCGCCGACCCGCAAGGCCGGGCTGCCGCGCGCTATTCTTATCCGGTCGTCACCCGCTTATTGAGGCGCCGCCGTCCCGGCCGCCGCCTCGGCCGCCCGCTGCAACGCGTCACGGATCGCCGCGGCGTAATCACGCACCAGCTTGTTGTCGCTGCGCAACGCCGCGGCCAGCACCGGCGACGCCGGGTCGTCCACCTGCGTGGTTAACAACGCGATCTGGACCATCGGCTCGGTGCTGCGTTGAGCCAGGTCCATCACCCGGCTCAACGCCCCGTCCTCACGGGCCTGCGGAGTGATGAACATTACCGTCCACGCCTGACGCAGTGGGTCGAGCTCGGGATAAAGATTGTTCACCGCGTCGGACAGCCTGCGGGCGCGCAGCACATCGTTGAGCGGCTCGAGCTCGGTCCCCGGCAGTTGCACCAGCTTGGCCAGCGCAAGCATCTGAGGGGCGCCCTCGGCGGTGTTGATCTGGTCGATCCAGTCGTCGATGTTCTGCTCGGTCGGCGGGAGGCCGGGGATCAGGATGCCTTGGAGGGTGTCGCGGATGCTCAGCAGCCCACCGGTGACGCGGCCGTCGGGCGCGGCGACGGGATCGAGCAGACCGCTGACCCGCACCCCGACGGCGTTCTGCGGATGAAGCCGGGCGACCATGCCGAAGACCGACTCGTCGATACGCAGCGGCACCTCGATGCTCTCGCCGGCGCGGAGCGTGAGCTGGCGGTTCAGGTCCAACACGATCTGCGGCAGGGGCGCGGACCGTTGGCCGGCGATGGACGGCGAGAGCGTCAGCAGCACGGTGCCGGGCAGGGTCCCGCCCGGCCCCAGCGCCAGCGACACGCCGCAGAGATTCTTGATCGACACCCTGGCCGGGATCTTCTGGAGGTAGCTGAACCGTTTGGGCTCCACATCGATGTTCATGTCGACCCATGGCGCCGAACGGACGTCCGCCCGCCAGAGCTGGTCGGGATATCGCTCCATCTGCCTGACCAGCAGGGCGCCGGTCTGCGTGGGCCTCACGTCGCGACGCGTCGCGGTCAATTCCCGAGCCGCCAGCATGCCGACCAGCGAGTTGGGCGTCTCGAACACGAGCGACTGCAGCGCGATCCGTTGGTTGTCGTCGGTCACTTCGAGCAACCGGGCCATGCCGAGCTTCGCCCAGGGATCGTCCTTGGCCAGGTCGGTCAGCACGGCTCGCGCCTCCTCCGGGTCGCGTTTCTGGATCGCGAGCCAGCCGCGTGCACGCTGGACGAGCGGGTCTTCAGCGGGCAGCTCGCGCAGCGTGAGTTCGACCTCATCCAGCTCACGCCCGAAGAGGGCCGACACCCACGCGTAGTCTGCTTGCGCATTCGGCTCGCCGGCGTTCTGGCGGTCGAGCAGGGACTGTTTCAGCAGGGCATACGAGGCGTCGGCGTCCGCCTTGAGCAGGTCGTCATTGGCCGAGGCGAGCACCGCCAGCCGCAACAATTCCAGCTCGGTCGGGAGGATCGGGTCGACCTCGTTGTCGGTTTGAGCAGCAGGGTCGCGTTGAGACGCGAGGTACGCCTCGTAGTTGCCGAGCATCCGCAGGGCATCGGAGGCGCGGCTGGCGGCGGCGAGGCTGAGCACCCAGGCCCTCAGCTGCTCTTCGTCGGGGGGCGCCGACAGCAGCGTGGCCATCGTGTCGAACTGCTCGGCCGCCTGGTAATACGCCGCCTGGCTCAACAGGATCTGCCCGAGGTCCAGCCGCGCATTGATGTCGAGCGGCTTGGCCCGGGCCCGTGCGATCGCCGCGATGCCGAGTTGCAGCATGTCGGCCCCGCGCAGGACGGCCAGTTCATAGGTGAGCTGGGCCGCTTCCGGATTGGCGGGGTCCAGCTCGACCGCCTGCTGGAGCCATGCGCCGAACGCGGTCTCGTCGCCCAGCTCCCGGGCGGCCACCGCGGCGTAGAGGGCCAGGCGTGAACGCAGGGGCCGGCTCAGCCGCTGGCCGCCGGCGGACTTGAGGATCCGCTCCATGGAGTCCAGCCTGCCGTCAAGGGTCTGCTCCCGGGCGGTGAGTGTGAGGATGAGCTGGAGCTGGGCCGCATCGTCGCTTGGCCGCAGCTTGAGATACCGCCTCAAGGCGTTGAGCTTGCCCTCCGTATCGCCCTCATACGTGGCGAGCTCACCGCGGATCCGCAGGAGCTCGGGTTGGTCGGGGTCGAGCTCGAGGGCGAAATCCAGCAGCGTGCGGGCACGAGTCAGCTGGTCGGCGGTGGGTTCGCCCTGCCCCAGCAACGCGGTGTGGGTGAACACGGCGAACTGGGCCGCCATGAGTTGCTGGGGGTCGAGGTCATTGGCCCGCCGGGTGCCGAACTGGCCCCAGGCGGGGGACGGACAGAGCCCCGCCATGATCGAGGCCGCGGCGAGGGTCGCCATCCAATACGTCTTGGTCTGCATGGATCAATCCTTTACACGCCGGGTCGCGCCCCGGTCTGTCTGGTCACCACCACAAGCGACCGGCCGTGACCCCCAGTGAACCGCCCAGAGCCAGCACGACCGTGATTTTGACACAGCCTGTCACCCCTATCGACGCTTCAGGGCATACGTCATCAGCCACCATCATCATCCACAAAAGCCATCCTGCCGACAGCGGGATGAGGGCCATGGCGTGATCCCAAGGCCAGACACCCTCGCGGGCCGCCCTCCACCCCCAGAACCCTATCAGCCATAACGCGGAGGCGCCGGCGACGCCCAGACTCAGTTTTGCTGTTCGTAACCACTGCTCCGCACGCATGGTTCACCCCTCTCACACGCCTGAAGCCTCCTGATTCAGGCCCTGGGCCAGTTCCTCGACAAAACCGCCGACAGCCGCGACCACCTCGTTAGAGCCGGACGAGCGGTGCTCGACGATGCGCCGGACAAGCGCCGACCCCACGATGGCCGCGTCCGCGACGCCGACCACCTGCCGGACCTGTTGGGCGGTTCCGATGCCGAACCCCACCGCTATGGGTAAGTCTGTGATATCACGCAATTTACAAATCCGATCGGGCAGTCCGGCCGGCAGGGACGACCGCTCTCCGGTGATCCCGGATCGGCTCAGCACGTAGACGAACCCGCTGCAGGCGGCGGCGATCTTCGCGGCGCGCTCATCGCTCGTGGTCGGCGAGATCAGCATGCTCAGGATCATCCCCGCCCCGCGCACCGCCTCCACCGCCGGCTCGGATTCCTCCAGGGGTAAATCCGGAAAAATAAACCCGTCGAAACCCGCCGCCTTCGCGTCGTTGACAAACCCCTCGAGCCCCATGCGATGGACGATCGAGTAGCTCACCATCGCCACGAGCCCCAGCCCCACCGCGGGGCGGACCTGCTGGACGGTCTCGAACACCTGCTCCACCCGCACCCCGTGGTTGAGCACGTGGGTCATCGATGCCTGGATGACCGGCCCGTCGGCGATCGGGTCGCTAAACGCGATCCCCAACTCGCAGATCGAGGCGCCGGCGGTCTCGATGGCGGGGATCAGCCGGCCGGTGGTGGCGATATCCGGGTCGCCTGCGGTGAGATACGGCATCAGGGCCTTGCCGTGGCCTTGTCGCAGGTCGGTGAAAATCCGTTCGATCCGGTTCATCCCCGCAGTCTAAGCCGCGCGCCGTTCCCCGGCAACGCGCCGTTTAGCGCCGGCCCGCAGGGCCCAGGCTGTCACGTGGACGTGAGGACATGGATTCAGGTCAGAAACCCGTCAGCGGGGTCTTACCTGTGGTTCCTGGAAATAGCGGGTCTGGAAGTCGAGCTGTCCGCGGACCCCGTCGGCTTCGACGGTGAGACGGTAGGTCTGGCCGGGCTTGAGCAGGCGGGCCCGCCGGTTGGGATCGCGTTTCATCCCGCGGATCCGCTGGCCGTACCAGAAGCCGGCCGACGAAACCGGACGATCCGCCTCGTCATCCACGATCAGCCGCCACATCGGCCCCTCTTCCTCGCCCATCTCCTCAGGCGTCAGCACAAAGGCGAGCCCGTCATTCTCCCCCTCATCCGGCGAAGCCTCGTTCTCGACTTCGGCGGGCGCCTCGGCGGGGGCGTCGACCTCCTCCACCTCGATCAGGTCGAACGCGTAGTTCCGGGGCGTCATGAAACGCACCGCCATCAGCGGCTGAGACGGGTGGAACCGCCGCGGCTTGACCAATTCATAAATGACCGTGATCTCTTTTTCAGCCCGGCCGGTGAAAAACACCACGTAAACAACAATCAGCAACGCGAAAAGGACGAGCAGGACGATTGAACGTCGATTCATCATGTGAGGGGCCCCGCAAGACAAGACGGTGATCCGGGCGACATGGCGGTCAAGCATACCTGCTGGGGCGGGGATTGGCACGCCGGGCGGGCGTTGTGGCCAAAAACCTGAACTTTGCCGCGGGACGTGCGTATCATATCTGGTGTGGCCGACCCCCCGGCGCCGCGGTCCGGGCGTCCCGCCTTAATCTGAGTCTTGCAGGAGTCCCCCCATGCAGCGTATCAAGTGGTACGGACCGACGATCGTCCTGATCGCCGCGGTCCTGCTCGTGATGTACAGCGGTCCCCGGCTCGTCCGCGAGATCGCCCACGCCCAGACCGACGCCCGGATCACCCTGATCAAGGATACGCTGGTCAATAACCCGTCGCTGGCGGAGTTGTCCGAGGCGTTCACGCAGGTCGCGGAGCTGGTGGAGCCCAGCGTGGTGCACATCAATGTCCGCACCCGCCGCAACGTGGCCGCCCGGGACGAGGCGCTGCGGCGCTGGTTCGGGTCCCCGGGGCAGCCGGCGCCTCGGCCGGACACGCGCGACGACGACGACTGGAGCCGATACAACCCCGCCCTGCCCTCAGGCAACGGGTCGGGCTGGGTGTATGACGATCAGGGCCACATCATCACGAACTACCACGTCGTCCGCGGCGCCGACGAGATCATCGTCCGCTTCGCCGACGGGACCGAGCGTGAAGCGGAACTGGTCAATGTCGATTCCAACACCGACATCGCGGTGCTGAATGTCGACATCCCGCCGGAGAACCTTCACCCCGCGGCGCTGGCGCCCAACGGCGTGCGCCAGGGCGAGATCGTGTTCGCGTTCGGCTCGCCCCTGCGGTTCGAGTTTTCGATGAGCCAGGGGATCGTCTCGGCCAAGGGGCGCAAGCTCAACATCATCGGCCCGACGGGCTATGAGAACTACATCCAGACCGACGCGGCGATCAACCCGGGCAATTCGGGCGGGCCTCTGACCAACATCTACGGCCAGGTCGTGGGCATGAACACCGCGATCGCCGCCCAGCGCGACCCGAGCGGTCAGCGGGCGTCGATGAGCTTCCTGGGGCTGGGGTTCGCCATCCCGGTGAGCATGGTCCAGTCGGTGGTTGACCAGATCATCGATGAGGGCAAGGTGACCCGCGGGTTCCTGGGCGTCATCATCGGCGAACTGGACCCGGACCTGGCCAAGACCTACGGATACAACGGCAAGGGCGTGCTGGTGGTCGAGCCGATCCCCGGCAGCCCCGGCGACGAGGCGGGCATCCAGGTCGATGACATCATCACCGCGGTCGACGGCCAGCCGGTGCGGGACCCGGACGAGCTGCGTTACCGCATCGCGTCGTTCCGGCCGGGCAGCGACGTAAAGATCACGGTGTTCCGCGACGGCGTGTCGCGCGACTTCAACGTGACGCTGGCGGAATTGCCGTCGGTGAGTTCGGCCGGGCTTCCGACGCCGCCCTCGCGGCAGGCGACGCCCCAGCCCAACGACGCCGAGGCCGACGCCAGGGGGATGGACCTGCTCCGCAAGCTGGGGTTCGCCGAGTTGGAGACCTTCACGGCCGAAGACGCCGCCCGCTCCCGGATCCCGCACCAGCCCGGGGTGCTGATCGAACGTGTCCGGCCGGGCTCGACCGCCGCCACCATGCGGATCGGCGAGGGCTCGCTGATCACCCAGGTGATGCGGGCCGACGTGACGACCGTCGAAGAGCTGGCCGCCGCCACCGCCGACCTCGACCCCGACGAGCCGGTGCGGTTCCGCGTCATGAACTGGAACCCACTCGAGGGCCGGTTCGAGCCCCGGATCGTGGCGCTGTCGCTGCCGGATTGATCGACGGCGGCATGAGGAACACGGGGCCTACCCGGCCGCGGTACAGGTCAAACCGTCCCACTACGCCGGGCTTCGGCGGTATGATGGTGTGCTTGTCATGACCGCCGTGAACGACGACAACCCGCCCCGCGCCGGGCGGCCGAGCGTGTACCTGGAGACGTTCGGCTGTCAGATGAACGTGCTCGACTCGCAGTTGGTCCGCAGCCAGTTGCAGAGCCTGGGCTATCGGTTCACCGA
Source organism: Phycisphaeraceae bacterium (assembly GCA_028277745.1). Taxonomy (GTDB): domain Bacteria; phylum Planctomycetota; class Phycisphaerae; order Phycisphaerales; family Phycisphaeraceae; genus JANQFR01. The sequence continues at coordinate 40,480 of JANQFR010000017.1, forward strand.
CGATTGGAAAGCGGCCGACGTGGTGCTCTACAACACCTGCTCGGTGCGCGAGCGGGCGGAGCAGAAGGTGTGGTCGCGCGTCGGCGAGGTGGGGGTACATAAGCAGCAGCGGCCCGAGGTCGTGCTGGGGGTGATCGGCTGCATGGCGGAGCGCGACGGGACGGACATGATCCGCAAGCACCCCCAGATCGATCTGCTGATCGGCCCGGGCGAGTTGGACAAGGCGCCGCAGTTGATCGACAACCGGCTGAAGACCGACCTGTCATCACGCGGCGGGGCCCGCCACGCCGAGGTGGCCCTTCAGGGCAACACGCACCGCCGCTCGGCGACCCTCGCCGCCGCGGAGGACTCGCTCGAGCTGCTGGACCTGTCGCGGTCGTTCAGCCCCGACGACGACATGGCGGGCGGGCGCAGCGCCTACGTGCGAATCACACGCGGCTGCAACAAGTTCTGCACCTACTGCGTCGTCCCCCACACCCGCGGGGCCGAGGTCCATCGCCCGCCCGATCACATCGTCGACGAGTGCAGGAAACTGGCTGACCAGGGCGCCTGCGAGATCACGCTTCTGGGCCAGACGGTCAATCACTACCATTACGACACCGCCGCGAGCGTCACGGTCAACGGCGTCGCCCAGCCGCAGGTCGGCAGCGTGCTCTCACCCAACCGCGGCACGGGCGGGCCGAGCCCTGTCTTCAAGCCGGGCGTCGTGAGCTTCGCGGACCTGCTCGCGCGGATCCACGATGAGGTCCCCGGCATCCAGCGCCTCCGCTTCGTGACAAGCTTCCCGCGCGACTTCGGGAACGACATCCTCCAGGTCATCAAGGACCGGCCGCGGATCTGCCGCTACCTTCACCTGCCGGTCCAGTCGGGGAGCAACCGCCTCCTCAAGCTCATGAACCGGGGCTACACCGTGGAGCAGTACCGGGACCTGCTGGACCGCGTCCGCGCCTACCTGCCCGACGCCGAGCTGGCGACCGACATCATCTGCGGCTTCCCGACCGAAACCGAAGAGGATCACCAAGCGACCGCCCAGCTCCTGCGGGACGGCCGTTTCAAGAACAGCTTCATCTTCAAGTACAGCCCGCGCCCCGGCACCGCCGCGTACGACCGGCTTGCAGACGACGTCTCCGAGGCCGACAAGAAACGCCGCAACAACGAGCTGCTCGCCATCCAGACCGAGGTCAGCCGTGAGGTCCACGCCGCGTACGTCGGCAAGACCGTTGACGTTTTCGTCGAGTCCATCAGCAGCAAAGCCCGGAAGACCGCGCTCAACGAGGCCGACCCATCGGTGACCCTCGGCTGGGAGCGGCCCGTAGAGGTCACCCAACTCACCGGCCGGACCGATGGTGACCTCATCGTCTGCTTCGACGGCCCCCCGGAACTGGTCGGCCGCATGGTCCCGATCCGCATCCAATCCAGCGGCCCCCTCATCCTCCTGGGCGATCTCGCCGAGCACCCCGCCACGGCGTGAATCCACCCCCATCGCCCCGCCCTTAACACGTGTGGGCTCCCACGCCGCACGCGTCGCCCACCGCCGCGTGCGGCCCCCGAACCTCTTCCGGCGGGAAAGGGTGAAAATGGCGTCGCGCTCGAACACGCGCCCGGATACAATTGTCACACCCCGCTCGGAACTCTCCCGGAAAGGAGCGGCATCGTGACCCAGGTCCTCGGCATCAGCGGCAGCCCGGTACGCAACAGCAACACCGATCGCGCGGTCAAAGCGGTGTTGGACGCGACCGGCCTGGAAACCGAATTCATCAAGCTCAGCGAGCTGCACCTCGAGCCCTGCCGGGCGTGCCTCGGGTGCAAGAACAACAACCAGTGCGTCGTGCGCGACGACGGGCAGGCGTTGGCCGAGAAGTTCCGCAACGCCAAGGCGTTCGTGCTCGGGGCGTTCACGCCTTACAGCAGCCTCGACGGCCGGAGCAAGGCGTTCATGGAACGCATGTACTGCCTGCGTCACCAGACGGGGTTGAACCGCGGCAAGATCGGCGCGGCGGTCATCACCACCGCCGTCCCCCCGGGCGCGCCGAACCTGCCGCCCGCCGCCGACATCGCCTCCCAGCAGGTCGCCTTCTGGATGATGGAAGAGGGCATGGAGAACCTCGGCGCCCTCGTCGTCCTCGGCAATGTGCCGTGCCTCAAATGCGGCCACGGCGACGACTGCGAGATGAGCGGCGTGAAGATGATGCATGGCCCCGCCGCCGAAGTCGCCGACGTCCCGATCAACCAGTTCGAGAACGACGACGAACTGGTCGCCGAGGCCAAGGCTCTGGGCCAACGCATGCGCGACGCGGTGCTCGCCACCCCGCAGACGCCGCTGCCGGTGAAGGCTTGATACGGTCTGCCTGACTTGATTTTGCTTGTCTTTGTCGGGAAGCGCAAAGCTGAGGGCAGGCGTCGGGTGATTCCTACACGGCGGCTACAGCCGATGTTGGCGGCGATAGGTGGAGGGGGTCTGATCGAACGCACGGCGGAAGGCGTTGCATAGCGCGCTGCTGTTGGCGAAACCGCTGCGCACGGCGATGTCCATCAGGCCCAGCTTGGTCGCAACAAGCAGGTGCTGAGCCCGCTCGAGTCGGCGGCGGGTGATTTCCTCATGCACGGTCTTGCCCATGGCCTTCTTGAACCGCGTTTCCAAGGACCGGCGACCGATGATCACTTCATCGGCGACGCGTTGAGTGTCGATGGGTTCGGTCGCGTGGTCGCGGATGAAGCGTACGGCGTGGATGACATCGATGTCATCGATGGCCAGGATGTCAGTGGATTGGCGGGTCATCACCGCTCGGGGGCTGACACGGATGGGGCGCTTCGGCGCCGGCCGCCCGCCCATGAGCCGATCGAGCAGGGCCGCGGCCTCGTAACCGCGGCGTTCAAAGTCGATATCGATGCTCGACATCGAAGGCGTACAGACTTGGCACATCGAGACGTAATCACCCACCCCCAGTACTGCCAGCTTATCCGGCACGCCGAGGCCCGCAGCCTGGGCGCGGTTCAGCAGGTTCGCGCCCAAGCCATCGTTCGCGGCGAGCACCGCGGTGGATGAAGGCGTTGGCCGTGCAGCATCCGTTAAATGCGCGATGAATGCGTCGGGTTTCGAAAAGCGTGAGCAAGTGACGCCGTGTTTTTTTAACGCTGACTCGAAACCATCGGCTCGGAAGCGCGCGAAAGCGACATCGGTAGGGCCGACGAACGCGAAGCGGCGAAAGCCGCGCTGCAAAAAGTGGTCCGCCGCCATCGCGCCGACCGCGGCGTCGTCGCTGAGGACGTTGATCAACGAGTGCTGATCGGTTGAGCCGGTGATGTTGATGCAAGGGTGGGGGCTGGCCATCACTGCCTTGGCGAGCTGGGGGGTATGAAACGATCCGATCACCCCCTCGCCCCGCCAGTCTTGGACAGCCTGTGTTCTGTAGTCGTCCTGATGCTCGAACACCGAAACCCGCCACTCGCGGTGGTCGGCCATGTATTGGTGTATGCCGTCCATTACCCGTGCGGCATAGCCGAAGCGCGGGTCGATCATCAAGGCCACGCGGCGGACCGTCTGAGGCATGCCGGCATCATCATGGTCGAAACGCCGTGTGTCAATATGTAAATATTATTGCACGATCATGCAATAGTCGGGGATTTCTGGAGTGTACGCTTGGCTCTGGCGTGTGACTGATCCGCGTCATCTTCATCATCAGGAGGTTTCTTCATGTTTCTGCCCCGACTGTTTTTTCGTTATGCGCTGTGTGCGGTGGCGTTGTTTGTTTTGACGGGAACCCCGGCCAGTGCTGCGGTGATTGCTCAGTACGACGGTTTGGGGAGCGGCGCGCCGACCAGCGCGGACGCCAATGTCGTTGCGAGCGACGCGGTCTTTGGAGCCGGTTTCAATAGCGCAACCTCGGGCTTCGGCTCTTCGAGCGGCTTTTTCTTCACCCGCACCAACGGCACGAGCGGGTCCGACCCGGCGTCCACCGTGGCGGCTGAGGAATACCTGAGTTTTCAGATCACGCCCAACGTGGGTTACGAGATGGATCTCGAAACCTTTACTTTCAAGCAGCGCGCGACGAACACACCCGGCGGCGCGGGATCGAGCTCGTTTAACTTCGTGGCGGATGTGAGATCCAGCGTAGACGGCTTCGCCTCGTCGATCATGTCGTACGTGGTGACCAGCGGTGTGAATCCCACGCCCGAGGCGCGCACGGTTGATTTGTCGGCGGCCGCGTTTCAGGACCTCGCTGTGGCGATTGAGATCCGGATCTACTTCCGGGATAACGCGAACAACGCCGGCCAGGTCAACCGCATCACTGAGATCGCGCTCAACGGCGAGGTGGCGTTGATCCCCGAGCCCACGTCCTTCGCATTGCTGGGGCTTGGAGGCCTCTGCCTGCTGCCGCATCGCAAGCGGCGTCAAACGCACTTGATGTGATGCGTAGCGAAGATCAGGTGCGTGGCGTCGTCGCCGAAATCGCCGACGTCCCGGCCAACCGGTTTGAGGAGGACGATGCGCTAGCCGCCAAGGCGAAGGCTGTGGGCCAACGCATGCGGGATGTGGTGCTCTTGGCCCTGTGGGGTCAAGGTGTGGCGTCCGAAGCTTGGTAGTACGGCTGGACGCTCTTCAACAGCGCCTCTGCCTCCATCTCCCTCGCCGCGTGGCATTGGATGTACATGCCTTCGGGGCCGACGGCGTCCAAGAGGGGAATGACTTCATCGGGCTTGACGCAGATGGCTTGGACGGACTTACCCGCGGCTTTGATGCGGCGGTAGAGGTCGTACCATTTGGGGTGGCCGCCGCCTTCGTTGGCGTAGGCGAGTTTGGGGGTCCACTCGATGGCGTCCAGTGACTCGATGGCCAGCAGCAGGTCGAGGTTGGGCCAGCACTCCTCGCCGTCGAGGTGGTACATGCTGTAATCGAGCCAGTCGCACTGTTCGGTGAGGGCGGGGACGACGAACTGTTTGAACTGGTCGGGGCCGAACATCGAGCACGCGTCGCACTGCACTTTGGCGGTCTTGCCCGGGCCCCACAGGCCGAACGCCGTGAAGACGCATCCGCCCTCGTCATCCCGGGCCAGTTCGTAAAAATGATCGAAAGCCTCGAAAAAGGCGCCGTTGATCTCGTCGATCTTTTGCTCGATCCACCCGGGACGGTCGTAGATATCCAGCAGCAACGTCTGCGGGTCGCGCAGGGCCGCGAGGATGTCGAAGTTCTCCACCAGGTCGGGGATCCCGGTCAGGTATCGCCCGGCGGCCTGCTGGATGTCGTCTCGAAGCAACTGGGTCAGCGTCTGGAACGCCTCGCTGCCGCGGTCGAGGGTGAGGGGCGGGTGATGGTCGGGATCGCTGATGCAGGGCTCGAACCAGACGGTCGGGTCGCTGAAGCGCCAGCCGCAGCCGAGCATCGCCGCGAGGTCGCCTGCGCCGATGCACATGGTGTGAGACACCGGGACGCATTCGCCGCCGAGGTAGGTCCGGCTCAGGCGGTGCGTTTCACGCCGCACGCGGCCGGGGCGGCCGACCCACTTGTCTCGGGCGTCGACGGGTTGCGGCGGCAGGGGCAGGGACAGCCGCGGCACGTCGAGCGGCGCGGTGACGGAAACCGCGAGGTCCTCGCCCCGCCACCAGCCCCGCAGCCGGCGTTTGGCGCGGCTCCAGTCGGGTTTCCATGTGGGATCGATGGGGATGCGCTCATGATGCTCCGCCCTCACGGAGCCCGGGGCCGTACTTGTCGGCGGTGTCGTCTTCATGGTTGTAGATCACTTCGCCGTTCTTGATAAACGGCACGGCCATGGCCCAGAGGCCGCCCTTCGTGCTCTTGATGGGCAGGGCGCTGTACTGGGCGAGATAAATCCGGCGCATGTTGGGGGTGTGGTTGGCGCCGGAGCGGTGGAAGCAGTAAGAGGAGAACGCGACGATGGAGCCGGCGGGGGCGATGACCGGGTCGCCGGGGTCGTCGCCGGTGTAGCCGATCAGGTCGTTGGTGCCCTCTTCCTTTTCGTGATCGAAGATGGTGTCTTTGGTGCCGGCCCGGGAGTGCGGCAGGAGGTAGACCGTGCCGTTTTTCTCGCTGACGTCGTCGAGGGTGATCCAGCAGGTGAGATAAGGGATGTGGGTCGTTGTCGGGTCGCCGAACTTGACGTAGCCCGAGTCCTGGTGCCAAGCGAACTTCATGCCGACGTCGGCGCCCTTGACGACCCATTGCTCGTTGAAGAGGTAGACGTCGGGCCCGAGGGCGGCGGCGGCGACCTGGGCCATCAGGTCGCTGTAGATGAACCGCCACATCCGGTGGCTCATGCGGTACCGATTGCCGATGAAGTAACGCTTGCTGCGGTGGGTGATGCCCATGGTCGTCTCGTTGGCGGCGTCCATCTGGGCGTCCTGGTAGCCGATGAAGTAGCTGCAATCTTCGCGGAGCATCTGGAGCATGTCGGCGGGGACGATGTTTTTCAGGATGAAGAACCCTTCTTCTTGAAACTGTTGCTTCTGGGCGTCGGTGACGATCGGTTCGGCGATGGCCGTGGACATAAGGCAGGCTCCGTCGGGTTAAGAGGTTGCGGGTATTCTGACCGGCCGGGCCGGGGGAATCCTCCCGCAAGCGGATCGAATAGTTATCATTTTTTGTCATGACGGTCAGCCGCATCGATGTCCCCGAGGGCCTGGACGGCCACGTGTGGTGGCTTGAGCCGGTGGTCGGTGTCCGGCGTGAATCGCACCGGCACCGCGAGCCGGAGTTCAACCTGGTGATGGCGGGCGCCGCGACGTACCTGTTTAACGACCGGCGGGTGAGGCTGACGCCGGGCTCGCTGATCTGGCTGATGCCGGGCGAGGCGCACGTGCTGGTGGAGGAGTCGCGCAGCTTCCGGATGTGGATCGCGGTGTTCCGGCCACGGATGGTGAAGCGCGTGTGTGCGACCGCGTGGTCGGAGCCGTTGACCGGGCGGCGGCTTCCGGACCAGGTGGCGGCGGTGCTGAATGAAAGCCGGCTGGCGGCGCTCGACGCCCTGATGCGCGACATGCGGGACTACGACGATCAGCCGGACCGCTACAACGCGGCGCTGGCGCACCTGCTGCTGTCGGCGTGGTCGGCTTTCCACGACGCGGAGGGGCCGGGGGCATCGGCCGGGCTGCACCCCGCGGTGCACCGCGCAGCCCGGCTGCTGCGGGATGAGGTCGAGCCGCTGGGGCTCGAACAGATCGCCGAACGCGCCGGCCTCAGCCCGTCGCGGTTGAGCCGGCTGTTCAAGCAGCAGACCGGGGTGTCGATCGTCGCCTATCGCCAGCGGCAGTGCCTGTCACGTTTCCTGGCGCTTTACGGACGGGGCCAACGCCTGAACATCACCGAGGCGGCGCTACGCGCGGGGTTCGGCAGCTACTCGCATTTTCACCGCGTTTTCACCGAGCATTTCGGCTACGGCCCGGCGGAGCACCGCCGGCGCGTGCGTCAGGCCGCCGGGTCCAAAGATATACTGCCGCCATGACCCGAATCGAGCTGTGGCCCACGCCAGATCTGGCGGACAAGACCTCGCTGACGTTGTATCCCAACCCTGACGCCAACCATAAGGCCGGGGTCATGGTTCTGCCGGGCGGCGGGTATTGGGGGCTCG